>NZ_LMVM01000001.1 GCF_002287175.1 Methanobacterium bryantii | reverse complement strand
AATTAGAAATTTTGCAAGCCGTCGAAAATTCGTAGAATTTTTGGGCCGCAAAATTCTATGAATTTTGCAAGCTGTCAAAATCTTTGATTTTGACGCGACAAATACGAAGTATTTGTCAGCTGCGATTTTTACGGTTGCGAATTTTCAATTCGCAAACACAGAAAATGCAACGCATTTTCTTTAGCTGTCAAAATCTTTGATTTTGACGCCCCGAAAACCGTAGTTAGAGAAAAATGCGTAGCATTTTTCTATACGTAAAAAATCTACGATTTTTTAAGGTTTTCCTGAACCGCAAAACGAAGTTTTACATGCCCCAAAATTCTTCGAATTTTAAGGGTTTTGCAGGCGACAAATACGAAGTATTTGCCAGCTGCGATTTTTACGGTTACAAAAACCTTCGAAAACTGTTAAATCTTTGATTTGACGCATCGAAAATTGTAAATTTTCGAATGCTTTGTTTTCGAGGTTTCAAAAATCGAAGATTTTTGAAGACCGACAGTTTTTGTGAACATGAGCGTTAAAAAATTAAGGCTGTAAAATACATTGTACTTTTCTAGGGAGGAATTCTTAAAGATGTTCTAGATATTTAATTTGCCTGATTTTAAAGTTCAATAACTTTCAAAATTTCACAAAATATCCCCCTACTCATTTTAATATATCCTTAACTTAATCTATATATGTATACAAATAGAAAAAAGTATTATATAAATTTAGAATATATTAAACAAGAATAATTATTAAAACAAATAAAATAATAATATTCTAGAAATATGATCTAATTTAAATAAACAATTTTTAAATAAGCAATTTTATAGAATGAATTTAACACACATAAATAAGGAAGATTATATATGAGTAAATTTAACTTGGATAAACCAATATCAATTATTTTAATTATTGCACTTATCATTGCAGTTGTTGCAACTATTTATATTGCCGTTTTTCCACAACCTGGCGAAAAATTCACCGAATTTTACATTTTAGGACCTAATGAAAAAGCAGGTGATTACCCAACTAATTTAACTGCCGGCGAAAGTGGAAATATGATTATTGGTATTGTAAATCATGAATATGCAAATACTACATACCAGTTAGTGGTAAAAAATAATCAAACTATTTTAAAAAATGAAAGCATTACCCTTACAAATAGTGAACAAAAAGAAATTCCATTCAAATTTAATCTTCCTGCTGGAAACCAGAATGTAAAATTTTTATTATATAAATTACCGGATACTCAAAACGTCTATCGTTCGCTTAATCTAAACGTGAGTGTAACTTGAAGTTCAGTTTAAACATTAATATCTATTAGAGGAATACCTATGAAAAATAAAAAAGTTGTAGTTACAGGCGGTCTCGGATTTATTGGATCACATCTTGTCGAAAAACTTAGCCAAGACAATCTGGTCGTTATTATTGATGATCAATCAACTGGAAATATAGAAAATATAAAACACTTTAATATTTCTAAAATTGACACTACACTGGGGGATATAACTTCAATTAATTTAGAAGAAATTTTTGACGGTGCCGATTATGTTTTCCATGAGGCAGCCGTTACCAGCGTTCAAAAAAGTGTAGATGACCCCTTTATTTCAAATAAAGTCAATATAACCGGGACATTAAAAGTTCTTGAGGCTGCAAAAAATACAGATGTTAAAAAGGTAGTACTTGCCTCTTCTTCGGCTGTTTACGGAGATACAGAATCACTGCCGCTTAGTGAAGATGATCCAGTTAACCCTTTATCACCCTATGCTGTGGGTAAAACTACTGGGGAACTATACTGCAATGTATTTTCTGAAATTTATGGATTACCAACAATTTCCCTTAGATATTTTAATGTATTTGGACCAAGGCAGGACCCTAACTCACAATACGCGGCTGTAATCCCTATTTTCATTGATAAAATACTTAAAAATGAAAGTCCTATTATATATGGAGATGGAGAACAGAGCAGAGATTTTGTCTCAGTAAAAAATATTGTAGCTGCTAATATAATGGCTGCAGAATCAAAATTAACCGGCGCATTTAATATAGGCCTTGGTAAAAGCACCACTATAAACCAGCTTTTTTTGATGATAAAAGAAATTATTGGAATAGACATACAACCCATCTATGAGAAAGAACGCCCGGGAGATATAAAGTATTCATTAGCAGATATATCCAAGGCTAAATCAATGGGTTATGATCCAAAAGCTGATTTTAAAGAGGAACTGAAAGAAACTGTAGAATGGTTTAAAAAAGTTCTATCTTAATGTAATGCCGTTTAATTTTTATAAAAATATAAAAAAATTATTTTTTTTAACTTAAATTTATTATTAATGCTTTCAATTTACAAAAAATGCAGATATTGTCATTAAGTCATTCATTTATTTAATTTTTAATTTGTAAATGAAAATGATCCGTTAATAGAAATATATTTATTGTAAGTAAGTAATAAGTTACAGTGATATTGTAATGTGCAACAATGAGTCAAAAGCATAATATTCCTAATTTAAATATATGATATGCACTTGATTTCATTATTTTAATGCAGAATTAGCATTTTAACCGTTTATAAAGAGTTATTAAAGTTATAAAAACTAGATTTGTAATTTAATATATCATCATTAAAAAAGGAAGAATTTTTAATGAGCAGAGTTCGTAAAATAGCAAAAAACACTACTTTTTTATTGATATCGCAGATTATAAGCTATATTTTCACATTTTTTATTACAATGTACGCTGCAAGATACTTTGGAGCCAGTATATTTGGAATATGGTCTATTGCACTTTCTATTACCGGAATTCTCGGCATCTTTGCGGATTTAGGTATGAGCACGCTTATGGTAAGAGAAATTTCAAGGAATTTATCTGATAGAGATAAATATATCTCCAATATTTTTCTCATAAAAATTATCCTGTCCATTTTAACCTTTGTATTGATAATAATCATCACCAATATAATTGGATATCCCGAAATCGTTAAAAATATTATTTATATTGTCACGGTATCTGTGATAATAGGGTCTTTTTCAGGTGTTTTAGGTGCTATTTTCCAGGCCAATGAAAAAATGGAATACATATCATTGAGCACGATATTGAGTTCAGTTATAGTGCTTTTAGGCACTGTAATTATGATACATTATAATTTAAGCATTATTTTCTTTGCTTTTATTAATGTGATTTCTGCAGGATTAATCGCAGCATATATCCTTTTCAAATATGTGCAAAACTTTCCGCTGCCGGAACTTAGAATAGATCTTTCATTTTGGAAGCCCATAATAAAAGAATCATGGCCCTTTGGAATAACTGCCCTTAGTGGAATGTTGTATAATTATATTGACTCAATAATGCTGTCGGTAGTACAGGGAGCAGAAGTAGTTGGTTGGTACAGCGCTGCATACAGATTAATGTTGATACTGTTGTTTATACCAAATGCAATTAATATGGCTATTTTTCCAGTTATGTCCCAGTTTTACACATCTTCCAAAAATTCGCTTAAACTAATGAACGAAAAATATTTCAAATATATGATTATAATTGGAGTTCCGATGGGAGTTGGAGTGACCATTTTAGCAGATAAAATTATATTAACGATCTTCGGTCCAGGATACAGTCAATCAATAATTGCCTTACAGATACTGATATGGACAATTATACTAACTTTTGCAGGGGCTCCATTTGTACAGCTGTTACAATCAATAAATAAACAGTATATTATAACTAAAATCTCCATAATATCTGCTGCAACAAATATATTATTAAATTTATTCTTAATTCCTCTCTTTAGTTATATTGGAGCAAGTTTTGCTACACTTATAGCTGCAATAGTTTCAACAGGGTATATCTTCCTGGTTACTTACAAATTTGGTTATGGAATTCAATATAAAACAGTCATGGATGATTTATCAAAGATTTTATTTGCAACTTTAATCATTAGCATATTTATATTGTATTTTAAAGATTTAAATCTATTTTTATTGATTATTATGGCTACCTTGCTGTATTTAATCATTATTTATATATTTGGGTGCATTGATGAAGTTGATATAATGCTATTGAAACAATTAAGGAGATAAATATATTACTAATAATAAATATAGTAATATATAGCATTTTAACTTAAATGGTCTTTAAATATTCAAATAAAACCTTAAAAAAGGACAATCCTGAATTTAAATAATCTAAAATTTTGACATAATCAATATTTTAAGGGTATCATAGAGGTAATCTAATGGAAAATAATGAAATATTTAGAGATACTAAAAACTGGTACTTAACTATAGAACCATGTGTATCCTTAAAGTCCATTAATTTTGTTACCAACCATGCGGGAAGGAAAATATTAGATTTAGGATGTGCTACAGGAGGTTATTGCAGTAATTTAAACAATTTAGGATATAAATGCACAGGTGTAGACATAAATCCAGAATATGTTGAAAAAGCACGTGAAAATGACATAGAAGCATATACAATGAAAGCAGACAATTTAGAATTCCCAGACAACACTTTTGATACAGTTTTACTCTTTGAAATTTTAGAACATGTAGATAATCCACATAAAATTTTAAAGGAATCAAAACGAGTAGCAAAGAAAAATATACTTATAACAGTACCAAACTGCACACAATTTTTTGAGCTTAAATCAACAGGATTAACATATGAGCATATTTTAGAAAAAGATCATATTAATTTTTTCACAAAAAAAGACCTTGAAAACTTAATTTCAAAAGAATTCAGCACATTTAGAGTTGTAGAAGATGATCCTATTAATTTAAATCAATTATCATTAATTACAGGATTGCCTTTATGGTTAAGATTACCAATTAGCCTGTTTAATAAATTAAAATTCATTAAATCTTCCCTATACTACCGTTTATACGCAGTAATTGATGTATAATTGTTATTTAAATTATATTTAAATAAAATTTCGATAATGGTCGCTTAATTCATAAATATAAATTAAGCTTTATTTATTAATTTGAGGCCCTAAATGAACCCAAAAGTTTCAATAATTATTCTAAACTGGAACCGCTGGAAAGACACCATAGAGTGTCTAGAATCAATTTACCAGATTAATTATCCAAATTATGATGTTATATTGGTAGACAACAGTTCTACTGATAATTCCATAGAAAAAATAAAAGAGTACTGTAAATGCAAAATTAAGGTCCAATCCAAACATGTTAAGTACAGCTATTTAAACAAACCTATTAAAATCTTTGAATACACTGAAAAAGAACTTAAAACATTGAAAAATAGATCAGATGAATATTATAAGATACCATCATCTAAAAAAATAACTATAATTAAAAATAAACAAAATTATGGATTTGCTGGGGGAAACAACGTCGGGATAAGATTTGCATTAAATACTGACTCAACATATATACTCCTTTTAAATAATGATACTATTGTTGAGCCTGATTTTCTTACGGAATTAATAAAAGCAGCAAAAAAATATAGAAACATAGGGAGCATTCAATCTTTACTTTTAAAACCTGATGGAAAATTCATAGATTCTTTAGGTCAGGAAATTCATATTTGGAGCGCAATGGATAAAGGAATAAATTCAGCATATAATCCAATTATAAAGGATAGAGAAATATTTGGAGCCTGTGCTGCGGCGGCTGTTTATCCAAAAGAAGTTTTAAAAAACAGTGGATTATTTGATGAAAATTTTTTTGTAATCTTTGAAGATGTAGATCTTTCCTGGAGAATCAGATTAAAAGGATTCAAATCTGTTTTAGCCGTAAATTCAGTAGTTTATCATAAAAGAGGTATTTCAGAAAGTATAAATCAGCATAAAACATCTGATCTAATGGAATACCATTACAATAAAAATTTATTGATTACAATGCTTAAATATTATCCATTATCACACCTTTTTGGAAGTAAAAATTTAAATAAAACAATATTTTATCTAAAAAAAACCATATTATATTCATTAAAAGTTAAAAAGACATTAGAACTTAATAGGATTATTTTAAGTAATATATGGATTAGGATCAGTATGTTTAACCACCCACTATTATATGAAATACAAAAAGAATGGATTATACAATGATTCAGCACATTTAAAGGTTATATCATGAAAAAACCAGAAAATAATGTTGCCATAATTATCCTGAACTGGAATGGTTGGAAAGACACTATTGAATGTTTAGAATCAATTTATCATATTAATTATCCTGATTTCAATGTTATAGTAATTGATAACAATTCCAACGACAACTCTGTAGAAAAAATAAAAGAATACTGTAAAGGAAAAATAGGGGTAAAATCTAACTTTTTTCATTATGATACATCCAATAAACCTATAAAAATATTTGAATATAATGAAAATGAATTTGAAACTGCACAAAAAGATGAAAAAGAGATTTCTAATATATTACCCTCTGAAAAGATTATTTTAGTAAAAAATAATGAAAATTATGGTTTTGCAGGCGGAAATAATACTGGAATTAAATACGCAGTTTGTATCCTTAAATCTAATTATGTTCTCTTGTTAAACAATGATACAGTTGTTGACAGAAATTTTCTCGAAGAACTCGTAAAAACAGCTGAAAATGATGAAAAAATAGGGTTTGTAGGGGCAAAAACTTATTTCTACGACAAAAAAGAAGTTATACAAGCAGCTGGTGGAGGAAAAATAGACCTCAAAAAAGTTATTGCGGTTGAAACAGCTTTTAATCAGATAGATGATGGCAGGTATGATCAAAACTGCGAATTAGATTACATCACCGGTTCATGTATACTCTGTAAAAAAGAAGTGATTGATAAAATCGGAATGTTAAATGCTAATTATTTTATGTATTGGGAGGATGTTGACTGGTGTTTTAGAGGAAGAAGATCAGGATATAAATCAGTTTATGCATTCAAGTCAAAAATCTGGCACAAAGTAAGTGTATCAAGTACAAACTATCTTAAAACTTACTATTGTACTCGAAATAGGATTTATTTTATGGAACAAAACATCAATAACCACAATAATTTTAAATTCTTATTATATTTCTCCATATACCTATTTTTACCGCAAATCATTTCCTACTTACTTAATAGGGATTTAAGAGGAGGATTTAACCCCTATTTAAAAGGATTTATCAGCGGGCTTAAATTATACAGCAGCCCTATCAGAACTGGTAAAAAATACAATTTAGAGGACAACATTGATTATAACAGTAATCAAATAAAAAATCTTGATTAATATATAAAAATAATATTTGAACATTAATAACAGTTTAAATAAAATTTAAGGCTTAAATCATATGTAATAATTAAATTGTTTCAAAATTATCAGAAGTAAAGAATTTACATGCCTGATTAAAACCTACTGTACATAGAGGAGTAATATGAAAGAAACATTAAAAATTGCTGTTTTTCATAATTTACCTTCAGGAGGGGCCAAAAGAGCATTGTATGATCATATTAAATATCTGGTCTCTTCAGGACATGAAGTTGATGTTTTTGTTCCTGAAACTGCAAATGAAAGCTTTTTATCTCTTGCAGAACTGGTGAATAATTTTAAGGTGTTTCCTGTAAAAACTGGTTTTTTAAGATCATTAATTTATTCCAAGCTCAACCCAGAAACTCCCAGTAGTGACCTGGTATCACTGAAAGAGCTTGAATCAACTGAAAAAAGTATTGCTACGTATATTAATGGCGGAAATTATGATGTGGTTTTAAGTGAACAGGATCGATTTACAATGTCCCCCTTCCTTCTTAAATATATCAAAATACCTGCTGTTTACTACTGCCAGCAGCCTTTACGCAATGATAAAATCCTTGAAGAAGTCTCAAATGATATAAAAAGTCCCAATTTTATTCGAAAAAAAATTAAATATCGGGATTTAAACAATACATTTAAAATTGACAGCATAAATGCCAGGCATGCTAAATATATCCTAGCAAACTCCTATTTTTCAAGAGAATCTCTTTTAAAAACATACGGATTAAATTCTTTTGTTTCTTACCTTGGAATTGATACATATAAATTTAAACCGCTGCAACTATCTTCTGAAGATTTCGTGCTGTCTGTGGGTTCATGTACACCTATCAAAGGATATGATTTTACAATACGATCTTTATCTTTAATAAATGAGCAAATACGTCCAGAGTTCATCATAGTTTCTAATTTCTCATCGCTGGAATGGAAAAATTACATAGAACAACTTGCAAATAAATTAAGAGTAAAATTAACTATTCTAGATTTAATAAATGACCATGAACTGATAAAATTATATAATAAAGCAAAAATGGTTATTTATACTCCTTATCTTGAACCATTTGGGTTAATTCCGATTGAATCCATGAGCTGTGGAACTCCTGTTGTTGCTGTTAAAGAAGGAGGTGTTAGGGAAACAGTGGTACACAATGAAACAGGATTGCTCATAGATAGAGATGAAAATTTATTTGCACAGGCCATTCTTGAACTTCTAAGGGACACAGATAAAAGTCGTGAAATGTCAAAAAATGCCATAACTAATGTTCAAAATTTCTGGACCATAGAACATGCCGGAATCAGATTATTAAACCATTTAAACCGAGCCATAGATAAATATACATCATAAATTGCAAATTTAAAGTTTAAATTTATCATTTTTAAAGCCTCAATCAAGAAAACTAACAATTTAAATTCATTGTAGATTATCTATCTTTATAACCCGATTATATGGAATAATATTTACTAATTATATAATAAAAACTTTAAAAAGTCCAAATAGGGCTCTTTTGAAGAAATAATACCATAGAATCAATGTTGATTTTATATTATATTGATATAAAAATTATTTATGTTATAAAGTACATACTAACTATGGAGTATCATTTTTACCTCCAGAACATTTAAAGGAATGTTTTCCAGTCAAAAAAAATCATGATATGATATTATGAACCCCAAAATTGCAGTGGTAATTTTAAACTGGAATGGTTCTGAAGATACTATAGAATGTCTTGAATCATTACGCCAAACTACCTATTTCAATTACAGTATAATTGTTGTTGACAATGCATCTTCAGATAATTCCCTGGAAAAAATAATGCGATACTGTAAAGGCGGAATTGAAGTTAAATCTGCTTTTTTTAAATATTCTTTAAAAAATAAACCGATTAAAACTGCAGAATATACAAAAGAACAATCTGAAAAAATAAAATTTAATTCTGCAGAGGTTGTGCTGATTAAAAATGACAAAAATTATGGATTTGCAGAGGGAAGCAACATTGGAATAAGATATGGATTAACTAATTTAGATTCAGACTACATTCTCCTCTTAAACAATGATACAGTAGTTGACAGTGATTTTTTAAGAGAACTGGTTAAAGTTTCTGAAAGCAGCCATAAAATAGGGTTTGCAAGCCCCAAAACATACTACTATGATTTTAATAACAAGCGAAATGTCATAAATTTCGCCGGCGGATCCTTAAACATGTTTAAAGGACAGTCTCACTCCATTGGTGTAAATGAAGTTGATAATGGCCAGTATGATGAAATAAAGACTGTAGAATATGGTGAAGGTTCCTGCTTGCTTGTAAAAAGAGAAGTTTTAGAGAAAATAGGTTTATTCGATACAAAATATTTTGCTTACTGGGAAGAAGCAGATTTATGCACAAGAGGAAATAAAGCAGGATACAGGTCCGTGTACGTTCCAAAAGCTAAAATATGGCATAAGGTTTCAGCATCAACAGATGACCCCACTAAATTATATTATTATACCCGGAATAAGTTCTGGTTCATGCGAAAATATGCAAATAGAACCGAGTATATTTCTTTTCTGCTCCTTTTTTTTGGATTCTATTTCTGGAATCTAACCTGTAAGTATACCTTATACGGTATATATAAAAGAAGCCTGAAACACAGTAATTACTTTTTAAAAGGAATAAAAAACGGCATTTTTATTAAATAATCACCAGATGGAAAAATGATTACTATTAATTTCATTACCAGCTGGAACACAGAATGTGGAATAGCTGATACCACCAGACTACTTGTTGATGAATTAAAAAAATATGATGATATTCAAATCAACATCTGTCCAGTTAAAAAATCTGGGCCTAAAAATCCTTTTTACTTCTTTAAATTATTAAAAAATATCCCAAAGAATCAAATTACACATATCCAGTACCACAGCGATTTATTTGGCCCTTTTATACCTGATGTTTCACTCAGTTATTTTCCAATGGTTATATCTCTGCTGAAATTCTGGCGAAAAAATAAAATAATTACCACTGTACATGAAATAGACTCAAATTCAATGATAGATAAAATCATTATTAAATTTCTAAACTTTTCTGACAAATTAATTGCCCATAACAGTAATCTAATCAATTCTATGGAAAATTGTGGAGTAAAAAAGGGTAAGTTATTTTTAATTCCGCTGGGTACCCTCCAAAGTAAATTACTGGATAAAAAGTTATGTAAAAATATGTTAGGGGCAGCAGACAAGAAAATATTGACTATTTTTGGATTTATAGGTTTAAATAAAGGACATGACCTCATTGTTGATATTTTACCTGAGCTTGATAAAAACCATATCCTTGTTATAGCAGGCGCCCCCAGAACTAAAGAACAAATTAAGTACCAGCACCTTTTAGAAGAGCAAATATTTAATGCAAGGTTACAGGACAGGGTGAAATTTCTTGGTTTTGTTGATAGAAAACAGCTCCCAGTTGTTGCAGGCGCCACGGATATTTTTATATATCCTTACCGATGGATTATCGCTTCTGCAGCTCTTAATATAGCCTTAAGCTACCAAATCCCAACCATAACTTCTGACCTGAATTATTTTAAAGAAATAAAAAGAGAATACAGTTGTATAGAACTATTTAAAAGCGAAAATAAGCAGGATTTACTGGAAAAAATATGCGGCCTCCTGAGAAGTACTGAAAAACAGGAACATCTTAAGGAAAAATGCAGGTATTTTAACAAAAAAACAAGCTGGAGGACTGTTGGAAATAAAATGAGGGAATTATATTTGGAATTGGCATACTAAATTTGTATATTAGTAAGTAATTAGTAACATTAATTAATAATAAATACATACTTAATACTAAGAATTCCCCAGGAATGCATGTGAAAAATGAACATACATCAATACTCCCATTTGCATGGCTACTGAAATGAAAAATCTAAATGACCAAATCCCACATTCCATGAAATATAAGACATGCTACACACAATAAAAGCCAAAACAAGCAATACAATACAGAAATTACTTAATTTAAGGTGAAATTTAGTTATGAGGGGCTTGAATGAACTGGAAAGGTAAAAATGTTTTAATAACTGGAATAGGCGGATTTGTAGGGCCTTATTTAGGAGAAAGCTTGTTAGAAAAGGAAGCTATTGTCTTTGGATTAGTTAGAAAGAGGGCTGATGGGGTAAAAACTAAAAGTTTAGAGGATAAGGGAATTGAAAATGATGTGAAGTTGATTGGTGGTGATTTGACTGATATTACTTCGCTTGCTAATGCGCTTGACGCGTCAGATCCTGATTTTATTTTTCATTTAGCTGCTCAATCTTTTGTTCCGAGGTCTTTTGAGAATTCACTGGAAACACAGCAAATAAATTGCATAGGAACTGCGAATTTATTAGACGCAGTAAGGATAAAAGATATTGATGCAAAGATTGTTTTTGCAGGTTCCAGCGAGGAATATGGGCTGGTCATATCATCCAGTAATCACCATGAGCAGGCGCAAAAAAAACATCAATCCATATTTCCTGAAGTAGAAAATATTCCCGAAGTTCCTATTAAAGAGTCTAATCCTTTACGTCCTATGTCTCCTTATGCTGTTTCTAAGGTTTATGGTGATTTTTTAATGAGGAATTATTATCATTCTTATGGCATGGATAATGTTGTTTCTCGTGCTTTTAACCATGAGGGTGCTGGAAGAGGGCCCATGTTCGTTACATCGGTTATAACTAATCAGATTATGAAATTAAAATTTGGAGAAATTAGTAAAATTAATATAGGTAATGTGAACGCTTTTAGGGATTGGTCACATGTTAGGGACATAGTTAAAGGCTACGTACTTCTTGCTGAGAAGGGTAAAAGCGGTGAAGTATATAATCAGGGTTCAATGCGAACAAATTCAGTATTAAGCTACATATTATTAGGTCTAAAAGAAGCAGGATGGAATATTGATAAAATTGAAACCTTTAATGGGGAAAAAATGGTTAAAGAACCTGTTGATATGGACCATTCCAAGATTTTTGGAATTGGTTTTGAAAAAACAGCAGTAGATAGGATGATGCTGGAGGGAGAACTGGAATATACAATTCTTGATAAAGGAATTTACGCCCACACAGATAAAGGAAAAATAGCAGTAGAATTCAACCCTGAAAGATTTAGACCAGCAGAAGTACCAATTTTATTTGCAAATACCAAAAAAATTCAAAAAACAGGCGCTAAAATTGAGTATAAACTAAACCACATTATAAAAGACCAGTTGAACTACTATCTAAAAAAAGAAAACAGGCTTTAATCCACTTTACGGCACTTTCATATGGAAGTGTTAAACATACCAAATTAGTCCATGGACTGTTAACTTGCTTTAAAAACTAAAATTTATTGTTTATTTATCCTTTTTGTATTAATATCTAACTAATTAATATATACATATTTTAAAGCCGCGTATGTTAAATTAAGATATAAACCAGATTTTTAGATTATACAAAAAAATATTTATTGCTTACTGTTAAAAATTAAATATTAAAACTTAGAAACATGACTAACATATAAATCATGCACATTTAAATTTGATATGTTAAATCATTCTATACTTCTAAGATTTTCAGGGACTTTTAACTCAAGGTGATGAATTGGACAGTGCAAAAAACAAACATAAACCTGCTTTTACAAATTTAAATAAAATATACCGCAACCCTCTCTTTATATTAACCATAATTACGGTAGGAATAACTTCATATATTTTATACGTTCAAACGAAAATTGGTGTTCCCTACTGGGATGTTTTTAACTATTTAAATAATGCACTCTACTTTGCAGGTATAGGAAAAGGCAGTGCACTCTACCTTCCACCAGTTGTACCCCTTTTAACATCTCTTTTTTTTAAAACAGGATATGTTTCCATCAATGCTATTTTTATTTTAGATAGTATACTGCTTGTAATTGGAGTAATTGGACTATATTTATTATTAAACATGCGGTTTAATGAAATTCAAAGCTTTACTGGCAGCATAATATTTATATCGTTTCCAGTTGTACTGTCGTGGGTTGCTGCAGGCGGCATAGATATTCCCGGAGTTTCTTTTTCAATATGGGCAATTTATTTAACTGTTTTAGGTGTTAAAAAGGATTCAAAATTTTTATACTTTGTCATACCCATTATCATGTTAGCATTCCTTACAAGGTACACTGCGGGCCTCATAGTTCTCCCAATAGTACTTTATTCCATCATCAATATACGAAAAATACAAAAAATTAAAAAAGTTATTTTAGGTATTTCGTTAGAGATTGCAGTACTGCTTGCTGCGTTTATATATTATTTAATACATTTAGGGGCTATAAAAACTTTTTATAACCTGTTAATGAATATTACTACCTCTTCAACTACAGGAGTAGGGGACGTTGCATATAACCCCAGCGTATGGTATTATCTCCAAAACATACCGAATTATATCTCAGTAGGCCCCATCCAGGGCACTTATCAACAAATATTAAATCCTTCCATGGGCGTTCCATCCATATTGTCATATATAACTATATTAATTGCTTCTATTGGGATTATATTATATATAAACTCTATTTTAAGCTCTAAACTTAACTCAAATAAATTAAAGATAAGCAGAAATAAATTAATAGAAATTATAGTGCTGATTGTTCTGGTTATTGGATTTGCCGCTGCTTTTAATAATGTATCCTATGTTATAAATGAGGTAATTCTCTTTGGAATATGTTGTATTTTGTATATGCTTTTGAGGAACCAAAAAACCAAAAATCTGGATATGGATTTAATGTTTTTTTCATGGTTTGGAGCTTATTTAATATTTCAAAGTATTTTAGGAATGAAAGTGGATAGATATTTTATTACAATGGCCCCTGCACTTGTATATTTCATTATTTTAGGTTTAAGTGAATTTATTAATAAAATAAACCCTAAAATTAAAAATAAAAATTTAAAATCATGGGGTATTTACTCAATAATCGCATTGATATTTTTATCGTCTGCTGCAGTTACTTATATAGGACATACGCCTAAAAAAACGTTTACCGTTGATATAGGAGATGCGAGCAACTGGATTAAAGAACATGATCCCGATTACAAAAACAAAATAATTTATTCAGACTATCCTCCTGCAGTCAGCTGGTATCTCAAAAAACAGGTGAATGGCGCATATACAAGACTTTACAGTAATTCAGAAGAATTTTCGAAACGGCTCCAGAAAAAAGATGCTTATTATTACATTGATTCGCTAAGCGCGCCCAAACCTGATCTTGATGGTTATCATATAGTCAAAACATTTGGAACTGTGGCAGTTTACGAGAAATATTAATTCAATCCATTATTATAATTAGCTGATGGTGGGGTGCTTAAAAATGAGGATAATGAAATTCTTTCAAAACTTCAAGAAGCCCTGAAAATAATCATTGAATCAAGGTTTTTCTGTAATTTTTTGTGATGCAGAGGTGGAGGTTTTAATGATACTGTCCTCCTCAGGAATGGCCTGTACTTCACCATATGTTGAATCCATGAATTTTTCTACATCCAGTAAAAACATACTCATTTCCTTAAAATAATTAGTAATTGTTTTATCAGATTTAATAACCCTATTTTTAACTAATGTGACATCTTTTAATTCTTTTGAGACCAACTTTACCAATTCAATGATTCCTGAAAAAGAAAAATTAATATTAAAGTCATTATTAATAGTTTTCAGGAAGGCACTTGTCCTGTTATCTACATTAAAAAGATAAGAAGGTTTTCCATTAGATAAAAAATGAATATTACAGTGAAGACGAGTTCCAATATGGATATCTGAAAATTTAATCTCTTTTATCTCATCTAAACTTCTCTTTGAAGCATCTACCCTTTTAATTCCAAATAAATTACTGTATGCACAGATTAGATTAATCATTGAATTAAATCCATGTTGCAAAACTAAGTAGCTTTCATTGTCAATTTTGTTAAATTTAAAGACCATTTTCACGTAAGAAATGAAAAACAGGATCAATAAAAAATCTTTAAAGGTAAATAAAATATCAGTAAATGAATGTATATCCATTTTAATGTTGGGAATGGTCAAAGAGACTTTTAACTTTTCTCCTTTTTTAATATTAAATTCATTATTAAACCCTATATTATCTAAATCAAATAATGCAGGACAACCAGTTAGCCTAGCATCAATACCCAAGTGTTTTAACAACGAATAAGTCTGTTCATCCCTGACTGAAATCAAATTAGAACTTTCATATATATCTCTCCAAAAATTCAATGATTCATCAGTGAAATATTCGTCGATGTCCCCATAAGGTTCACCAGATACACCAATACCTAAAGCTACAACCGGTATTTTTTTATCATCAAGATATTCTTTAATCCTCATGGAGTGCACATGCATATTCCTGGAAATAATAGGGCCGCCCAAAATTATCAAGGCATCAAAATTACCTTTAAATGGTTTCCATCTTTTAATATGTACCAATTCAAATTTAGAACCCAAATATTTATTTAATAGTTTAGTGCCCCTCTTACATATTAAATAATCTCCCCCATTTAAAATTGCACCATGTAATAAACCTATTCTTTTAATGCCCATATTACCTACTCATAGTTTTTTAATATTAATTTCAGAATATATGTAATAATTATGTGTTATTTTTTTAATAATTCCTTTATTTATCCTCTATTTTTTAATATCTCTATTATTTGCTCTTAGTTTAAATAATTATGCCAAAAAATTATAAATTTTAGTTTAAATAGGTAATTATAAATCTTTCATTGATAAACTTAGTATCAGTTTACGTCAGGTGATTGTACAAAACATTATGCATACTGATTATGAGTTACATCTAATTCACATTTGGTGATTATATGAAGATACTAGGAATAATACCCGCAAGGGGCGGAAGTAAAGGCATTAAAAGAAAAAATTTAAGGATACTCAATAGAAAACCACTGATTTATTATCAAATTAAAAATGCTCTTGAAAGTAAGTTCATCGATGACATAGTCGTTACTTCAGATAGTGACGAAATTTTAAATTATGCATCCAGTTTACATGTTCATTTAAGAAAACGCCCTGAATCGTTAGCAGATGATATTACCACTTTAGATCCAGTAATATATGATGCTTTAGAATATACAGAACTTAACAATAAAAAGGAATATGACATTGTAATAACACTTCAACCAACTTCACCATTAATGTCACCAGTATCTTTAGATAAAGCTATTGAAAAGTTTATGGATGAAAACATAGATACTCTCCTGCCTGTAGTTGATGCTACACACCTTTACTGGAAAAAAGATAACGATAAGTTATCTCCAGATTACGAAACTAGACTAAACAGACAGTGGCTTCCTAAAAAATATAAAGAGGCAGGAGCTTTTCTAATAACCAGAAGAGAATTTGTCAAAAAAAATTCAAGATTTGGTAAAAATATTGATATCTTTATTTTAGAAGAAACAGAAGGGCTGGACATTGATACAGAAATGGATTTTTTAATTGCAGAGACTGCCATAAAACGTTTGAAAATTACATTTATTGTTAATGGAAATAATGATATAGGGATGGGCCATGTTTACAGGACTTTAACACTTGCCGATGGACTTTTAGGCCATGATATACTATTTATAATGACAGATAGTGGTAAAACATCAATTAATTTAATTAAAGAAAGAGGATATAATGTTATAAATACCAAAAAAGATTCACTATTTAACTTATTAGCTGATATAAATCCAAATATAATAATTAATGATATTTTAGATACCAAGTTTGATTACATTAATAAGTTAAAGGACTCTGGATTTTTTGTAGTTAATTTTGAGGATTTAGGAGATGGATCAGATAACGCCCACTTGGTATTTAATGCATTATATGAAAAAACCAATCCTAATCCAAACCATAGATTTGGATACGAATATGAATGTTTAAACGAAAAATTCCTTTTAAATGAACCTATTAAATTTAAAAAGGTTCCAAAAACATTGCTTACAACTTTCGGCGGTGTAGATCAATGCAATATGACTTCAAAGTTATTAAATTTAAGTTCTGAAATATTTAATCAAACTCCTTTAGAGAAAATAATCGTTATTTTAGGAGGGGGCTACAAACATAATATCGATCTATATCAAATAGATTCACGTATTGAAATCCATCAACAAGTTGATAATATGCCTGAATTAATGAAAAAAGCTGATATTGCAGTAACATCCAACGGCAGAACTATCTATGAACTGACATCCATGGGTATCCCCACCATAAGTATTGCACAAAATGATAGAGAAACACTTCATTTATTTGCACGTTATAATAAAGGAATTAAATACTTAGGAATATCATGTACCGTTACTGATGAAGATATACTAAATTCTATAAAGGCCATTTCATACGATGCCAATTTAAGAGGGAAAATGTACCATAAGCAGCTCAAGTCATCTGCAGTAATAAAAAATGGACTGACTAAAATTATCGATGAGATTTCTTCAAATTACTGGAAGTGGAAACATGAAAAAAATCAAAATTAACCCTACTGATATCTTTAAAAAGCCTTATATTATCTCCGAAGTTGGAGTTAACCATGAAGGTGATCTAGATAAAGCAAAACAAATGATTGAAGAAGTTGCAAATGCAGGAGGAGATGCTGTTAAGTTCCAGGCTTACAAAGCAGAAACACTGGCTTCTAAATATTCTCCTGCATACTGGGATACAGAAAAGGAAAAAACAAAATCCCAGTATGAACTATTTAAAAAACACGATACATTCTGGAAATCTGAATTTGAAGAATTAGCAGACTACTGTAAAGAATATGACGTTGATTTTTTAGCTACACCCTTTGATATTGAAAGTACAGATTTTTTAGAACCATTGATGCCTTCCTATAAAATAGCTTCAGCAGATATTACAAATAAGCCATTTTTAGAATATATTGCTCTAAAGGGTAAACCTATACTCTTATCTACTGGGGCTTCAACCATATCTGAAATATGGAGGGCTGTAGAATGGATCAAAAATAAAGGAAATAGTCAGATAGTTTTACTTCACTGTGTTCTAAACTACCCTACTGATTATAAAGACGCTAATCTTGGAATGATTAACCATATGAAGGAAATTTTCTCGGATTTTGTTATTGGTTATTCAGACCATACTTTACCAGAATACACAAATGATGTTTTAACTACCGCATGGCATTTAGGCGCTATGGTCCTTGAGAAACATTATACCTGGAATAAAAAACTGCCTGGAAATGATCATTACCATGCCATGGATTATAATGATCTAAAAAGTTTTGTAGAAAAAATTGAACTTAATAGGGAAATATTAGGGCAGTTTAATAAAAATTATTTAGAAAGTGAAGAAAACTCACGTAAATACGCCCGAAGAAGTTTAGTTGCTAAAAAATCCATTCCAAAGGGCAAAATAATTGAAAAAAAGGACATAACATGGAAAAGACCAGGTACTGGTATTCCCCCATGGATGATGGGCCATTTAATTGGAGGTAAAGCTTTAGAGGACATTAAAGAAGATGAAATATTGAAATTTGACAAGATCAAATTCACGGACTAACTATTTACAGAACATAATAACATTTCTTTACTCAAGTCTGGAATATTGTGCAAACGTTACTTCTATACTTTATTTACGCTCATGCTGGAATATTATACAAACGTTACTACCAAATAAATTGGAATTTTTTAAACAAACTCAACTTAAATTGAGCAATACAATTTAACATGCCCTAAAATTATGCACATGATCTGGACATGAGCATTCTTTTAAATTACTTATTTTTAAGCGAACTAATCTAAATTTAATTTTTTACCATTTTTTTGAAAAAGTCAAGTTCATCAGGGGAAATACCTTTTAACAGAAGGATGACCAGCAGATAAACCACTGAACATACCCCAACAGTAACCACTATCCCAATAAAAGATACTGGATTTATAAACAGAAGGACAAATGACATCAATACAGATGCAGATATGCTTTTTAATATAAATATAAAGTCAAAGTTCAGTTTAATGAATTTCAGTGAATAAAAAGATGTGATTAAACAAACGAATACGTAAGCGATCAATGTCGTAATTCCTGCTGCTATTATACCGAAAAACGGCACCAGTATTATATTTAAAACAACATTAAGAACACCTGCCGCTATCCACCTGGAGCCTATAACCTTTGTTTTCTTTTCCAGTAACAAAATTTGAGTAATTATTCCTTGAACACCGTAAATAAGTGCGCCCAAAGCAACGAATGGAGTTATTACATAACCATTTTGAGCTATTGCCTGTGTAGCTAATACATTAAGCAATGGTTTTGATAAAATAGATAAACCAAAAACAGCAGGTATTGCTATCAACAGGAAATATTTAATAGAATAGTCCATATGTTTTCTTACTTCATCTATCTTATTATTATCATAATAAGAGGATAGTAAAGAAGGTAAAAGAAGAGTAAATGGGGCTGAAAACATCATTATTATGTTACCTAAAGTGTAACCTGGAGAATAGTAACCAACAAATGCAGTCCCCAGGAAAATGCCTATTATAGTACGATCACTTAAATCCACAAGCCAGCTTGAAAAATTACCTGGAACAGTAGGTAACCCAAACGATATGTATTCCCTTAAATTTTCAAATTTAGGGAATTTAAATCCAATTTCATGGATTACAAATGCCATTACAATTAAAAATACGATAAACTGTGAAATAACATATCCAAGCACTGCCCCTGTAGCTTGATATCCTGAATATACAAAGAATGCTACCATGGCAACTCCAAGATAAGTCTGTGCCAGCTGAAGTATTGAATATACTTTCATTTGTTGGAATGTTCTAAAAAAGGTAAAGAAAGAAACACTCATAACACTTATCACAGTACCTACCGCCAGCAATATAGAAACACTGGTGTTGCCATCAAAGAGAACCAATGCAATCTGATTTGAAAATAATAGGAGTATTCCCAATGCAATTAAACCTACAAATAAGGTCATGAATATAATTGAGTAAAATCCTTCTTTTATATCTTCTTTTTCTGTTTTAACCGGTAAATATCTGACCATTGTATAAGGCAGGCCTAAATTTATAAATAAAGGTATAAAAGAGAGATAAGTATTGAACAGGTTCCATATACCTAAATTTTGAATCGTTAAATTTTTGGCCAAAATAGGTAGCAGGATAAGTGTGCTTAAACTTATAAATATATTTGTTACGCCCACTAAACCAATTCTCTGTACAAAAAGTTTGTATTCTTTCAAAAGCTCACCGTGAATAAGATTCTATTATTCCAATATGTATATTCATTATTTTTAAATCTGAATTTTATTTATATTAATGATCTGTAACTTCCTAAAAAATCTTTATTTGAGTTTTAATCTTCAATCATTTTGATTATAGCATCACAGATTCGCTCTGATGCTTTTCCGTCTTGAAGATATGCATAATTATAAACAAATCTCTTACGATTCTCTGCAAGTTCATCTCGTATTTTATCATTGTATAAGCTATCATTAATTTTTGATTTAAGATCTTTTAAGTTTTTAACCTCTAGTGCAACTCCACTTTCAATGTAAACTATTTTTTGGTTATATAAATTCACACAAACCATTGGTTTTCCTAAAATAGCGGCTTCCAGGCCAACAGTAGAGAATAGATTTATAAGAATATCTGCATCCAGCAGCAAATCAATTATATTATCAGCGCTGTCTTTAACGCTGATTTTTTGTGAAAACTGTTTTGTAATTGATTTATAATAATCAGTATTCTCACTAGGATGGGGTTTAACAATTAACCTTATATTATCTGTTTTTTCTAACATTAAAGCAATTTCATTTATTATCCTGGAGTTCAAATTACCAGGCAGAGGTTGAGTTGCAAACAGCAGGGTTTTAATATTATCGTTATCTACAGGTTTTAAATGATTTTTTAACTTATGTATCAGTGGATCATATTTGGGAGATCCTGTAACTTCCATCTGGTCACCAGATGCACCGGCTTCAAGGAGGGCGGGTTTTGTTGATTCACCCCATACAAATATTTTATTTGAGATGGGAGCTGCCATAGCTTTGTCAATTCTATATACGCCATGTTGAATTTCAACTATAGGAACACACTCATGTTTAGCATAGAGTAAATCAGCTCTTACAGAAGAAGGTCCTCGATCATCCCCTACAACTATTAAATCAGGCTTTATATCATTAAGAATGTCTTTAAAATTTTTCAGGTGCCCCAGTACATTTAATTTATTTTTGTTTGAAAGATAAAGATCATCTCTTAATAAAGGCCATAAATTTATTCCATTGTAATCAAAGATTTTTGAACTTTCTACTCGTGAAATATATTGTTTTAACGTTCCATTTAATTTATTACACTTTATTTTTGGAAGTTTAATTTTTGAAAATGAATGTTTAGATTTATACCTATTTATATCTTCATCTTTAGCCAGTAAATAGACATTATAACCCTTTTTCAAAAGGAGTTCCATTACAGGAAATACAATATCCAGATGGTTAGCATAAGGCGTGTCAAATAAAATATTGGGAGAATTTTCATTTAAATTATCAACAGAATAAAAATTAATTGTTTCTATGTTATTTCTGCTATATCCTCCATATTTAACTCTATCCATGACTTTTCTCTTAGTTTTACCATAAAATGAATATATAGAATCAGATTTCAGCCCTAAACCTTCACATATTATCCCCAAAGCCTTTCCATCAGGAGAGTATGGATTTTCAAAAAATATTTTATCTACTTCTTCTTTAGAAATTATAGACTCAAAAACCTGCACTTTTTCAAAAAGAGTCCTTACTATATCTATAGTCTCAGTTTCTGTAGCTTCACCTATATTAACACCATTGAAACTTAATTCTTCATTTTTATCCAATTTATACCAATTTTGCGCGATATAAACACTCTTTTTTTTTGAAAGTTCCTTCTGGTCTGGATTCAAAAGATCTTTACCCATCAAATTACAACTAAACCCAATATCACTTAATATTTTAAATGTTCCTGAATCCTGTAAAAATATGTCAATATCATAATTCTTTTTGATTTTATTTAAAAAAGGCAAAATAAACAGTTTGACTTCAAAAGATCTGATATTTTTTTCTACTGAAACCGTTAATTTTGTTCTAGCTGCTTGACCAGGTTCTAGAAAAACCATTGCTTTACCTTTTTTCATTTAATTACCTCACTATAAATATAAAGTTGTAAATGCCTAAACTATTTTATCATACAGATCGTTCAGTTTTTGTCCAATACTGTCCCAACCATACTCTTTTTCTGCCATTTGTTTACCATTACTACCTATTCTTTTTCTTTCTTCTTTATTTTCTATTAAATAATTTATAGCTTCAATAAAATGAGTATTTATATCCTCAACAATGACTGCATGCTCATAGTTAACGGCATTTATACCTTCCATACCTTTATCTGTGCTTACAATAGGTAAACCTACGCCCATATAATCAAGTATCTTCAATTTAGTCCCTGCACCATGTAAAATAGGAACTATAGCTATATCCGAACTTTTAAGGAGAGAATATATATCTTCTACAAAACCAATGAGTTTTAGTCCTTCATTTTTAGAGGATACAGGAACACCAACACCTGCAATAACAAATTCAACTTTATCCAATTGTTTTCTAAATTCAGGATAAATTTTATCCTTTATTAAATTAATTGCTTCATAGTTAGGGAGATGTTCATAGGATCCATGGAAAACAATTGATATTTTATTTTTATCCAGCCCAAAAATCTCTTTATTTCTAGAGGATTTCAAAATTTTAGTAAAATCAGTCCCATTATGGATTACTTTAATTTTATCCTTGCTTGATTTATAATTACTAACCATGGATTCTTTGTCTGAATTACTCACGCAGACTACAATATCTGATAACTTAACTGCGCACCTTTCAATTAACTTTGTATAAGGATATATCAAATTAAATATCATCACTTTAAAAAAACCAGATTCCTTTAAATTCCTGTGATAATCCCTAAGATCTTTTTGCATTCCCGCCTCATAATTATGGGAACTGTAAACAACCTTCGCTTTTTTTCCAAATAGTTTATTTATTATATTTACAGCAGTTGCACCCCACGGTAATTCAACATGGACGAGGTCTGTATCTTTTTTTAAAAGTAACTTAATAATTTTAAAGATAAAAAATGGATTTAAATCAGCGAAAACCGAGAGATCTCTCCCTAATATGTTTCCAGTGTAGTTAAAGATTTCAAATTCGCCAGTATTTTCTTTATTATCCTGCGGCTGTAAAACAGTTATATTATGCCCTGCATTTTGAAGCTGTTTTGCTAGATTATAGCTCCTATTAGCGCCTCCTCCCTGTGGTCTAGTTAAATCTCCCGGAAAAGTTATTAATATGTTCATTTTTGTCCTCACTGTTCTAAATTTTAGATCTTATCTTTAACATAGTTAACATTAATTACAATTTTTTACAGAAATCTTAAATGCTTTTAATTAAAAGAATCAATTTATTTATTTATCACATAATTTACAGCATTTTGAAAGCCTTTAACCATATTCCAATATCTAAATCTTTCTTCGATTATCTGTTTTGATTTATATCCCATTTTTTCTTTTAAATCTGGATCAGATAAAACACCAGCAATAGTTTTATATAAAGATTCTACATCTCTTTCAGGTACTATAAATCCATTTTCCCCATTTTTTATCATATCAAACGCAGCCCCTACTGCATCTGTTGCAATTACAGGTTTTCCGAAGTACATTGCTTCATTTAAAATGAAAACCCATGGATCCCCCATTTCATAAGTTATAGACGGCACCACACACACATCACAAAGTGCATAATAAGCAGGCAAATCTTCATTTCCTATTTGACCTGTGAAATAGATATCATCAATACCCAGGGAAATAGATTCAAGTTGAGACCTGCAATTACCATCCCCCACTATTACTAGAACAATATCTTTTCTTTGTTTATGGAGCTTTTTAAATGATTTAATTAAATATTCAACTCCTTTTCTTTTAACCAGCCTACCTACATATAAAACTACTTTTTTATTTTTTAATTTTAGTTTTTCTTTTAAAAATTCCTTTTTTTCTAAATAATCACTTTTACATTCCATATTACTAACATTAGGCATCAAAAATGTTTTCGATGGAGAAGATCCAAGTGAAATAAAATATTCCATGTGTTTAGTGCCTGGCACAATGACAGCATCAGAATTTCTAATAATTAATTTAATTAAAGGAGTTATCATGGATTTTTTAAATGATTCAACTCCCCATGCCCAGTCTTCTCTCCATATTACAAATTTTTTTCTTCTAAGTTTTGCAACCATAAAATAAAAGGTAGTTTCAAATAATTCAGAAAGCGTATCCCAGCTTCCTCCCACTAATATATCATAATCTCCAAACGATTCCTTTATTGCACCAAAAGCTATATTAAAATGATTTTTAAGGACAGTGTAATTTACATCGTTCATGCCTTCAATTTCATCAGGTATTTCAACATTATATATCTCTTTGGAGGCCTGCATGTGGGTGAAAATAAATTTAATATTATAAATTTCACTCAATTTTTTGAAAAATGGTTTTCTATACCACATTACAGTATTATGGATAAAAAGAATCTTTATATCCTTTAAATTGTTATTTATTTCCAAATTTCTGCCCCTCCATTATCATAAATTTTACTTTTTCCTGCTAAAAATGCGAAATCACTGATATTTCTAGGATTAGTAGAGGATAAATAGATAATATGCTTATTGATATTAACATAATTAAGATAAACATATCCACCTGCTTTTTTATTTAAAATAGGGGTTCCTCCAAATCCAAGCATTAATCTCATGTATCCTGTCGCATCAGCTTGTATCCCTAGATCTGTCACCCTATACTGATTTAGCCAGGACGCTGCAACTACTTCCTGATCATAGACATAATATTCATCCCTGAGCTCTCCATTATGTTCATAAAATGGTGAATAGGGAATACCATAAAAATGGTACTGCAGGTAGGTGCCACAAGTGAAAAGTGATATTAAAAGTACTAAAATTATAACTATACCATATTTTGGTTTTTTAATAAGTTTAGCAAATTTAATGCAACCTATAATAAAAATAGGCGCTAAAAATACGGCTAATTGTAAGAATAACCTTTGAGGGCCATATGCATTTGAAACATATGGTAAAATAACAAACAATACTAAGAGCAGGACCGAAATTATAGCTCCTAATAGATAGCCGTTTCCAAATTTCTTTTTAAATTCACTGTAATTTTTAATTATAAATATTAAACCTACACCAATCATGACAAAAATTAGGTTATTTACAATTACACTTATAAAATTAGGTAAAGACTGAATTCCTATACCTAAAATACTTAAAACAGCGCTATTTCGAATGGAAGAACCACCCGCATTTAACTGCAAACTACTTACTGTACTTCCTATAACCGCGCTTCCTGCTTCAAACTGAACTTTGGCAGCAAAAATGTACCATATAGCAGTTAAAATCAGAATAATGATAATTACATCAAAATTCTGGAAGGATACAAATCTTTGATTTGCTGCATCTTTTTTAGATTTAATTCTATCTTTTAAAACTTCAAACAAGCTCTTTAAAAACGGTAAAAGTAATATTGGGAATATTAAAACCAGAGCTATATATGCAGTGGTGTAATGTGAAACCATTGCTGAAATAATGAATAATATAAAAAATGCTTTTTTAATTGATTTATTGAAATCAGAGCCAAAAAATGCCCATACTGCCAGGAAAAAGAATAAAAATGCAATTTCTTGCCTTACAGTATCTAAAATTAGAATAAAATAAGTTTGAAATACAAAAAGAAGGGATGCACAAAAGGCATATTTGTTATCAAGATACTTTTGAAATATTATGTAAAGTGAAAGAGGAATAAATGAGCCTATAATTCCAAAAAACAATTTAAAGATATATTCGCTGTTTATGTTTGATAGAACTTTATAAATGACTGGAAGTATTGTAATACTTAAACAGGCATTATAAGGGTTGTTATAAGCTAGCAGATTCCAGTAATAATTTTTAAGGGCAAGTTGAAAAACATAGAACTCAATATGGACATCTCTTCCAGTTATATGGCTTGAAGTTAGGCCCCTCATTAAAAGCAAACTAAGGCTAACCATAAAAAGCGCGAAAGGATACACGCTGTTATCTACTCTATCCCTGAGATAAATAAGTACAACAATATAAACAGGGATCAAAAGCAGCATTGCAATTAAAATGATATTATTATTATTAGAAATATTCATTAAATAAGTACCGAATATGGCCATAAATGGAAATACAACTGCAAAAATAAATGGAGAAACCAGTTTATCCTTAAAATCAATATTTAAATTAAATAATTGAAAATCTTCCTTATTTCTGTAATAAGAGAGAAGTGCCAGTATTATTACCAGAAAATTGAGCGAAATAAGAACATGTTCTAATGATAAAGGTTCTGGTAAAATTGGATACATACAATTTAAAAATAACCCTGTAAATATCAATAAAGAAACACTCATTCCAACTGCTAAAACAGATCTTTTAAGAAAATTCAGTTTATTTAACCTGAATATCTGAATAACTAAGATTCCAGGGACAATTGTAAAAAATAAGAAGGGTAATGCTTCTCTTAAGAAACTAATACTTGTTAATATTATTATATCTATCAAAAAAAGGGTTGATATTACAATTATTAACCATCTTTTAGAACTTATGTTTTTAATTTCACCAAGCATTCGATTTCTCCTTATTATAAAGACATAACTATATGATTTAACACCTTCAGTTAAAACACACCATAAGATTAGATATATTTAGTTAGCTAAAATTAAGGATTCATATATTTCTATGAGTTTATTTATATGGTTTTCCATCGAGTATTTTTGTACAGATTTCAAAGCTCCATTTTCCAATTCTTTTAATTTAGAGGGATTCTCGATAACAGATTCCAGTATCTTCTCAAGTTCACCTGCATTTCCTGCCTCAAAAAGAAATCCATTATATCCATTTTCAATTAATTCAGGTATCCCACCTATTCTACTTCCTATTACAGGTGTTCCACACATTAAACTTTCATAAATCACCATTGGAGAGTTATCATACCATATTGACGGAACAACATTAATATTCGCATTTTTATAAAAATTTATAAGGTCGCTGCCAGTTTTAAAACCATGGAAAACGATCCTTTTATCTCCCTTTGCAATTTGCTTAAATTTATATTCATCATTGCCTTTTCCTACAATATGGAGAGTTATATTTTCATATTTTAAATTTTTAAAAGCATTTATTAATATATGAACTCCTTTATGTTCACTTAAAGCACCGACATATAAAATATCAATGGTAACATAGTCCTTATCTTCTTTTTTATCCTCTATTCCAATTCCCAATGGAACTTTAACAGTTTCAATATTTTCAAATAAGCCCTCTGATTTTAACTTATTAATTACAAATTTTGAAGGTGCAATGACCACATCCGGCTTATTATCCACCAGATTTTTTTGAATTTTGTTATATACACTACATAACGCGGAGGGAGTATCACAAATGTTTCCAGAGCTATTTAAAAGATTTGCTCTCATACATATCAATGAATAGTCATGCGCTGTGAAAACTAGAGGTAAATTTAATTTTTTAACCACTTGAAACGCTGATAAAGAAAATCCTTTAAAATTATGGATATGTACAATATCGGGGTTTTCACGTTCTAAAATCGATTTCAATATTTTATAAGCCTGAATATTCCATAAATCAATTGTATGCCATATTGGTTTCATAAAAGAATGTTTTTTAGGGTGGTCACACACTTTATAAACGTTTAATGGATTTACCCTGTAGACCTTAACACTATTTACAGTTTCCACAGTTTCTTCATCATAACTGGTGGTAATGACTACCACTTCATGACCTTTTATTGCCAGATTCTCAGCAACCTTTTCTACTACTACCTCTGCTCCGCCCAATATACACGGAGGATACAAGTTAGATATAAGACAGATCTTCATATTAACTCCCTATAAACTTTTTCAGCCATTTTAGCAATACCTGCCCATGTATACTTTTCTTCTACAAGTTTTCTTCCATTAATTCCCATTTTGAAGGAGGACTCTTTATTAGATAATATTTTAAGTATTGCATCTGCTAGTTTATCTACATCTTTAGGAGGTACGATAATCCCAGAATTACTTTCTTTGACATCATCTGCTACACCAACAATTTCTGTGCTTATCACTGGAGTTTCACATGCAAGCGCCTCAAGGGCAACGATACCAAAGCCTTCCTGTTTTGATGAGATTGAAGGCAGTATAAAAACACAGCATTTACTGTAATATTCTGCAATTTTTTCATCTGGAATAAAACCATGGAATTCAACATTGTCCCCTAAGCCCATTTCATTTACCATGTTGCGGTAATAATCCAGTAACTTACCTTTTCCACCAACTATTAATTTTACGTCTTCTATTTCAAGTTTTACTATTTTTAATGCATTTAATAAATAGTCCAGACCCTTATATTTGTGAAATTCGTCTAAAAGGCTCAGGAAAAATATGCTGTTTTCTTCTTTCTTTATATTGATAGGTTTGAATTTATCCACATCAACTCCATTGGGTATAACTTCAATCTTATCCCTATAATTTCCTAGATAAGGAGATGAATACATGTAATTAGGTTGAGTAATTATTATTTTATCTGCTTTGCCCAGCAACGATTTTAAAGCAGTGGAATTATAAAATCCAGCAATATAATTTGCAATACCATTCCCAATTATATCATTATGATAAGTAACAACTAAAGGCTTTTTTTTAAATTTAGAGATTACATTACTCCAATCAGCACTCCACGGAGTAGGTACATGGGTATGAATAACATCAAATTCTTCTTTTGACAGTGCAAAGGGCAATTGGGGCGTTATATTCGTATTTGCAATTTTACCAAAATAAGAAAGCCTTTTTATTTCGATGCCCCCAACAGATTCTTGTTTTTTTGAAACAGGTTCGTTTGCACAAATAACAGTGATATCATGACCTAATTTAACCAGTTCCTTTGATAAATAATATACATAATTTTCCACACCGCCTATAAACGGGTAAAACCTAACAGGCGTTTGAACTATCTTCATTTTATTCACTTCAACATTAAATTAATCAAAAAAGCATTATTTAGTCTTAATATTAACATTTATAAAATTCTTCCAGAGTATCTACTATTTTATCCCAATCATATTCCTTTGAAGTTTGAATACAACCATCCTGCATTTCTTTCTTTTTGTTAATCATGTTAATTATATTCTCTGCAATATCATCTTTAGAAAAACCAGATACAATTCCATTCTTATTATTAATTATAAGGTCAGATGCAGCATTCATTTTGTGGTCTACCACTACAACCGGAAGTCCACATGCATTCGCTTCAATTACAACTATTCCAAATCCTTCCCTTGTTGAAGGCAGAACAAAAACTTCAGAAGACTTCATGTAAGAAATTAAGTTATCATAATCTTTCATAAAATCCTTAAATTCAACATTATCCTGTATACTAAGTTCTTGTACCAGTTTCTCGAGTTTTGCCCTTTCTGGACCGTCGCCTATTATACAGCATTTTATATCCGGAATTTTCTCTTTTACATTAGAGATAGCCTTAATTAATATCTCTACATTTTTTTCTTTGATTAGCCTGCCTGCAAATATAACATCTGATTTTTCACCTGCAGGACATATTTTAGAGATATAATTAAAATCAATACCATTAGGAATAACTAATGATTTTTCAGAGGATTTAATTGCATTTAAATCAAATTTTGTTTTCTTGGAAACTGTTATAATCCTACCTGTAAGATTAACCATTACTTTTTCAACTAATTTGCCAAAAAATCCTGCTTTTCCAAGATATTCATACCAGTAATCATTCCATACTTCATGTAATGTAATTATAAGTGGAGAACCTCCAAATAAAGAATTTAACTTGGCTGTGAAGCATGAAAAGAAAGGAAATCCCTGGCAGTCAATAACATCAAACTTTTCCATTCCAAGTTTTGGAAGGAGACGCACTGCAAAATAGACAGCTTCATTTATAGATCTTCTTTCGCAATTATATAGATCCATAGGTTTGCAAACACCATGTAAGTGAATTCCTTCCATTTCAATATCTTTTTGCCCTTTTTCAGGCCACCACCAGCCGACACCATACCAGTGGACATCATGGCCCCTTTGAACAAGCCGTTTTGCCAGTTCATAGACTCTTTTTTCCGCCCCTCCAGTAATAAAAGGATAAACAGCATCATAAATAAAGGCAATTTTCATTTTCAATTCACAAACCTTCAAAACTTTGTTTTTGAATTCAGGAAATCTCCTTAGAGATTTCCTTCAACTTTAAATTTTTTTTTAAAAATTTAATGTTCGAAAAACCTCTCAAAAATTCGTAGAATTTTTGGAGCACTCAAACATGAAACATTCGAAAATGCGTAGCATTTTCGATGCATCAAAAATCTTTGATTTTTGACAGTGTTCGGTGCATCAAAAACCTTCGGTTTTTGAAGGCACGAAAATCTACGATTTTCGTAAGCTTCGGTTTTTCTCAACCTCAAAAATTTATCATTTTTGAGTTCAGGAAAACATAAAGATTTCAACTTAAAATCTTTGATGATTAATCTAAAAATGTGAAAATCCTTGATTTTTTTAGATTTTCAAGTAATGCATAATTTTGGCAGATGAATTGTAAATTCATCTAAACCTCAATTAATCGCCATAGTCGCTGTTTAACAGCAGCAAGCTCAAGAACATTCCGGAGAATATAGTCTGAATTCCCAATATGGATAATATCAGAGCCAGTGTAGCAAACTGAATCTCAGAGAGAGCTCCAAATCCAACTGCCTGCCAGCTGAAGAGTACCTTAAACCCTACAAGTACCCCACAGACTAAAAGAAGAATCCCTAAAAATAGTTCTCTTCCAAGTGAATGGTAATTAACGAATTTCTTTATTGTTCTAGAAGTTCCAGTGATTCCATTGACTATTCCAAATGCTCCAAATTGTATCCACGCCAGAAGCATTTGATATCCGATAATAAGCAGTAAACTGCCTAAAATTAAAGTGTGCCGCCGGGACTGGAATCCAAAAAGAACTCCAAGAGTTAAAGCTATACCTACAATCAATACTACTAAACCAGGACCTAAAAGAAACGGTGTAGGCCTGTAAAGCATCATAAACCTTAAGTGTCTCCAACCATCTGCAAAAGAACTTAACTTTGATTCACCTTCTCTAGGATAGTAAGTAATTGGAATTTCAGTCATTCTAACATTTTTTCTAGCGGCTTCAATTACCATCTCTGAAGCAAATTCCATTCCACTGCTTTTAAGGTTTAAATCATCAAGAACATCTTTTTTTATGGCCCTCATTCCACAATGAGCATCAGAAATTCCAGCTTTAAATAGAACATTTAAAACCCATGTAAGAAAAGGGTTACCTATATATCTGTGAAGTGCCGGCATGGCGCCCTCTTTTATATCTCCATTGAGCCTGGAGCCCATTACAAAATCAGCTTCTCCCTTCAAGATAGGTTGAATGAATTCATATGTCATTTCAAAAGGATATGTACCGTCTGCATCCCCCATTACAACTATATCCCCTTCTGCTTCAGAAAATCCTTTTAAATAAGCATTACCATATCCTCTCTTTTCTCCATATACCACTCTTGCTCCAGCTTCACGTGCTTCTGAAGCAGTGTTATCAGTTGATGCATTATCTACCACTACTATCTCAACATCAAGACCATTGCTCTTTAATTTTTCAACTGGAACCGATTTAACTGTTTTACCAACGATTCCTTCTTCATTTAATGCGGGGATAACAATCGAAATCTTCATAAAATCACTTAGTTTAATATCTTTCCACAATTTTTAAATCATAAATAATTCAGTATACTGTTCAATTTTTGATGGTATTGCTTATATAATTTGTTTATAATCAATAAAAAAAGAGATGTTAAATTAATAAAAATAATTAAAAACATCGATTATTTTAGAAGATTGCTTAAATGCTCCAGTAATTCCTTTTTAACATCCTCATCTTCCATTGCAATTTCAATTGAGCTTTTAAGCCAGTCCACTGTATTCCCAATATCATGGAGTTTACCATTGAATATACAACCGTAGCTTTCATCTAAATGCCTTAAAGCATCTGTAAGCTGGATTTCGCCACCGACGCCGGGTTCAACTTCATCAATATGATCAAAAATATCCGGAGTGAGTAAATATCTTCCTATAATTCCTAAATTGGAAGGTGCATCCGCTAATTTAGGTTTTTCAACCAGGTCTTCAATTTTATAAAGAGAATCATCAATTTTAGATCCCTTAATTATACCATATCTTTCTACTTTTTCATCAGGAACTTCTTCTATAGCAATCACTGAAGATTCGTACTTATCATAAACATTCATAAGCTGCTTTGTACAGGGAACTTTAGATTGAGCTATGGTATCTCCAAGCAAAACTGCAAAAGGATCGCCGTCGACGTGTTTTCTTGCACATGCTATTGCATCTCCAAGTCCCTTCTGCTTTTTTTGTCTTACATAATAAATATCAGCGAGCTCAGATATATACTCTACTTCCTTGAGATAATCAGTTTTTCCACCATTTTTAAGGAAGTATTCTAATTCAAAAGCTCTGTCAAAATGATCTTCAATGGATCGTTTACCTTTTCCTGTTATTATTAATATATCATCTATTCCTGAAGCTACAGCTTCTTCAACTACGTATTGTATTGTTGGTTTATTAAACACTGGGAGCATTTCTTTTGGTTGTGCTTTTGTGGCAGGTAAAAACCTTGTACCAAGTCCAGCAGCAGGTATCACCGCTTTCATAACTGTTCACCTATTAATTACATGTTAAAAGTTTAAATTCTTTAGTTATACATATTATACTTACATTCAAATGACTTATAAACTTTTTTGGTTTTTTTATAGATTTAATTTTCCACTGGTACTTTATTATTTATGGAATATATCTTTAAAACATTTATTTTATCATTTGTAACTTCAGTATATCCTAAAAACAGAGTTATTATATCCCATACTATATAAAAGTCAACATTATATTTTTCAATTTTATTGTAACTGGGAGCTAATGATATTCGTTTGCCTTAAATAGTTAGTTCCCAAATAATACAACAAATAGGTTCTATGTATTTTCTTATTGTCATGATTAACTGCTATATTCCCATGAATATTGTATTGATCTTCAATAAGATTCGCCATGTTATATATTTCCTTATCTGAATTAATATTTTCACTCAAAAACGACGCAGGCATCCATATAAATGAAAGTGCAAAACCCGCAAAACTATACTTTTCCAGGCAGTGAAAAAGCCATGTTTAAACAATTAATTAAGCAAATGACCCCATCATTAAAATTAATAAAATATATAATACCCCTAAATATCTCTCTTCAACTAAAATAGGAAGGTAACCTGCAGAAAATATAATTACAGTTAAAATAGGACATATTCTATTATCCTTTAATATCTTCTTAAATGGTTTAAAAAAACTAGTTTATATCTAACTCAAAATTTTATATTTTTTTACTCTAAAAAGCACTTAGCACTTCAGTAGATAAACTCAAGTGCAAAACAAATTAAGGCTAAAATCGGCAATGGAAGTGCCATCATATAATACTTTTTATCTGCACTAATTTTAGAGAAATACGTGATTAAAATCAGAGTTAACCCTAATAAAAACCATCCTGATGCGTTAAAATAGTATTTTGTATAGAACGCATATACAGCCATAATAAAAACTACAGCTACGATTAAATAATTTGTATTTTTACCTGTCATGTTTTATAACCTGTTTTTAAATAATTGCCACTATTTTATATTGTCACTTGAATATTACATTTAATATATTGTTTTAACTGATTTAAAGGGCATAATAGTAAAGTGAAATAAATTAGATAATTTTTGTTTTTAATATGAAATTAAATTGTTAATGATATAAAAATAACTCAACTTTTTAGATATATAATATTTGTTTTACCTAACCCCTATTTTATAGTGTAATAATCAGATGTTCTAGATTACTATCAAAATGATTTTGACGTTTACGAAACTATAATTTTGATAAGATACAGTACTATAAATTATATTTATCCTTTAGAATATGTAAAAATTCAGATTTAGAGAGATTATAAACTCTGAGAGTCTTATGATGGCTTTTCAGTCCTGAAATAATTTCAACTTGCGACCCTGTAAGACGTGAAAATTCATTTACTATTTCTTTATTAGCCTTACCCTTCTGCGGAACTGATTTTATTCTAATTTCTATTTTTTCTCGCCACTTATTGTAACCAATTATTTCAAACGTCTTTGATTTAGGAGAAACTTCTATATCTACTACTATTCCATCACGGGTTTCAGTTACAGCTTTCATAGCACTACCTTACATAACCATATTAATTATATATTTTAAATAACTTTTTAGGAACATTCATGTCCATATTATGTGCATGGTATACTTCATATGTTATATTGAAAAAAACAAAGTTGTTCCCAGGTTAATTTAAGTTTGAACTTGTTTTAATCCATTTATTTAATCAAAAATTACATAATAATTCAATAATAGTTGAACAACACTCTCAAGCATTAAGGAATTTATGTTCCATTTTTTAAACATTTTTATTAGTCAGAAAATAAAGTTCAATTTTAATTCACTTAAATTTTTTTCTGGGGAAACTCAAATACCAACGAGGATTTATTAAAAAAATACAAAGAAATAACCAACGGCACCATAAACGCTTTGAAAATATACAAAATAAGATGAAATCAGCAACGTAGAATCGAAACATTTATATAGTGAAACATAAATAAGATGATATGTTCTCTTGTTAGTTCAACATGAACAAGCAGGGGTGGTCGAGCGGTCAAAGGCGCTAGGTTGAGGGCCTAGTGAGTGAGTCTCTTCGCGGGTTCGAATCCCGTCCCCTGCACTTCAACATTTTCAGAGAAAAAATCCCTCACAAAATCAAAGATTTTTTGGGGCACGAAAATCTCCGATTTTCGACTGCCTCGCTCAAAAATAAAAAAAATTTTGAGCTATCAAAACTAAAGTTTTGATACTCCAAACATAAATGTTTAAGAGCTGTTAAGATCAGTAAATAAGTTGAATTCTACTTTTAATATATATTTTCCATAAAAAAACTAAAATAACTATTTTTTACTATAATTTTTAAATTAAGAAAAAATATAAATTAAAGTTAGTAATATTCCTTTTTAAAGCATTTATGACACCTGTAAACATGAATATGCTGAATATCCCCTTCAGGAGTTTCTTTAAGCTCTGTATCTTCATGTTCCATAGGTTCAAAGCAGTCTGTACATACTCTATTATTTACACAGCCCGTTTCAAAAAAATGCTCTTCAGTTACTATATTATCATTTTTAAGCTGCTTGAGCACTTCTAAAAGGGTTTCTTCATCGACCCCCAGAATATCCTCTATCTCGCAGAGATAATATTCATCGCCGTTGTCTTCTATGAATGATTTAACCTTTTCGTATATATGATCCAAATCGATCACCTGTTTTTAGCTTTGATTATAGCTATTGCTAAAATTACGCCTATTATTGCGCCTATTACTCCACCCAGTACTGCACCCATTATATTCATAAAAATCACTTTAAATTATCTGTTTAATTATTCAAGATAGTTTAACTTTTATTATTCTACCAATATTGTTACCTTTAAATCTTTTCCTTCCTTTAAATCCTCTACAAGCTCCCTTTTAAGGTCAACTGCAGCTTTGTCTGATTTTATCATCAAAGTACGGCTGCATTTAAACTCACTTTTTCTACATACCATATCTGTTGGATGATCCAGAGTAAGTTCTGGATGTCCATACCCGTTAATTTCATCCTTTACATTTTCTGTTTCAAGTTGAACTTTAATCCGTGTATTTTCATCTTTTATGGCTTTTCTAAGTTCTGAAGGAAGATCTACAAGCTTAGTTTTAGATGAAACCCCTACAATACAATCAGCCCTTATTCCTATTTCTTCATCCATAGTAACTTCAAATGTTGATCTATGGGCAGAAGTGACATTTTTATGTCCTTTAGCATAAAAAGTGTATTCCATATCATTTCTCCAATTATCATTCTTTTAAATTTAATTATTCTACTAAAACAAATCAGTTAGTTAATATTGATTAAAGACTATAAATAATTAAATATATTAATTTTAATTAAATTATAATTAAAAGTACAAAATTTAGCTTTCAGGAAGATTAATTTTATGCAGTTTTTTACCGATGCAACGAAAAATCGAAGTTAGCAAAAAACAAAGTTTTTTGCACATGAGAAACTATGTTTTTCTGCCCCAAACGCTTAGCGTTTGAGGGCTCCCCAAAATTCTATGAATTTTTGAGAGATTTTAAAAGTTTTTTAGGCTATGATTTATCTATCTCCAAAAACATTTTATACAGATAAAGAATCTAATGAAATGTTAGCTAAGGACCGTGACAAATTTCAGGCGCATTTTACATGGAATCTGGATGTCTTTGCCAGTTTTATAATAATTTTTATTGTTATCATTTAAACAACCAGTTACGCTTTTAAATTTTACCAGAAGATGAATATTTCCTGAAATTTAAAATCAGATCATTTAACAGGCCAGTAAATATTAAGCAAATTTAGAAAAAATAAGCTAATTTCTAAATTAAATAGATATTACTTATTTTAGCTTTTAAACCTGATATATTTCCAAAAAAAGTCATAAAACTTAACAATGTATAAATTAAAGCTTAAATCCTGTTAAATGATCTAAAATTTACCTGCCAAAATATTCACATAGCAATAATTCATCCTATAATAGGAAAAATCTAAATAATCCTTATGACAAATATTAGTACAACCAACAAAGTTGTCTAATATAGTCGTAGAGGTGAAACTAAATGGATGAAATTATTGATAGGGAAGTATCTAGTAAATTTTTAGATGATGCATATAAATGCAAACCCAATAATTTAGGGTTTTTACTTCAAAAAATAGAATATGAAATCCAGAATAGAGATCATGCAGACAGTATTCTTCTAAGGGCCAAAACAGTAGTGACCAGTAAAATTGCATTGATGAATAGTAAATAATACTTTTAATAGAATTTAAGATTTATCTTAATATTCAATTGATCTTATTCCTAAACTTCCCTCACAGATATGCTTTAAATTTCAATATAATTTGTAAACTTTACTTATTTTATTTAATCTTAAGTTAGACTCAATTAGTAATATATACTTTTTTTAATTTATTGGATTTTTAAATGATTGAATGAAAATTAACCAAATGAATTCTTTGTTCTCAGGGTTATAGATTTACATATGTAAAGGTTAATATTAATTAACCAGTAAAAAATTAACTGCGGCCTCAAAAATACAAATTCATTCACTAATTAACTGATACTTAATTAAAACTATTTGGACATAAAGTTTACAATTTTGATGTATACATTCAATTTAAGAAGAATTAATATCAATTTCAATAATTTTTAATGGCAGGATAGATCATTTTTTTTAATATCCAATATTATGAAAGGATACTCCTGTTAAAAATCATTTTTTTAAAATAATAAATAAGTATTAAACTGTTAGCATATTTATATTAGTTATTTCAAATAATTTAACATGCCCAAGATTGAAAAAAAAATACTGAAAGCCAAAGAATATGAAAGAATGGTTTCAAACTTGGATATAGAAAGCTTTGAATTAAAAACATCTTCTATTCTTGAAGCCAGAATGACTTTAATTGGTATAGAACGAATAGAAGAAAATTTGCTGGAAATAAGGCGGCAAGTTTCAGCAGATATGAGGGCAGTTAAATTGAAATATTTAAATTATGATTACAATAAATCTTCTCTTTTAGGGTCAATTAAAAGAACTAAAGTTTCATCTAAACGAAAATCAATTGATAAAAAATGTGATCGTGAACTTGGGCCCTATGAAAATGTATTATATATAATCGATGATTATCTTGAACAGATAAAAGATGTAAAAGATTATATAAGCAAAATTAAAGCATAACCTTAATTTATATAAGTCATAATTAAAACTAATTTTAAGCATAACTAAGGTGTTAAAATGGCAACATACTGTCTCATAATCCAATTAAGCCAAGATTCAACAATTAAAGTAGGAAAACTTGGTGAAATGGACTTTAAAAAGGGATACTATGTGTATGTAGGATCTGCACTTAATTCTATAGACAGCAGGGTACGAAGACATCTATCCAAAGAAAAAAAGTTGTTCTGGCATATCGACTACCTTTTAAACTCCCCAAATTCAGATGTAAAAGAAGTAATACTGGAAAGAAGCCCAGAAAAATGGGAGTGTGATGTTGCCATGGAAATTTCAAAGAAAGGAACATCCACTGACAAATTCGGCTGTTCTGACTGCAAGTGCAGTTCACATTTATTCTATTTTGAAAAGAAAAAAGCTGCAGAAAATGCATGTTTGTATTCATTTAAGAAATTAAAATTAGCTTTTGAAACAATAGAAAATTAATTCACGTTAAAAAAGAATTTTGGGATGGTTTAAATATATTTTGCTTAAAATCAAGTCAATTTAAATTTAACCACCTATTTCACACATCTTTATATTCAACATTTACGATTGTACTTTCTGGCACAAATTCACTAAAATGAAATTATAAATAAGTCAAAAATTAGTATTAAATTATCCATATACTAACCTTCCCTGACGTTGAGTGCCACCATTTAATGTCCCGGCGTATCCATTTACCTGAATAAAAAGAATAAAAAAATAGAGAAAAATACTTTTTTTCTAGTATTGAAAACACCAACAAACAATGAGTTGAAGGGCGAATTTTAATTTAAAGGGTAAACTATGAATATCAGAGACGATATTTCGCCCTTCGATTTCTTTATTAAATTTAATTTGTATCATATTTTGCGTTACTAAAAAAATAGGACTAAAATTCAGTTGCAATTATTTCTTTCATTTGAAACAATAAACGCATATGAAGTTTATAGAACTAATTATTCATAAATAATCGGATTAAAGACCAAATATCAATAAAATAGAGCATATATGACCAATATACTAAAATTATTAAATAATAGATGTATTTTTAGCTTTAATTATAATTAAAATGGATTATAAGACAAATTCAACCATAAAAAAGTTACTATGGACTAAATAAAACTTAGAAAATTATATATATGAAAACTAAATTTATAAAATAAATTAGGGGATAATTCATTGGAATAGGAAGAGGCGTTAATAACAAAAATTTTAGTTTTTGGTTATTTAATATTATTAATAACATTTATAACGTGATATGACTAGTAATGACTCTAAAATTTTTTTTTACAACAATTTTTCTATTTTACATACTCGAATGAAATTACTAATGCCAAAAAAGATTAATATATCTCTAAATGAGGATTTATAAGATTTTAGTAATATCTTAATTGCTTCATTAGATTATACCCTAAAAATTATTGAAGTAATGATGAAATATGAAAAAAAGTTTGAGTAAGAAGGTGTTTGAATGTTTTGTCGAAAATGCGGCGCAGAAAATAAGAAAGATGCTAAATTCTGTAAAAAATGTGGAATTAATCTAAATGATGATTCAAAAATAACCAAAGAAAATACAGGTTCTCCTGTTAAATTTCTTATTGTGATCTGTTTCGTTTTAGTTGCTGGACTAGGAATAGCAGCAGGAAATATATTTCATGATCCCGGAGTGACATCTAATTCATCTGGAACTAATCAACAATCAAATTCAAGTACTGATGATGCTGGAATTGATCAACAATCAAGTTCTGAGGAAAAAGTAGTTTGTGAATTGTGTGGAGGAACTGGCGTTTGCTGTAATTGCGGAGGAGATGGCGTTTGGGGGGCTGATATACCATGTACAATGTGTTGGGGTACTGGTGTATGTCCAGCTTGTAACGGAACTGGATACACAATTAAAAGATCAAGTAGTTCTAGTTCTAGTGATGATAACTGGCAAGCTGATGCTATTAAACATTGGGGAGATACAAAAGTAGATAATGCTAAGACTCAGGAGCATTTAGCGGAAGAAAAAGGCCATAGTATGGATTATACACATACAGGATATCATGATCCGGATACAGATCCTTACTACGTTAAGTGATACCTCCCTTGGTGAATCAGACAAAGATTATTAAATAATATTTTAAATAATTCACGAAGCGGTAATTGCAGTCCTTAGACGCAGTCTTCTCCGGAGGTGGGTGGGGGTGCGAGGGATGGTTTTAGATATACGAACTGTCAAAAATTCTATGAATTTTTGACGTGAAAAAATTAAAAATTTTGACAGCTTTTTTCAACTTCGTCATATGCCTGTATATTACGATAATCAGGCTCCTCGAAGGGAAGTTGTCTTCGTGATATACGCGTATGACGCCCGATACGGGTTTAAAGTTCGCAGCTATACTTAATGGAATCGCCACGTTAGTGAAATCGTTAATGAACCCATTTGATTTGATTTCGTAAAAAAAGAAGCCATTAATAGAATTCATTTATTGGTCTCTTTTATTGAAACTATTTGATAGGCGCCTTTTTATTGAATTCGTTTGATGGTGCCATAATAGAATTACCGTGCTTTTCTTCAGGGTTGCATTACTCCTCTAGATCTCTTTTAAGAATTCAATCTCCCATTTTTCTAAACTATTTGGCCCCTGCTATGGATAGACATTTTGAAAAGTATATATTATACATCGCATATATTGGATACCTCTATTTGATATGCATACTATTTGTAGAATCAAATAAGTCAGGAGAATAACATGAGAAGCGAAGACTCTGCAAATATGTATGATAACGAATATTTAGGAAAAAAATCGCTTAATAAACCGAAATTTTTATCATTAAGTCTTTTTTTACTTTTACAAGGGGAATTTATATCTGTAATAGGTAATATGATCTATGAAATTGGACTTGGATTTTGGGTACTGGCATTTACAGGCTCTACTGCAATTATGGGTACTTTGATGGCAGTGTCACTTGTACCGAGTGTTTTGTTATCTCCTTTTGCGGGAGTAATTGCTGATCGATCTAACAGAAAAAAATTAATGGTATCTATGGATATTATCAGAGGGATAACCATTATAATTGTAGCCATTGCTGCCTATTTCCAGATATTACAGTTGTGGGAAGTTTTTATAGCAGGTATTATTCTTGGAGTTTGTGGGGCATTCTTTAATCCTGCAGCAATTTCTATACTACCAAAAATGGTTCCTAAAGAGAAATTAACTAATGTAAATTCTCTTTTTGGCATAGCCAATACTGGTGCAGATATTATGGGAAATTCAATTGGAGGTATTGCTTACGTTATAATAGGCGCTCCACTAATGTTCTTATTCAACGGTTTATCATTTATAATATCAGGAATTCTTACAAATTTTGCTAAAATCCCAAAAAATATAGAATCCGAGATTACATCCCAAAATTTCATATCAGATCTTAAGGAATCCATCACATTCATTAAAAATTTGAAAGGACTTTCCTCTATTTTACTAATATTTTCAATCACCAGTTTTCTAGAACACATGACTATCGTACTTCTCATACCCCTTTTTCAGACTTCTCCAGGCTTAGGACCTGCAAAATACGGAATATCTATGGCCAGCTTCACCATGGGCATGCTTTTAAGTATGATAATCCTTTCAGTGGTAAATTTGGAATCTTCAAAGAAGGCCCCATTAATGTTCATATGTCTTTGTTTATCTAATCTATGCTTCATAGCCTTTGCTTTAACAAATGAATTTTATGTAATGATCACTCTGCTATTCCTTGCAGGTATTGCAGAATCTGTAATTGCTGTTTTTATTATGTCATCACTTCAATCTATTGTCCCCGACAACATGATGGGCAAATTCATAGGTATTGTAGAAATGTTGATAATGTCACTTACACCTCTTGCTATGGTCACAGGGGGCTTTTTAGCAGAACTTTTCCCTATAAAAACAATATTTTTAGTTTGTTTTACAGCAAGTTTCCTGGTTTCTATCAACCTATTCTTTATTCCATCATTTCGAAAATTCATTACTTTTAACCCGGAAAAACAGGATATAACCGATTTAATGTCCTGAATAGATTTAATAATGATCCTACCATTTTATTGAATTCATTTGATAGGGGCCTATTATTGGATTCACTTATGGCACCCCCAATAGAACTACCGTCCTTTTTATCAGGGTTGAAATACTGCAAAGCTCTCCTAAGGAACTAATCACATCTATTTCTCTAAAGGCCTAATCTCCCGCTAGGGCCTATTCTTCAAGACCAAATTCTAGATCCAGCTAAGGGATTCTATAAAAGGTCACTCATCTTTGCTACTGAAAAAAAGAATTTATAGATTAAAATTGTATTTTAAACATCTTGAACTAAAGCATTTGAAAAATAAAAAGAAAAAACATATGCATCTTATGATTATGTCCAAAAAATCTAATAAATAGTAAAAATTAGCATTAATATTTTTCAGATACTATAAAAAAATATCTAAATAATTTTGGATATTTATTTTTGTTGGTGCCTACGATTACACTAAAATGATCTAATATTCATTTTCTTTAAATATAATTTTAAATTCAGTCCCATCATCTACTTTAAGCTGAATATTGCCTCGAATTTGATCAGTAAGACTATTTACTAATCTCAATCCCAGGGAATCCAAGTTTTTAAAATCTAATCCCTCTGGAAATCCAACTCCATTATCTTTAACAATAAGTATGAAATCATCATCTTCTGACTTAAAATTAACATTAATTTCATTGGGGTTGGTACTTATATTTTCTCTCAATTCAGAGCCATATGCTATTGGAAAAGCATGTTTCATAGAATTTGATACAAGCTCATTAACTATTAAACCAAGAGGAACTGCCGTGTTAATGTCAAGCATTATATCTTCGACATCCATATTCAATTTAATGAGATTTGGATCAGCTACATATGTGTAGAACAAATCTGTAGTTAATGTTCTTATGTATTCGCCAAAGTTAATTCGTTTAAGATCATTTGAATTATAAAGCTTTTCATGGATTAAAGCCATTGATCTAGCTCTGCTCTGACTTTCCTTGAAAATATTAAGAGTAGTTTTATCTTTGATATATCTTGATTGCAAACTAAGTAAACTTGAAATAACCATTAGATTATTCTTTACTCTATGATGAATCTCTTTTAAAAGAATTTCTTTCTCATTTAGAGATTCTTTTAGTTGTTTCTCTGCTCTTTTACGTTCAGTAATATCATAAATAATTGCAGTGAAATAGTTTTCTCCTCTAGAATTCCAGGTAGCAACAGACATATCAAAAGGAAATTCATTTCTATTCTTTCTTAATGCATCCATTCCCTCTTTATTAAAAGAATTATACTTTTCATTTGATTTGCGTAATCCGCTATAAAATTTTTCCCTATATTTTTCAGGCATCAAAATAGTTGCAGATTTGCCTATAATTTCGTTTTCAGTGTATCCAAAAATATTATGCGCTCCTTTATTCCATGAAATAATATTTCCATCACTATTCAAAGTTATAATTGCTGCTACTGCTGATTCAACTACTGAACGATACTTTTCTTCACTTTCACTTAGACTTTCTCTTGATTTTTCAATTTCATTACTTAAAATCACAACAATAACACCCACAAAGATAAACATTACAGATCGAAGGTAATCTTCAGTTACCGGAAGACTAATTTCTCCAGAGAAAATATGGCTCAAAATTAGAGCCAGTGATAATAAAAGGGGAACAATTAAACCCTTCTTTTTCCACCAAATAGCAGCCAAAATAATTGGAATATAGAAAAAATGAGTGAAAACTACACTAATTCCAAGCATATAATGAAAATAATATATTAAAAAAAGTGAAAACCCAATAAGCAATCCTATTACTGCAATTTGATATTTTTTATTCTGCAGCATAAGATTTATTCTCATATGATCTATCCTAAATCTATTAAAAAATATTTAAAAATGAATATAAATTATAAGCATTATTTTATTTTATAATATTACCAAAAGAGCGATATAAAAATTTCTATAATAAAATAGAACGCAAGTAAAATTATAATAACTAAATTAACAATTATGCTAATTTAATATAATAATTTAAATCTAAAATAAATAATTATGTAATGTTTAAATGAGAAACAAATTAAGGGTAAAAAGGACTAGTTATGTTGAAAAGGAGATGAATAACTTATTATTTTTACCATTCAAGATCATTATTAAATTTTATTTTAATAATGGTCATGAAACTTAAAATTTGACAAGTTGAAAATAATAAATTTAACGCTCATGTCCATGATCCTGTGTATGAGTTATACTTTATGTTAAATTGTAATTTTTAATTGATTATATGGGATTTATCTTAAAAAAAATACAATTTACTTAACCAATAATCACATGAAAATGAAGCGATATTAGTTACACAACATTCTGGGCATGAGCGAAATTTAAAATCTAAATCATAGACTAACTTAATTATATCTATCTAAAAATCAAAATATACACCGTCAAATAAGAATAAACAACACATTATAACTAGTATCCAAATTATGAAATCAATTACTCTTCACTTTAGTGCCTGTGTATTATCTCAAAACTTATTTTAAAAGTTATCCCTTTACATTTCACTTTCAGGATAACATTAGATTTGGGCATAATCTGTAATAATTTGGGAAAAACTCTGGAATAATTACTTAAATACTGTTTGTTAAATAGAATACGTGAGATACGGCAGTTAAAAAATTAAAGCCAATCAAATAATTAAAAAAATCGAGGGAGTATAAAAAATATAAAAAATCCGCCTCCTACATAATTTTTGGGGATCTTTATACACTCCCCTCCCCATTTATTTTCAAATGATGTGGAAATATAATAAACTAAAAATTTAGAGGTGTAATCATGGTAGATATAGATAACTGGACTGTAACCTGCAAAAAATGTGGAACAACTTATAATATTCCTAAAAAAGGCCAGATAACAATATTAAGTCTGGAAAAGATCAAATTCAAAAAGAAACATAAATGCCCAACATGCGGGTATTCAAGTTTTATAGCTACTTTAAAACATTATATTGGATATAATTCTTATGTACCTTCTTATTGAATATCAGAGACCTGTTAGACTGGATATCTCTGGTGATATTTATGTTAGAATATGTAAAAACTATCAAAGAGGACCCCTATAAATTAGGATTCGTTGATGAAAACTCCCCAAAGGAATGGGAGCCAATTATCAACCATAAATTGTTAGAATATAAAGAATATGCCTATGTTGATTCTATAATTAAAATAGATAACATTGTAGTGATTCTTGAATTAAATCCTCAAGATGGTGATTTAAACAATCCAGAATATATTAAAGAAGAAAGAAAACTATTTGAAAATTATTATAAGCGCATATTAGAAGATATAGCAAGTTCAGAATTTTACGATTTATATATTAAATAATTTTTAGATATATCCTAAAACACAGGCATAAATGAACCATACATTACATGCATTAGACATTACTTCCTTTCAACCAATCAATTTCCAGCTATAACCTTCCCCTTCCATACACTCTGTAAAAATTGTATTGTCAATTTTTATAAATCATTCATAATTTCAGCACATTGATTCAATTCAAATTACTTGTTTTCGGAATTGACTTTTAATAGATATCCATTTATTGTATTCTGCTCAATTTTCATCATACTGAGTCAATTTTAAATATTTCTGCTAATTAGTCTCATAATAGTTGATTTCATTCTGGCACTGTTTGCACCTGAAATTCCACAATTCTGGAAGACTATAACAATGTCATTTTCATGTATGCTTCAATTTACTTCATTGAAGAGCGTCTGACTTACTTTAAAAATATTAATTTTAATTTAGAAAAAAATCACTTTTAAGATGTGCCTTACTAAATATCATATTAAACAGATATAATATTATGAATATTGATTATATGATTTTTGCATTTCTTTTAATTATCTTAATTTTAAGCGGTGCTCTAACGACAAGATCAATATCTAAAATTTCATTATATCTTAAATTAGGTCATTTTGCGGCAGGATTTATAATAATGGCCATTGCAACCAGTGTACCTGAATTAGTAATTAGTATAACATCTGCTATAGAGAAAATACCTGAACTTTCTTTAGGAACAGTTTTAGGATCTAATGTAGTCAATTTGTCTTTAGTTATAGGCACAGCCACATTAATAGCTGGAGAAATTAATTTTAAGAGTAATAAAATTAAAAAAGAACTCACTTATCCCTTTTTTATAGCCCTCTTACCAATAATATTAGCTTCAGACGGAATTTTATCCCGTATTGATGGCATAATTTTAATTATCATTTTTATAACTTATTTCACTCTGGTTTTTAAGCGGTCAGATTTTGAAGAAGAGGAAGATGTAGTAAGCAAGAAACAGTTCATAAAAAACTTAATTTTCTTTTCATTAGGTTTAATGGCACTTTTAATCAGTGCAAAATATTTAGTTGATTATACCTCCATAATAGCATCTGATATTGGAATCCCTGTTTTTTTAATAGGAATCATATTGATTTCCTTTGGAACATCTCTTCCTGAACTCACATTCGAGACAATTTCGTTGTTACACGGCTACAAAATTCTGGCAGTAGGAGATTTGATGGGAAGTACTTTATCCAATTCTACTTTGATTTTGGGAACAGTATCAATTATAAATCCAATTTCAATCCCAGATTATAGTGAGTTTCAAATAGTTTCCATATTTTTTATAATTCTAATTTCTATTTTTAGCTTGTATTTAAGGAGTAAAAGTGGATTAACTCGTTTAAGAGCATTATTAATGATAATTATTTATATTATTTTTTTACTTTTAACAGGATTTAACATGAATTAAACTTATTAACAATGAAAACAATAATCACAACTAAATTTAATCTGTCTCCGGTTCTAAATGTATTAAAACTTCTTTTACTCCAGGGATGGATTTTTTAAGTTTTAATTCTACTTTATTACCTATATGATGTGCTTCTTCAATAGAATAACGAGGATCAACTGTGATATGTAGATCTATATATGTTTGGGACTTTTTTCCCCGAGTTCTTATTGCATGGCATTCAATAACATCAGGCACAGATTTTACAATTTTTTCAACAACCCCCTCATCTATAACTGATTTATCCAGCAGAACTTCAGAACTTTCCTTTATTATTCCAATCCCTGTTTTAGCTATTAATACTGCTATTAATAAAGCTATAAGTGGATCTACCCATATATAACCTGCAATAATTGCAAAAAATCCCAATATAACTGCTGTAGATGCATATATATCACTTCTTGTATGCATTGAATCTGCAATAAGAATTTTACTGTCTATTTCACGTCCTTTTTTGTATTCATAAAATGAAACACCAGCGTTAATTAGAATAGTTATTCCCATTACAAAAAAACTGATTGATGTTATTTCAGGTGCTGAAGGGTTAAAGAACCGAGTTACAGCAGATTGAACAACTTCAAAACATACTAAAAATAGGAATAATGCGATTATTATAGAAGCAAACGTTTCTATTTTCCAATGTCCATATTTATGGTCTTTATCTGCAGGTTTCGATGCCAATGTAATTCCAATAATCCCAACTACATTAGATGCACCGTCAAAAAAAGAATGAAAACCATCAGAAAGCATGCTTAAAGAATTAGAATACCAACCATAAAGAACTTTAGCTAAAGCAACAATTATATTGAGTACCAGAATAAAGATTAGAACTCTTCTTACTGTAAGATAATATTTATCCAAGGGAATTCCCACCAATAAACAGTTAATTTATTATTATAAACTTACTGAATTTAGAATTTTTCTATTTTTTAGTTTATACTGAAAACTCCATTTATGGCTATTCTCCTCGAGCCAAACCCTAGATCCAGCTAAATGATTCTATAAAATGTTGTTAATCTTTATTATATTAACTTTAATTTTCAAAAACTTATTTTTTTTACTAACGCTCAGAGTGTTGTGCAAATATTATTGAATTATTTGTAATTTTTAATTAAATAAATGGAATTTTTTAAAATAAGTTCAATTTAAATAACCAGTAAACACGTTAATGAAATATGAAGCATGCACATGAAATGGACATGAACGTAATTAAATTATTCACACAACCTCCAGGACATGAATGAAATTTTATTTATTGAATTCTAATTTTTCAACCGATATTCCGTTAATTTTATATACTATTTTCAACATCTATCAATATATCAACATATATAGATATATTGATTTAATAAAAAATTTAAATTGTTACAGATTACTGGTTCAGCAATTAAAAGAGGAGGTTTTATGAAAACTTGTCAAATTTCAGGCGACGCTAGGCCTAATAAAGATCAAATAAAAAGGATTAATAAACTTACAGAATCATTACCCTCTGAAGATCATTTTGAGGAATATTCTGGTAAACTTAAAGCTTTATCAGACCCCACCCGGCTTAAAATATTGTACTTATTATCAGATGGTGAATTGTGCGTTTGTGAGATAATATGTGCACTGGATAAACCACAGTCAAGTGTATCTCACCATTTGAATATTTTAAAAAATTTAGGTTTCATTAAAGGGCGAAAAGAAGGCGTGTGGATCCACTACAGCCTTACAAGTCCAAAAATTGCAGATATGGTTAAAGAATTAATAGAACTAATTTAGGTGATAAACATGGCAAATGAAAAAAAATATGCATTAGCTCCATGCAGTGGAATGAGTCCATATGGGCTAATTACAAGAGCAGCAAGCGTTGATACAGTTAAAGAACGAGATGACCTCATATCTATTTGTATGGGTGCAACATCTGCAGATAGAGAAGGTTTCAAGCAATTAATAAGAAAATATCCCATTATTGCAGTTAATGGATGCGAAGGTTCTTGTGTTGATAAAATACTTGAACAGAAAGGAGTTAAGGTTGCAAAAATTATTAATGCCCAGGAAGAATTAAATTCAGAGAATATGAAGCCTACTGATCCCGTTAGACTTGATGAAAATGGGGAAAAATGTGTTTTAGTAATGAAAAAGAAAATTAAGGAACTTATAGATTAAAAAAAGTAAATTTCGTAAATTTAAGATTATTAGATGTTAACAGGTGGGAAAATACAAAAAAATCAGCGTTATATATCCATTCCTCAAAACGCTGTAAAATTGTATATGTTTGATTAACTAGTCAGAAAAAACATCTAAGGTGGTTTAAATGGCAAAAGAAAGAGTTTTATTCATGTGTATACATAATGCGGCCCGTTCTCAAATGGCAGAAGGGCTGTTCAGGCATTTACATGGTGATGATTTTGATGTTTACAGTGCTGGAAGCGACCCTCAAAAAGTAGATCCGCTTGCAATAAAATGTATGGGAGAAATTGGAATTGATATTTCAGGCCATAGATCTAAAAGCTTAAATGAATTTGAGGGCCAGGAATTTGATTATATTATAACTGTTTGTGGAAATCCATATAATGCATGTCCTTTCTTTGCTGGGGGTAGAAAATACTTTAAACATCCCGCTCAAAATTCAAGAATTTTGGCGCCCCAAACACTTGTGTTTGAGGGGTTTGAAGATCCATCAGCGTTTGATGGAACAGATGGAGAAAAATTAGAATTATTTAAAAAGATAAGGGATGAATTAAAAGAATGGTTAGAAGATTTATACTATTCCTATATGATACCTGAACGCTGCAATTTATCTGAAGAGAGGGGAGAATGCTGCGGGCCAAATAAGGAGTTTTCATGTAAATAATCTAAAGAAGATGATTATGGGTAAAAACACTACAGATCAAGTTACAAGCCAACTTTGTGGAGTTACCAGACTCAGTTTTCTGGATAGATATTTAACTCTTTGGATTTTCTTGGCAATGGTTTTAGGAGTATCATTAGGGTATTTCATTCCAGGGGTAGAATCATTTATAGGCAAGTTTTCGGTTGGAACAACAAGCATACCTATAGCCATTGGATTAATTTTAATGATGTACCCTCCACTTGCAAAAGTAAAATATGAAGAACTGGGAGATGTATTTAAAAATAAAAAAATATTAGGTTTGGCTATTTTCCAGAATTGGATTATAGCACCTATTCTGATGTTCATATTAGCAATAGTCTTTTTAAGTGCATATCCCGAATATGTAACTGGTTTAATCTTAATTGGAATAGCACCCTGTATCGCAATGGTTATAGTTTGGAATGAGCTTGCAAGAGGAAATACAGAATATGCAGCAGGCCTTGTAGCATTCAACAGCGTATTTCAGGTATTATTTTACAGCGTTTATGCTTATGTATTCCTTACATTACTTCTCCCAATCTTGGGAATACATGGAAGTATTGTAAATGTTAGTATAGGTCAGATAGCTCAAAGTGTATTTATTTATCTTGGAATTCCATTTTTAGCAGGAATAACCACAAGATTCATTTTAATCGGGAAAAAAGGCAGAAATTGGTATCAAGACCAATTTATCCCTAAAATCAGTCCCATCACATTAATAGCACTACTCTTTACTATAGTAGTGATGTTCAGCTTAAAAGGTAACTTTATCGTTCAAATACCTTTAGATGTTGTTCGTATCGCTATTCCACTGCTATTGTATTTTGTAATAATGTTTTTTGTAACATTTTACTTAGGCCACAGGATTGGGGCAGATTACTCAAAAACAACTACAATATCATTTACAGCAGCAAGCAATAATTTTGAACTTGCAATAGCTGTTGCAGTAGCAGTTTTTGGTATAGGATCTGGAGTTGCATTTGCTACGGTAATCGGGCCGTTAATAGAAGTTCCAGTACTTATAAGCCTTGTAAACGTGGCATTGATGTTCCAGAGAAAATATTTTAAGAAGTAAAATAATTTGTAAAACTTATAAAAATGAGGGAAAATCATGAATTATACTAAATGTGGATGTGAAGACCATAAATTAGACGAAGAAATTGAAGAGAAGATAGAAGAAGATAATGGGTGTGGCTGCGGCTGCGGCGATGAACCACCTGCAGAAACACGAGATGAGCCTGAAGATTGTGACTGTGGATGTGGAGATGAATCTACTTTAAACAACTCACATGCCTCAAAAGAAGCTGAAAAATGCAGGTGTAGTGAAGAAACTACACAAGAGCTTGAGGAGGATAGTGGATGTGGATGCGGGGCAGAAAGTACAGTAGCACCAGAAGGAGGAGGTTGCTGTGGAGCTATTGAGTTACCTGATTTATCACGCGAAAAAAATCCAGATAAGCCTAAATTCACAGCTGCTGATGATTTTATACAAAAATTTGAAGATTACGCTCATTCTTTAGGTATCAGCAGCGTAAAATATACTCAAATGACTCCTGACTTAATGATTAAGGATAAATTCATTCAATACCCATTTACTATAGTTTTCACTATGGAAATGAGTGATGAAATCCTTGAAACCGCTCCTGGAGCAGATGCAAAGGATCTTAATGATATCGCATATGTTAAGGCCGCTATTTTAACAGCTAAGCTCTCAGATTATCTTAGAAAAAATGGATATGCCACTGAAATTGCCCATCCAATGGGCGGGATCGTTAATTTCTCTGCACTTGGGCAAAAGGCAGGCTTAGGTTATATAGGAAAAAGCGGCCTTTTAATAACTCCGGAGCTTGGTCCAAGACTTAAAGTTTCTGCAATATTTGTAAGCATTGCTAATTTACCGGTAAAAGAGGATAATAAAAATGCATGGATACCTGAATACTGTGATAAATGTAGCAAATGTGTTAAAGCATGTCCTCACGAAGCGTTAATAGAAAAAGAACTCTGCTGCGGCGGGAAAGAAGTTAAACTTATAAAGAAAAATTGTATAGGCTGCAGTCAAGGCTGTACATACTGCATAGAAGCTTGTCCATTTGAAGAAAAAGGATATGAACACGTTAAAAATAAATTTGACAAAATGAATGCCAAATTAAAGGAAAAACAAGCTAAAAAATTTAAAGTTGGAATATGGGACAACTGGGCTAGACAAAATTCTGCTTTATTTGATGATTTAACTAATAGTGCTGCTATTGCAATATCCATGACCGAAAATAAAGAGAAATTAGTAACTATAGAAAAAGAAAACAATAGTTTAAAGACAGATATAAAAGATTTAAAGAGCCTGCAGAAATTAGAAAGTCCTGTTGCAGATTTACTTTTTATACTCGATGAAAAAGATATTGCACAAATATTAAAAGACAATACTTCCTCAAAATTCATAGATTTACTTTCATCCGGAAAAATAGAAGTTTATGGACTTGTAGATCAGGCTCAACTCGTGGATAAAGGATATGCGGCATTTTTAAATAATTTAGGTCTTGGTTTAGGTGGGGGAAGCTGCTGCGGTTAAATCCCTTTTATAAATTTGCAGGTAATTTAAATGACTGACAAAAAAAATAAACCAGTGATGGAAGGTAATCGCAACATTGGACCATTCTCATGTTGTGCAAGTATTAAACCACATAAAGAGGGCTTTAAAGAAGCCATATGTGAAGTTTGTGATAAAGTGTTTAAAACACGTAAAATCTCTGATTTTACTTGTGAAAAAATCAAGATTTTTTCAACAGATAAAGATGTTTATATCTGTCCAGAATGTCTTAAAAAAACTGATAAATAAATGGTTTATATGTTAAAAGATATAGATACATTTAAAAATTAAATAAGAATGAATTGATGCATATTTTAAAAAAGAAGTATCAAAAATATGCATAATGGATATAATGAAGGCTTCTATATTTTTAAGTGAAGATGCTAAATATGTGCAGGGAAGAATACCTTAAATCTTACAATGAAGCATTTATTACAAGGCTTAAAGTTTTAAAAGATGACCAAAAAGAATATAGAGAGCAAGTGAATTATGCTGACCTTCAAGAAGCTGTGAAACTTCTAAATGAGCAAAACCCATGTAGAAACAGGCGAAGGTTTTGATCCTGATTTTTTCAAGATATATAAAATAATGTCCCTCTATACAACTTTTATTTTAGAAAAGTCTGTTCATCCTTCTGGAACTTTATTTCCAGGGAAATTTAAGGTTAAATATGAAAATGGGGTTTATTTATGCCCCGTAAAAGAAAATCAAAATGACAATCCTGGTGCAGTCTGTGGATTCTGCATTGCTGAACAAGATCCAGAATTTTTATAAGTTATAATATTTTTTAGAAAAAAAGAAAGAATTATTGAGTTTAAAAAAGAAAAAGTGCCTATAATTTTTTAACGACTAGTTCAATGTCTGATGCTTTAACTGTTTTTCGTCCTGCGTGTTTTGCAAGTTTAACAGCTTCTGCAGCTATTTCTTCACCCATTTCTTCCAATACTTTTGTTAACTCGTCCCTTGCATCATCACTTACTCTTTGAGCACCTGCATTTTTTATGATTCTTCCAACTGGAGCAACTGGTAATTCAGTCATACCTATCACCTCATTTTTTATTTTATTATTATATTATCTCTTAGTAATTTTATATAAATTTATCGTTTAATTTTAGGATTATTTTAAAAATCATATCATTTTTACTCACATAAAGTCAATCAATACAATTTTTGAGCACTATATCTTAAATTATATAATTATGATATCAGCAGAAAAAATTTAGAATAAAAAAAAGTTAAATTCATTTAAAAAAGTTAGGAATAATCTCAAATTTAGTTTAATTAAATGTAATTTTCTAGTATTTTAAAAAGAATTCATAAGGATTACTTATGTATATTATAGTTTTTAAACTGCAACATTTATACAATTAGCATGGGCCAATAATCCCCCTCCGTTATTCCTGCTTCATAAACTCAACTAAATTAAGTAATACACTTAAGTTCATGGGCGCTAAATATACCAATTTAGTGTCCAGGCACACATCTTATTTCTGAAACTGAATGAATGTAATTATTATATAATAATTTAATTATTCACATACAAAATCCAGTTAATTTATATTTTTAATGTATTTAATTAAACGAGTGAATCTGGAGTACTATAAAATAAAAAGTTTAACATATTTACACCTTTAGGGGTATATGTACAGCATTATATTTGCTATATTTTACTGATCTTAATATTTAACTTGTAATTAAACTTAATACAAACAAAATTACATAAAAATATCGAAGATATATAAATTTTTAACTTACGGTCAAAGATCACAGATTTTTGCACGTCACAAATACCTCAAAAACTGAAAGATTGGGAGTTAGAAAAAGCTGTCAAAAACTTCTTTTTTGATGCAAAAAATGAAGGTTTGCATGCTTTGCATTTTTTAAAATTCTACGAATTTTTCAAACTGTCAAAAATGTAATTTTTACGCATCAAACACTTTGTGTTTGAATGTTCTAAAAATTAAAAATTTTCGTGTGCTTCGTTATAGCTAGATTTAACGAAGTAAATCAGCATCGATATAACATAATTTTAACCATTTATCATAAATTTTTCAGCTGTGGCAATGGCGACATACTAATATACTGACTTAATGGAAATTAACGAAATATATAGATCATAAAACTTAGGTTTCCAAAAATTTTGAAACCCCCTATAACACCATCAAAAAAATATAAATGTAAAAAAGTCTTAATTTACATATTCAAACAATTTTATTAATTTTATTTAATGTAGCAACCTATACTTAAGAAATCTATGAACATTTACCGAATTATAAATAGTAACAGTAGATAATGACGTTGTGCTGTTTTTAAACCATGAATAATTAATTACTGATTAAAAAGAGGATTTTATGAACTGGAATTTTTCAGAAATATCAAAGTCTTTTTTAAAGGATAATAAAGGGAAATTATTGGTAGAAGGTAATTTTGGCCTGGAAAAAGAGTGTCAGAGGGTTTATTCCTCAGGATATCTTGCTTTAACACCCCACCCCCCATTATTTGGGGACAAAACCAAAAATCCACGTATTACCACTGACTTTTCTGAAAGTCAAATTGAAATGATAACTGCAACATTCAATTCAGCTGAAGAAGTTTATAACGAATTAAGCACCATAAGCCATGAAGTTGAAAGTGGCATAGGTGACGAGCTCCTATGGCCGTTCAGCATGCCCCCTAAACTTCCAGATGAAGATCACATTCCCATTGCACGTTTCCCTGGTTCTGAGAATGGAAAAAATATGGAGATATATAGAAAAGGGCTGGCAGTGAGATATGGTAAAAAAATGCAGATGATATCTGGAATTCACTACAATTTTTCTTTTAGCGATTGCATGATTGATTATTTATACAAAAAATTCGGAAATAGAAAGGATAAGCGTTCATTTATCGATGAAATACATTTTGGACTTGCAAGAAACTTTTTACGATACAGATGGGTGTTAATTTACCTTTTTGGTGCTTCACCATTCTGTCATCCCACTTACCATTCCGTTATAAACAGGGAACTTGAGATAATTCAAAAATGCTGCCCCAGCTGTGCAGGCATCATTGAAAATTTCAACCAATACGCAACATCTCTACGTGTAAGCAGATTTGGCTATTCAAACAGTCTTAAAAATGAGAAGATGTACTTCAACAGCCTGGAAGAGTACTCTACAAAGCTTCGTAAGATGATGTCAACTAAGGATGAGAAATATTCAAAAATAGGCATTTACCGGAACGGCTCTCAAATACAGCTCAATGAGAATGTTTTGCAAAAAGAAAATGAATTTTACTCTTCAATTCGACTGAAACAGGCTGTTGAAGAAGGGGAAACACCGCTAGATGCGCTGGAAAAAAGAGGTGTGAAATATGTGGAAGTAAGAATTTTAGATTTAAATCCATTTGAAAAGATGGGTTTAAGCATTGAACAAATGAACTTCCTTCAAGTTTTCATGCTCTTCTGCCTGTTTGAAGAAAGTTCCCCCCTCACTGAAGATGAACATACCAAAATGAACTTAAACCACCAGCTAGTATCACTTTTTGGAAGGAAAAAAGATTTAATGCTCCAAAAATATGATAAAAAAGAGATCAGTCTGAAATCATGGGGAGACGAGATATTTAAAAGGCTTAAAACTATAGCAGATTTAATTTACATGGGCACTGGAGACAATAAATATATTCTAAGTGTAGAAAAAGAGCATCAAAAGCTTCTTGATATGTCATTATTACCCTCTGAAATGATAAACATGGAAATGAAAGAAAATAATGAAAATTTTTTAGAATTTGGAACAAGATGGGCTAAAAATAATTTACAAAACAATACCATCATGACTAATTTAAATAACAACAATATCAAAAGAGGCGGCTTATGCAAACAAACTATGAAAGACTAGAACTTTCAACTCAAATTGTTATAAATGAAGCTTTAAAAAGGGGAGTTGAAGTAGAAGTACTTGACCCTGATGATAACTTCATTCGCTTAAAAAAAGGAAATAACGTTGAATACGTTAAGCAGGCTACAAAAACCTCTGTAGATACATATATAGCCCCCTTGATCATGGAAAACAAAGAAATAACAAAGTTGGTTCTTAAGGAGCATAACATTAATGTGCCTTCCAGTGTAACCGTGGACAATATAAATAAAGCTCTAGATAAATATTCCAACTTTATACATAAAGATATTGTGATAAAACCTAAATCCACTAATTTTGGAGACGGTGTTCTAATATTAAAATGTTTAAAGTCTAAAGAAGAATATATAAAAGCAGTTACACATGCATTAAGCTATGATAACTCTGTTATGATTGAAGAATTCATACCAGGGAAAGAATATAGATTTCTAGTAATTGACGATGAAGTTGCGGCAGTGATGCACCGAGTTCCGGCAAATGTTGTAGGTGATGGAACACAAAACATTAAAGAACTGGTTTTTGAAAAAAATATGAATCCTATGAGGGGTAAAGGGTATTTAACTCCACTTGAGAAAATCAGCATAGGTCCAGTTGAAGAGAATTACCTGGCTTCTCAAATGAAAAACATATCTTATGTTCCAAATAGTGGAGAAATTGTATATCTCAGGGAAAATTCCAATATCAGTACAGGTGGTGACAGCATCGATTTTACGGATGATGTGCTGGAACATTACAAGATCATCGCCGTAAACTCAACAAAGGCAGTAGGCGCGAAGATCTGTGGGGTGGACATGATCATCCATGATATAAAAGCAAAGCCAGATAAAAACAACCACAGCATTATTGAATTAAATTTCAACCCAGTACTTTATCCCCATAATTTTCCATATAAAGGTCAAAATAGACATGTTGAGAATAAAATACTTGATTTATTAAGGTTTTGATAAAAAAGAGTTAGGCTAGAAAGTAGTTGAAGAAGTCAAATTTGACAGTGCTGTAGTCAAGCCCTGATCAAATTCTGATAAAACCCGAGGAGAATTTAACCTTAATTTGTAAATTCTTCAGTTTCATATTCGTTGAATACTTCTTCAAATACCCATTCCATGCTCAAATACCTTTCTCCAGTATCTGGAAGTATTACAACAATTCTTTTACCTTTATTTTCCTCTCTTTTAGCCAGTTTAAGGGCGGCCCATGTTGCGGCTCCCGATGATATACCCGCAAAGATTCCTTCTTTTCTTGCCAGCATCAACATAGTTTTTGCAGCATCGTCATCTTCAACTTTTATAATTTCATCAATCAAATCTTTTCTAAGCACATCAGGAACAAAACCCGCACCAATTCCCTGTATTTTGTGAGGCCCTGGTTGCCCACCAGATAGAACTGGGGAATTAACAGGTTCAACTGCAACTGCTTTAAAATCAGGATTTTTTTCCTTTAAAACTTCTGCAATACCAGTTATTGTTCCACCAGTGCCTACACCTGCCACTACGATATCAACTTTACCGCCAGTATCTCTTAATAGTTCATGTGCAGTTGTTTCCCTGTGAATTTTAGGGTTTGCAGGGTTTTTAAACTGCTGCAGCATAACAGCATTGGGTGTGTTTTCTGCAAGTTCTTCAGCTTTTGCTACTGCACCTTTCATTCCACCTGCACCATGGGTGAGTACAATTTCAGCCCCAAAAAGTGCAAGCAGCTTCCGCCGCTCTATTGACATTGTATCAGGCATTGTAAGAATCAATTTATAACCCTTTGCCGCTGCAACAAATGCAAGAGCTATACCTGTATTCCCACTTGTAGGTTCTACCAGTACAGTATCTTTATTAATTAAACCCTGTTCCTCCCCATATTCAACCATTGCAACCCCTATCCTATCTTTTACGCTGCTTAAAGGGTTGAAAGATTCTAATTTCGCTATAATTTCTGCATCTGCCCCTTCATTAATTTTGTTTAACCTTACCAAAGGAGTGTTACCTATAAGTTCTGTTGTATTATCTGCTATTCCTCTTTTTAACTCAGGTATCTTCACCATACTTCCACCATGTAATACTATGTATATTTTTATTATTGTTTTTTTGCATTACTAAAACAGGGATTTTATAGGTGATTAAGTTTTTAAAGAATGTAATTAAGTATATTCCCCCAAAATAAATTGCTATTTCATTTATACAACTTAATTTTCTCTAAATATCCAAAAAAAAGATCTTAAAATGTTTTTATTTCCCAAAAATATTATTATTTAAATACTATTTCCCATGATATATTAATCACTATTTCCGAAATATATTAATATATTTTGGTTAAATAGCTAAAACTGTAATGTATATTAGTATAATGTAAAAATTAATGACTATAACTAATTAAACACTTTTTAAGGCTTATTGAGTTTTATTAAATCATTAGATTTAACAAAAATATTCAAAATGTAGGGATTTAAAAATCTACAAATATCTTAACTATTGATAAATTCCTATAAAACGATAATTAAGTCCAGAAAGAACAAAAATTACTATAGATAACTCAATTGACATTTAAAATCAAATTAGACACTACTAACTAATATAAACATGTATACTCTAAAATCTTAGAATTTTAAAAGGTTAGACAAATGAAATTTAAGAAATATAATAATAAAACAAAAGAAAACTCAGAAGATTTATTAAACAAAGCATATTCATGCAAGCCCGCTGAATTAAAAGAATTACTTGAAGAAATTAAGGCAAAAATTAAGTCTGATGGTCACAGCGAAATTCTTTCCCGTGCAAAGAGTGTAACTACAACGAGGATGATTTTAAACCAGGAAAAAACAGCTAATGACTTATAGATACTTATTACAAAATAAAGTTATTTAAAACAATCAATTTTAAGATTAAATCAATCTTATAATTTAAAATTCATTTTTTTCATTTGAAGATAGAAATATTGAACTGTTATCAGTTCTGATTCAATCCAAATACGTCTACATGACAATCAATAACTCTTTTTATAACTGCTAATCCTAATTTTTGAAAAAGTTAATTTTAGGTTTAATGAGCTTAAAATTAAAACAGTTTAAAAAAAGTATGAGTATTTTACAGCAGCATGTTAATTTGAATAGATTTAAGTGAAAAATAAAAAGTAGAGCCTTACAGAAGTTTATAAAACTTCTGCAGCCGCTGAACCTGAATTCACCGGCTTTAAACACTAACAGTGTTTAAGGCATACCCTGCCAAGATTTGGCTACATTAAAAAAATTTATAAATTTTTAACAGCTAATTCTATGTCTGATGCTTTAACTGTTTTTCTTCCAGCGTGTTTTGCGAGTTTAACAGCTTCTGCTGCTATTTCTTCGCCTTTAGCTTCTAAAGCTTTTGCTAAAGCTTCTGTTGCATCTTCGCTTACTCTTTGAGCACCAGCATTTTTTATGATTCTTCCGACTGGAGCTAATGGTAATTCTGCCATAAACATTCACCTCATTTTTGTTTTGTCAATATATCCTATTTAAACTATCCTATATATATTTATCGTTTAATCCTGTGATTATTTTAAAAATCATATCATTTTTACTCACATAAAGTCGATTCATACCATCTTTTTGGTACAATATTAAAAATTTAGAGAAATAATGCACATAAATGCTTTTGCACATATCCACAAAAATGAAATTAGAATATCACAGATCAATATTAATATTTTACCCAAATACCTGATCTTAGACACTTACAATTACAAGTGCCACATTTCAATTTTAAAAAAATAAATCAGTGAAATCTATGATTTCTGGGTATCACAATCAAAGATTGTGAAAACCCTTCAAAAATAAAAAAAAATTTGAGTTAAGGAAATTTATAATTCTTGCGACTTTTTCGCAAGTTTACAAATCTACAAATATTTGTAGATTTGTAATTTCCAAACCGCAAAAAACAGGGTTTTTGAGGATTTGTGACGGAATTATTGAAATCCTCTAAAGAATTCATCAAACTCATCTACACCCATAGGTTCTGGAATAACAAAATCTTCATTGGAGCATATAGATTTTGCAAGCTTCCTATAAAGATCAGCCTGTTCAGATTCTCCAAATTTCTCAATAACGGTCTTTGCGTCGATTTCGCTCTTTTGAACCATTTCACTGCGAGGAATAACACCTATAACCTTGCTTCCAACTTTACCCGCAAATTCACTTACAATCTGAACCTCATTTTCAATTCCTCGGCAGTTGCAGATGATGCCTCCAAGGTTACTTTTAAGCTTTTTAATACCCCTGCAGATATTATTGGCAGCATATAATGCCATATACTCCCCAGAAGTCACTATATAAACTTCGTCAGCGAAATCTTCCCTAAGAGGTACTGCAAATCCACCGCAGACCACGTCTCCAAGCACGTCATAGATAATAATATCTATATCATCAGAAAATGTTCCCAGTTTGTCTAGAAGCCCCATTGCAACTATAACGCCTCTTCCAGCACATCCAACTCCAGGTTCAGGACCTCCACTTTCCACACATTTAACATTTCCATATCCTTCAAATAAAACCTCTTCAATGGATGCGTTCTTCTTTTTTTTTACAATATCAAGGATAGTAGGCAATCTTTTACCTATAAGAGTCCTTGTTGTATCAGCTTTAGGGTCACATCCAATTACAAGCACGTTATAATCTTTAGAATAGGCTGCAGCTATATTGGAAACAATAGTGGATTTTCCAATTCCACCTTTACCATAAATAGCAATTCGCTTACTCATTCCTTCCTCACCAAAGCACCTATGATATCTCCCCTTGTTACAATACCTACTAATTTGTTATTTTCATCAACTACAGGGAGCCTGTTGACGTTATGTTTATCCATTAATGCTGCTGCATCAGAAATTGAAGCGTCTTTTTTTGTGGTTCTGACTTTTTTGGTCATTATTTCGCCGACTAAAACAGATGCTGCCTTTCTTACATCGTTTGCTATCTCTTCATATCCAACTTCCATTCTTACAGGAAGTTCAATTAAATCAAATGGGGCTGGTAAAAGCAGGTTAAGGTTAGGAGAATGAACTTCAATAAGTCTCATTATATCCCCTTCACTTACGATACCAATTACCTTATTATCTTCATCAACTATTGGGGCCCCACTTATATTTTTTCCCCTTAAAACTTCTGTAACATAAGCTATTGTATCAACATCTTTAAATTTAACTACATCTTTAGCCATAGCATCTTCTACAGTTATCATAGTGATAATTCCTCCGTGATGTACTCATTTACTATAAAATTTATACAATCTATATGAATATTAAGGAAGACCCCATTCTTATAGATTTCTTAGAATCAAAAGACATACATGATTATATGAAAAAATTTACACAAAAAGATTAACTTACATGTTGAACTTTCCTTTAATCAGGAGTTCTGGGCGTATGGAATTAAGGGGCTATTTAAATCCACAAGACATATCATTATCTATAACTTAATAAAATTACAAACCCATTACTATCAAAGCTAAATGTCAGAAGCATGCCCTAAAAAACAGTTTAATGAGTTATATCTTTTTCAACAAAAATAAAATCTTCATCATGGTTTAATATGTATTCTTCAGCCGTCCAATTAAGCTTTCTTAAAGCAGTTTCTACTGTTTTTAAATTCTCTTCACTGTATGGAAAAGTTACCCACGCAACACAGGTAGCTTTTTTTTCAAAGTCAAAATCTAATTCTATTAATTTTTTAATTACTAAATCTAATGTTATTATTTTTTTCATTTTTAATAATTCAACATCATCCTTGTAATTCATTATAATCCCTCAAAAGGTATAGGACATTAAATTTTAAAATAAGATTTAAATGCCTTATACCTCATTGGTTAAAAGTTTTTGATATATTCAATCTCTTAAATACCTAAGAAAATATTTTAGTGTGAGGATTCATGCTAAAATAGCAAAGTAATAATTAAAGAAGCTATTTCTAACTAATTGTAATACTTAATCAATGCGTTTACCACTACAAAGAAGAATTAGTGCTTTTTCTATATAATACTTTCTATTTACTTCGTATTATTACTTTCAAGGCTAATTTAATCAAAATTGTAATACCTAACTAAAAAATATATACTTAATTTAAAAATTTTTAATATACTCTTTCTAAAGCAGTTCTTTATCTATAAAAATAATGTTTTCATCATATGTTAACCTATAATCTTTTTTATTCCAATTTAGTTCCTTTAATGATTCTTTTATTATTTTCAGGTTGCTTTTGCTATAGGGAAATTTTACCCATGCAATGCATGTATCTTTATCTCCAGATCCTCTTCCAAGTTTCATAAGTTGTTCTTTAATATTATTTGATTCAATTGTTTTACCAGATTCCATTTTAACACCTCAATTGAAGGTTAAGTTATATTTAAGAAGAAAAAGTGATGGCAAAGAGGGATTAATTAATAATTATGCCAACGAATTCGTGTTTAAATAATACTTTACAGTGGTTTTGCCATCACAGACAGAAAATTGGTTTTCAATATATTTAACACTTTCTATTTTATTTTTATTATTACTTTTAACCCCAATACTTGCTTTTTAGTAATAAATAAGTATATTTATTACTCTAAAAGATGAAAAACTTTATTTCTTATTAATTTATAGAAATTACGAATATAAAATAAAATATTTTTACAATTAGCCCAGAAATCCATAGAGATATCGTAATAATTTTCATTTAAATTTAATTGAAATATTAATACTATTTAATAAAAAGCTAATATTTATATAGGTTAAAATTTAATGATTATTAGTGGTAATGTAATGTTTAGAAAGTTTAAAATAGAGGCGCCCAGAATACACACGATATTATCTATATTCAAATGTTAATAAAACATAATATGGATTTTACCACTTATTTTTACATAATATCACATCATACCAAGTTTTATAAGATAAAAATGGAATATTTTTAGGACTGTATTCATCTTATTCCTAAATCATGAAATAAGGATAAACCGATTTGAACAGTAATTATTCAAAATAAAGTTTAAATAGGCATAAAACATGGAAAATGAAATAAAATACAATAAATGGCTTAAAGAAATTCATACATGCAGTGCACACTCTCTAAGATTATTATTAATCCAAAATAGGAAAAAATCGAGAACCAATTGCAACAATAAGCAGGAAGTCTTTAAAAGCAATAAATAATTAAAAATAATTTAACTATTACTTATTGCAGCCCATATGTTCTTAAAACTATTTGGAAATAAAAATCACGTGAAATTGAGGACAGGTGATAAAATGGAAAAATCAAAGAAAATATGTCATTTTTCGGAAGATAAACTAAGTAATACATTTTATCTCCCCAAAAATAAAAACCTGCAAATCTACGATTTGCACCCCGAAAACAAAGTTTTCAAAGGCCCTAAAAATAGAAAATTTTTAGATGTTGAAGGAAAATCAGAAATTTTCCTGAACACTAAAAATAGAAAATTTTTAGATGTTGTCAAATTCCATGGCCATATTTGCCCAGGAACAGCTATAGGATACATGGCAGGAAAAATAGCCATTAAACAACTCAATATAACCGATGAAAAGCTTTTGACAATCGTAGAAAATGACAGCTGCAGCATAGATGCAGTGCAGGTTATTACCGGCTGTACCTTTGGAAAAGGTAATTTAATATTTAAAGACCACGGAAAACATGTATACACATTCATAAATAAAAATACTGGAGATGCAGTGCGTTTATCTTTAAATAAAAATATAGACGAAATGTATCCTGAATTTGACATGCTCCGGGACAAAATATTTTCTGGATCAGCCAGCAGCAAAGATAAAATGGAATTTGAAAATCAAAAAAATGAAATAACTCAAAAAATTCTGGACATGCCCTATGATGAATTGTTCAATATAAAAACCACAGAAATTGAAATCCCCGATAAGATCCAGATGTTCCAGTCTGTTAAATGTGATATATGTGGAGAACTCGTTGCAGTACACAGGGCGCGGATAAAAAAGGGCAGTGTTATGTGTATTCCATGTTTTGATGAATATTTAAAAACATAAGCAGCATACTTTTTAAAATTAAAAAACCAGCACCATATGCATATTTAATTAAATGCATTTCATGTTAAAATCAAGCGCATAAATATTCATTTTTTCAGGAATCTGATTCAGTTAAATTTTTCGATAACAATTATAAAATAAATAAATAAAATAACTTGATAATAGCATTATATAACTAAATATATTAATTTAATTAATATTTTTCGTTTTAATATCCTAATAAATTATTATTTAGAGTATTACTCTATTTTAGAAAAATTTAAATATAACTGAGAGCTACTAATAATTTTAATATAAAAACGTGACTTTTTATCAATTTTTTAAAGAGAACTTCGGATATTTATATAAAATCAGGGGCGATAACAATGTTATTTAAACAAAAAATAATTTTAACTGCAATAATGGCTTTCGCCATCCTGTGCATGACAGGTACAGTTTCTGCAGCAAATTATAATGTGAATAATACTAGTTATACTAGTATATTTACTTCTACAGGGATTTCAAGCATCTTCAACCTGAATGGTGTTGATTATACGCTTAAAAAAGGGGATACATTCACATTTATGGACGGCATATATAAAAATGTAGCAATAATCCTTGATAAGCAAGTATCTATTTTGGCCAGAGGTAATGTGAGCCTTTTTAGTGATGGAAGCAGTGATATTATCCAAATTTTAAGTACAGCTAATGGTACCCATGTTTCTGGGTTTAATATCAATGGTTCTTTAAAAGTAAATGGAAATAATGCAATTATAAACAATAATAGCATTGTCTCTTCTGCCAGAGACGGCATTAAGATTTCAGGAGACAATGTTACTGTTTCCAATAATACAATTAACGGGAGTACGCTTTCTGCCGTGAATTCTGCGGGAAATAATGCACATATAGAAAACAATTACATTAATTCCAGCAGAAAAGACGGGATAAGTTCATCTGGAAGTAATGCAGCCATAACGAACAATAAGATTTATTATGGATTAAATGGAATAAATTCAACTGGAAATAATGTTTATATGGAAAACAATAGCATTTACTCCAGCAGCAATGACGGAATAATCTCTTCCGGGAATAAAGCCACCATAAAAAGCAGTGTTATTTCTTTTTGCGGCAAAAATGGAATAAATTCCAAGGGAAATAACGCTAATCTCAATGCCACTAATGTAACATGGAATAATGCCCATGGAATTAGCTCTTCTGGAGATAATGTTACAATTTACAACAGTTCGTCCAAGTACAACAAGAAATCAGGCATTTATTCAGGAGGATATCATGCAAATCTCACTTTAAACGATGCTAATTACAATAAAGAACATGGAATTTATTCTAAAGGAAATAATGCCACCATATCCCAGTCATATACTCATTACAATGATATGAACGGTATGTATGTAACTGGAAACAATAATATGGTTAACAATTCTTATGCATGGTTAAATAGTTACTCAGGTGTTAACTCCACAGGCATCGGAAACAAATTCAGTTGCATTGAATCTAAATATAATACATTACATGGTATCTACCTATCGGGTGCTAATAACACAGTATCCTCCTCAACACTAAGTTACAATACCCTAAATGGAATCTATTCTACAGGAAATAATGCCCAAATAAGCTACAGCTATGCCGCAGGCAATAAAAATAATGGAATACGCACCTCTGGAAACAACGCTACACTGTACTTTATTTATGATGCATCCAGCAACAGCCAGAATGGTATTTACTCGACAGGGAATAACCTTCAAATGAGTCTTGTTTTAGGTGCTAACTCCAATAAATGGAATGGTATTTATCTTGCTGGAAATAATGCCAGTGTATGGTATGTTACTGCCAATAATAATACTAAAAACGGGATATATTCCACATGCAGCAATCTGTACCTTTACACAGTGGTCAGTGCAGGCAACAATACATGGAATGGCATACATTCTGCAGGCAGCAATGCCATCATATCAGATGTTATCGCATCTTCTAATTTAAAAAATGGAGTTCATTCTACAGGTTCGGGTGCTAATCTAGTGAGTATCACAGCAAATTCCAATAAGAATAATGGAATCCTCTCATCTGGATCTAAAGTCAATATAATTTATGCCAAAACAAACTACAACCTTTTAAACGGAATTTATTCTACAGGATCAAATGCTTTAATAAGAAATTCCACATCTAATTCAAACAAGCAAAATGGTATCATGTCTTCATCTTACCAGACGACTATTTACTGCTGCAACATGACTAAAAACTCCATTAATGGAATATATTCAACAGGATCCACTGTTAAAATCATTAAAAATAAACTTTCATCCAATTCCAACTGCGGCATCAATTCTTATGGTTATAACGCTTTGATAGATTCTAATACTATCTACAGCAATAAATATGGAGTGCATTCTAAAGGATCAAAGGTTTTTATTTACGGCAATAAAATTTATTCCAATAAAATTCATGGAATCTGTTCTTTGGGTTCATCTTCTACCATATTCTCAAACAATGCTTACTCTAACAGGGGTAGTGGAATATATTCTACAGGATCTTCAGCATACATCTATAAAAATACAGCAAACAGCAACTACCAGAATGGTATTTATTCTGCAGGTAAATCCGCATCTTTATTCTATAACACAGCTTCTTGCAATAAAGGAAGTGGAATTTATTCTACAGGTGCTAAAGCTCAAGTTGCTAGAAATACAACCAAAAAAAACAAAGTATATGGAATATATGCAAAGGGTAAAGGTACAAGAATGGCCTGTAATACATCTACTGGAAATAAGAAAAAGAATGTTAAGAGATAGTTTTAAACATTTTTCTTATTTCTAATTTAAATTAAGAATATATATGGAACACTCCAGTTCCATCTAAAAATTCTTGATTAATAATAACCTAAACCTAAGCAACTTTTAAAAGTATTATATTTTTATCAAAGTTCAATTTATTTTTAGGCTATTGTATGCTTTATAATTAAAGCCTTCATTTATCATTTTAATATAATCTTCAGGCGAAACCATGATATGGTAACATTGCCTAGATACTGCTCTGCAGCCTGTTTCTAAAATTTCATTCTTTAGGCAGATTGGTCCAGGTTCCTAACTACAGCCGGGCAATGGTTTTTTTTCGACGCACATTCCACAATTTCTAGGCCATTAGTAGCATCCTGCAGCATTCAAATAGCTATAAGCTCGCTTTATTCCTTTTTTATTATCGTGCTTCTTGAAACCATTTTCAGAAGGATAATAACCTGAGTAATCTATTTTTTTCATTCCCAGTTTCTTACATGATTTAACCAGTTCCTGCATGAATTCTTTAGAGGTGCCCCGATGATAGTAAAACATAAAATGTGGTCTAAACCCAACTAATCTATACTGGACATCGGGATTTATATCTTGAATAAATTGAGCTATTTTAAGGACTTGAGAATCATTAATACTGGGTATAACCACAGTTCTCAATACTCTAATTTTTTCAGGATGCTTTCTCATTAACCATTCAACATTTTTTAAAACTGGGCCCACTGTGGCACCTGTAATTGCATGGTGTATTTCATCGTCAAATGCTTTTATTTCAAAATTGATACTGGACGATATTTTTACCAGTCGTTTCATGGTTTTAAGTGTGGAAAATCCATTTGTAGCCATCCCAATTTTCAGTTCAGGGATTTCTTCTTTCATTCTCGACGTTACTGCTTCTAAATAGAGTATGTGAATAGAAAGTTCTCCTCCAGTAAAATTAAGTTTAGTTATGTCCCTACTTCGAGCAAAAGAAGTTTTAAAAGATTTTAAGGCTTCTTGAACCATACTTTCTGGTTGCACATAACCCCTGTACATCCATCCCGAATCAGGATACTGCGAGATGCAGTAAGCGTTGCAGTACATACATTTAAAAGAACATCCCCGTAGTGTTAAACTATAACTTTTCAGCATAGGAGTGAGGCTTGTATATGCTACCTCAGGAATGCTGGCCCTGCATATTCCTCGCTCGCCTTCGAGCCTGTTTACCCTGACAGTTCCAGCTGCACAATTCACATTTTTTCAGATCTTTTAAGTATTCCAAATCCATTTTACCACTTAAGAAGATAATTAAAAAAGCCTTGTAAAAAGTTTGAATAAATTAGATAACATTTCATGGTTCAAGTGTGATGTTTAGGTAACTGCATGAAGTTTAAAAATAATTTCATAAATATATGATAATTTTTACAGAACTTTAAAAATAAATTTATGTTATCTTCTTAATAAGTACCGATGTATTGTTTACTTTACCTGTTGGAAAAACCCTTCCAAGCTCCGTGAAACCATCTAAATCCTCATGTTTTATAGGCGTGTAAAGAATGGCCCTCATACCACTGTAAGTCCTGTAAAGAATCTTGGTTTCAGGTTCAACTGATTCGTGAACATGTTCAAAAACCCTCATTTTAGGTTCTGCAAATGCCGCAACCATAACACCATCATAGTCCATGTGGGAAAGTACAGTTTCATTCCCATCAACAACATTTATCTGAGAGCTAAGTCCAAGTTTTTCAAGAACTTTCCTTGAAAGATCCGCTATTTCCGGAACTACTTCAATACTGGTACCTTTAACGCCGAAAAACTTATTGAACATTATAATTGTTAAAGGAAGAGGCCCACCACCTATAAAAACGAGTTTATCCCCTTTTGAGAACTTTGCAAGGTTTTCTTCGTTGTTTACAAGCTTTTCATACCTGCGATAGAAGTGGAACGATGAAAGTTTGGCCCATGGATCTTCAGCTTCCAGTATCTCTTTTGCCTTATCTATTTCCAGGTTGGTTCCAACATCAACATAGAACTTCCTTATAGTATTGAGGGCCTGGTTCATCCTTTCATTTTCCAGTATGTGTTTTGCTGAGTCAAAATCAATACTTTCATCATGTGCAATGATTTCAACAGCATCTAAGATAGGTATAACCTCTTCTAAAGGATATTCCCCTATTTTACAGCCATCGTACTTTTCAAGTGATTTGCATATATTCACTATGTTTCCCCAGTATTTGTAACAGCTCATTTAAACACCTTCACGATTTATTTTTTCCTAAAACCAGTTTACATTTCTCATTTCACTGTTTTTTAAAGTTATACCTTTAAAACACCGTATATTTTTAAATCATTTTAATTAAATTTATTGTTATTGCCTTTTTTTTATTTCATAGAAATTCAAATGCATCCCTGTTTTAATACACACTTTAGTATATATCCAAACTGCAATATAAAGAATATTACTAAAACGGCTTAAAACAGGGCAAAAGTATTACAATAATTAGTCTAGTATTACTCTATGAAATAATCGTGTTTTAATGTATCCTAACTTATTTAATAGAAACTTCTTCAGACTAAAATTCAAAATAAAAAATTAGAGTTTCATAGAATAGGATCTAAGGTCTGTAAAAAAGTTGTATTAAGGATTTGACGTTTTAAACTTCTTTTTTAATGAGCACCGATGTGTTATTCACCTTACCTGTAGGTAAAGCCATGTTTTCTATTTTAAATCCCCTAAGTACATCTTCTGTAACTGGAGCATATAAAATAGCCCTCATACCCATATAAGTTCTGTAGATAACAGGAATAGATGGATCTATCTGTTTTTTTACATTCTCAAAAACTCGCTCTTTGGGTTCGGCCAGTGCAGCCACCATCACCACATCATAATCCAAATTGTTGAGCTGTGTTTCGTCTCCAACTACCACATCTATATGCTGGTCTAAACGCAGTTTTTTTATTATTTCCTTTGAAAGTGCAGCAATTTCAGGAATAATTTCTATGCTTATACCATGTATCCCATAAAATTTGTGGAGCATTATCAAAGTTAGGGGAAGTGGTCCGCCCCCAATAAACACTATTTTTTCGTCAGGTACAAAAGGAATAAGTCCATGTTCATTTTGAATTAGTTTTTGATAGCGATCAAAGAAATAAAACGATTCTAATGTTTTCCAGGGGTCATGGGACTGAAGTATGTCCTGTGCTTTTTCAACTTCTAACCTTTCCGCTACATCAATGTAGAATTCTCTAATTACATCCAGGGCGGGACCCATCTTTTTATCGCTTAATATGTGCTTTGCATCATCAAATCCAATATTTTTATCGTGAGCAATTTCTTCTATTTCCCCAAGCAAATGTAAAATTTTATCTAAAGGTAACTTTTTTGACTCAAAGTCATTAAATTTACTTAAAGTTTGGGAAATTTTTAAAATCTTATCCCAGTAAATGTAACAACTCATCACGGGCCTCCTTCACGGTTAATTTAACTTTGATATCTATTCCTTCCTTTTTTAAATTATATAAGAAGTCTGCAACCTGTGGCTGTCTTAAATGTCTTTTTTACCAGTTCTGGGCTGGAAAATATCTCCTCTGGTGAACCTTCCCCTGCTATCTCCCCATGATGCATTCATAAATCCACATCGCGACTGGTTAAAAGAATTGTCATTCGTTCCTTGTTTAGTTTATTGAGTGTTTTTAATATTTGAAGCACCATAAGGGCCCAATCCTGTTGTAGGCTCATATAGTACCAGTATCTTTGGCTCCATGGCCAGGATACCTGCAATTGCGACTCTCTTTTTTGACCTCCGCTCAGGTGATGTGGCGCTTTCTTTTTATATTCTTCCATTTCTATATATTATATGGCATCGTCAACTCTTTTTTTAACTTCTTCTTTTGATAAAACTAGATTCATAGGTCCAAATGCGACATCTTCTACCACAGTAGAGTCAAAAAGCTGATCATGATGATTTTGAAAAACAATACCTACTTCCTGCCTTATTCTGGTTAAAACTTCCTTTTTATATTCCATTTTTTCTCCAGAAATATTAATCTTTCTGGATACAGGTTTTAAAATACCGTTAAATTGTAAAAAGATAGTAGCTTTACCTGCACCATTTGAACCAATAAAAGCAACTTTTTCCCCTTTTTTGATTTTAATGTTGATATCCTTAACTGCATGTGTTCCATAAGGGTAATCATAATTTAGATTTTTTGTTTCAATTACTGGTGTTTCCATTAGATATTCTCCAGTTGACAATAGGTTTAAATATCCTTGTTGTATATTATATTGTCAGTTAATATAGATATAGTAATGTGTATTACTTAACTGGACTTTTTCATTCAAAAAGTATTAAACAATGCAACATGCAGCAAAGGAGAGGTTCATATTACTTATTTCAATATAAAACAGCTGAAAACAGAAGACATAAAACATTACGGTGTAGAAAATTTCATTTTTAAAATAATAAATGAAGAATTTGGCTACGGGTACGTTCCAGAATACCACCATGATATCATAAACATAGAAGACTATTACATTAAACCTGATAAAAGCGTATTTTTACTTGCAACCCATAAAAATACAGGAAATTTAATAGGAACTCTTGGAATAAGAGCTTATGACAAAAATTATAATATATTTAATGGGATTTATAATTCAAAAAGTACTGCAAGCATTTGGAGAGTTTTTATAGATAAAAGATGGAGAAGAAACGGTGTTGGCTCCAAGTTAGTAAGTACCGCAGAAAAGTTCTGCAAAGATAAAGGTTATAAAAACCTGTACCTCCATACACAAAAGATAGTGGATGGTTCACTGGATTTCTGGCTCTCAAAGGGATATAGAATTACCAGAGACATGAAAAATGAATTAGGGACCGTGCACATGGAAAAAGTTATATAATTAAGTTTATGTCACTGCAAAATTTGAAGAAGATGAAATAAAACCTCAAAATATTTGCCAAAAACTCAGAACATATAAAACCACCTAAAAATACCCTTAGCTTTAAAAATAAAAAGAATAAATTAAATTTTCATGAAATCTTCCTTTTCATCCAGAAAGCGCCCCCTGCAAGGCCCCCCATAACACCAATTAAAATACCTGCTGCAAACGGCGTTGCAAATCCTCCACTACTGTTATTTGAAGTTAACAGAGTTAAACCATTTTTAATATCCATCTCGTCGGCGGAGCATACAAATACCCTATTTGACACATTGGAGTTATTGGCTATAAATTCACTAACCGTGCCCTGATAGGCCACTGCCAGAATTCTTTTATTTGGATTAGATAGTGCGTGTTCAAGTTGATGGGCAACTTCATCATCAGATGTAAATCTGTAGACACTGGCATTCACTCCCATTTCATCCACCACTTTCTTGGCCAGTACCCCGCTTGAATTATCAGCAATTACAATGGTTGATTGAGGTGTAACATCCACCCCATGGGCACTGACAGATACTACGGTCCCCATTATCAAAATCAATAGACATATAACTTTTATTTTCATTTTAAGATCTCCTCACCCTTATTCAATGTTAAAAGTTCAGGTTTAACGCCTGATAGTGCCGATACGATGAATACGTTCGCAATCCCTTCAATAACCGCTACAAACAAATAGAATGGAATCAACGTAGCCATTAACATGTCTAATGTTGCAACTCCTGCTGAGACCAGCATCAAGGCCTGGGCTATTGTAGCCATGGCTATTCCCATTAATGTGCCTGCAAAAACACTTAACCTCTTATCAAGATCTAAAGTTAGTTTATAGAAAAGATACGTTGAAAAGCTCAGTACTATTCCCATAGTCACAGTATTAGCACCTAAAGAAGTTATGCCTCCCATTCCCAAAAAGAAAAACTGTACAATAAGGCATAAAAATTCCACTGCAACACCGCTTAGAGGACCAAGCAAAATCACCACCAGAGGTATCAGGAAAAAATGCACAGGTACTCCAAATGGTGATGGTATCGATAATGATGATGCTACAAATGTAGCGGCTGCAAATATAGCCGTTGCCACAATTTTCTTTTCCTTTTCCTCCGTTCTGGAAAGTTTGAATATATACACTGCCAGTATAATAATGGTTAAAATCCAGTAAATCGCAGCCTGCCATAACGGTATAAGTCCATCAGGTAAATGCAGAATAAAACCTCCTTTTTTTAAATTTAAATGTTTAGTATGCAAGTAAACACTATTTGAATAAACTGCCCTTTAAAAAGAGCCCAACAGCTCCCAATCCTACTACCATAAATACTGCAATAGCAGCAGTGTTCCACGGCGAGTTGTTTGAATTTTTGGAAGTTGTATTTGTATCAGACGTGTTGGAATCAGAAGTTGTATTATCAACTTTACTCGGTTCAGATGTATCATCCACAGACTGATCTCCAGAATCATCAGAATCAGCGTTACTTGAAGATGTTCCAGATTGTACTGACTTTCCAGTATTTGTACTGCTCGCGCCTGATGTACTTCCTGTACTGCTTGCACTTCCCGTACTCTTTTTAGTGTTTGTACTTGTACCACTGGTACCTGTTGTTCCACTACTCGTGCTCTGATCTGATGTTTGATCAGAAGTAACTTCTTCAGGATACACTGTACCGTGTCCTGGATGTGCCGCTGCAGCACTACAAAAAACTAAAACAAAAACCATCGTAGATATTAACAAGACACTGAATTTTTTTATGTGTTTTATAAGCTCATCTCCTTTAAATTGTAAACTATTTAAAAAATAAAAAAAAGGGAAAAATATTTTATTTCCTCAAGAATCCCAGGATACTACCTTTAAAGAACCCTACCACAAGAAGTCCTCCGCAGAGAACAGCTCCTAAAGCTATTAATGCATAGTTCAAATCAGACTCTTCAGAATTAGGAGAAGCTTTGGAAACTTCATAAGCATTACTTCCATCACTAGGAGTTCCTTCATCAGTAGTAACTTCTGTTTGAGTAGCTGCACTAACAGTAGGTCCAGAATCACCTACAGATCCAGTAGCAGAACCAGTACCACTGCTTGAAGTACCCTGAGAATTGCCTTGAACTCCATCAGGAGCTTCTACTACAGCAGTTCCATTATTATTCTGAGTACCATTCTGATTATGAGTACCATTCTGATTCTGATTCAGTAAACTTATGAGATCTGCTTGTGTACGCACAGGTAAGCTCTTAATATACTCCAGAGCATTAAGAGATCCATTGCCTCCAGATATGATTGCTTGCCACTCTTCTTCAGTTACCCAAGTATCAACAGTCCTAGTTATTGACGGTCCAGAAATCAGGTTGGGTATAGTCGCTAACTCCGCAAGACACTCTGGTGAATTCCAGTCGTCGTATTTTTGGAGTACTTTATATAGATTTATATAGTTTTCATAAGAGTTACCACCTGAAAATTTGGGACTGGTCAAATTTAGTATAGCTACTCTTCGGGTTTTAGTTTTGCTGTCATATATACTGATAATTCCAACTTCACTACCTGCTGACTCCATTCGCTGGTTATAATAGGTTCCAGATCCTGCAGAAACTCCTAAGAGATATGATAAAATATCATCTCTACAGATGTCATTGGTAGATACGTAAGAGTACTGTTCATCTTCTCCTATAGGGAAATTATCATAAACGTAGTCAGTGATTAAATATCCTGTTGAACTACCTCCACAGACGTGGTTGTGCCATAACCATGCCATTAAGACATCGTATGGTGGGTCGTACGGGAGTACCTGGTCTATTATACAACTAGATCCGTTCTTTACAGTAAAATTACCTGTTTCTGGATCGTAGGTAAGAGTTTTACTGATATAAGTTCCATTTTGTACCAGGGTGAACTGGAAGAATAACGGATTGAACCTTGCATTGTGCTGTGATAGTAATGTTGCTCTGGAAAGTCTGGATCCTAAGACATCGTAGATTCCATCAAAAACCATGTCCATTACCTGTTCATTGACACGTACATAACCTGCAGATGTGAAGACTGTGAGGTTAGGGTCATCTTTCTCCAGAGTAATGCCGTCTGCCGCAAATAATGCAATGGCTTTGTTAGCAGCATCTATTCCAATCTGTTTGATCTGATCCTCGGTTAGGTTTCCAGTAGTGTAGTTTGTAGCATTTTTCTGTTCCACTAGATTTGTCAGTCCAAGTCCTAATATGTAGTCCATGTCCAATCCAAGTGCATCACATACAACATTTTTGGAGTCGACTCCTCCAGTCAGGTTGTTGTGAACTTCTGCGGTTATATTGAAAACATACAGGATATCCACAAGAGAATCTGGGTCATTTTCTAATTTGTTTATTAACCATGCATTGAATTTTAACTCGGATGCTATACCTGAGTAAGCTGTGAGGCCTGTTTCATTCTTGTATGCCTGTACCACTTTGTCTTCATCGAAAGCCATTATTATAAGAGTTCCTGTGTTGGTTGATGCACACCATCGGATGAACCCAACCATGTTGTCAGCGGCACCTGTGTTGCTGGTTTCATATCCAACCCAAGAACGTTTTCCTGAGGTTAAATCCAAGGAATAGATGAAAGCGTCATCATCTGAATTACCTGGCACACTAACTGCCCTGTAACTTGTTGCTTCCAGTTCTCCATCATCTCCATATACCCCTGGAGGGTAATATTTGAGCAGGAGACTTATCATAGCCTGCCCGCTGATGGTTCCCAGACAAACATGGCCGTGGTATGCAGCTTGTCTCAGGATGTCTGTTGATAATCCTTCTTTCCAGGCATTAGCCAGGCTGACATAGCCAAATGCATCATCACCAAATGTTGGAACAATGGTTTTCTCCCATAAAGTCTGGTTGATAGCAGAGAAAGTACCTTTATAAGCTGGTTTTAATGAACCATTCTTGAAGAACGCTGCAGTCAGTGAATTCCCATTCATAACCACAAAGCAGAAATCCAGTGGATCTGTTCTAGTTGATTGGAATGTTAGCAGGTTTCCTTGACCGTAACTGATCTTACCGCCAGAACCGTTTAGAATACCTTCCAAACAGTCCTCAGTTGTGGTCCCATTTAAATACGCTAAACCAGCAGTAGTTATAACCAGCACTTTATCTGCTTTTGAAAAGTTTAAAAGCTGATCTGCCTTTTTAGTTACCTCTCGACCTAATTTATAAGCAGCAGTAGCTTTCATGTTGAAAGTTGCGCTGCCGTACAGGTTAGTGTCTGTAGCATTGGCAGAGTTTAAAAACACGCCGATCATCTGACTTTGGGTAGTATAACCTGGTGCAGAAACACTAACGTTGAACTTAGTACCATTTACAGCTCCTGCATAATCAAAACTCAGTCTATAACCTTCAAAAGCCATGTCATAAGTCTTGGTGACATTAATTTTCGTACCCTTGCTATCCTTGACAGTTATTTCGGGATTAATAGAATCCGAAGAATACTCATAACCCACTTTCACGCCGATTATGGGATCTACTACAGGACTATTATTTTGTGAAGATAACTGCGATACAGAATCAGTACTATTCTGTACAGATAAGTTCAAATCTGAACTAGTACCATTACCTCCAATAGTTGATGAATCTGCAGCTGACGCTGCACCACAAATAAACAGCGTAAATAGAACTGTTAACACTAGTAATACCATATTTCGCTTAATTGTCCTATTTTTCATATTTTCACCTCCTTTTTGTTGACAAACTCAATTTATAGCACAGTTATATTTAATACTTGTTATTAATTTGTTATTATTACTTTCAAGCTCAAAGTCTCAGCTTTAGTAATAAAAATTGGAAAAAATTAATAATTTTTAACTAAATCATCTACAGTTAGTAATAAATTTCAGCGTATTCAATAAAATCAATAGAAATTTAATAATAGACATTACTAACTTTATAGTTAATATTTAACTATGTATGATGCCCATAAATAACATATAAATCATAATATAAAACTTAAGTTAGTATTAAACGAGATAGTAATCTTAAAGAATTAAAAACTAGCCAATATGTAGTTTTATAAAAAAAATATAAGTTATACTCCTTAAAAAAATAATAAACGAGTTATCAATTAGAGTATTACAAAATCAATAAAAACATACTAAAAATACAGTAAAAAGTAATAATATAGTGATTCACTAATTTTTCAAATTCATTTTTCAGTATTTTATAATCTCAACATTTTCATATCCTTCTATTTTATTAACATCACCACCCCACACATCCCAAAAATAGATAATGCTTTTTTGATACCGCATTCCTGCCTTTTGAGTAATCATGATGAATCATGAGTTGTAATATCTGCATAAAATCCAGAACTGGCCACTACAGTATATTCACCAGTTGATATAGCAACACCACTCTTTTCGATACATCATCAGTTCCAATTCCAATATATTACAAAGATTTTTCACTGATTAACCTATATAACTACTAATTTTTGTTGTTCTCCCTTACTATTAACTAATTAAAAATAGTTTACAGTTAGCAACCTAATTACATTTAATATCACGTATTTGTTAACAAATACATTAAAAATGTGTTAATCTGTATTAAATTAAAATCATACTTCATTTGTAATTCAAATTTAACCCATTTATGATTTTACCATTTAATTTTTCTCCAGTTCAATCAAATATTACTTTTCCAATGTTTTAACTTAATTTAGTAATAATTCTAGAAGCATAATTATTTATAGTAGAGTAATATAATCCTAAAACAAAAGTGATGAGGCATTTGATGTTTGGAAGCTTAAAGTCTAGAATTCTGGCAGTTATTTTTGCCGGTGCTGTGTTGATAGCTATAGATGGTTCAACCATCAGCCCTATTTTAGAATCAATACAAAAATCTTTTGGAGTTAATGAAAGTGTTATAACATGGATATTCAACATTGAAATTCTATTTTTGATGTTAGGAACTCCAATAATGGCTAAACTATCTGATCGGTATGGTAGAAAATATATATATATATTTTAAATGCAATTTTATTCTTATTTGGAACAGTAACTGCAGCATTCTCACAATCTTTTGAAATTTTACTCATTGGAAGGGTTTTTCAAGGAATAGGTGCAGTTTTATCAGTTTTAGCAATCACCATCATTGGAGACTACTTCGATGAAACCCGAGGTACCATACTGGGCGCATTCGGAGTCATTATAGCATTAGTATATTCTTTAGGCCCAGCTATCTCAGGATTTCTTGTAAATTACAGCTGGCACTGGGTTTTTATAATAAACATACCTTTAGCTGCGGCAGTAGTGCTTTTAGGATATTTTCTTCTTCCTTCAGGTAAAGTTACCGAAAAATATGCTGGTTTTGACTGGAAAGGCATGACTTTTCTGAGTATAGCTATTGCTTCTATTGCATATTTCATATTCAACTTAAGCGGACAGTTCCAATCATCTGTCCAGTATCTGGTATTTACAGTCTTCATTTTAGCACTTATTGGATTCTGGTGGGTGGAAAGAAAAGTTATGGAACCTATTCTTCCTATTGACCTTTTAAAAAAGAGAGATACCCTAATAGCTAGTTTAGTCACATTAATTGGTTATTTTGCCATGGGTGGGACATATTACTTATCTACCTTTGCAGCCGTAGCTTTCAACCTCAATTATTCAATGGCAGCTTATATGATACTGCCCATGACCATTGCTTCCCTGATAACTACACCTATAGTAGGTAAGCTGCTGGACAAAACAGGTGCAAAACCAATCATGGTGATTGGTGGTATCATAACAGCCGTAGGAATGTTATTCCTGAGTTATGCGTCTAATCCATACACATTTGGATTTTCATTAATTTTTATTGGTGTTGGGAATGCTTCCATTGTTGGCAATGCCCTTTACTATATATTCCTGGATGAAACTGAAAAATCAAAAAGAGCATCCGGCCAGGCTCTTTTGAATATACTATTAAACACAGGATCACTTTTAGGAGGGTCAATTTTGGCTTCAGCCCTGGATTTCAGCGTTTCTGGCGCTGCTTCGTTCCACAGCGTTTATCTCTACCTGGCAGCAGTTTATGTTTTCCTGACCATTCTCTCATTGGGACTTAAATATAAAATCATTGGAGGTGATAATCAGGGAGAAAAACCAGCTAATTTGTAACTCAAATTTAAGTTGAATAAAAAAAGGGAGAATATAACATTAGAACCAGCGCCAGATATTTTTACTGAAAATATCCTTATTCTACCGAATACCCCCATATATCTCCTTTAAACTCATGGATAAATTTAACAGAGGACTAAAATTAATTTAAACGTTCCTTAACTAATACTATATTAAATGGTGATTTTAGATGAAAAAAATTATATTAATTGTTTTAATGGTAATTATAGCCATAGTGGGAATTTCTGGTTGTACTGAAGAGATTCCTAAAAATAAAACCTATTCTGCAGATGGTATAACCTTCCAGTATCCTGGAAACTGGACTGAATTAAATAAAACCAAATATACATTGCTTGATTTAGGAAATAGTAGTAAAGGCATATTTGTCTTGGGTAATCAGCAGAATCGTTTGACCTTTGGAAAAGTTACCCCTGGTAAAGGTCAGGCGCTGAATACATTATCTAAATGGGCTCAATTAACAAAGACCAGATTATCTTCTAAAGGAGGCCAGTTTTTATCCGAAAAAAATTTAACTATAGCTGGGACCAGTGCTCATCAAATCAGGTTCATGTCCCCAGACGGAGGTTACTACACAGGTATGGTGTTTATCAAAAATAATACAGGGTATATAATGGTATACGCCAGCATTTACAATGAAACAGGAACACTGGATAACATATTAAATAGTTTCCAAATGTCATAAAAAAACAGTATCATGGGTTTAACTGGAAGTATCCAGTAAAGTTTGCTCCTTTAATTAATGCCCATGATACTTCTTTAAATATTCCTTTTACATTTTCAGGTTAGTTAATATTTGGTTAAAAATTTTTATTGCTAAAAGTAATCTAGAAATTTATCTGTTATTGAAAATCCCATAAATAATTTCATTTATCTAAAACATAGACATCATCATATTCCATTAGTTTATCCCAATCATCATTTATTACATCCACAAAAATAGATAATGCTTTTTTGATACCGCATTCCTGCCTTTTGAGTAATCGTGATGAATCATGAGTTGTAATATCTGCATAAAATCCAGAACTGGCCACTACAGTATATTCATCAGTTGATACAGCAATACCTCCCCTTCCAATACCTGCAGTTGTTCCAATCCCAATATTAGCTCCTAAAAGATCTTTCACGGCTTTTGCCATTATAACTGCCACTTTTTTGTCGTTTTCTTCATCGTAAACTTTTATTCCACGGATTAATTTTAAAGGTTCAGGAGGATCTACTTTTAAAACTTTTTGAAGTGCTGATAATGTAGGTGCGAAAATCCCACATACCACAGACAGGTCATATGGGATACCATTTAATAAATTATAATTAGGGCCAAATTCACCATCATATCCTTGAGAAAAGCCATGTATTTCCCTTGCAATATGCCCGTGTGTAAAACACTCTGCAGTTGCTACTTTAATCATAATAATCACATCAATAGTTTTAAAATTTCTTTAGTCATTATAATAGAATAGGCATCTAAAACGTAAGGTGTAATTGGTATATTGTCCTCAATGAACCTTCCAGTAGTTACTATTTTGTGATTTTCTTCAATTCCATGCGATCTAAGTTCTTTAACCACAGGATTACTATCATCTACCTCAGAGATATCCATAACAGTTATTTTTTCCTCTCCAATACCAAAAACGCCAGCAGTACTTATTGTTTTTGCTCCAATTTCATGGGCTCTTTTAATAACAGCTGCGGTAGTAGGGATAGTATTCCCCCCGGCAGACTGTATGGAAACAACATTTCCTTTTATAAGATCTAAATTATTTTTGGTTATATCTTCTTTAAATGCAGTTACTTTCCTTAAACTCTCAGGATGCGTGCAAATGCTTTTTAGAAAATCAACTTTATAATCCCCAAAATTCCCTCCAAGAATCTTAAATATTATATCTGACTCTGAAATTTTTTGGCCGTCAAAAGCACTGATCTCTTTTGGACCTCCTCTATGGACCTGTATTAAATTTATACCTATCCTCAACCCCAATCTACCTACGCCGACCAGTGTTACATGTCCTTTAGACACTTTCTTATTTTCTAATTCACCAATACTCTGTATTTTGTTTTCTAGAACTTCAATCACCATTTTGCTGTTCCCCATGATTACCAATTATTTAGATAACAATTGTTATGTATTTTAAAAGATTTGCTAATTATACTTCCAAACTAATTTTAAAAAAAAATAAATTTAATATTGAGCTGTTTGAATTTTTTCAAATATTCTACTTGCAAATTGCTTGTTAACCTTAAAACAATTCAAATGTCACATTTTCGTCAACAGGATAAGTTATATCTATTTTTATCCCTGATTTTGCAAAACCGGCTAATGTAACATAGTTTTTAGGGTTCTCATCATATTTTAATTTTTCAATACTCATTTTCACACCTTCCAAATGACTTTTTATATAAAAAGTACGGAAAAATTTATTTAATATAAGTTAATGAATATCATCTATAGATCTTATTGTTGGTGGGACATTCAAACAATTTTAAATGATACATTTGAGCGAATGTGATATTTTGGTTGTTTGAATGCCCCATTTTTTTTCAATTAGGTTAATAAAAATACCTAATATTTTATTACTTACCAAGGATGTTTTAATGAAGGGAAAAAATCATCCTCAAAGTAATGAAGTAGTATCTCCTATAAATACTTTTTTATATAATCGTATTACATTTAATGCCTTTAATTAATGTTTTGTAATAAGTATAAATAATTTTTACAGCTTTTTAAATAGAATATATCCCTAAAACTATCTTAAATATCACGTAAACATCAATATTACTCCAGATTTAAATAAATGTATAATTATTATTCTAAATTTTAATGGTTTTCCATGGTACTTCTTCATCTACAAATTCAGCTTTAACCCCCAATTTAGATATGAAATCACATAGTTTTATCAATCCAGGAATTTCAGTAGCATGATGAGTAGCATCAATGACACATAGCCCTAATTTTTCTGCAAGTATAGCGCTTTGATGGGTTAAATCTCCAGATATATAAACATCTGCACCTTTTTTGTATGCTAAATTTATATATTCAAGGTTATTAAGGCCAAACCCAGAAACAACAGCAATTTTTTTAATTATTTTCTGTTGTTTACCTACTATTTTAATATGATCTGTAGGTATGGCTCTTGATATAATCCTGATAAATTTTTCAATAGTTGTAACTGTAGAACAAATTCTGCCAATGCCTGTTTTTTCATCTAAAACATCTAAAACCCATAAATTTAAAGACTCCACAAGAGCATCATTTGCTCCCCCATTTACAATATCCCAATTTGAGTGAACAACATATACTGGAAAATCTGGCTCAAAGAGAGGGGGATGATGACAAACCACAAGATCTGAATTAGATGGATCTTCCCACGGAAGAATATCCATCCTTACTTGAACTTTATCTATTTCCATTTCTTCAGGATTTCCTGGACCCAAATAACCTATTCTATCAGTTTTTAGAGCCAAATAAGGAGGCGCTATCTTGTTAATGGCATTAAAAAGCTCAGATGCTAACATTTTTTACCTCGCTGCATATTTTTTTAAGATAATTTTCGATTATTTCATCACATGAAACGGGTTCAAGTGTTGAAACTGTAAGTGCAGGTTTTTTAATAAGCCTCAAAAACTTATCAACATCTTTTTCTTTAAAAAGTGCCCCCTCATAGAATTCCATACCTGCTATGCCATACAAAACACCAGATCTTTTTAAGACATCTTCAAGACTTTTCCTTAAAACTTCTACAGTTAATGTCATTGTGCCGGATGTTTTGGAATTTAAACCTTCTGTTTTTAGAATTCCCCTATACTGTGAGTTAGATAGTCGTAATCTATTTATTATATTATTTTTTTGGTGTATTAGATCGTCACTACCGTCTGATACTGGATCCTCAACTAAAAAAACATTACCCTTAATAAGTTTAGCTATTTTAGGTCTAATGCCACCTAAACCAGTAGTATCCACAACCAGATCTGCATCTTTAATCTTCATTAAATCCGAATTGAATTCAACATTATTTTCAACAAACTTTTCCAGATGGGGATAAATATCAATAACTGTAACATTTGAAATTCTTTTAAGTCTTTTAGATAATTCAATTCCTGTGAGATATGCCCCTACTACAACAGAGTTCTCTATATTTACATTTAAAGAGTTTATCCAGTCAAGCGTGGCATTACATTTTATTTCAGTTATTTTTTTAATGACATCCTCAACCCGCATCCTTGAAGTAACAGTTAAAACTTCTGAAGTAATCCCAGTATCGTATTTCATTTTATCCTCTTTAACCCAATTCTTTCCAGCGCATGCACGATTTCACCACTGACTGCATCTTTTACCTCTTTTTTATGCACGACATGGGAAGGGGAAGTCGCTGCAGTGAGAATTCTACCTTTCTTATCAATCATTACAAGCATCGAACCTGAACCTGGAACACCAAGACGACCTCTAGAAATTATTAGATCACACTCACACTGATCAAGAGCCATAATGGCCTTTGAAAGTGCAGGTAATCTGTTCAAATCAGCTGCATTAGTATTTATATGCAGTTGTTCAGCTTTTTGAAGCCCAAATTCTTTTAATACTCTATTTATAATATTTAATTTCACAGCATTTTTACTTGGAACTATAATTTTGCGGGCAGACTTTAAATAATTCTGGATGAATTTAATTTCATCTTCTGTATCACCTGTCCTTGATTCGCTGATGGATTCTTCACATGCATTTTTAATTATTTTTTCAAGTTTCATTTTGACCTCTCTTTTTATGATTCTAAATTTAATCCAAGCTCTTTAACAATACTTACCACATCTTTAAGATTTCCATAAGATGAAGATCCAACTCCTTTAACATTAGATGGATAATCTTCAGGAATTACAGTAGCTAAATTGTTAGCTCCTGCAATTAAGGGGTATTTAACATTTTTTGGGCCGATTGTGGGAGTAGGCACAGTTATCCTGAGATCAGGGAAGACTAATCTGGTTATTGCAATTGTTTTAATCTGTTCAATCAAAGAACATGGAGGGTAATATTCCATAGGAGTGTCTCTGTAGGGATTGAATCCCATTATCGGAATTTCTCCAAGTGTTTTGAACTTTTTAAGATAAAGCAGGTGATCAGCCCGATCTATATATGATTCACCTAATCCAATTAAAAGTCCTGAAGAGAGTTCTATTCCCGAATCAGATATATTATTACATATTTTTATTCTATCTTCTAATTTTTCGCCGGGTTTAAGTTCATTAAATAGGTTTTGATTTACAGTTTCCAAATTACAACATATTGTATCAGTTTCATATTCACCAAGTTCTTTCAACGATTCTTTATTTAAATCAGCCCCCACATTAACCAAAAGTTCTAAGGAAGTATTTTCCTTAACTAACCTGGCAGCATTAACTGCATGGGAACCATTATACCCATGAGCACCCGAACAACTTATTCTGGGAATACCTGACCTTTCTACACATTTAGCAGCATTTAATATCTCAGAATCTGCTTTAAAGAAAGGGTAGTAATATCCGTCATGTGATGTTCCCGCAGCAAACCCGCAGTATTTACATTTAGGAGTAACCTTACAAACATTAGTTAGATGAACTGTAGAAGTGAGTTTTATTTTACTATTTCTCAAATCACAGGCAGTTTGTAACAGATATAAAAGATCTTCAGCACTTTTAGTCTGAAATAAACTTAGTATATCATTCTTTTCAAGTTCATTTCCATTTTGAACTTTTTTTAGGGTATTTTGTATCAATTTAACACCATAAACTGTTAATATACAATATTTTATTTCTAAAAATAAAACCCTCAAACACATGAAATGTGTTTGGGGCATGTAAAAAATCAGAGATTTTTTACGGTTGAAATAAAAAAAATATTTTACTCTGCAGCTCTTTTATTTAATGATTCAAGAATTGTAGGCAGTAATTCTGCTGTTGATCCAAAGTTCATAGAGTCTGCTGTCCCAAGTAAAGCACCAGGGTCTAAACTTTCTTCCATTTTATCAATACCTACTTTATCCATCAGATCAGTAATCTGAGTGAGTGATTCTTTAGCCATCATCTGAGCGAATCCCGCAGGAGCTCCCAGAACATTCATTACAGAATCTCTGTAACCTAATAATCCAGCATATGTAATTGCAGTTAATGCTGAACACATATCACAAACAGGCCCAAGGAGTTCTGCGGGCATTTTATATGCATTACCCCTTGCCTTCTGACCTAACTCAAAAAGAGTATTTATTGCATCATCTGTAGCGTAGCCTTCAGCTATGTATACTTGCCCCTTCATTTCTGGAACAGCTCCAGGGTGATATGATGTGACGTTGAGTGTTTCAGGTGAGGTTACAAGGTCACCGTGTTTTTCTGCGAATATCTTGCTGAATTTTGTGGTTGGAATTGTACATGCGTGGGTTATTGTTGCGCCTTTTTTAACATCATCTAAGAAGTTATCAACTATTGCGGGCTGCATGTCGCCTTTAGGGAACCATGTCATTATAAAATCCGCATCTGCAACGGCTTCCCTGTCATCAGTTGTTACTTCAAATCCAAGGTCTTCAGGATTTACGAAGTGAATAGCTCCTTTTGGGGGTTTTGGCAGGTCTTTAGCAACTTCATTGACTTTTTCTCTTATTTGAGGCATTACGCTTTCAGGGTTTTCTTTATGGGCCTCTATAACGTTTTCATAATCAAAATCATCGATAACTCTAAAGTCGTTGTCGAATACAGGATCAGCAATTACTATATCTTTAACTCCTGCAAGTTCCATTAATTCTGCCCCCATAGTCATTGTGGAATGAGTCATGGCTATTTCAGGTTTTCCTACCATTTCAGCCACTTCACATGCCCTTGTGAAGTTTGTAATTCCACTCGCTGCGTGTGTCCTGTAACATCCTGCTCCCAATATTGCAATCTTCATACTATCACTCCTTTTTTTGCTAATTAAGTAATACTACCTTAATTCTATGTAGTACAGATTGAAAATTGATATCATAAAAAATATAAATCTTTTGATTTGCTTTTTTGGCGTAATAATTCTGATGGTATGGAAGTATTAAGTTTCAAAGTTAGGTAAGTATAACGAATTAATTTTGGATAATCTTAAGCATTTTTTAGGAAAAATAACATTTTTAGTCCAGAATATTGAGTAATAAATAATACTTTATTAATGATATTAAATTCAATTACCCATCTCATTTATTTTTATTATTTAGGTTATTATTTACTCTTAAATAATTATATTCCCCACTATATTGATTTGTATATGATTATAATGTCTAACGCTTGCTTTAATAGTATAAAACTCCCATTTTTTCCTTGAATTTTCTAAAATAAATTTTTATTTTTTTTAAAATAGTATCATAAAATACGTTTATTAAATAACATGATATTGTACACACATTTTTCAGTTTAAAACACATAATCCTTCACTTTAAGCATGAATGAAGCTGTTTAATGAGCATTATATAATCATAAATTTTATATAAGTAATACTAAGTATTTGTTGTTTGATCAAGTGGAGGTGGAGGAAAAATGAAAATTTCTGTAAATAAACTACAAATAATTCGTCCGGAAAAAGATCCCAAAAAACCATGAAAGAATTTTATAACTGTATAAAATCAATTGGACCTATTCAAAAGTCCAATAACTTTTTTTATATTTTTTCTTTTATTTTAAAGATGAACACTTCTAAAATAAGGGTATGAATTATACGGAACAATTTAAGAAAAAAGTAATACAAAATCGGGCTTAAATGCTAATATTTAAATATAAAATACACTTATCTAAATTAATAGAACTTTAGAACCAGTAATTAATACAAATAAGACAAAACAGTATTTTTTATACACTTTTTTAGCGTTTCAAAAGTCTGAAAGGTGACATAAATGCATGAAATAATAAAAGAAGCCGTTAATGATATGGGTTCAGCATTAGAACTTTGTAAATCACAAAAAAACGTTGTTGATGTAGTAAATGCAGTATCAGAACTGAATACAAAAGAAGCTATGAAATTAGGTATGAATTTTAAAAAGTTTCCCTTGGGTTGCGACCTGACAGAAATCGTTGTGGGAACCTGTGCATCCGATCTGGAAAAACGAGACCTCCTTGGTAATTGTATCCTGGCAAATATGATTGGAGCTTCAATACATATATGTGCTTACGCCTTCGCAGACATTGCAGAAGCCCATGGCATGAACGGAATTGACATTATCAAAGAAGTCAGCGCGATAACTGATGTACCTCTAGATCTTGACCACTTTGGCCACTATGGTCCCATGAGATTTCCTAAAGAGATAGTTAAGTGTTCAGGGCAGTGTTATTATCAAGGCCCCTACTTTGAAGAGTGCCCAAGGGGAAGAATTCATTCAAGACTTTTTGATAAGGAAAAAAGAGAAGAAATAGATAAAGAAGAATGGATTAAACTTTCTTCTTCAGTAGCTGTTAATTTAACCAGCGAACAGGGCGGAGAGGGTCATGCAGCTCCCATAGAAGAAGCAGAAGAAGTTGCCGGCTTGGCTAAAAAACATGGAAAAGGGCTAGAAGCCATCATGTTCATTGGTGACGGCTATGATGACCTGATTACTGGTTTTGAGAAAGCCCTAAATATAGGTGCTGATGTTTTTGTTTTAGAAGGAGGCCCATTTAACAATTCCAAAAATAGACTGGATGCATTTGCTAAAGCAGTTTCCATGGCCCGAATTTTAGCTCCAGGCAAAGTAGTCGCAACCAACGGTGCATATGAAGACGAGTGCAGGGCAGGTCTAAGGGCAGGTCTTAATGCAATTATAACAGGCTTCCCCAATAATCATCACGGCTATATGTGTGGATACTCCCCAGGGACCGCTAGAAGGGGTATTTTTGGGCTTCCCAGAGTTATAAAAATGATAAAAGAAGAAGTTAAATGTGAATCAACCAGTATTCCAGTACAAAGAGAAGAATTAAAAGCTCTGACAAGGGCTGTAAAGATAGCTGGCCCCCACAACATATATCCTCATAAAATTGGATTTTTTGAAGTTGGCGATGCCCATTGGGTTACTTTAGCCAATTCAAACCTTTATAAAGACATAAATATAGATAAAACTGCAAAAAATATAGTAAATGATTTAAAAGGAGATAGTGTGTCTTTATTAGGTGGTAGATTTGTCTCATGGGTTATAGCTAAAGAATTAGATGGATTGGTGGATGAGATTATTATCAGCGACATGGACCCATGGGTAGAAAAAGTTACAGTTCAAAACCTAAGTGAAGAACTAAATACAAATGTTAATGGCGCTGGATCTAATGATAAGTATGCTGCAGAAAATTCAAAAAATAGTATTATAACTTCAACGGTTCCACAAATTGCAGATAAAATTTCAAAAAAGATACCTGGCACAATCAAATTAATATAACCATTTAAAAACTATTTTTAACATGGAATAAGAATTAACTATGCTATTAAATTTTTTTATTGGTTATTGCATCTCATAAAAATAATACAGTTGACAGATAATTCAATTTATAGGGCATTTAACTTTGTTTAATATATTAAATGCCCTATAATTCTTGAATTGTGTAGGTCTCTAATGGTTATAATTTCTCAAGTATATATGGGGAAACAAATGGCAAGGTCGTGATTAATAATTAAAACAGGTATTTTTAACTATTAATAATATTTTTTGACTCTTGCAAAAATTCATAGAATTTTTGCAGCCGCAAAAACAAAGAAAATCTATGATTTTCGAAAGTTTTTACAAGCTTTACCATTACAAAGAAGAATTAGTGCTTTTTATATATAATACTTTCTATTTATTTTATATTATTACTTTTGAGGCTAAATTAAGAAAAGTTATAATACTTAACTGAAAAATTAAAGGAAAAGGGCCAAATTGAAGCAATCAAATACCCTTTACATAAATTAAATAGATTCAAATACAGGCTGTAACAGTGTAAATACTCCTATTACCATAATAATAGCCCCACTTAGCAGTGGAATCTTGTTTATAGCATTGCTGCCCATGTACCTTTGGATGAATCCTCTCCCTTTAACAAAAAGTGCTGAAAGAAGAGTTATGGATATTGCAAGCCCTGCACTGAATATCAAAACATATGTAAGGCCGTTGTATAACTGGTTATTTGCAATACTGAAAAGCAGTACTGCCAGGGCTGCAGGACATGGTATTAAACCAGTAGATAATCCAATAGCTACAACACCTTTCTTCGCATCGATACTGTGTTCATGGTGGTGATGAGGATGAAGATATTTTCTCACTATCCATAGACCAACTCCGACCAGTATGATTCCCCCTATTAAACTCATAACTTCATGGGTTCCATTAACGTCTAAAGCCCCTATTAAAAATATTGAAGCTATTCCCAGCAAAACTACAACAATTACATGGGAAAAAACTACTGTAAGCCCAAGTAACGAAGCATCTTTTAATTCTGCATTGGTACCTATAACAAATGCTGCCATGACAGATTTTCCATGTCCGGGTTCCAGTGCATGCAACGCACCAAGTATAAAAGCGGAAAGTATAAACATTAAACTCATTTCTGATGGAACAGCTGTTATTCCTGATATTAAATTCATTTAAACCACCTCTGTAATTAACATTTTAAGTAATACAATTTTCCAATTTCTTTATATATCAAGTAATACACATAATCACTGAGATAACACCTCCATTTAACTACCCAAAATATCCAACAACTAGTAATACAATTCTCTAATTTATTTATAAGATGAGTAATACTTACAAGCACTGAAGTGTCAATAACTCAAAAAAATCAAAAAAATAAGGAGTTAACTGATATTTCAGTAAGAATTAATTATTTTTAATCTTTAATTTGATTGCATATCCTTCTTCGAGCTTCACCTATCGTAAGAGGATACGGTTTATCAAACGGCAACTTATCTTCCTTTTGCAGTATTTCCATAAGATGTGCTATTCTTGGAAGGCGTAAATTAGCTTTTCTTATGGTTTGAGCATCTTCAAAAACTTCCTGAGGGTTTCCTTTTTTGATTATATTTCCTTTACTAATTATATAGACAGTATGTGCATATAGGGGCACCAGATCAACATCATGGGTGGATATGATAATAGTAATTCCTTCCCTGTTAAGCTCATAAAGCAGTTTCATAATTCTCGAGGCACCCCTTGGATCAAGACCGCTGGTTGGTTCATCTAGAACCATAATCTTGGGGTGCATGGCCAGGATGCCTGCAATAGCCACCCTTTTCTTCTGGCCACCGCTTAAATGATGTGGCGCTTTCTTTTTAAATTCAACCATTTCTACCCGTCTTAAAGACTCATCAACGCGTTTTTTTACTTCTTCTTTTGATAAACCTAAATTCATAGGTCCAAAAGCCACATCTTCCTGCACAGTCGGGGCGAACAATTGATCATCCGGATTTTGGAAAACTATCCCTACTTTTTGCCTCAAATTCATAAGATCTTCTTTTTTATATTTTAAACATTTACCATCTACCATTACATTTCCAGAGGTAGGTTGAAGTATCCCATTGAAGTGTAAAAATAATGTTGACTTACCTGCCCCATTTGGACCGAGAAGTGCGATAATTTTACCTTTAGCCGCGCTAAAATTAATATTTTCTAAAGCATTAGTTCCATCTGGATACTGATAAGTAACATTTTTTGTTTCAATAATATTCATGTTATCTCCTTAAATCTCCTTAAACCAAATTTATGTTGTAATACAATTTTACACTTTGTTTATATGTCCAGTAATACCTCCCTTCGATGAAATATCATCAGCTAACTACTTTAAAAAAATTAAAATATGTTAAAATTCCCTGTTAAACATGTGCCAATGAAGAGTACTACTTCAAACACCACAAGTAATGCTAAATTACGAGTTCCAATACTTCGGATACTTCCATATTCTCCCATTGTTTTCATTGAACCAGTATAGCACCTTGATTCCATTGCAAGATACACCTGTTCTCCTTTTACCCATGTTTTTATGAAGAGGTTACTACCAAGCATACCCATGGATTTGAAGGATTTTTTAATTGTCGAATATCCAAGACGTGTTTCCTGAGAGTGATACATATTAATGCCTTCATCCAAGAACACAAATATATAACGGTACATCAACATAGCCAATTCAAGAACAATTTTTGGGATTTTTAAACGCTCTAATACAGAAAATAGTTCTGTCATTGGCGTAGTAAGGGCCAAAAATGCCAGACATGAAAAACCACCAAGCATCCTTGCAAAAACTAGGAGCCCTAAGTTGAAACCATCTGCAGTTACTGCCCAGTTGAATATTCCAAGTTCCAGTACATGAAAACCAACGCCAAAGAACACTGCCATGAAAACAAATGTTATAAATGCGAAGATGAATGGTACCAAAAGAAACTTCAAATAAAACTTATGGGGAATTTTAGCTTTGAAAATAATTAGATACGTTACCAGCGAAAATACAATAAAAGGTATAACTGGTGATGTAGATACCAAGCTTACCAGCATGGTCAATATTGCAAACAGCACCTTGAAGTATGTATTTGTGTTTTTTAGACCATTGGAATGAGCATAGCTATCCAGAGTGTTTTCAAACATTGTATCACCAGTCAGAATTTGTTTATTTACTTATTTTAGCAGTTTTTATAACCTGTTCTTCTATTTCATCTCTTTTTCTTGCTTTAGCCTGGCCACTGTAATATCCTAAAACATAACCTATTATAATAGCTCCAATAGCTGCCTGCGTTGCAAATAATAAGCTCTCTATTTCACCACTTGGTGGCTCCCACAGTGGTTGGGCCCATGGCTCATAACCTGTTTCTTCTATTGCTTCGCTGCCCTGATCATCGGCTCCACCGAAATAGCCCTGATCTTCTCCAAGGCCGTTATAAATTGCAAGCGGAAATATAACAATTGCAGCTACTAAAATTAACAGAATTATAGGTTTTTTATCAACCATTTAAGCCACCTCTGGTACTTTTTCTGAAGCTTTTTCCGCGTCTTCTGCTTTTATGACACCTAACTTTCTTAATATATCAGGTCTAAGTTTCATGATGTAATCAAATATTACAACAGTTAAAAGACCTTCTGCTATTGCCAGAGGCACCTGGGTGTAAGCATATATTGCTATAAACTTAACAAATGCAGATCCAACAGTTGGTATTGGGAATGCCATTGAAAGCTGTACCGCAGTTGCTACATAAGTTAACCAATCCCCTGCAAGTGCAGCTAAAAATATTCCTATTGAAGCAGATAAACCTAATTTATTAGTTCCTTTCCATACTAACCACGCTGCTAATGGACCCACAATACCCATTGAAACAATATTAGCACCTAAAGTTGTTAAACCTCCATGAGCCAAGAGTAATGCTTGGAAAAGAAGCACAATTGCTCCTAAAACACTTACTGCAGCAGGTCCGAATAAAACTGCACCTAAACCATTACCACAAGGGTGAGAGCAGCTTCCAGTTACAGAAGGCATCTTTAAAGATGACAAAATAAACATAAATGCCCCTGAAACTGCCAAAAGTGGTTTTGATTCCGGATGTTCGTCCGTTACTTTCTTTATCTGGATTACACCATAGGCAACGACTGGCAACGCAACCGCATACCAGAAAACGCACCAGTACCATGGTAAATATCCTTCCATTATATGCATATTAATTTCTCCTCCATTTTTAGTACATATACACCTTTCGTCAATTAATTTGATGAATTTAAAGATATATAAAGTTTACTTTATTTTTTTTCAAGTATAATTGAAAAAATAGAAAGTATTATTATTATCCCCATCTCCCTTTTTTTCATATTCCACAGTTAATGTGTGAAACTAAGGACATATAAATCTTGCTTTATTTTTTTTCAGGTATAATTGAAAAAATAGAAAGTATTAAATATCAGATATAGTTGAATTTTATTCAAACATATTTGAACAGTGCATTTATTAAAATAGAGGTGAAAAATATGGATTCTTTAACTTTAATCAGTTTAATAGTATTTTTAATACTAATAATTGGAGTCATACTCTGTATCTTTAGATATTTCGAAAAATCAAAACCTAGTGTCGAGTCAATGGTACTTATTGCAATTTTGGTAGCTATTGCTTCTTTAGGAAGACTCCCTACAGCAGCATTACTCAGCATTCAGGCTTCCTCTTTCATAATTATAATGGCAGGGATTGTTTTTGGAAAAGAAATTGGTTTTATAACAGGAGTTCTAACAGCGGTCGTTACTGATCTATTTTTAGGCATTGGCTACTGGACAGTATTTCAGATGATTGGTTGGGGACTTATGGGATTAACAGCAGGAATGTTCAGCTTTAAACTTGAAAATGTATATATAAGAGCAGGATTTGGTTTTATATGGGGATTCTTTTATGGATGGATAACCGATCTTTCAATGTTGCCATTCCTTAGCACCATAGATCTAAATGCTTTTTTAGGTATTTTCGCTGCAAGTGTTCCATTTGACTTATCACACGGAGTTACAAATGTTATTTTGTTAGTTTTACTGTATGGCCTATTTAAAAGGATATTTAACCGGGCTAAAGATAAGTTCATTTCCAATCAAACAGAACCATTGAACAAAGGTGTAAACACATGAAAACCGAATTATATCACAAAAATTAAAGTAATAAATGCATATAATACTTAAATCGCACATATAACAAATATTATTCCAAAATTAACGATATCCAGATACCTAGCATTACAAAAACTTAAACACAGAATTATAATTAATTGTATAGGAGATTTTAATGACTTTATCACAGAACATATATGATCAAAAGGGGGAAAATATAGATTCAAATTATAAACCTAAATTAATTTTCAAAACAGGATCAGGAGAAAGTATTTACCTGTGTAAAAATACTGTTGTTGTAAAATTACCCGAAAACAGGAATTCAATAACCACTTCATGGATAAATGGAGGTTACAAAGAAAATATTGAAGCAATATTTAACCACCAGTTAAAAAAGCCATGTGAAGGTAATCCAGATGGCCTTGAAGGGTATAATGTTCAAGATTACATGATAATTACCGCCAAAAGGCTTGGTTTAAACCCTGAAAAAGTATCGGGACTTATTACTTCTGCAGATATGGAACATGCGGCCATATCAACAAAAAGTTTCAGAAACATCGAAATTACAGCAGTAGTAACTGGTGGGATAAATGTTAATGGGGGGCGTGCCGGAGATCCTGCATCATACTACGAAGAAAATGGTAAATTTGAATTTAAACTAGGGACCATTAACACCATTTTAATAATAAATTCCAAATTAAATGAAAGTACGCTGCTGAAAGCCATGATAGTAGCTGTAGAAGCAAAAACAGTGGCGCTTCAACAGCTTATGGCACCAAGCAAATATTCAACAGGTATAGCCACCGGTTCTGGGACAGATGGAATTTCTGTAATTTCCAATATGGAAAGTAAAAACGTCCTTACCAATGCAGGTAAACATTCAAAATTAGGAGAGTTAATAGGAAAATGTGTAATTGAAGCTACTACAAAAGCACTTGCAAACCAAACCAATTTAACGCAGGATTCACAGTGCAATATGCTCGTCAGGCTGAACCGTTTTGGAATCGATGAAGAAAAATACTGGCAAACTGCAGAATCAATTCCAGGAACGAAACAAAAGAAAGAATTTATAGAAAATCTCCATAATTTTTCTAAAAACCAATTGATTGTGGCTATGGTTTCATCTATTCTGCATATCATTGATGAAATTGAATGGGGTTTAATTCCTGAAACTGCTGGCAAAAAAGCTGCAGTTTCCATTATGAAAACACTTCCTACTATTTTGAATGAAGAATTTTCAATAACTGAAGAATTGCTTGATGAAAATGATTCCATCATTGAAAATTGGATGATGCTTAGTTCATGGTACATTTGCAAAATGGTGAATCAATGAAATTTACAGTGATCCATCCAGCAACTTATATGGTTTACTACCTGATTTTGATATTATTTGCATTTTTTTTCAATGATCCCTATTATTTAGCATCTTTTTTAATTTGTATTATTCTTTTAATCACATTTCAAGGTATTAACAGCGAATTTAAGAATATAATTAAATTTTATATCCCCATGGCTTTCTTAATTATCATTTTGAACCCATTAGTTTCTCACATTGGAGTTACAAAAATATACATCATAGGAAGTTACTTTATTACACTGGAAGCTTTGGTATATGGTATTTTAATGAGCTTATCCCTTTTAATCATATTATTGCTATTTGCATCGTATAACAACACAGTTTCTTACCAGGAAATGCTTTATATTCTTTCAAAAAGGTTTCCAAATATTTCTATAATAATTATAATGGCTTTGAGATTTATTCCATTGTTAAACTATAGGTTAAGTGAAGTAAATAAAGTTTTCAGGCTTAATCATGAAAGTTCAGCTAAAAACAATGAAACAAAGATAAATAAAATTAAAGATACAGCCCAAATGCTTGCAGTTGTTGTTTCCTGGTCATTAGAAGAATCAATGCTTGCTGCAAAATCAATGAAAGGTAGAGGGTATGGAATTACTGAGCGAACTAATTATTTATCCTTTAAATTTAGAAAAATCGATTATTATTTTATTTCAATTATCATTATCTCAGCTGTAGTATGTATAACTGGCCTTTTACAGGGTCACGGAAGAATAAACATTTATCCACAACTGCAGTTTTCATTTTCAGAAAATATATTCAATATATTCTATTTTTCATTTTTAATTTTATTACTACCTTTAGTTTACTTAGAATTTAAGGAGAAATTGATATGGCATTAATCAGCTTTAAAAATTTTTATTTTAAATATAATGAAAAAGACAAAAACGTTCTTTCTAACATCAATTTAGAAGTACTTCCAGGCGAATTTGTTTTATTCTGCGGCTCATCTGGATCTGGGAAAACAACACTACTTACTAATATCAAAAAAGAAATACGTCCTGCAGGAGTCTATGATGGGAAAATCTATTATGATGATGAAAATATAGAAATGCTCGAAGATAAAAAATCAGCATGTGAAATTGGCTTTTTATTTCAAAATCCTGAAGATCAGTTTGTATCTGACAATGTCATTCAAGAAATAGCTTTCCCTTTAGAAAACATTGGTTTGCCTACTGAAGATATCCGAAACAGGATAGCTGAAATGGCATCTTTCTTTGGCCTGGAGAAATATTTATACAAAAATGTCACTGAATTATCCGGCGGGCAAAAACAGCTGGTTAATTTATGTTCTTTATTGGTTTTAAAACCTAAATTACTTCTTTTAGATGAACCCACTTCACAGCTGGATCCCATAGCTGCATATAATTTTTTGTCAATGTTAAGAAGGTTAAACGAAGAATTCTCAATTACTATAATGGCTACAGAACACAGAATAGATAATATCTTTCCTTTTGCAGATAAGGCAGTTTTTTTGGATGAAGGACACATAAAATACATTGATAAACCTAGAACAATATGCTCAAAAGCAAACAAAAATCCAGTATTCCGCAACTATTTACCTTCAGTTGCTAGAGTACATTTCTTATTACAATCTAAATATCCTTTTTTGAATAAATATAAAATACCTCTGAACATACGTGAAGGAATGCAGGAATTAAATCTTCTGGATAAAAAATTAAAAGAAGTTAACACAGAGTTATATCGTGAAATAAATGAAAACCTATTTAAAAACTCAGAAAATTTAGATTCAAGTGATGTTCTGCTTAAATGCAAAGATATTTGGTTTGGTTACATAAATGACCACCTTATTTTAAGAGGGGTTTTTCTTGATATAAAAAAGGGGGAATTTATAAGTATATTTGGGGGAAATGGAACTGGAAAAACAACTTTACTGCAGATTTTATCCAGAATTATCAAACCACAAAAGGGTAAAGTCAACCTTAAAAAAGGAATTAGAGTAGGCTACGTTCACCAAAACCCCATGATCCATTTCTGGAGAGATACTGTCAAAGAAGAGTTATCACTGAACTTTTTGGAAAAATTTGAAGATAATAACTCGTCTAAATTCAGGAAACTGCGAGAATATATGCTCCAAAATAGTCATGAAAACATTAACTCAAATAACAATCAAATGATTTTGGATTCTCAAAAGGAGGAACTCATAGAATTTTTTGGAATATCTCATCTACTGGATAAACATCCTTACGACTGCAGTGGTGGGGAAAAACAAAAAATAGCCATTGTTAAAGCATTACTCACTAAACCAGATATTTTATTTTTAGATGAACCTACAAAGGGTTTAGATCCTGTGTCAAAATTACATCTTGCGTATAAATTAAAAAAATTGCAGAAAAATGGTTTAACTATTGTAATGGCAACCCATGACATTGATTTTGCGGCCGAGTACTCCAAAAGGTGTATGATCCTATTTGATGGGAGAATTCAGATTGACAGCACTCCTAAAGCTGTATTTTCCAGCAATAATTTCTATACCACTTTTGTAAACAGGATGGTGAAAAATTTTTTACCTGAAAGCATAACGTTAAATGATGTAAAAGAAAAATGGATTAATTAATTGGATTTTTTCCAAGTTTAAGATTTATTCAAGCAGTTTCTGTTTTATTAATTTTTAAATGATCCCAAGATGCGGAACTTAGCTTTTTAAATTACAAATTTAAGGTGAAACTTTAATGTTTCTAAAAAGAATCAATTCAGGATAGATAGAAAAAATAGAGACATTTATAATAAAAAAAATATTTTAAGAAGGATTTAAACCTTCCTTAAAATTATTCACTTGATTTTACCCTTGCACTCTGGGAAAGTTCGGATACAGGACCAGATCCGCCTTCTTTTAACATCAACCTCATATCAACAGCTAATGCTCCTTCTTCAAAGACCATTAACGGGTTGATTTCAAACTCGTTGATTTCTGGGAAGTCTGTAACAAGCTGTGAAATTCTCAGTATGATATCTGCAATGGCTTCAGTGTCCATTGCTTTATCTCCTCTTGTTCCTTCGAGGAGTTCATGAGTTTTAATTCCAGCTATCATTTCCCTTGCTTCCTCTTCATTTACAGGTGCAATTGCAAATTTAACGTCTTTTAATATTTCAACGTAGATACCGCCAAGTCCGAACATCATCATTGGACCGAATGTAGGATCCTGGACCATACCTATGATAACTTCTTTACCACCGGACAACATTTTCTGTAGCTGAACACCTTCAAGAGTTGCATCAGGTTCTTTTTTAGGTATGTTTTCCATCATGTCTTCATAAGCTGCTTTGACATCATCTGCACTGTTCAGGTTAAGTTTAATTCCACCCACATCGGATTTATGTGAAATTTGTGGAGAAACTATTTTCATAACCAGCGGATATCCAATTTCTTCAGCTGCTTTCACTGTGTCTTCAAGGGTTTTTGTAATTGCAGTGCCTACTGTTGGAATTCCGTATGCTTTAAGTATATCAAATGATTCAAGACCAAGGGTATACATATCTTTTTCCTGTGCCTCTTGAATAATGTTTTTAACAATTTCTTTGTCAACATCAAAATCAGGGGAGTCTGGATATTCCTGGTCTTTGATAATGCTGTAGTTGTATAAAGTTTTCATACTTTTAACAGCTCGTTTAGGATACAGGTAATTTGGTATCTGATGTTCAGCTAGAAGTTTTTCAGCCCCTTCAAAACTAGTTCCTCCAAAGAAACTGCATAAAATTGGTTTTTCAGAATTCTTTGCGTGTTCAATTGCAACTTTAGCAATTCCATCAGCATCGGTAACAGACTGAGGTGTAACCAAATAAATTACTCCATCTACATTAGGGTCTGCTAAAACAGTTTCAAGTGCAAATGCATATCTTTCGGGGCTTGCATCACCTAAAACATCAACAGGGTTTTTAACACTTGCAGTTGCAGGTAATCCGTCTTTTAATTTTTGTTTAGTTTCACATGTAAGTTCAGCAATTTCAAGGTTATTTTTTATTGCAACATCTGTTGTCATAATTGCTGGACCACCTGCATTTGTGATTATAGCTATTCTATTTCCCTTTGGAAGTGGAGATAAAGCTAAAGCACTACTGTAATCCATCATTTCATCGAGGGAATTTACACGTATAATTCCACACTGAGAGAAAGCTGCTTCATACGCAGAGTCAGAACCTGCAATTGTACCTGTGTGTGAAGAAACAGCTTCAGATCCTTTGGAAGTTCTTCCAGATTTTATAACAAGAACAGGTTTTTTCCTGGAAGCTTCTCTACTTGCTTCTATAAAACCAGGGCCGTCAACGATACCTTCCAGATATGCAGTTATAACTTCTGTATTTTCATCTTCCATAAAGTCTTTCATACAGTCATTTTCATTGATCACAGCTTTGTTTCCAAGGCTGACAATTCTGGAAAAACCAATATTCTTTTTATCCGCATAATCAAGAATAGCTGCCATGATAGCTCCAGATTGGGTCATAAAAGATATTTTACCTTTGTGGGCAATATCAGAGGAAAAAGATGCATTCATATCGTTATATGTATTCATTACACCTAAACAGTTAGGACCTACCAGTTTGATCTTGTATTTTTTACATAGTTCCACTAATTCATTTTCAAGTCGGGCCCCTTCTTCATCAATTTCTTTAAATCCTGCTGAAATTACAACAATATTTTTAATTCCAATTTCACCGCATTCTTCAACAGTTGCAGGAATTAAATGAGAAGGTATGGTTATAACTGCAAGATCTACAGGACCATGCTCACTTATTGATGTACAGGCAGTAATTCCAAGTATTTCACCGCCTTTAATATTAACCGGGACGATTTCTCCTTTATAGTAATTCAAAAGGGATCTCATTATATCGTATCCGATTTTACCTTTTGTTTCCGACGCACCTATTACTGCAATCGATTTTGCATTGAACATATCACGCATGTCTATCACCTATTACACATTCTATTACACATTTTATCCTTACGGAATCTTTATATTTCTATTACACAATTGTATCCTTACGGAATTTTTTTATTTTATTGATTATGAAATTAAAATTCATTAAAAAGAGTTTAAAGTTTTAGCTGCCTTCATTTTAAATATTACATTTTAATAGATTTGTAACTTTTCTTTTATAACTTGAATTTATTGTATCTACCTTTTCGCATTATTATAAAACTCACCTAATTATTATAAAGCGATCATATTGCGTTTTCAATTAATTGAATTTTACATTATTTATTATTTTAAACCTTAAATATATTTCTAAAAAAAAGTTTAAAAATAATATCTTCATAAACGTTTTGTTTTTTAAATCCAGCGAATATACGCTAATTTATTCTATTTATAGTTCACAAATATGATATTAAGTAAGTATAAAGCTTCTCACAAGTTAATTTCACCTATTTTTGTTGTACTGCTTTTATTACATATACATTTTCATTATAAAAGCAATTATTTTATTAGTAGCATGATAAGCCTGAATATAAACACTGTGTTTTAACCAAGTATTAATATTTTTGATTTAATGATCTCTATATTCACGTAGTAACTTCTATTTATAATATCTATAAAGTTTAAGGAGCTTTATTTATTTAAATATTTCCACAAAAGGTAGTTATGCTATTTTTTTTATTTGTAATAAATTTATTTTAATTTTAATATCATAATACACTTTTAATAATTAATTAAGATTTAATTAAATAGTATTAATTCATAAATAACTTCATAATTCTATTTATACAATGTAAAATTTTCTTTAGTCCAATAAAAAATAAAATTAATTAAATATAACCTTTTAAATCTTGTTCTTTATTTTAATTTAACTAATTAAAATATAAAAAAACGTTTATTAACTTTATATTTTAAATTTTAAGCTCAAATTATTTATCAAATAATTATAAGTCCATATAAAAAATTAAAGATTTTTAAAAAAGCTAATCAATTTTTAAACATCATCAAAAATTATTTAAAATCGTCTGGTTAATAATAAGCAAATGCTAACAGGAATATATACCAATAAAACGTGATTAGAATGTTTTAAATGATAAAATCCGTTATTTAATCTCTTTATTTTTGATTTAAAATCAAATCATTTATAAGATATGGATAACTATCCTGATCTGTAAATAATTTTTAAATTAAAACATTTAATTTAGATTTTATTTATCCTTAAAAAGGAGGTTGAAGGAAAATACGTAGTATTTTCCTGAACCCCGAAAAATAGAAAATTTTTCGGATGTTGAAGAAAATTTCTTTCGAAATTTTCGAAACCCCCAAATTGAAAATTTCGGAGGCGGAAAAATGCGGAAATTGTTCTTTGTAGCAGTAGTTGCTATGGCACTTTTTTTAAGTATCAGCAACATATCTGCAGCAAATTCTACAAACGTCACAACAGATCAGGTTGTTAATGCATCGACTGCGGTGAAATCATACGTAGAAACAAATCACACACTTCCAAGTACTGTAAATTTATCTGGAAAACAGGTGAACATGCAGCAATTCTTAGAACTTTCAACTACAGCAGTGTCAAATATCAACAATAACAAGTCCAATGCAACAATTACCCTCAAAGACTATGGTAACGCAACTGCTCCATCAGAAAACATTACAAGCAGAAATATCACTAAAGCAGAATATCTAGATATCGCAAACCGCGTTAAGTCTTACATGGATTCCAATGGACGAGCACCTAATTACGCCACACAAACCAGTACTGGAGACACCATCAGCTTTGAATCTATGGTTTATATGTATTCAAAGGTACTCAACTACTACAAAACAAATAAAGTGCTACCAAACTACGTTTCAGTAAATTCATGGTCAACAATTAGTACATCAAATAGCGCAAATGTAATAGGCAGTACAAGCTATGGTTATGTGGAAAAAGAAGTTTACGGGAATTTAAGTTCGAATAAAACCATAGTAATTATAGTAGGTGTACATCCCCAGGAAAATGGAATTCATACCGCTGTTGCAAATGCTCTGGCAAGTAAATCAGCAACTCTCAGTAAAAGGTATGTTATTTACAAAGTTCATGTAACTCAGGATGCAGATGATTACAGCAAAGGAAGAATGAATGGACAGTTATTAGCCCAAAAATTCGTGGTACCTGCCGTTTCTAAAGAAAATCCAATGTTAGTGGTAGACGTTCACGAAAATCACGGTGCAGATAGTGGGTATGATTATTACAGGTTTTTATATCCAATTTCAAGTACGAGCATAACTAAAACCTATGCCAACCAGATAATCAGCGCTATGTCATTTTTAGTAACATACAGCCCACCAAACCCAACAAGTACACAGTACGTTACAGTGCCTATCGCAAATAAAGGAATACCTACCATAATCTATGAAACTTACATGAGCGATTCAACAGCTAAGAAAAACAGTGATGCAAATGCATTTATAAACGCGTTAGACACTAAAGTTGGAAGCGCATCAACTGGAAACACAACACATGATACAACAGCTCCAAAAGTAACTTCAAGCACTCCCAAAAATGGTGCTACTGGAGTTTCAAGGACAGCTACTATCACCATTAAATTCAGTGAAAACATCAAATCAAGTGTTAACTGGTCTAAAATATACATGATAAATCTGAATACTGGAAAAAAAATTGTAATCAACAAATCAATAAGCGGCAACACTCTCTCAATCAAAATGGATTTAAAAAGATACGCTTACAACGTGTATCAGATCTACATTCCAGCATCTGCTGTTAAAGACATTGCAGGTAACAATTTAGGTACTGCATATACATTTAGATTTGTAACAGGGACGTAATGCCCTTTCCTTTTTATTTTTAAAATAATAAATACTTTTGTTTTAATTTCTTAAATTCAATTATCATGTCTATCTACGTGGCTTAAAACTTTAAGCTTTTTTACGTATAAAATATGCATAAAAACACACAATCACAAAAATGAAATTATAAATAAGTACAAAATTACTATTTAATTTGGATTAAGATTGTTTTTATTGGACATTGAGCGTATTACTATTTAATTTGGATTAAGATTGTTTTTATTGGACATTGAGCGTATTTCCTTTAATGTCCAACGTAAAACATCTATTTTAATAAAAAATAGAGGAATTATCCTGCAATAGATAACTAAATATTTAAGAATTATCCAACTAACCCGCTGTCCTTTAATTTTTCTTCTATATCTTGTGAATCATTTATCTTTCCAGTAATCAGCAGTGCTAGCACTAAGATCACGCCTGTGAATATAAATACTATTCCTAAATTATACCAGTAACTGTTCCATAAAACCCCTGCAACCACTTCTCTAAGAGCTCTAATAGCATACGTCATAGGCAAATATGGTTGTATAACCTGGAAAAAAGTAGATTGGAGTTCTGAAGGGTAAATTCCTCCTGAAGAAGCAATTTGCAAAATCAGCGCTAAAACTGCTATTACTTTCCCTAAACTTCCAAAGATTGAAACCACAGAATACATGATTATCATAAAACACATGCCTATGGCCAATATGGTTAATGTCATTAGTGCTGCGGATGAATTTTGTACATTTAAGAGCAATACACCCAATGCAATTAATAATGACTGAAATAAGCCTATTACTAAAAATAAATTCATTCTTCCAAAATAAGCCGCCTTAACAGAATATATATTTGATTTCACGCGCGCAGCTACCATAGCTATGGCTATAAGACACCCTATCCATAGTGATAAAGCAATGTAAAATGGAGCAAGACTAGACCCATAATTATTCACAGGATACATGCTTTCTTTCTCTAATTCTACGGGGCTTTCAAAGTAATTTTTAACATCACCCTGGTTAGTATCTGAGAATGCTATTAATTTATCTATGTCCTCTTCATTTATCGAATTAAGCTTAGCTGCAGCTACAGGTATGGCACTTTTAATTGTAGGCCATTTTGAGTTAACCATATTTAATGTGGCCGCGGCTTTATTAATTTTATGGTTTATATTAGCTTTGTTTGCCACGAGCACATTCACACCGTCGTCCATCTGGTCAATTAAAGATTTTAACTCTGTTAATTTTCCTCCAGGGTTTTTACCATCTTTTATATTAGTTTCTATCTGTTTTAAAACTGTGAGAACTTGATTTGCATAGCTGATATCAGTTTCAATTTGTTTAATGACAGGCTCTAGTTGAGCATCACCTGTTGCATTGTATAAACTGGTTAAAATTGCGTCGACATACTTAAGACCAGTTACGGTCGTGTTAACCTGTGATTCTATGTCCTGAACTTTGGCTAAAGATTTCTGAGGATCAGATAAAATTTGATTGTACAAAGAATCATAATTGTTCCTTGCATAATTAGAATATTTTTGTATTTCAGGAAGGGCAGCACTGATTTTAGGCCATATTTTTTGTACTGTGTCCATATCCGAATTTGCTTCAGATATTGATGAATCTATAACACCTATCTTTCCATTTAACTCATTTATAAATGATCTTAACTTAATGAATTGTGCTTTATTTTCTTTAGCCACTTCCCCAACATCGCTGAGCTTACCAAAGATAACCCCGTCGATGGTTTTAACTATTTCATCATTAATTTTAGTTTGTATCCCATTAGCCCCAGCACTGGTAAGTCTTGTTGCAATTGGACTCAATTTTTCATTGTCTACATACTGTATTTTAGCCTGTTGAGGAGTTGTAGTTTCGATGGAAAGTAAATCTTCACTGAAGTTATCTGGAATTATCAAAGCTGCATAATACTTTCCGTTTTTAACACCGTCTAATGCAGTGTTTTTATCAACAAACTGCCAGCTAAAATTTGTATTATTTTTTAACTCATCAACTAGAATATTTCCAACAGTATAGTGTGTTCCATTAATACTATAACCTTCATCACCATTAACCACAGCAACCTTCATATTTGAGGTTTGAGAATAGGGATCCCATGCTGAAGGAATGGTAAACAGGATATACAGTGAAGGTAAGCATATAATCACTATCAAAAAGACCATAAGTATTGGGAGCTGCTTAATTGTTCTAAGATCATTTTTAAATATTTTAATTGCTTCTTTTATCATTAAAACCACCCGAACAGTTTTATTAAACTTTTCCTTTTAATTACTCAAATAATAATTGCTTTAGTAATAGTTGCTAAAGCAATTATTGGAGGATAAATTTAAACTGGAAAATTACATAGAATATTTCTGTACATTTTGTTCTATACGCTTTAATACATCTTTAACTATTTTTTCTTCATCAGAACTGACATTCTCCAGTAACTTTCCTCTTTGATGCATTATCAAAGGAATAAAACTATTAAAACGAGATTTACCCTCCTCGGACATGTAAACTTTAAAGATCCTGCGATCATTCTCATCGACTTCTCGGCGTACATATCCCTTCTTTTCCAGCTTGTCAATAAGGCGGGTTATATTGGGATAATCATTGAGAATTTTGTCTGCAAGCTGTCTCTGTGATTGGCCATCATTCATATACAATTTATAGAGTAAAAATGCCTGTTCTGGTGTGAAATTAGGTTCGTTCTCATCTAACAACTTTTGAAGTTGAAATCGTAACAAACGCGCAGATCCATAGATCTGGTAGATCAAAAAGTCATCCAAATCAATTAATTCATTTTTTTCCATGAAATACCTCATAATCGTTGCTTAGGCAACTATTATATATTTATATTATAAAAACTTTGTGTAAAATCATCAAATTAAAGAGGGATGTCTTGCGTAATTTACTGTTGACAGTGTTATAACAATTAACCCCTAAAAAAATTGGAAATTAAATTATAAATAAAATTCAAAATATCAAAATCAGAAATTGAGATTATGTATAACCCAGATGCAAACTGCAAAAAAATATAAATTCTCATCACCAATTAAAAAATTGAGAAACGCTCATGTGTAGAAGTTGTGCAAATAATGTAATTATAAAATAATATAATTTTCATGCGATATGGTTGAATTACATGTTTAAAGATAATTCCTTATTAAAATTACAAACATGTATAATTCATGTGCGTGTCATAGACATGAGCGTAAGAGATATTGAATTAGATATTGCAGATTTATATCCTATGTCCTCTTTAAATATAGTAACAATTAAAATTAAAAATCTAAGATGTGAAAAAATGGGTAACGATTCTATTTTCATGGGTGCATCAACAAAACAGGGCTATGATATAGCCTCTAAAAGTAGAGAAATAGTAAGATCATTAATTGCAGATAAAATAAAAGATCTTTCTCCAGCCGAGCAAAGGATAGTTGAGAGAATAGTTCATTCTACAGCAGATCCTGAATATGCAGATATCAGCAGAGTATCTTCTGATTTTGTAGATGAAAGTATAAAAGCAATTAAAGCCAGGAAAGATATTCTTACAGACATAAATATGGTCAAAGTTGGAATAAATAAATATGAAGGTGAAATAAAGTGCTATATCAGCCATGAAGATGCCATTAAACTTGCAAAAGAAGAACAAATAACTCGAGCAGCCGCTGCAATGCGTGTTGCACATGAAGAGGGTTTTGATGGGATTATTGTAATTGGAAACGCTCCCACAGCACTTTTTGAAGCTATAAATCTGGTTGAAAATGAAGGTATGAAAGCGAAATCCATTGCAGGGGCCCCAGTCGGATTTGTCGGTGCTGCAGAATCTAAAGAAGCACTTGCAAAAACTAAAATACCCCATATTATAACCAAAGGGCCAAAAGGCGGGACCCCAGTTGCAGTGGCCATTGCAAATTCGCTTATTGGACTTGAAAAATTAGTTTAAATAGTACACCATACATGTAAACCCCTAACTAAATTACATTTAATTATTTCAAACTTACCCAAGTTAGCTAACAAGATAAGGAGTTAAAAATATGAAATCTGAAGAATTATTCAAAGAAGCCCAAAATTATCTTCCAGGAGGAGTAGATTCTCCTGTTAGAGCTTATAAACCATATCCCTTCTTTGCAAAAGAAGCAAAAGGTTCAAAAATAATAGATGTTGATGGAAATTCATATATAGATTACTGCCTCGCATATGGACCTCTCGTTTTAGGTCATGCAAACGAAAAAATAATGGGCAAAGTTGCAGAACAGCTTAAAATTGGTTCAGCATATGGTGTTCCTACAGAAAATGAAATTAAGCTTGCAAAACTTGTAATTAAAAAAGTACCATGTGCCGACATGGTTCGGTTTGTAAATTCAGGTACAGAAGCAACAATGAGTGCAATAAGACTCGCAAGAGCAGCCACCGGTAAAAAAAAGATCATCAAATTTGAAGGGTCCTATCACGGAGCACATGATTACGTTCTCGTAAAATCAGGTTCTGGAGCTGCAGGATTGCCAGATTCACCAGGCGTGCCAGAAGATACAACAAAAAATACAGTTTTAATACCTTTTAACGATAAAGAAGCTGTGGTAGATTTAATAGAAAGAGAAAAAAATGACATTGCAGCCATAATTGTAGAACCCATAATGGGAAATGTAGGTTTTATTCCCCCAAAAGAAGACTATTTAAAATTTTTACGTCAAATAACAGGTCAAAATAATATTATCTTAATATTTGATGAAGTTATCACTGGTTTTAGAATAGCTGAAGGTGGAGCTCAAGAATATTTCGGAGTAACTCCAGATCTTGTAACTTTCGGTAAAATTCTTGGTGGAGGATTCCCTATCGGTGCTTTAGCAGGTAAAAAAGAGTTTATGGAAATGATAGCTCCAGCGGGCACTGTTTATCAGGCAGGGACATTTAATGGAAATCCCGTGTCAATTACTGCAGGACTTGCAATGTTAAACCAGCTTAATGATGATTTTTATGCAGAATCAAAAAGAAAAGGAAAGATGATAAGAACTGGAATTCAAGATATACTCTCTGATAATAATCTGAACTTTAAAATAGTTGGTTTAAGCTCCATGTTCCAGTTATACTTTACAGATAAAGAAGTATATGATTATGACACTGCTAAATCTGCAGACACTGAAAAGTTCAACCAGTATTTCCAGACTTTACTTAAAAATGGAGTTTTTATCCCACCATCACAGTTTGAATGCTGTTTCATATCATCCATGCATGATAATGAAGATATTCAAAAAACACTGGAAGCTGTAGAAAAAGCAATAAAAGTTTAAAACTTTTTTTAGTTTTTATATCCGTTATGGGTTTAAACCCTTTTCTAAATTTTAAACTATTACTTAAAATAAAGAACATGATTTTAAGTCGTTGCATATAAAAATAAAAGCACAAACGCAGTTATAATAAATAAAGTTGCACTTATTTTTGTAAAATAATGGCTTTCTGCATGTTCTACCCTTGACCGCTGCTTTTTAACATGTGATAAAAAATTATTTTCCTGTACAACCATATTTACAGCAGCAGTTTCAATGATGCTTTCATCTAAAGTTTTTTCTTCAAGTGTATCCCATAGTCCGTTTTCTCCATAATTAATCTCAGCCAATATGTCTTCCTGCATTTTAATACGCATTGATAAATCTTCAAAAAACTTTTTTCTCTTCTCAGATTTGCTTTTAAGGGCATTTTCTATTTCCTGCAGTTCATCATAATTACCGTTCACTGTCCCAGAGTTATCCCCATTTAAGTCTTTTGAATCTTTGATCTTTATAAAATCATCAATATCTTCATAAAATTCCAGATCACTACCACATTCACATTCTAAAAAATCATCTGGTGATTCATTTTCTTTAAGAGGATAATATCCATAACATTTATGACATATTAAATATCCATGGTCATCATTTGATCTTTTTAGATTTTCAAAGAAATTTAGATCAAATGACTTGCCCCTATTACTGTCTGATGACATCAAAACACCTTACTATTATACATTAGTTAAATTTGTTAACGTATTATATAATACTAGTAGTATTGCACAAATAATACTACTATTTAAGCAGATTTTTACATAAATTTCAAAGCATAATTTATGATTATACTTTAAACGATATTAAATATTTTCAGGTAATTTATTGTTTCTATTTGTGATAATTATGCCAATATGCAATACTCTAAATTAAAGATATAATTCTGAAAAAAAATAGAAGAGTATCATTCAAAAAACTGTCAAAATCCCCAAAAAATCTTTGATTTTTTTGGGACTATCAAACGCAAAGCGTTTGAGCATGTAAAAAATCTACGATTTTTTACGGTTGCAAAACCAAAAGTTTTGCAAACATCAAAAGACTAAAAGTCCTTTGGACGCGCGAAACAAAGCTGGAGAAAAATGCACAGCATTTTTCTATGCCGGAGGAAATAAATTTCCTCGGCCGCAAAAACAAAGGTTTTTGCAGGCGTCAAAAATCTACGATTTTTGACAGTGCCCCGCAAGCTTTGTCTCGGAGCCACGAAACATGCGAACACGTTGTGTTTGCAGTTACAAAATCGAAGATTTTAAGGGATTCTGAGGGACTTTTTTTAAAGATTTTCAATTCAACAAATTAAAGTAAAGATTTAAACCCATATGCAATAGCTATCTTTACAAATGCATCTTTTGGTACAACTACTATGTTTCCTAAGGCATATTGGGCAGTAGCTGCCTGTAAAAATGCAGAAAATTTACTTTTATCCTTTATAGCATCTATCATAGGATTCATAACAGATTTTACAGCTTCACCCCTACTCATATTTTCATTATACTGTTCATTTCGTACGAAAGCTATAGAACTACCCGTAACATCTGTGCCATTAACATATATTGGTCCAATAGCATTTATCAACGCATCTATAGCATCAGGAGTTACCACTACAACAACATCTGTTTTATAACCAGTATTGTATTGAACGATCTCTTGAGCTAGCTTAGTTCCAGTTTCTACATTAGCATCCCATAGGGAATCATGGAGATAAAGCTTGGTTACACCCTGTGTTTCCTTTAGATACTCCGGAGGTGAAGCAGTTGGATGGGCCATACCGCCAGGATATATTGGCGTTACATTTTCAATATTTCCATCATGTGTATGGACTACAAAAGCCATATCTACAGCCCCAATACCCGGCCTCTTTTCTGAAGGGTCTGCACAGAGAATAAGTATGTTATGATCCCCTTCCAGCACATTTAGATCTGAAGACGTAGTTTGATATTCATAAGCTACAAATAAAATACCTGCAATAAAAATAAGTAGAATAATAATAGCAATTTTCTTTTTCCATGACATATTTTAACCTTCAATTTATCTTTGAATTAATAAAAATAGTAGTAGTAACTCATGTCATATAATCTTTAGTAATAAATAAATGTATTACTTCAATCAAAAATCAGTTAATAAGCATTCTTATTGACAAAACCCTGGATTAAAGTCATTAAAAATATTTTTATATCTAAAATTAAAGTCCAGTTTTCCACATAATAGATATCAAATTCTATCCGTTTTTTGATGGAAGTATTTCCTCTCCACCCATGTACTTGAGCCCAACCACTCATCCCAGGACGTACATGATGTTTAATCATGTAATCTGGAACTTCCTCGCGGAACTTTTCTACAAAATAAGGGCGCTCAGGTCTAGGGCCTATTAAGCTCATATCTCCTTTTAATATGTTAAAAAGCTGCGGAAGTTCATCAATACTTGTTTTCCGGATAAATGAACCAAATTTAGTGGTACGGGGGTCATCTTTAACTGTCCATTGATTTTTTTCTGCTTCTTCGTCCTGAATCTTCATACTACGGAACTTATACATTACAAATTTCCTCCTGTTAAACCCTATCCTTTCCTGTTTAAATATAACTGGTCCCGGAGAACTTAATTTTATTATAACCGCTGTTAAAATCAGAACCGGCGAAAGAAGTATAATGCCAGTTATAGCAAATAAAAGATCTGAAATTCTTTTAACAATTTTTTTAAACGAACTATCAAGAGGAACGTATCTAATATCTATAATTGGAATATCATCTATCATATCGATATAGTGTTTTGCAGGGAAGTACCTATAATAATCAGGTACAATTTCTGCTTTTACACCATACCTTTCACATAAATCTATTATAGATTCTAATAGAGCAGAATGTCTTGGAGATATTGTTATAATTACCTTATCTATCTGGTTTGTTAAAATAACATCACATAAGTCATCAATGTTTCCTATTACTTGAGAATTCGCAATCTTATGTCCTTTTTCAATATTATCATCTAAAAATCCAATTATATTATATCCCAGATATTCACGCTGATTGAGTTTAGTTGCAACCTGTTCACCTAGTACTCCTCCCCCTACCATTAAAATATATTTAATATTAAAACCCTTGCTGCGTATAAACCGAAGTGATTGTCTAAATATGATTCTTTCAATACTGGAAAATACTGTACTGAATAAGGCAAATAATGCAAGTAAATACCTGGAGTAATCAATTTGTTCAATTATAAAAAGGAACGTTACAAGCATTAATAATCCCATAACATTTGCTTTAATGATATTTACAGGCAGTGATCTAACGCTTTTAGTCCTTTGAGGAGTATATAAACCAAAAACAGAATATAATAAAATATATAATGGTATAATGACTAAAAGGGATAACATATAGTACCCAAAACCTAAATTAGGCTCATGAATAAATAAATTGCTCTGAAAGCGGACAAACCATGCACATACAAGTGAAAATACGATTACCATTAGGTCTATAATTACTAGAGCCAGATTAAAAAATCTTTGATTTTGCCTGATCATTCCCTCACCAATTCACCAATATATCTTATTTAGATAGTTGCGAAACAGGTTCTTTTGGAGTTTTATTAGGCATAATCATGCCATAGTTAATTTTTAATGTGTTTAAAGATAGTTTTAATCCATACATTCCCCATATTCCTGTATATGTGATTGCGGTTATAATTCTAGAATATTCATCTTTGTAATGTTTGTTGTAAAAGATATACATTGCCCTGTAAAACTCATATATGATCTTGTTTTTTTGTTTACTGCTTGCTCCCTTGTAATGAATTATTTCAGCATCACTGTAATACACTATTTTCCAGCCAGCTGCTTTAATTCTATAGCACCAGTCAATATCTTCCCCATACATGAAAAATGCTTCATCTAGAAGCCCTACTTGACGGATGGCTGCAGATCTTAGCAGCATGAAAGCTCCAACTAAACAATCAACTTCATAAGTTTCATTTTCATCAAGATATGTGAGGTTATACCTTCCAAAACGTTCACTTTTTGGAAAAATGTGTGACAATCCAGTCATTCGATAAAATGAAACATTGAAATCGGGAAAACTTCTCCTACATGCTTTATCCAACGTGCCGTCTGGTAAAACAACTTTACATCCCACTGCACCTAATTTATTATCATTTTCCATGTAGTCTATGCATTTTTCAATGCAGTCGTCAACAACTATAGTGTCAGAATTAAGTAACAGCACATATTTAGAAGATATTTGATTCAGGGCCAAATTGTTTGCATGAGCAAAGCCTTTATTTTCTTCATTTGCAATAAATTTAATTAGACCCGTTTCTGATTCTTTGTAAAAATCTTTTTTTAGATTTTCAAGACTGCCGTCAGCTGATGCATTGTCCACCACGTATATTTCATAACTGAAAGGGTGGTTTTTGTTGATTACAGATTCTATAGTTTGTTTTGTTAAATCATAGGTACAATAGTTCACTATTATTATAGATAAGTCCATAAATTCCGCCTCTATATAAAATATTCTACTTGAGAATTGAAACATTCAATCTGAATTAATACTTTATTTAATTTTTTGATTATTAGATTGAAAAGTTATTTAACATTTCAGGAGGTTATAATATTATATTAAAATAAGAAAGATAAGCTTTACTATACAATTTTCACTTAATAATAAATTTAATGATATTTTTAATAAAAAAACATCTTTTATTTAAAAAAATATGCAATATTTATAAAAAAATAGTACATTATCTAGAAAAAATTAAGTTTGATAATAAATATAATTAATAATATCCAGTTAAATATAATTAGTAAAAATTTTATACTTTATTGAAAAAATTAAGTTTACATGTACTTATACTTACAGATCATATCAAATACTGCATCTTACACTCTCATAGTATATTAAAAAGTTTTGTATTAAAAAAAAATAAATTTTACAGTATTTTTAATTAAAAGCCATTCGATCTTCAAATAATTGATAATATTTTTATTTTCATATTTCGTTTTTTCAATTTTCCCCAAAGAATTAAATCCCTCTTTTAGACCATTTAAATAAATACTGCCCTGCCCTTTTTTAAAGAAAAATATGTACTTTATGAAGTAACCTGCAAGTAAAAAAATACCATTTAATACCAGTTGAGGCCACGGCATATTTTTATATGGGACATAAACATTATTCCTCGCAGCTAATCTGATTTTAAATTCATTATATTTACTACCGCTGGTCCCGCTACCAAAATGATAAACAACTGCATCAGGGCAATAAACACATTTATATCCTCTAATTCTTGCCCTATAGCCAATATCCACATCTTCCATATATGCAAAGAAATTTTCATCAAAGCAGCCCAATTCATCTAAAATACTTTTTCTATAAAGAGCAGCTCCAGCGCAGGCACTGAAAGTTTCTCTTTCTTGAGAATAAATCTCTGGAGATCTTCCATCACCTACTTTTTTTGTCCAGCCAAAAATTGTGTATTCGTCACCAGCATCGTCCATTTTACGCCTATCGTTGTAGCGGATCATCTTGGAAGAGACTGCAAATATACGTTCATCTTTTTCAATACATTTTAAAAGATTTGAAATAGAATCTACTTCCAGTTCAACATCATTATTTAAAAGAAAAATATATTCTGAAGATGATCTTTTTATTCCCTGATTAACTGCGGCTGCGAAGCCCAAATTTTCTTTATTTTGTATTAAAGTGAATTCAGGATAATTTTCATGAATATACCTTACACTTTCATCAGATGACGCGTTATCTATGATTATTACCTCATAAAACGAGTAAGATTGCTTTTTAATGGAATTAAGACACGTTTTGAGGAATTGTTTTCCATTAAAAGTAGGTATTACTACTGAAAGTTTGGTATCCATAAAAATTTCCTTTTAAACTAATTAATTCTTAAACATCATCTCTTATAAATACTATTTAAATTCAATATTCTGGCTAAAAATTTACGTATGTTACCTTGAATTAATTCACTGTTATCTTGAGATTCATCTTTTATTAAGATTTTTACGGCAATGTCTGTCAATGCATTCATATCCCTGCTAACTATATCTTGAGATAGGATAAACAGGACAATAGTTGCTCCTAAACCAACATAAACCACACAGAAAGTGTAACTTTTAAACAGGAAGTTATAACCTAAATAGTTGAATATATCTGGCAGATAACTTACAAAATACAAATGTAAAATATAAATAGCCAACGAATTTCTTCCCATTTTAGTTAAAAATGTTTTTTTAGAGGTCATAATATTGAATAGAAGAATACAACACAGTATTCCAACAGATATAACTATAAGTCTTAATATTATACCCTCTGCATTTCCCATATGCATGTCCACATAGGAAGTTTTCAACATCATGAGTTTATTTGATTTAAAAACGAAAAATAACGTCGCTGTAGTAATTAATGCAACAAAAGCCCCTGTAGATAAATATTTATTAAATGTAAATTTTTCTTTCAAATCTTTGAAGTAGTATCCGAAAAGAAATACGGGGAAGAAACATATAGTCCTTGAAATTGATAAAAGGTCTGATTTAAAATCAATAACCCCTATAAATAATGCTAATAAAATACTAAACCAGAAAATATATTTTATTCTATCTGCAGCCGGTAAAAAGGTTCTCCAGAAGAAAAGGCTTAATAAATACCACAATCCATAGCCAGGTATTATATACATGGTTCTGGATAAATTTCCATCTATTAAAAAAACAGACAGTATCCACAATGTGTTAAATAATAAATATGGTATAAAAACATTTTTTAAAGCTTTCACATTAGTATCTGAAGCAATTTTAGAGAAATAACCACTGATAAATATGAATAACGGCATATGAAAGAGGTATATTGATGTATAAGCCAAATCTAAACCGCTACCGACAAAACGATTAGCAACTAAACAGCTGCCGATAAAATGGCCAAAAACTACAAGTATTATAGCTAAGCCCCTTAAATTATCAAATTTAAGATCACGAATCACTGCACTCACAATTATCCCCTTACAGTGTATTAACAGAACCTCTTATTAATAAATATCGCTTAATACTCATTTTAATATTAAAAAAGAAATTTATATGAGTTAATATCCAATATTGCCCATCCACCGTTAGTTTTATTGTTACTCCCATAATACAAAATTTTGGCAATTAAAAATCATTATTAAAAGTTTTAAACAGGATATATTGATCTAAAAAATAACTAATCTATTTTAAAGCCCCCAAATATCTCCAATAATTGAGATTCTTATTAAATACTTTTTAGATATTAATTTTCTATGTTTTTTATTATTCAAAGGTGAAAAGTAATAAATACATGAATTATAGTCTTAATTCAAAATAATATTTAAATTAGTTTAATTATATTAGATTTTATAAAGAAATTGTTAATTAATATTATTAATTCCAGTAATGACAATTATTTGAGGTGATTTCATGGATTTAAAAGTTTCAGTCATTGGAGCGGGTGGACTCGGAACAGCTATTGCGCAACTTATCTCTGTTAATGCAGATTCAGTTTATTTATATGCCCGACGTAAAGAAGTTGTCGATGAAATAGCTAAAACAAGACATAACACAGAATATTATCCTAATTTAAAGTTAGCAGAAAATATTATCCCTGTTAATGATTTTAACCATGTTAAAAGTTGTGATATTGTATTTTTATGTGTTCCATCATCTGGAATTAGATCTCCTCTAAAAGAGTTATCTAAATTCATCTGTAAAGACTGTATACTCGTAAGTACAGCTAAAGGGATAGAATATCCCTCATTAAAAACTATGAGTGAAATCGTGGCAGAATACTTTGATAGATTTCCAGTTATATTATCTGGACCTAACTTTGCATCTGAAATTGCACTTTCACTGTTTACAGTAGCCAATATAGCTTCTGACGATCCAAAACACCTGGATCTGGTTAAAAAAGTATTAACTACTGATGAATTTAAAGTTAAATTAAATAAAGATGTAATCGGGACAGAATGCTGCGGCGTAATTAAGAATATAAACGCAATTGCCTATGGTATATGTGAAGGAATGAATTTAAATGATAATGCAAGGTATGCCGTGTTAACGAAAGGATTTAATGAGACTAAAGACTTAATAGAAGCATTAGGTGGTAAAAGAGATACAGTTAACGATTACTGTGGATTTGGTGATGTAGTTTTAACATCTACATCTGGAGAAAGTAGGAACCACACTTTAGGGATGTTATATGGTCAAAGGATAGTTGTAGATGAAAAAGCTTCAGGAATAATATTTGAAGGTAAAAACTCCATAATGGCCATAAAAGCGCTGTGTGATGAGACTTCCGTAGACAGTGCAATTGTTGATTTTGTATATGACATTATAGTAGAATCTATACCTCCAAAAATAGCTTTTAAGAAACTATGGGATAAAATGGAATGCTAAATTCAATATTTTACAAAATTTTTATTAAAATACACTAATAGTAAATAGTTAGGTGATTTTATGATAGCAGTAATATTAGCAGCAGGAACAGGGACTAGATTGATGCCATTAACCAGGGATATTCCCAAACCCCTGCTTGAAATCGATGATAAGAGTTTACTGGAACGCATGATTATAAACTGTACTTCCAGTGGCGTTAACGAATTCATTATAGTTTTAGGTCACAAAAAAGAAAGGGTAATTGAAAAAATTGAGTATTTAGAAAGCAAATACCAGGTTAAGATATCTACCATTGAAAATAAAAGATATTCCCAAACAAATACCTCTTGTTCTGTTAGTTTGGCGACCAAGCAGCTAAATGAAGATGTATTAATCATCAATGGGGATAATGTTGTGGATGAACGTATAATTTCAGGTCTGCTTGCGATCAACGAAACTGCCCTTGTAGTGGATAACTATAAACAGTTAAATGAAGAATCTTTCAAGATACGGATTGAAGATAACGTAATAATGGAAATTGGAAAAGGAATAAATATCAATATGGCCTCCGGAGAATTTATAGGGGTCTCAAAAGTATCTAAAAATGATTTATCCATGTTTAATTCTATTTTAGAAGGTTTAATTGCAGGAGACGTCCAAAATTATTATGATTTAGCTTATAAAGACCTCAGTAAAAAATCTAGAATTGAATATTTTTACACTAACGGGTTAAAATGGACAGAAATAGACGACAAAAATGACTGGGAATATGCCCATACCCTAATTAAAGAATTTGACAATAAGATACATTAATCAAATTATAACGCGAAACTAAATATATATTTTTAATAAAAGGAGTTCATTATTGTGAATTACAGAATCAGCATTATTGTCCCTGTTTTTAATGTTGAAAATCATATCCGGAATGCTTTGGAGTCTATTTTAAGGCAGAGTATTGGTTTTAAACGTTTAGAAGTGATTATGGTCAATGATTATTCCACCGATAAAAGCAGAGAAATAATGGATGAATATGCAGATAAATATGATAATTTTACTGCAATTCATTTACATGAAAACAGTGCAGCTGCCGGAAAACCAAGAAATATTGGAATGAGAAAAGCTACTGCAGACTACATCATGTTCCTTGACCCTGATGATTATTATACCGATAATGCTTGCGAAGTGCTGTACAACAAAATAGTTGCAGAAGATGCAGATATTGTGTTTGGAAATTATTTTAATTTTCGAAAGGGTAAACTTCTAAAGGTTAAAACACCATTTAACATGGAAAATGAGATCAAAGTGAATAGAATTCAGGAAGAAACTCGACTATTAGCCATTACACCATCCATATGGACTAAAATATTTAAAACCACCTTTATTAAAGAGAATAATATACTTTTTCCTGAAGGAATTCCCGGTCAAGACCTCGTTTTCGTTGTTAATTCTCTTTTAAATGCAAAAAGAATTATATTTCTAAATAAATTTATTGTATGCAACCGTAATTTACGAGATAGTGGTAGTGATCGGTCCATAACTTATACTCAAAACAAAAAGTACCTCATCGGATTAATTGACACATATACTCAGCTTTATCATATTTTTAAGCAGAATAACCATGAAGATTATATCCAATTAGGGTTTCATTCTCATATTTCCTTCTGGATGCGTCAATTTATGTTATATGATTTAAACCAAACCGAAAAAAGAGAGCTTTTATCAACTGCGGCGCCTCTTTTTAAAAAGCTTCAATTCAACGGGTTGACTTTTAAACAAAAACAAATGGAAGTTCTGTTCAACTCTATTTCTAATAAAAAATACGATGAAGCACTGATCTTAGGGGAAGTTATCCATCTCTCAATTGAGAAAGAAAATAAGCTTAAAAGAAAATTAAAAAGTAAACAAAAACAGGTAGCAACACTTCAAACAGTGAAAGGATGGTCTTTGTATAAATCAAAGAATATACTTCAAAGATTAAAAAATAAATTTAAAAAATAGAAACAGTAAACTTAGATCATATGACTAAATTATAGACTTTCAATCAGGTCAATCCACTGTTTTTTTACTTTATCACTGGAGATATTCAAAACAGTACTAGATATATTTTTAAATTCTCCCCTTTTTAACCTTTCTTTGCATTCAATTATTTTATCTGCAAACCCTTCAATATTATTTTGCTCGATTAAATAACCATTTTTTCCGCTTTTAATCATATCTTTTGGCCCATATTTTATATCAAATGAAATACATGGCACGTTATTTGCAATACTTTCAATTATTGTTAATGGAAATGCTTCAGTATCACTTGTTAAAATACTCATTCCAGATTTTTGGAGTTCTTCATTAATATTTGATGTAAATCCTTTAAAATTAAAGTTTTTTAAACTATAATCTTTAACTTTTGAATATATCTCTTCTTCCAGTTCATCTTTATAACCAAACCCATAGAAATCTAAATATAATTTCGGATCTTTATTAGAAATTATTTTCATTATTTCAATGGCTAGATCGACGCGTTTCTTGGCATCAATACGAGATATCATTATGATTCTATTGATATCTTTCCCCACATTGTACTCCCGAATAGGAAAATCACACGAATTTGGAATAACTTCTATATCACGATTAAATACACTTTCAATATCTTTTTTTTGCGCTTCTGTTAGTACTACTATTCTATCAAAATTTGTATTTTCAAATAAATCTCTAAAAATCGGTTGAACTTCATTTTTATTATTATATGGATCTAATAAATGAGTGTTATGAAGAGAAGATATTTTTTTCACGTTAGAATCTAATTTTGAAATGATATAATCCAAATTTTTTCCATCTTCAGGGATATTTTTTAACTTTTCACTAAATAAACTGAATATAACTGGATTTTCAAAATTTTGAACAATTTTATTGATTATATCAATATAAAATGCTCCCATTCCTTTATACTCTTTTCCAGTATTAAAATCAATTGCGCGCTTCCACTCATGGGTTTCTTCATCGATCCATATACTTAAAAAACATTTTTTGTTCTTATCAACATACCGGTGCATGGTGGCAGTATTCTTGTTTCCATATTCTACATACCTTGTAAGATTACCCCTGAAATCAAATTCTTCTCTAAGAAATCTTACTCTGCCCATTTTAAAGTGATCAATAAATTCAATCCTGCCATTAACCTTATTGACATTTTTAAACATTACATATATCCCATTGTCGTAAAAGCGGTAATTCTTTCCATCTCTAATTTTAGTCAGTTTTTTCTCGTCAATTTTTAAGTTTTTAACTCTATTTGATGGGTTTGGATTAAGAAATTCAATAACATTTATTACATCTACTGCTTCCGCTAATTTACCATCATTTTTCATATCCATAACTACTTCTAACAAATGTTTTTGATATGAAAGTACTAAAATAACTATTTTATAATCTTTTTCCTGACTTAGAAGGTTAGCCTTTTGAACAGCTGCTTTAACCAACCCCCCACGTTTTTCAGCTAAAGTGTTAATTGGAATAATTATCGTTTTCATATTAACACATTTTAGTTTATTTAATTATAAAAATATGACCCTATTTATGACTCTGTAATAAAATTTTCTTTACAATCCTTTTTGCAGCGTTTCCATCATCTAATGGGGCATATTTTTGCTTAAATTTGCTTAATTTGTCTCTATATTCACTTTTAAGTTCTTCAATATTGTTTATTGCATGGAACAGTTCATTTTGGTTCTTAACAATTTTACCTGGAACTTCTTTTTCATAGTCAAGGTACGCTCCCCTTATATCATTTTTGTATTCTTCAAGATCATAAGCATAAAATATCATAGGGCGTTTTAATACAGCAAAGTCAAACAATACTGATGAATAATCAGTAATTAAAATATCTGTCATTAAGTAGAGTTCCTGTATATCTGGATACGATGATACATTAATTATACAGTGCTTATATTCTTCAGGAATCTCAATATCTGAACTTACCGTAACGTGCATGCGCAATAAAAGAATATATTCCTCTCCAAATCTATCATTAAACTCTTTAAAATCTATTTTAATGTCTGATTCAAATTTATTTTCAACTTTTGCATTATCCCTGAATGTTGGAGCATATAAAATAATTTTTTTAGAGGGAGATATTGAATAAGCATGCCTGATTTTATTAATTATTAATTCCTTTTCAGGATTATTTATTAAAATATCGTTTCGAGGGTATCCTTCTTCTAAAATAGGACCATTGTATCTAAATGCGGTCCTAAAATGTTTCGTAGCATAACTATTTTGTGAAATCAAGTAACTCCATTGGTTTTTTGCATTTTCAACGCGCTGCACGTAACCTTTTTCTCGGCCGTAGATTTCTTTAAGGTCAAATAGCATTTTCTTAACCGGAGTTCCATGCCATGTCTGCAGATAGGTAGTTCCTTTTCTTTTTGTTATATAACTTGGAAAATTCTGATTGTTGATCCAGTATTTAGACGTGGCCAGGTAGTAATAGTACCCCAGGGATAAACGCTTGACGACTTTTGTATTCATGGGATGAATAAATGAGGTCTTATTATAAAACCATACACATTCTGCATCAGGTTTTATTCTCATTAATTCTTCATATAATGCCTTAGGTGCATCAGAATATTGAACCCCAACGCCGCTTTCAAATACATACCTCTCTTTTAAAGGTAACAGCTTGAAAATTTTATAAAATAGTTTCATTAATGGGAAATAAACTCTATTTCTCCTGAAATAGTTGAACGCTTTTTTATATTTCTCTGTTCGCTTTATTCTTTCTGTTAATGTCCTTTTAAATTTAAAGTTGGTTATTTCATTAAAAATACGCTCTGAATTTCTAGTATCTTTATACTTCAACAGGCTATTTACCCGATTTAAATTTTCATCAGAAATTCTAAAGCCATTTTCAGCAATTTTGTTGAAAACACTGGTTATTTCTTCTTCATTGCTGATGATGGTTCCAGGTAATTCTCTTTCTAAATCAAGGTGCGAACCTGCTTTTCCCAAAAACCTTTTCTGGTCAAACTGGTAGTATATCACAGGTTTATTTAAAAATGCAAAGTCAAATGCAACGCTGGAATAATCTGTAATCATCAACATACTTTCTTTTATTAGTAATTGAACATCGATTTCTCCCTGGAAAACTATTTTAACATCGTCACTTTTAAAGAATGAACTGTATTTCTGCATATTAGGGTGCAAACAAAAAACAACATCCACATCATTCTTTCTGCAGATATCCAAAAATTCTTTATTTGAGATCAGACTTTGATACCTCTGGTAGTATTCTGATTCTAAAAAAGTATCCACATTTTGAAGCCAATCCCTCCACGTAGGAATTATCAATATCTGTTTTTTAACCTCAATATCATTTTTAAACAAAGAATCAAAACGAGAAAGTCCAGTAACCTTTACCTGTTCTTCAGAGAACTTCAAATCTTCTACAGTTATTTGTTTTTCTCTTTCTGTACTTACGCAGAACATGTCCACATCAAAAAATTCTTTCTGGTTCAGGTACAGGTTTGCTAAATTTTTAACGCCTAAAACACCATGCTGTAGAAATATCTTTTTGGCCTTTACTTTGGAAATAAATTCTTTGTTTCTTATAGGGTACAGATAGTCAATATGATGAGAACCAATGAGATGGGTGGCCTTTAAACACATTTCAAAGTGCTCTTTACTCCTGTAATCAATGATATTACCCAGATCTTTGACATTTTCATATTCTGGAGAATTAAAATCAATTACATAATAAGCTTCCTTTTCAGGATGTGTTCTTCTGATATATTCAAAAAATGCTTTTCCGGTGTCCTGTGCTTTGTAGGGCTGTTCACCTATTAACCAGATATCTTCCCTATTATTCTGTTTAATATTTTCAATATTCTTTGTTACATCATTATTTATTCTTTCTACGTGTAATGACAAATTTTGGCCGGAAAACGTAAAGTAAGGAGTAATATATATTGTTTCTTCATCAAATTTCAGAACGTAATCTTTTACTTTTTGTCTCATCAAGAACCGAGTGTGCCCAAATCTTATTTTTACTGGTTCTGGTATTTCCTTCAGATGTATGTATAAAAAGAAATCATATATATCTTCTTCGATAGAAGTATCAAATGGAATAACAGTTGAAATAGCTAGATTATCACTGTATTTGCTTTGAATTTTACTAAAATCAATTCTAGATCTGAATTTCGAAAACGTTTTACGGCCTTCCATACCAATCTCCATCTGATCAACAGACAGTAAAAAGGTTTTAAAAACACCATTTATGTTTATACTTTCTTTATTGCAATTAAATGATGTTAAAAAATTAATTACATTTAGTTTTTGTTTTTTAAAGTCATCTGTTACTATTAAAATAAAATTTCTACTTCTCGTCTGATGTGGTACTATGTAGTTATTTTTCACATTTTTAATACCGCCACCAATCATTTCAAACTTGTTAAATCTGGCAAAATTGGTTATTTTATAGCTGCCATTTTCGTCAATAAAAGAGAAATAGAATTGAATTATCCCCTGCATTCCCCTTAAAAAAACAGAATTTGATAAGCTAAATGTATAATATTCTCCTTTTTTAATGGGTTTATATGTCTTTTTTCCACCAAAAATGTCAACAATTATTTCTTTAACTTCAATGTCGGGTGTAACTTTAAATTTAACAGATAATTCATTGGTGTAATCAATAATTAATTCTTCTTTCATCTTATTATCCCTTTTTTATAGTTAGAAATTTTAGAACTATTATAGTTAATTGCAAGTTTAAATAATTATCTGTACATTAATTTTCTCTATAAAAATTTTAAGAAAATATAAACTAACATTTTATATTAATTTTTTTATTTTCGGGTTATTATCTAATTTCATAATTTTCAAAACATTTTAAGACATAATTATGTAATATAAATCAATGCTCACGTATTAATACAAACCATAATTTAAATAATATCTTGTTTTATAACATTAATAAACAATCAAATAAATTTTTAGATATATTTATGTAATTATAATAACATCACCTTAAAATTTATATTAATTACAAATATTAGGATGATTTATAAATAAATTCAATAAATTTACAATTTATATCCAAAATATGTTTTTAAAAAACCCATACTTATTAATTATCAATATTAATTAACTCATCTGATAATTAATAAATCAAAGAAGGATTGTATAATTATAGACAAGCATATGTGTGTCATTCGACAACTATTAAACATACGGTGTCAAAAATGCAACTTAACAAACTTATTAAAGATAATAAACATTTTTTAAAGATCAGATTAGGATTCTTTAGAAGATATTTATTAAACGACAACTTCAAAAGAAATAGCTTATACAATCATTATTTTAATAAATTAAAAGTCAAAAAGAATGTAATTCTTTATGAGTCTTCTAATGCCAAAAGAATTAATGGAAATCCTTATGCATTATTTAGATATCTTGTAGATAACCCCACATATAGTAATTTTACACATGTATGGTCAACTAATGATTTAAACAGCAGTATTGTCAAAAAATATAGTTCTTATAAAAATGTCAAATTTGTTTTATACAACTCAAAAGAATATTTAAAGTATCTTACTAGCGCAAAATATTTAATAAATGATTCAACATTCCCATATTATTTTATTAAAAAGGAAGATCAGATATATGTTAATATATGGCATGGTACACCACTCAAATATATGGGAAAAGATATAAAATCTACCACTAGCGATCATAAAAATGTTCAAAGGAATTTCTTGCACACCTCCTATTTAATAAACTCCAATAAATATACTGCAGATGTTTTATTAAGGTCACATGATGTTTACACACTATATCAAGGTTATATTGCCAATATAGGATATCCAAGTGTAGATTTCGTGTTTAATACTGATAAACGAAAGCTCAGAGAGTTATTAGGAATAAATGATGATGAGACAATAGTATTATATGCTCCGACCTGGAGAGGTAAATCACCTAATTCTGTAAATGATACAGTAAATGAGATATTTGATCATATTAACAAAATTAAGGGCAATTTACCCCCCAAATTTCGCCTATTTCTAAAATTACATACTTATACTATGAGTTTTGCCAGTCCAGAGCTGAAAAAAATAGCCATACCTGATCATCTAGAAATAAATGAGATGTTATCAATAACAGACATATTGATAACAGATTATTCAAGCGTATTTTTTGAGTTTTTAGGCACTAAAAAACCAGTATTGTTCTTTTGTTACGATAAAAATGAATATATTAAAGAAAGGGGATTATACATACCTTTAGAAGAACTTCCAGGGCCTATATGTGAAACTTCAGAAGAGGTAATTGATTCATTAAGGAATATAAAATCAATACAGAAAAAATATGTAAATACTTATTCTAGTTTCACAAAGAAATTTGCCCCTAACGATGATGGAAATGCTTCTAAAAGGGTTGCAGATTTAATATTCAATAATGCATCATTCCCTGAAAATGAAGTCTATAAAATTAAAGATGAAAGAAAAAAACTTTTGTTATATCCTAGTTCTTTATTAAATAATGAAGTAACTAAAGATTTCATTAATTTAGTAACTAATTTAGATTATCAAAATTACGATATTTATGTATTTTTAGATCAATTTTCACACGAAGACATCAAAACAAATATTCTTAAACTTTCTAAAGATGTGAAAATACTGTACAAAGTTGGAGGTTTTGGATTTTCTTTACACAACTACTTCTGGCATAATCGGTTAATGGAAGAAGGAATATTCAATGAAACTGTTGAAAAAAATATTCCTCGAGAATTGTATGTAAATGAAGCCAAAAGGTTATTTGGTACTTCAAACTTTGATTCAGTATTAGATTTTAGAGGAAGTCAAAAAACATCAGTTATTTTATTTGCTTTTGGTAACTTTAAACGAAAATATATTTATTCACATTACTTATGCAATGATTATACAAACATCTTTTACAGTAATAAACAGAAAGTAGCTAAAAATATTAAAATAATATTTTCAGTATACAAGTATTATGATAAAGTATTTACTTCTATAGATCCTGATTTAATTGATAAAACCATATTTAATGAATTTCCAGATTTAAAAAACGCATTTAAACCATTAAAATGCCCTATTGATTATAAAAATATATTAGAGTTAGCTAAAGATAACATAAAGACCTTTGATAATATAAACTATCATTGTGAAGAATATGAAATGTCTGATAAAAAAATAAAAATCTCAGGTATTGCTTTACCTAATGAAAGCTACGTTAATTTTGTATTTTTAGGAAAACTTATTTACAAAGGAGGAGTTTCAAAATTAATTAATGCATTTAACCGTGTTCATTCAAAGTATCCGAACATTAGACTTTATATAATTGGAAACGGATCGTTAGAATTTTATTTAAAAAATCAGGTATTAAAGAGAGGATTAAATAATAAAATAATTATCATTAATTCTTTAAGCAATCCTTTCTGGATTTTAAATAGATGCGACTGCATTATATCGTTATTCAATACAGACAAAAATATTTCTTTAATGCAAGCTTTAGTTTTAGATAAACCATTAATTACGATAGATAATCCAAATTCAAAAGAAATTATAGATAGTTACGGTATAATGGTTCAAAATTCAGAAAAAAGCATTGCAAAAGGGATGATACAGTTTATAGAAAACGGGTATGAACAAAAACACTTTGATTTTGTTAAATATAATGAAAAAACATTGTCAAACTTCTATAATGAAGTTTTTGATCTTTAATTATTTCACTATCAACTTTAGTAACTATAACAGCTTGGAAACGATTAACTATGAATATCTCCAAATTAACAAAAAAAATAAAAGATTTCACTAAATTTAAAGAGTATAATGCTTTTTACAGGCGCTATTTTTCCAATAAAAACTTTAAAAAATACAGTGACTTTGCTAAATACACTAAAAAAAGCTTTATAAATAAAATGATCCTGTATGAATCCTCAGCTGGAAAATCAATTGAGGGTAATCCCTATGCATTATTTAGATATCTACTAAATAATCCAGATTATGGTAGTTTTACACATGTATGGTCCATTACTCGTTTAAGTGATAATAGCATCATAAACAAATATAAAAAATATAAAAACGTTAAATTTGTTAAAAAGAACTCTAAAGAGCATATTAAATATCTTGCCAAATCAAAATATGTTATATCCGATTCTACACTTCCAGATTATTACTTTAGAAGAGAAGGCCAGGTTTATGTTAATTGCTGGTCGGATACACCATTAAATGCCATAGGTAAAGACAATGAGCTTAACATATCAAAACAAGGAAGTATTCAGAGAAATTTATTAAATGCATCTTATTTGATCTATCCTAACAGATACAGTATAGACAAATTATTAAAAGCTTATGACATAAATACTCTAGTTAACGGATGTATACTTGATACCGGCCATCCTAGAGTAGACTTTTTATACACTGCTGACAAAACTAGACTCAAAGACATTTTAAACATTTCTAAATTAGATAAAGTTATTTTATATGTCCCGCAATTAAATGAAAAGTTAAATACTGAATTATATACAGAATATTTAATAAATAATATTGAATTTTTAAAAGATAAACTGAATGGGAAATATAAATTTATTGTTAAATTACCCATGAAATTATCTAAATTCGTTACAGGTTCATTAAAAGATTTGATAGTCCCTGATGACATTGACATTAATGAGCTTTTATCTATTGTAGATATATTAATAACAAATTCCAGCATATCTTTTGATTTTTTAAAGACTAAAAAACCTATTATATATTTTATAGATGATCGTATTGATGAATTTAATTCATATCTCCCTTTAGAAGAGTTACCCGGCCCATTATGCCATAATGCTAACGAAATAATGGATACTATAAATGATATAAAATCCATTTCAAAGAAATATAAAAACAAGTATTCAATAGCCATTGAAAGATTTAGTTACAATGATGATGGAAATGCCTGTAAAAGAGCTGTTGATTCTATATTCAATAAAATAGAAAAATATGCTGACAATACACGTAATCTTAAAAAGAAAATTCTTTTTTATCCAGGTATACTCAAAACTAATGGTATAACATCTTCTTTCTCTAATTTATTAGATAATATTGATTACGAGAAATATGATGTATCAGTTCTTGTTTATCCAATAAGTAAAAATAACGAGCATTATGAAGATATTAAAACTAACCTTAAAAAACTCAACAAAAATGCAAATATAATTTATATGTCTCATGGATTTAATTTCCTGCGAGGAGAATATTATTATCACGATTTTATAATGAAAAATGGAATAGCAGAAGATATTACCGATAAAATTCCTGAAGATCTTTACATTCGCGAAATTAAAAGATTACTTGGCAATACAAGATTCGATATATTTGTAGACTTTGGAGGATATGATAAGATTATAACACTATTATTTGCATTGAGTGATATAAAGACAAAATGCATTTATTTACACAACAATATGGTCAGAGAATACGAATTAAGATTTAAATCTCTTTCGGTAACATTTGATCTCTATAAATATTATGATAAGCTGATTACAGTATCAGAAGACAGTAAACAAGAGAATTCTGTGAACTTTAAAGAATATGGTATGGATATAGATGATAAACTCATCCATGTCACTAATTCAATAGATTATAATACAATTATTAAAAAATCATCTTCAGGGAAAGTCGTTACTGTTAACAGTGCTCCCTATTATTTCACCCAATATGTTAAAGATGATTTTTTTGTAGATTTAAACGGAATAGCAGCTCCTTTAAAGAGTAATGTAAATTTTATAGCCGTTGGAAGACTTTCGCCAGAAAAGGATCATAAAAAATTGTTAACTGCATTTTCCAGTGTGTTAAAAACTCATACCAACGTGAAACTATATATTATTGGTGACGGTCCCCTAAAAGAAAGCCTAATTAATTTTGCAGATGATATTGGAATATTATATAATGTTATTTTCACGGGAAATTTATTTAATCCTTACTGGCTGTTAGATAAATGTGATTGTATGGTACATTCTTCTAATTATGAAGGGCAAGGTATTGTAATATTAGAAGCACTGGTTTTAGGTAAAAACGTGATATCAACAGATATTGCAGGTCCTAGGAAAATTCTTCAAGGAGGTTATGGAAAATTAGTAGACAACAGTGCAGAAGCATTAGCTGAAGCTATGATTAAATTCATTGAAGAAGGAATGAGCAGTAAACCTTTTGATTATGTTAAATACAATGAAACAGCCATGAATCAGTTTTATGAAGAAGTATGTGGAGAATAGCACTTCCATTTTAAATGATGATTATTTTACTAAAATTTAAGGGTTCACTTCTATTGTAACTTAAGAATATTATATTTACTATAAGACCATTTTTATAGATAAGAAACTGATTTAACTATTCGTGATAACTATGAATTTAAGTATTAAAAAAATCATTAAAAAGTACCTGATTTTACCAGGTTACACTCTTTTCAGGAAATTACCCCTAAATAACGATTTAATTATCTTTGAAAGTAACATGGGGCGTAATTACAGTGGAAACCCTAAACACATTTATGAGGAAATGGTTAAACAGGGCCTGGATAAAAAACTGAAATGCATCTGGATACTGGAAGATACGAATACTAAAATTCCAGGAAACACTTTAAAAGTAAAAAGATCAAGAATAAAATATTACTATTACATGGCAAGGGCCAAAATATGGGTATTTGATACACGAGATCCTCCCCATATCCAGAAAAGGGAACAATGTTATTATATACAAACCTGGCACGGCACACCCCTTAAAAAATTGGGATTAGATATGGATAATGTTTTTATGGCAGGTAAGGAAGATATAGAGACTTATAAACGTAATATTTATCAAGATTCCAGGAAATGGGATTTCCTTCTCTCCCAAAATGAATTCTCAACAGAGATATTTAAAAGTGCATTTGCATTTTCTAAAGAGTTAGCCCCAAATAAAGAAATATGGACTTACGGCTATCCTAGAAATGACATTTTGGTTAACAATAATACTAAAAAACATATAAACAAATTAAAAGACGATTTAAGTATTCCTAAAAACAAAAAAGTACTTTTATATGCTCCCACATGGAGAGATAACGAGTTTCACAGAAGAAGTATATATAAATTCGCCACAGCTATGGATTTTGATCTCCTGAAGGAAAAATTATCCAGTGATTACATTATAATAGTCAAATATCATTATTTAGTTATGGAAGATATTGATTGGTCAAATTACAAAGATTTTGTCTACACATTTGGGGCAGATCAAGATATAGCAGATTTATATCTGGTTTCAGACATGTTAATTACAGATTATTCCTCAGTGATGTTCGATTACAGTATCTTAAACAGGCCCATGTTCTTCTTTATGTATGATCTAGAGTCTTATCGTGATGAACTCAGAGGATTCTATTCCAACGTTGTTGAAGAGATCCCAGGGCCAATTTCAAAGACAACTGAAGAGCTAATTACTGATATAAAAGGATACGATCCAGGTTTGTATAATGATAAATATAATGCCTTCCGCCATAAATATAACAGGAAAGACAATGGTAAAGCATCAAAAAGAGTAATTGACCGTGTTTTAGAGCTTAAAAATACTGATAAATTGGCTGCTCAAAAACGACTGGCAGAAGAACTCAAAATTAAATAAATATAAAACTAATCCTGTGAAAATTATCATTTTAAAAAATTAATCATAGAGGCCACCATGAACATCAGACATATAATTAAAAAGTTAGTCATATTATTATACCTCATTTTTCTAAAAGTTTTGCCTGTAAATAATAATGTAATATTCTTTGAAAGCAGTGTTGGCCGAAATTATTCTGGCAATCCTAAATATGTTTATGAAGAGATGGTAGATCAAGGATTAGATAAAAAATTTAAATGTATATGGTCTTTAGAAAATATGGATATAAAAATTCCCGGAAATGCTAAAAAAATTAAAAGAACAGGACTATCTTACTTATATTATTTAGCAGTAGCTAAAATATGGATATGCGACACAAGACTACCTGCATTTTTAGTTAAAAGGCCAAAAACCACATACATCCAGCTGTGGCATGGGACTCCATTAAAGAAATTAGCTATGGACATGGATATTTTGAGTATGAGTGAAAAAATGGAGTTATCAGAATATAAAAGATTATTTAAGGAAAATACTGAAACATGGGATTATTTAATCTCTCAAAGTGATTACACAACGCAGCGGTTCAAATCATGTTTTGATTTTAAAAAGGAAATATTATCTACTGGTTTTCCCAGAAATGATGTACTCTTTAAAAAAAATGATGCAAAATCAATAGAATCTATTAAAAAGAAGTACAATATACCTCTAAACAAAAAGGTCATTTTATATGCACCTACATGGCGAGATGATGAGTTCTATGAAAATGGGATATATAAGTTTTCCACACAGATAAATTTTGACTTATTAAAAAAAGAACTGGACGATACACATATAATACTGGTTAAATTACATTATTTAGTGAAAGACCCAGTAGATTGGAGCAGCTATGAAGGATTCGTCTATAAATGTGATCATCTCCAGGATATACAGGAGCTGTACTTGATTTCTGATATTTTAGTAACAGACTACTCCTCAGTAATTTTTGATTATGCACTACTTAAAAGGCCGATGATCATCTATGCATATGACTACCAAAAATATAAAAATGATTTAAGGGGATTCTATTTCAATATATTTGAAGAATTTCCAGGTCCAGTTGTAAAAAATAACATTGATTTAATTAATTCAATTAAAAACTATGACTGTAATTGCTACAGCAAAAAATATAATGAATTTCTAAATAAATTCACAAGCTTTGATAAGGGAAATGCTTCTTCAAAAATTGTTGATCTGATCCTGGAAAAAACGCCTTATTCAAATAACAGCTGAAATTAGACAAGAGGAATAACAATGAACAAATTAGCTTTTTTCAAACGCACATCATATTATATAATGGCCATTTTTTTCTACCTCAGCTATTTATTCCCTGTAAATAAGAAAAAGATACTCCTCATCATGACTCATGATAGCAGTGATGAAGGGAATGTAGGATCAACCTACCGTTACTTCCAAAAACATGACCCTAATTTAATATTTAAAGAAGTTACTCGAGATAATTACACATTTAAATCTGATAAAAACCTGTTTAAAAATTTAATTTACATGTTCATATCTGTACCCTACCACATGGCCACTTCCGGAACTATCTTCATGGACAACGTGTTTCTGCCATTTTCTGCTGTAAAACTCAAAAAAAATACCCATTTGGTGCAGTTATGGCACGGTACAGGTGCTATAAAAAAATTTGGCCTTGACTATGAAGAGGGTTGGGTTAAAAAGCTAGCAGTAACTACCAATAAAAATACCACTCACTTTATTGTAGGATCCAGCTGGATGAAAGAGGTGTATAAAACTGCCTTTGGAGCAGAAGAAGATAAAATATTCAATACAGGATGCCCTCGAACGGATATCTTCTTTAGTAAAGCCGCTCTTCAAGAAAAAAGAGATGAGTTCTTCAGCAGTTATCCAGAATTATCTGGCAAAAAAATAGTACTCTATGCCCCTACATTCAGGGATGATGAATATCATGCAGATAAAATCAGGATACACCTTGATATTGACGAATTGATGTCTAATTTAGATGATAATTATGTTCTATTTCTTAGACTTCATCCACGTATAGCAGATAATATTAATTTAGATGAATATACAGGACAGGACCAAAATAGAGTTTTTGATTTCTCTTCTTATGATAAATTAAACACCTTGCTAATCTGTTGTGATATCATGATAACCGATTATTCTTCAATAATTTATGAATACGCTATAATGGAAAAGCCAATGATATTTTACAGTTATGACCTATCTGAATTTGAAAAATCAGGTAGAGGTTTCTACGAAGACTATAAAACAGCTGTTCCAGGACCTGTTGTTTTTAATACAGAACAAATAGCAGATATAATTAAGAATTACCCTGCAGATGAATATAATATAAATAAATTCTTAGATATTTACCTGGAAAATTGTAATGGGAATTCAAGAAAGAGACTGTACAACTTGTTAATGATATAAATTTAGATTTAACTTTTTGAATATGCTTCGCAGACTTCTTCTACATCTCCCTGCATAATCAGTTTTCCCTTTTCAAGCCATATTGCTTTATTACATAACCTTTTAACTTGATGTATCGAATGAGATACAAATAAAACGGTTACTCCTTTATCAAAAAGCGACATTATTCTTTTTTCGCTTTTTTTCTTAAATTTTGCATCCCCTACAGATAATACTTCATCTAAAATAAGTATTTCAGGCTCCATCAAAGTAGCTATCGAAAAACCCAATCTAGCCCTCATTCCGGATGAATAATTTTTTAATGGGACATCAATGAATTTTCCAATCTCTGAAAACTCCACTATTTCGTCGAATTTTTCTTCTAAAAATTCTTTAGTATATCCTAACATAGCTCCGTTAAGAAATATATTCTCCCTACCTGTATAATTAGAATCAAATCCTGCTCCTAATTCTAATAAAGGCACAATTTTACCTTTTATTTTAACAGAACCCTCGGTAGGCTTCATAACTCCAGATATTATCTTGAGGAGAGTACTTTTACCTGCTCCATTTAATCCAATAATCCCAACTCTATCCCCTTTTTTTACTTCGAAAGATATACTTTTAAGGGCCCAGAACTCCTGAAATAGAAGTTCTCTTTTTAAAAGCTTAATAACATACTCTTTAAGGTTATCCACCTTTTCTTGACTCAAATTAAATTCCATTCCAACGTCCTTAACTTTGATAACCGTTTTATCCAAATTATCACCTGATAATAACCATTTCTAAACATATAATATAAATTTATCCTGATATTTATAGAATAAGAGTATTCCCAGAATAAACAGCACAACTGATACAACTGAAGCATATAATAATGTATTTAACTCAAATATTCTCCCATATGTAAAGGAATCTCTACATAAGCTTATGAGAGCAAATACTGGATTTAATTCAAATAAGAAACGATAACTTTCTGGAATAATTTCTACAGGATAAAAAATCGCGCTTCCATATAACAACATTGTTATAAAAACATCATATAAATGTTCTATATCTCTGAAAAATACCGTTATTGAAGCAAGTATAAGGCCTACCCCTATAGTAAATAGAAGTAACAAGAAAATTGGTAAAATGGCAAATAAGATATAAATAGTGAAAGGAGCATTAGTAACTATCATTACTCCAAAAAGGACTATAAGAGAAAGTGCAAAAGTTACAAAATTAGATAGAACAGAACTTAAACTATACATATATTTAGGCACATATACTTTCTTTATGATGGATGCATTCCTTTTAATTGATTTCATAGCTGCAATACTTCCCCCTGCATAAAAATCAAACACTATTTTCCCAGTTAATAAATAAACCGGGAAATTTTCTATATTTCGTTTGAAAATAGTTGAAAATATTAATGTTAATACTATCATCATTAACAAGGGGTTTAAAAAACTCCAGAATATCCCAAGTACAGATCTTCTATATTTTATTTTAATGTCTCTCTTTACAAGCTCTACAAGAAGATACCGGTATTTTGAAAAGTTAGCAATGAACCTGTGTTTAGATACTAGTTTATAATTCATTTTAAATAAATAAGCAGCTAAAGATAAAATAATCAAAGATAAAACAATTGAAGTTAATTGAATTCCAATTAAAGAGTTTAAAATAACCCCCAAAACTACAATTAATGATACAACCAGTAATAACTTAAGTTTAAAAAAAATTTTATTAGTTTTGGTGCCTTTAGAAATGTTTATGGCACTATTATTTACAGATACATGCGAAAATGTTTCATCAGCATATTTCAACTTACCTCCACATCCACATGCCTCAAAATCATCTAACGTCTCCCCCTCTTCAAGTTTATAATAACTTCTGCAGTTTTCACAAATCAGGTATCTATCCTCTTTTTCATCTGATCTTATTCTCCGTACAAATGCGACTGCAATAAAAACATTGGTAAGAATAAGTAAAACATTGATAAATGTTTCACTGCTAAAATTTAAAAACACACCCAATACTAATGCCAGCACAAAAACAACTATTAAACTCCACAATCCACTGGCTAGAAAAAATTTAGCCTTACTAATATTATTATATGGAAATATTATAGCCAGTAGAGAATATCCAAGTAAGAAAAATACGGCAATCTTAAGAAAAGTCAGTATTTCTGCATTGTTTAATAATGGAATGTTAAACAGGAGTATGCTTAAAGTAGTGAAAATAACTACAATTCCAATGTCAGTGTTAGATGTTTTAATTTCGTTCATGCTTGACCCTTGAATATCCCATGTTATCATTGAATATATAGAAACAGATTATTTTAATATAAAATTCTTTCTATGTTAAATAGCTTCAATTTGTAATGATGAGAATACCTTGTTTAACTGTTAAAAACAGAATTCCAATTGTATATATACTAACTTGAATAATTATCTATATAATATTTACTGATGAATTAATACTTTTACTTGTAAATTAATTAACTTTAAAATTTAACGTTTATGTCTGGAATGTTTACAAAATCTGTCAAAAATTACATTTTTGCACGCCACAGGGTCCGTTGGCTTTGGTTTTTGAGGATTTTCATGTTTCTATTTTTACGTTGAAAAAACTTTGTTTTTTCAATACTACAATTTAAAACACAATAATATTTTTACACATGATCCTGGACATGTAAAAATCGCAGATTTTTACGGTCACAAAAACCGAAGTTTTTGTGAACATGAGCGAGATTTAAAATAAAATTGGATAATCTCCAGCATTAACCCTAATTAACAATTAAATCAAGTACTGCTACATTCCAAATTTTTTAATTAAACTGTTAGTTATAGCTTGATTTGATTATTGTAAAATCTCACCAGAATCATCCGTTCCAGCATCATCTTGGGAGTTCCCATCAGTACTATCTTGAGATGTTCCACCAGAATTACTCCCATAATTACCTGAATTATACCTTGTACTGTCCCGTTGACTGCTGTACTGAGTACTACTTCTGTAGGTTTGGCCCTGTGAATATTGTGATGTTGCATTGCTACTGCTGTTATTCAATTTTTCAGTGGCATTTGTTTGATTACTAGAATTTAAAGTTGAATTACTATCATTTAAACCTGTGTTTGAATTATTTTGGCTGTCATTCCCGTTAGGAAAAGCTATTACCGCGCTGAAATACAGTCCCATTACTACAAAGTTTATTAATATAAATAATATGATAATTTTGTCCTGTATTTTCATATAAGTCAATCTCTTCAATTTAATATAAATAAATATTTATAAATTCATTTTATTTATTATTTACTATTTTAATATAATAATATTAATCCTAAAATATTAAATAAACCCATAAAAATTAATTATTATGCTTTAAATAGGTTTTATTTTAATAATATTACAGAATAAGACCATAAAGCTAAAAATTACAAATTAAATCAAGATACATCTTATTTAAAATAATATTATCAAAAATTGAAAAATAAAGATCACATGACTTAAAAATAGAACCAAAAAATAGGACAAAAAAAAGGTACGAAATGCTTTTAAACAACTATAATAGTACAACCGTAGAAAGTTAAAAAAATAATCAGTGATTAAAATTAAGCACTGAAATATCATTAACTGTAATCCACTGCTACATACTAACTAATTTAACTTAAAGCACATTTATTTACCTGATTTTAAATCTAAAGAAGGTATATCCTGTACTAAATCCACAGGCGAATACCGTTTAGTTATTCCTGGTTGACTATTACCTATCTGATAATATTCAAATCCTATTTTTTCCAAGGTATCTTTGTTATACTGGTTTCTTCCATCAAAAATGATTTTATTCTTGATCCTTTGAGCTATTTCATAAAAGTCAGGGCTCTTAAATTCTTTCCATTCTGTTACAAGTACCATAGCGTCAGCATTATTTAATGCTTCATACTTGTTGTTTACAAATTCTATGTTATTTTCATCTTTAAAATAGTAATTTCCTGCGATATCTGCAGCTTTCGGATCGTAACTGTTAATTCTGGCACCTAACTCCAGGAGTTCATTAATAATAACCACCGATGGGGCTTCTCTCATATCATCAGTCCCTGGTTTAAATGCTAATCCCCATACTGCAAAAGTATATCCTGACAGATCATTACCAAACCGTCCTATTATTTTATTTACCAGCGAATACTTTTGTTCGTCATTTACTAACCTTACTTCTTTTAATATCCTTGGATTATAACCATAATCATCAGCAGTTTTAATTAAAGCATTAACATCCTTTGGAAGGCAGCTCCCTCCATATCCGCATCCAGGGTATAAAAAGCTGTACCCTATTCTGCTGTCGCTGCCTATTCCATTTCTAACATGGTTAATATCTGCACCGACCATTTCACAGATGTTGGCCATTTCATTCATAAATGAAATACGGGTGGCCAGCATTGCATTAGCTGCATATTTAGTCATTTCTGCACTGCAGATATCCATAACTATGAACCTTTCATGATTCCTGGTAAAAGGAGCATATAATTCTTTCATAGTCTGGATAACCTCTTCGTTATCAGAACCTACAACAACCCTATCGGGGTGCATGAAATCTGCAACTGCAGAACCTTCCTTTAAAAATTCAGGGTTGGACACAACGTAGACATTATAATTGACGCCTCTTTTTTCCAATTCATCAGTGACTGCACTTTTAACCTTTGCAGCAGTCCCTACTGGAACTGTTGATTTATTAACCACGATTAAATCATGCGACATTACCTGACCTATTTCTTTAGCTGCTGCAAGCACATACTGCAAGTCAGCACTCCCATCTTCACCCATAGGCGTGCCCACTGCTATAAAACAAATATCAGAATCATTTAAACCTTTTTTCAATTCGTTGGTAAAATTTAAATCACCAGTTTTATGATTCTCGATAACTAATTCTTCCAAACCCGGCTCATATATGGGAACAATACCTTTCTTTAAACATTCAATCTTATTATTATCAATATCAACACAGTAAACCTTATTTCCCATCTCTGAAAAGCATGTACCTGTAACTAAGCCGACATAACCTGTTCCAATGACTGTAATCTTCATATTATTACCTTCATCCATCCCCTAAAAATTTTAAAAATGTAATCAATATAATTTGATAATGATATATTTTCATAGTAAATAAATATTATCTTAAACTTAGCACTTTTTTTGCATGATATGTATCTCTGATGGATTAGTATTAACTTCAGCACCAATTTAATTAAGTTTAGTATTAATATCCACAATTTATAGCTCTGTTCTTAACCAATAGTTTTGTAAACCAGTTTATTACTAAAAATCCCAAATAGCAGTCTTATAACCAAGTTGTGCCATTAATTCTTCATTCCATTGATTTTTACGGGAAATCATGTCAAAATTATTGTTTTTATTTGATTGTTCGCACAGAATATCGGTTGATTTCTGCAGTTTGTGATAAACAACTGCTTTTGGAACATAATAAATTTTTAAACCCATCATATTGATTATATAACTACAAAAAATATGGTCAGAACGATAATGGCGACCTAATTCTGCATCAAGACCCATTGAATCATTTAATACATCGCGTTTAATGTACGCGCAGAAAAATGGGGCGAAATTAAGCTCTAATAATTCACCTGAGTGAAAAGTGGGCACATTAATTATGTTTCCATGATGCAATGACAGATTAACGTCACAATCACGTTGAGATTTTGCATAAGGAACATGCGTATTTATAGTTTTTGTTCCACCAGGCAATACCTGCTGTGGAACGACTATTCCACACTGAGGTAGTTCATACGCTGTTTTCTGCATAGTCTCAATTGCACCAGGTGTTATTATTGCATCATTGTTCAAAATAAGGATGTCATTATCTGTTTCGGCAGCATCAATACCCTGATTTACAGCATAAGTAAATCCATAATTAACATCATTTTGTATAAACTTGATTTTATTCTCCTTCTTCAACTTAATAAGATAATTAATTACAGGCTGACTTGAAGCATTATCCACTACAATGAGTTCCAAAGATCCATATGTTCTCAGCGCCAAAATCGTGCTAATGCACTCTTGAAGGTCCTCAAGTGATTCATAACTAGGAATAATAATGCTAACTTTATGATCCATTTTAGATGGCGTTGAAATCAATCGATTTTCATTATTCTGAATGCGTTTTTTTTGTTTTTTCAGTAAAATATCCTCATCGCCTATGAAACGATTATCATTGGTAATAGTATTTTGAGCATTATTATAGTAATAATAAGAAAGCAGTACCGGTACTGAATACATTTTTGATGTTTCAGCCACGCGCATAATTAAATCCCAGTCTACATAACGTCGTAAACCCTCATCAAACCCGCCCAGGCGCACATAAACATCCCGAACATGGCAAAAGGCATTAATGTCTATATAATTTCGATTAGTTAATAATGATTTGTTGAAACTGCCGAAACGAACTGCAAATGGTTCTTTATGTTTTTCTTCAAAGAGTAATTGGCCGCCGTAAACTGCTTCAGCATCCGGCAGCTTACAAAAAGCCCCAACCATAGCTGCAATGTAAAGCGGATCCCACACATTATCCGAATCAAGATAAGCAATGTATTTACCACCCGCAGCTGTAAGAGCTTTATTACGTGCTTTAGATACACCCCGGCACTTTTCATTGCGCAGCAGCACAATTCGATTATCTTTTACACTTTCGATTAATTCAAATGTCCCATCATCACTTCCATCATCTACAATAATAAGTTCAATATTGCGGTAAGTTTGATTTAAAACAGAATCAATTGCAAACTTAACCACTTCAACCCTGTTGTAAACTGGCATAATCACAGATACTAGTGTTGTACTTTCCATGTCACGGGCTAAATTTACAAGATATTTTGCCACATTTTCCATCATTGCAAAGCATCTTTTATCTTCTTCATAGAATGGGGCATCTATTATTGGTGATATCAATGAATTTGCAAGAAACCTAGAAAAATTATTGTTATTAGAAATAATATCTGAATTAACTTTTTCTTTAGTTTTTCTTCCTTCATAAATTCCAAACAAGCTGTAATGTACCAGCGGATTTAAGTTTGATTCTTGGATATCTTTATAAGTTTGCATGTAATATTTAGTGTCGAATTGAAAGCTGGGGTTTCGACCTTCTTTGCAGCCATGATACAAATAATGAAGTAATGGTTCTATGCCGGATTGCCTTACATCAGCACTATTTTTCAGATAGTAATTTACATCAAGCAAATTATTCTTTTTAATCGTTTTATATCCTTTTATGGTGGTTATAATATTTTTTAGGTTATGATTATCTTTATTAAACACTATGTATAACACGGGAAATTTTGAAATTATTCTCCTGATAATTGATTGTCTTTTATAGCATTTGTTTTCACAAAAATCTGGTTTAAATTCATTAATTCGATGATTTAACTCATTATTTTCCATATTTTTCCCCCAATTGCATCAGTCAGCAGTTCTTTTTTAAGTTCATTAGTTTCAGCCAAATACTTCTAATTCATTTATTTGGTTTAATTAACACAATGATCCCTGATTTTTCAATTATTTACCTCCAATAATATCCAAAATATGTTCTACTCTGTTTTGATAGGTATGTTTATTTAATACAATTTTTTTCCCTTTTTTTGAGATTTTATCCCGTTTTTTTTCATCTTTTAAGTAACTATCAATCAAATAATTGAGTTCATCAGCAGCATCATATGTAATCACAGCATTTCCAAAAACATCACTTACCCCTTTAATATCATCAGATATAATAAAAGCCCCTGCTGCAAACCCGTCAAATAATCGATTTGAAAGAAACCCTTTCTCTCTCATATCATCCCAGTGATCGTTGAGTAATATTTTACATGAAGAATAAGCTTTTCTTAACTGGTTATTTGGAATATATTTGCCTTTTACATATTTTCTACCATTTTTCCAGACAAATCTCTTCCAGTTCATCCCATAAATTCCCAAATCTTTATCTGTAGGCAGTAAATCCTTTATTATTTTTCTAAATGATTTTCTTGAATTCCCAACAAACAGTAATTCATGTTTATATTCTTCGCACTGCTCAGGATAAAATAATTCAGGATCTGTGCACTGCAGCATTGCATCTACTGGAACGCACACAATTTCTCTGACTTTATCCGCCCATATTTCTGAAGCGATTAACACGTGATCATATTGATTATATTCTTCAATGCTTACTAAATCTGGATGTGAAATATTCCACATAATATTGTAATGATTAAGTTTTGGATGGTACCTGTTTAAACCCCTTAAAACTATAACCACATCACAGTTGATATCATCTCCATTATCCCATTCTGGCAGTATCTGTATAATAACATCACAGTTATTTCGTTCTAATTCTTTTTTTAAGCCTAATGCCAGATAATAATCCCCCCATTCATGAACTTCCCTCCATTTAGGTACTGGTATTTTGATAGAAATTTTTGTTTTTAAAATATGCTGTTTTAAAACTTCTTTTAATGTATTGGCCCTGTTTTCATAGGTATGATTTTCAAGTACAAATTCTTGCAGTTCTTTGACTTTAGCAATCCTTATACTTTCATTAGTTAAATAATAGTCTATCAATTCATTTAACTCATCTTTAGAGTTAAAAACAGGTAATTTACCCCTAAATGTTCTTTCGGCCCCCAGTTCACCGTTAGTTAATACCAAAGCCCCGCTGGCCAGAGCATCATAAACTCTGCTGTTAACAGCGCCATATTTCCTGGTTACTCTGTTAGCATCGTCAATAACTATTTTGGTAGATGCATATACCTCCGGCAGCTTAAAATACTTTATAAATCCATGATCATATTTTTTAAATTTATCAATCCCCTCCCAGTTCTTCCCATATAATTTAAATTCATATGGCATACTTTCCGGGTCTAACATGTCGATAATTTCCCGGTGGTCATTCCAGTAGCTGCCTGTAAAACAGTAATCACTCAAATACCTGCTGTTTTGAGGAATAGTATCGTTAAATCTGGTTGAATTAGTGGCAATAGGCAATAATAATACTTCCAGTCCACTTTTATCCTTTACGTGATTACAGGCTGTTCTGCTGGATGCAAAAATGATATCATAATCTGTAAAAAAGGGATTAGAAATCCATCTGTTAAACCAGTTTCGAAGCCAGGCAATTTTAATTAAAGATTTATTTGTGCACCTGATTTTCCGAGGGTCGTAGACATCTAACAAAGATATTACAACATCTATGTCTCCTTTAATATCATACCAGTTTTCAGATCCTCTTCTTGATAAAAAACTAATTTCCCAGCCAAATTTTTTCAGGCTTTCCCCTAACTCAACTGCAGTAAAACAATCCCCTGCTGAAGCATCTTCACCATTTTCAGTAACTGCAAAGGCAATTTTCAAAGGTTTTTCAGAAAATAAGAGATTATTATTTAATTTATCCAAAAGCAACTGCTCATATAACCATTTGTTCCATTTCTGCTGGAATATTTTTCTATTGTTTAAACGCCTACCCATTACCTCTTTACTTTTATCCTTTTCCTGTGTTCCAAATTCATAGTGGAATAAAACAGCTTTAGCACAGTACCTATTTTTATAACCATTTTTATGAAGTTTAAGACAGAAATCCACATCTTCATAACCATAATTGAACCTTTCATCCAGTCCACCAACCTGCAAGTATCTATCTTTGCGAACAAGCAGTGCCGCAGCTGTAACAGCAGCCCTTTCCTTGTCATAATTACTGCAGGTATCAAAAGGTTCAACATTACCCAGATTATACGGCTTTACAAAACCATTCTCATCCTTAAAGGCTATTCCCATGTGCTGGATTTTAAAAGAATTATTTTTATTATGTTTTGAATTAGAACAGTCCGGATAAATTAATTTGGCACCTACCGCACCAATATCATCAGATTTTAACGCTGTTTGCATCATCTGATTAAGCCAGCCGTAAAGAGGCTCAACATCATTATTCAAAAGCAGTAAATATTCCCCATTTGCAATTTTGGCTGCATGGTTGTTTGCCTCAGAAAAAGATCGATTTTCACTGTTTTTTATGATTGTAATTGGCAACGATTCTGAAAGCTTTTCTAAAAACTTTATAGAGCCGTCTGTTGATGCATTATCTATGACAATCATTTCATAGTTTGGATACTGGATGTCCTCTTTAAAATCATTGAACAATCTTTTTAAATGGTTTTCTCCATTTCTATTTAATATTATAATTGAAACCATAGGGCAGTTATCTTCAAAAGAATATAAACTTACCTTTGACTTATTTTCAGCCAATAATTCACTATATTTTCTATTTATCTCTTCTTTAGTTAACGCTACTTCAGGTTTTTCAAAGCTTTTTACTAACTGAGAATTGAACAGCCAGCTTTTAAGAGAGCTAATTTGATATTTTACCAGTTTAAACTGGCCGTTGTAATTATTTCTAACTCTTCTCAGTCTGCCTTTCAATGTCTTTGAATTTTTTACTGCTGTCTCTGAATTATTCATATTTCATCAACTACACTTTTTAGGAATTTAATAACACGTTTCGCCTAATATTTCGTGTAGCTACAACCAGTATAAATAATTATTCCCTTTTTAATGGTGCAATAACTGCAAAAGAAGTATTAATGTATAAAAATAAAATATTCACCAAATTCAACAAAAAAGAAAGAAAATATGGTTTAAATCAGGGTTTATAAGTTTTTTTCCCTCATTAATTCCATATAAACCCTAATGTACCAATGGATTTAAATTTGATTTCTTGACATCTTTATATCTTTTAAGATAATAATCCCCATCAAATGTGGGGCTGGGCTTTTTACCTTCTTTAAAACCAGGGTACATGTAATGTAAAATAGGATCCATACCAGAATGTTTAACATTCGGATAATTTTTTAAATAGAACCCCATATCAAGCAGATGATTCTTTTTAATTGCACTATAACATTTTATATTAGTTAAAGCATTTTTGAAACCAGTTTCATTTGCTTTAAGAAGAATATATAAATAAAGGAATTTTGAACTTAGCTCTAAATGATTGATCTATTATTGAAATTTTTAATTTCATAAAAGTCAGATTTAGAATTAGTATTTAATTGATAATTTTCCTTGGAGTATAACCTCCAAAATACGCTCAACTCTTTTAGCAAATGTATGATGAGTCAATACTATTTTTTTTGCTTTTTCAACTTTTTTAACCCTTTCAAGATCATTATTTAGATAGTAATCTATCATCTCATGCAATTCACCAGAATTAGAGTATGTAATCAGAGCATCACCAAAAATCTCTTCAGCTCCGTTTATCTCATCTGAAATTATAAATGCCCCTGAAGCAAACCCATCAAATAAACGGTTAGATATAAAACCTTTTTCTGCCATATCTGGCCAGTGATCATTGAGTAAAATTTTACAGGACGAATATGCTTTATGCAATTCCCCATTAGGAATATATCGTCCGCAGATATATTTCTTATCAATGAATTGGTCCCATAACCCACCATACAGCCCAAAATCCTTATCTGTAGGTAATAAATCATTTACAATTTTCCGGAATACATGCCTACTGTTACCAACAAATAACAGATCATGTTTATAGTCTTCAGAATGTTCAAAATAAAATAATTCAGGATCTGTACATTGAAGTAAAGACTCAACAGGTACATTAAGTTTATTTTTTAACTCATTTGCCCAGTTATCTGATGCGATGAAAACATGATCATATTCATTATATTCTTCAATAGTTACTAAATCCGGGTGTGAAATGTTCCACATAATGTTATATTGATGTTGTTTAGGTTTATATCTCTTTAATCCCCTAAGAACTAGAACTACATCTGAATTATCCATTTCATCCCATTGTGAAACTGTATGGATAACAACATCATAGTTATTTTTCTCAAATTCTTTTTTCAAAGCCAATGCAAAATGGTAATCTCCCCATCTATGTGCACCTTTTGTATCATGTACTGATATTTTAATGGAAATTCTAGTTTTTGAAATATGTTGCTTTAAAACTTCTTTTAATTTATTGGCCCGGTTTTCATAGGTATGATTTTCAAGTACAAAATCCTGTAACTCCTTGACTTTAGCAATTCTTGCACCATCATTAATCATATAATACTTGATTAAATCATTCAACTCCTCTTTAGATCTAAAAACTGGCAATTTACCACTGAAAGTTTCTCTTGCACCCCGTTCCCCATTCGTTAATACCAAAGCTCCACTGGCAATAGCATCGTAGACCCTGCTGTTAACAGAGCCATATTTTTTGGTTACTCTGTTAGCATCATCGATAACTATTTTGGTAGATGCATATACCTCTGGTAGCTTAAAATACTTTATAAATCCCTGATCATATTTTCTAAACTTATCCACTTTATCCCAGTTTTTTCCATATAATTTAAATTTATAGGGCATACTTTCTGGGTCTAACATGCCGATGATTTCCCGGTGGTCATTCCAGTAACTTCCGGTAAAACAATAATCACATAAATATTCTTCGCTTTTTGGGATATTTACGTTAAATTGATCCATATTGGTGGCAAGTGGAAATAATAAAGGTTTTATCCCATTTTTTTCTTTTATATAATTACATGCAGTTTGACTTGATGCAAACAGTATATCATAATCTGCAAAACCAGGATTAGAGATCCATCTATCAAACCAGTTCCGAAGCCAAGCAATTTTAATTAAAGATTTATTCGGACACCTGATTTTCCGAGGGTCGTAGACATCTAACAAAGATATTACAACATCTATATCTCCTTTAATATCATACCAGTTTTCAGATCCTCTTCTTGATAAAAAACTAATTTCCCAGCCAAATTTTTTCAGGCTTTCCCCTAACTCAACTGCAGTAAAACAATCCCCTGCTGAAGCATTTTCACCATTTTCAGTAACTGCAAATGCAACTTTCAAAGGTCTTTCAGAAAATAAAAGATTATTATTTAATTTATCCATAAACAACTGTTTATATAACCATTTATTCCATTTCTGGCAGAATATCCTCCTATTATTTAGACGTCTGTCCTTTACTTCTTTACTTTTATCCTTTTCCTGTGTTCCAAATTCATAGTGGAATAAAACAGCTTTAGCACAGTACATATTTTTATAACCATTTTTATGAAGTTTAAGACATAAATCCACATCTTCATAACCATAATTAAACCTTTCATCCAGCCCACCAACCTGCCAGTATTTACCTTTCTTCACAAGTAGTGCTGCAGCAGTTACAGCTGCTCTTTCTACTTCTAAATCACATTCATCATCAAAAGGTTCTGTATTGCCAAGATTATATGGCTTTATAAAACCATTCTCATCTTTAAAGGTTATTCCCATGTGCTGAATTTTAAAGGAATTATTTTTATTATGCTTTGAATTAGAACAATCAGGATAAATTAATTTAGCACCTACCGCACCAATATCATCAGATTCTAATGCAGTTTGCATCATCTGATTTAACCAGCCGTAAAGAGGCTCAACATCATTATTCAAAAGCAGTAAATATTCCCCTTTTGCAATTTTAGCCCCTTGATTACTCGCCTCAGAAAAAGACTTATTTTTACTATTTTTTATGATTCTAATTGGCAACGATTCTGAAAGTTTTTCTAAAAAAATTATAGAGTTATCTGTTGACGCATTATCTATTAATATAATTTCATAGTTTGGATACTGAATATTTCTTTCAAAATTTTTAAATAACCTTTTCAAATGTTCAAACCCATTTCTATTTAATAGAATAATAGAAACCAAAGGATTGTGTTTATCAAACTGATAAATATCTACATAATTTCGGTTTTTATTTAAAATTTCATCATATTTTTTTTTAATTTGATCTTTTGTCAATACAGCTAGATGTCTATTTTTTTTAATTGTTTTTCGCCCCTCATTTAGCCCATATAAACTATAATGAACCAATGGATTTAATTTTGATTCTTTGACATCAGCATATGTCTCTAAATAGTAATTACCATTGAATGAAGGATTAGGTTTTTTACCTTCCCTAAAACCATGATATATATAATGTAAAATAGGATCCATACCCGATAACTTAACACTTTTATTATTTTTTAAATAAAATTTTATATCAAGCAAGTGATTCTTTTTAATGGCATTATATCCTTTAAGATTAATTAAAGCATTTTTAATGCCTGTTTCATTCATATTAAAAAGAATATACAAGCTGGGGAACCTTGAAATTAACTGTCGATTGATTGATCTACCTTTTATTTTTATCATAGATTAACCTCTGTAGATCTAAACTCTTCAAAATGTTCTCATGATATTATTTAATTAAAATTGTTATCACATTCTATGATTTTGTTTTTTTTATTTTGATATCATCATTTTAATTATTTTTCAATATTCATTTACTCACTTATAAAATAAAAAATAGATTATTATTTATACAATTTCATATTTTCTAAAAATCTTTCTGTTCTTATCTCTAAAATGATATCTGGTTTATACCAACATATTAATTCCTTATTGAAAAACCAATGATCCCAATATAATAATATATCTTTGAAATATACAGACAATACATCTTTTAGAAAATCTAACGATGAATCTCTAAAGATTAGAACTCTTAAATTTTTTAAACCCTGTGGATTTTTATAGTATTCTGTTTTCCTTGTACTTACCACTTTAAATTTTTCAGGAATAGTTTCATCTAAGTTTACAAGATACTCATTTTTAAGAGATATTATTTTTTCATTGAGATAAGCTATTTTTTCTTCATTAGAATAGGACCAATTTTTTTCAAAAGTAAGATCACCATCACGAGAATGTTCAATTGTTGATATTTGTTCAGTTAAAACCCTGTCAAAATCATCTCTTCCAAAATTATTATCAATATAATTTAGATAACAATAAGCTAATTCTTTACCTCCCAAATAATTAATATGGGAATCATTCTTGAAGTAACAAGTATAATCCAAATTTTTAATGAAATCAGGTACTGAATTTTTTATTAAATCATAATTACGTTTAACTATCTTAACATCAAATGGTAAAAAATTCTTACAGACTAAACTTTTATCTGGTATTAAGAAAAAGAAGTAGTTAATGTTACGATTATTACAGATTTCTTTTTTAAAATCTAGATTTTTAATAAAGAGTTCTTCATTAAAATTATTATTGAATGAGTAATCAAAATGTTGCCTAATTTCATGATTAGAGTCATTTATTAAAAATAAATTACCATTTTGACCTTTTAAAGTAATTTTTCCAATATTTTTATAATTTGGGACTGTAATGAATTTCTCTTTTTCTTCTTCGAGTAAATAATATATTTTGATTTCTTTGATTTCTATCATTCCAGAGGCATTTGTTGGATCTAATCTAAGTCTTTTAATTTCTTTTTCGGAATCTAATAAAAATCGGTATACATCTGTAGTGCCAGATATTAGCCTTTGAGAAGAACGCAATGCGGGAGAGTAAGATTCATTTTTTTCATAAGTCCAATAAAACTCTATTATTTCTCCGTTTTCAGCTTTAAGTTCAATGGATATCTCTTGGATCAAGCCATCAGGCAAGTTTCTAATTTCAAAATAAGGATCATTTCCAGTTGCCCTATATTTTCCTATATCTACTTTTTCTAAATCATTAGCTATTAATAAATCTTCATATCTGGTAAATGTTATCATATAATCCCTCAGCATTGATATTTATTAAATCCTGCAATATATAATACTAAAAACTTAATTTTAATGTATCAAAACTAATTCCTATGATAAATTATTATATATCTCGCTCTGCAACTAAAAATTCATCATTTACTAGTTTATTAGATACAAAGTCAACAGTATCAATTACAAACCTTTGATCTGTTAAAAATTCTTTTATATATTTATTTAATAATTCATCATTTGATAATTGAAGAAGTAATAACCCCCTATCATTTACTCTATTAACCATCATCTTAAGCAGTTTTTCGTAATTTGTGATATCAAAATTAAGATTTGTAACTAAAACATCTGAACTTTCCAAAATCTCAAGGACATCTTCCAAGTTTTCATTTACATTCTTTGTAGAATACGGTTTATTGATTACAGTAAACATCTTTTCAAACATTTCATGAATATTATTATTTTTCAGTAGTAAAGTACATGTTAACGAACGGTATAACTTATCAGTCTTTCCGATGATCCTATAAATCGCCCTTTCAGAGCTGTCAGATCTACAAATAGTACAAATATTATCAACTAATTCCCCATTACAAATATTACAGCGATTCAATGATTTATTTTCAATTTGGTTGACATCCTCCAATTTCAAAGGATGGACAAAAGTTGTATTTTCATCTAAATACGCATAAAATTCTGGCCTAGTTTTTTTTGTTAAAGATATCCACTCGGGAATTACACCTAATTCCCAATCCATACTTTGCAAATAATAACTATACTCGACATCCATATAACCTTGAGGTAATAATGGATTAAATCCTCCACACTGCTCGTAAGTGTCTCTTCTTAAGATATAGATACCACCCTGCACATGTTTAAAACCAACATCATCATTACCTACAATATACTCTTTATTTCTAAACTTACTGAAAAATTCCTGATTTTTATATGTTTTACCATTATAATAATTTTGAGAATAAGCTAAATCACCAGCAATACCTACATTTTTATTATTTCTCATATATTTTAAAGCTTTATACTCCCAACCATGTTTTAAAATGAACCCTTCATTACTACATATATAAATAGCAAAATCATTATTCATCAAGTCTAACGCAATATTAGATGCAGGACCACATAGTAAATTATCGTGGAGAAATACTAATCGAATATTTGAATATTTTCTTGCATATTCTTGAATAAAATTTTTAAAATCTTCATCACTATCATTATCAACAATCGTTAAATCAAAGTCTACAGTAGTATGTTTAAAAATTCTGTCAAGTATCTCTTTTATTGTTTTTAAATCTTTGTACTGTTGTTTCTGATAAGTTATCATGAATAAATCAATTTTATTATTACTCCAAATATCAATCATAGTTTCAATTGTTTCTTCAACACTTGAACTTTTTTGAACTTGCTTTTGAGCATGTTTTAGAATTGTAAACAATTTATTTTTATCCATGCCCCTAACATATTGTATTTTATTTGCAAGCGCTACAGGATCATTTGGGTTGACTATAAATCCACAGTAATTATCCAGTACAAATTCAGGAATTGAGGAAACATTTGTAGTGATTACTGGAACTCCATAAGCCATAGCCTCAAAAATAACCGTTGGCATACCATCCATATCACCATTAGATGCCCTTCTACAGGGTAAAACAAATATATCTCCATCTAAATAAGCTTTTTTTACAGCATTACCTTTAATTGGACCTTCAATAGTTACATTTTTAAGATTTAATTCATTTATCTGAGTTTGCAGATCTTCTTCTAATGGACCATAACCATAAATTTTAAAATTGAGATCTTCTTGTTCTAGAATTTTAGCCGTTTCTATAAGGGTATCAATTCCTTTTTTTTCTACAAAACGAGTAACAGTTATTACATCTTTAATCTCTCTTTTAAATCGATGCATATCCCTATTTATTTCATTTTTTATTTCATACTTTGTTGCTTGCCTTAATAACATTAATTTTCCTTTTGGAACGCCCCTTTCAGCTAAATAGTTATAATGAAAATTCCCCAGTACAAAAATCTTCTTACAATAGTGGCTTTGGCTTATTTCTCTTATTTTATTTCTTTTATCATTGTCATGATGAAAAATGTCAATAGCATGTGCAAATACTGTAAAAGACACACCTGTTTTTTTAGCAGCAGGATATGTTAAAAGCGTACATGCAGGATATACAAAATGAGAATGAAGCATGTTAATATCAAATTCTTCAATCTTTTCTATTAAATCATTTTCATTTTCTATTTGATAAGCTTCAATGTCAAAGTCAAGTTCAGCTTCCTTATCTGGCCTTATTTTATAGAAAACTTTGACATTATAATTATTTTCAACTAACCATCTCAGTTCATTCATTACAAAAGTCTGTGAAAATGCAGGAAAATCCCATAATACATAACCAATATTTAAATTATCAAGCCCTTTCTCTATTCGTTCATTTTTATGTATCTTGTGAACCATAGAACGGTTATTATCTAAGTTTACGTTAGAATTAACCTTAAATTCATCATTTAAAAAACATTTAGCTAAAGTTTCATCTACAAAATAAGGTTCATTTAAGCGTGTGTACCTTAAAATTAAATCCCAATCTTCCAAATGAGTTAATGATTCATTTAAACCCCCCAATTGATCATAAATGAATTTTTTATGCACAAAAACATTAAGATCTATATAGTTATTTTCTAATAATTGATTCCTGCTGTATTTAACTTTTTTAACAAAAGTTTTATTTTTAGTTATATTTTCTACTTCTATACCGGTATAAGCTGTATTTTTATTATTTTTAAATAATGCTGAAACCATTTTTTCAAGATAACTTTCAAACCAGTAGTTACCAGAATCTAAATATGCTATAATCTTGCCTTGTGCTTCAGCTAATCCTTTATTCAAAGCTTTTTTTGTTCCTGAATTTTCATGTTTAAAATACTTTATTTTTTCATTCAGGTGATCGCCATATTTTTCATTAATTAAAATTTCAGTATTATCCGTACTTCCCGTATCTACTATTATAAGTTCATAATCAGTAAAAGTTTGATTTAATACGGAATTTATGGCCCGTTCAATTGTATTTTCGTTGTTGTGCGCCGGCATTAATACAGAAACACCATATTTTTTGGCTTTGGTACAATAACATAGAACATCTTTATAATTCAAACCATAACGATTTACAATTTTTTTATTAAAGTTCTTAACAAAATCATCTGAAATAACTTTAAATCCTGCATTTCTTAATTTATCCGAGAAATCTAAACCATACGATCTTAGTTTATCATTTTTAGCATACCTTTCTGATTTTAATTCAGGGAGAACATCATATGAATTCTCGCGAGTTTCTTTTAATGAACGATTAATAGGTTCTAAAATAATGATAGTTCCATTAGGCTTTAAAACTCTATATAATTCTTTCATAGCTTTTTTATCATTAGGTACGTGTTCAAGTACATGTGAACAAAGAATAAAGTCAAATGTATCATCTGGATAATTTATGTTTTGAATATCCATTTTTTCTTTTACATAAGGCACGTCCATATCTAAATCTACAGGTAAATAATCGATGTTCTCATGTTTTGAAAAAATTTCAGTGAATGCTTCTTCGGGAGCTATATGCAACATTCTGGTGTTTTCTTCAAAAATATCTGTTTTTTCTTTTAAGGTGAGGTATGTGGCCCTATGTCTTTCTAATGAACCACAATTAGGGCATAAAACATTTTTTCGTGGAGGATTACCAAATGATAAAAATTCAGATGACTTGAAACCACATATAGGGCATACTATATACCCTTTTGTTTTATAATACTCTTTTAATGTTTCTTTTAATATATCGGCTCTGATTTTGTAAGTATGGTTTCGTAATACAAATTCTTGTAGTTCTTTAACTTTGGATAATCTTGCACTTTCATTCTCTAGATAATATTTAATTAATTCATTTAGCTCCTCTTTGGATCTAAAAACTGGTATTTTACCTTTAAACGTTTCTTTTGCACCTACTTCTCCATTAGTTAATACCAAAGCCCCGCTTGCAGTAGCATCAAAGACCCTGCTGTTTGTAGATCCGTATTCTTTAGTTACTCGATTAGCATCATTAATAACGATTTTTGTAGATGCATAAACTTCAGGTAAGTTAAAATAATTTAGGAAACCCTGATCATACTTTTTGAACTTATCCATCTTATCCCAATTTTTACCGTACAATTTGAATTCATAGGGCATACTTTCCGGGTCTAACATCTCAATAATTTCACGGGGGTCATTCCAATAACTGCCAGTAAAACAGTAATCGCATGAATATTTTTTATTTTGTAAAATTTTATCATTGAATCTATCTTCATTGGTAGCAAGTGGAAGTAATAAAGTTTCCATTCCACTCTTTTCTTTTATATAAGCACATGCAGTTTCACTAGATGCAAATATAATATCATAATCTGGAAATCCCGGGTTAGAAACCCATTTATCAAACCAGTTACGAGACCATGCAATTTTAACTAAAGATTTATTTGAACATTTAATCTCCCGAGGATCATAAATATCTAATAATGATATTAAAACGTCCACGTCTTCTCCAACTTTGTACCAGTTTTCATGCCCTCTTCTGGATAAAAAACTTATTTCCCAACCAAGTTTTTTCAAGGCTTCACCAAGTTCCAATGCGGTGAAATAATCCCCTGCAGAAGCATTTTCACCACTTTCAGTAACAACAAAAGCGACTTTCAGTGGATTTTCAGAAAAAATACCATTATTATTTAACTTATCCATAAAGAAATTATCAGAGATCCAGTTATGCCATTTACTTATAAGCAAATTTTTGTTAGTCTCAAATTTAGTATCTCTATATTTAGGATCTTTTATTTTTTCTTCTGATCCAAATTCATAATGGAAAAGAAGTGCCTTTGGGCAATAAATATTTTTATATCCTTTTTTCAGTAATTTAAGGCAAAAATCAACATCTTCATAACCATAGTAATATCCTTCATCTAATCCACCTACTTCTAAATATGTGTCCTTTTTTACAAGTAAAACTGCAGCAGTATTTCCTGCTCTAGCCCTTTCTAAATTACTATCAGAATCAAATGGTTCAAGACCAGTGCCCATATTATACGGTCTATAAAAAATATTTAAATTTTGGAATGCTATCCCCATGTGCTGAATTTTAAAAGAATTATTTTTATTATAAACTGAATTAGAACAATCAGGATAAATTAATTTAGCGCCTACTGATCCTAAATTATTTGTTTTTAATGCTGTTCTCATCATCTGATTTAACCAACCATACGTGGGTTCAATGTCATTATTTAAAAACAGTAAATATTCACCCTTTGCACTTTTAACCGCCTGATTATTTGCCTCAGAAAAAGACTTATTTTCAATGTTCTTTATTATTTTAATTGGTAACGTTTCTGAAAGCTTTTCTAAAAGATTTATAGAATTATCAGTGGACGCATTGTCTACTACAATTAGTTCATAATTAGGATACTTGATATTTTCTTTAAAATTTCTGAATAACCGCTTTAAATGTTCAAGTCCATTCCTATTTAATATAATAACAGAAACTAAAGGATCATTACTATCAAAATGATATAAATCAATTAATGAAGCATTTTTATTTATTATTTTTTCATATTTTTCTTTTGCTTCCATTTCAGTTAATACTAGTGGCTCTTTCTCTTTAGTTATATAATAATTATTATTTACTGCAAATTGATCTTTATGATCTTCCTTAATTCCGTATTTAATGTAATGTACAAGTGGATTCATCCCGGATGATACGATGTCTGAGTTTTTCTGAAGATATACAGATATTGAAAAATTGGGATTAGGATCTCGATTTTCATTTGCCCCATGACGAATGAAATGAACTAATGGATCCATATTAGCACTCACAACATCTGGATTTTTCTTTAAATACCAATCAGCATCAAACAAACCAGAATCATATATAACATTATAATCTGATTTTAATTGAATTCTTTTATTTTTCTTGGCTTTATTCTGATTTTTAATAATTGTAGTTTTTCTTCCTTCATTTTTTCCATATAATCCATAATGTATTAACGGGTTTAAATTTGAATTTTTGACATCTTTATATCTCTTCAAATAATAATCGCTGTTAAATGTAGGACTGGGCTTTTTACCTTCTTTAAAACCATGATACAGGTAATGTAAAATAGGATCCATACCAGATAATCTAACACTTTTATTATTTTTTAAATAAAATCCTATATCAAATAAATTATCATTTTTAATCGTATTATGACCCTTAATATTAATTAAAGCATGTTTAAAGCCTGTTTCATTCATATTAAAAAGGATATATAAACTAGGGAATCTTGAAATTAATCTCTGAATAAGAGGTCTGTCTTTATTACTTAGATATTCCATTTCAATTAAACTAACTTTAAGATCATCGATTTGTGAATTCAATTCTTTAACTGTCTTTTTTTTCTTTTTTTTAATATTGTCAATAATGCTTTGTTTCTCTTGAACTAATTTATTTGAGGATTCTAGTTGGTTTTTTGTTTGTTTTAACTCATTTTCTATTTCATCAATGAATGCTTCTTTTTCCTGAATTAACTCTAAAGACAATTTTAACTGGATTTCTGTTTTTTCTAATTGCTTTTTAGTTTCTTTGGCTAGGTCATTTGATGATTTTAATTTAATTTCTGTTTGTTTTAAGTTGTTTATTGTTTGATTTAACTGATCCTTTGCATTTCTTAGTTGTTCTTCTTTTTTCTGGATTAATTCATTAGATAAATTTAAATGATCTTTTATCTGCTCAAATCTGCCCTCAGTTTGGTCTAACCGAGTTTTTGTTTGATTTAACTGATCTTTTATATTTTTTAGTTGTTCCTCTTTTTTCTGGATTAATTTTGTTTCATTAGCTGATTTTAATTCAGTTAAATTTAACCGATTTTCTACATATTCCAATTTTTTTTTATTCTCGTTTAGTTCTTTTTTAAGCGAATTACCTTGGAGATTTGATTCAGAATGTGCAATTAAAAGTTTTACTCGCTCTTCTTCAAGGTTATTCAATAAATCAGCTTTTTCTATAATTTCTTTAATAATAGTTTCCATTTCATCATTCTTAATAAATAGAATACCTAACCCATGAAATGCTTTAATGAGTTTAAAAGAAAATTTCAAGTCAGATTCATCAATAAAATCTTCTACAGCAGTTAATGTACCGTTTTTAGGATTATTTTCATAAATAGAGTTATAAAGATGGCGATTTAGCCCACCTTGATTTTTCAAATCTGTTTGGCCAGGATACATCCCTAATTTTTTATATGGCTGCCTGTAAGCCTCAGGTATATTTTCAGGATTATAATAAAGATCTCTTCTAGCATAAGGCCAGCCAATATCATGTAAAATTACTAAAGGAAACTTCTTATTTTTAAAATTTTTTTCAATTATTTTTAATTCGTTGTAAACCGTATACCAGTTGTGATCCCCATCTAATAAAATTACATCGTAATTTTCAAGCAAAGGTAATCTACTTATGCTTAATTCCCTGTAAATTTCAAATTTGTCTTCATACTTTAATTCAAACTCCTCAAAATTAAAATTAGGAGATGGATCAATGGCCGTCATATGCGCATCGTGTTCTACACAATATTCCAAGATATTACGGGTATTTATGCCAGTATCTGAACCAACTTCAACAATATAACTAGCATTAATACTCTCAATAATTGGTAATATTACATTATTCCAAAATTTATTCATATCCTTTAACTCCATTGTTAATATAAAAATTTTATGTTACTTAATTTAGAAATACAATATAATCCAAGTCACTAAATGAATTAATTTATTATTTTTTTTTAGTTTATTTTATTATTAAAATTGATAGATATTAATTAGAAACTAACAACCTAATCTTTGACTTTTGTGTTTAAATCTCATTAAATTTTCCAAAATCTCTACTCAATTTGGTATTTCATATTTTTTTCTAAAAATCTTTCTGTTCTTATTTCTAAAATAATATCTGGTTTGTACCATTCAATTAATTCCTTATTAAAAAGCCAATGATCCCAATGATCCCAGTATAACAGCATCTCCTTAAAATAAACCGAAAATGAATCTTTTAACCTATCGACAGCTGAATCTCTAAAAATTAAAACCTTTAAATTTGTAAAGCTTTGATCATTTCTATAATAACCTGTTGCTCTTGTACCATCAAATTTAAATTTCTCAGGAAGATTTTCACTTAAATTTACAATATTCTTATTAATAAACATTGTTTCTTTTTCATTTAGGTAGTCTTCTTTTTCTTTGTCAGAATATGACCAATTATCTTCATGTACAAGGTCGCCACCCCAAAAAATGTTATTAAATTTTAATTGTTCGTTTATTAATTTTTCAAACTCTTCTCTTGTGAAATTATTATTAATACATTTTAAATAATAGTAAACTAGTTCTTTACCTCCATAATAATTTATATGAGTATCATTTTTGTAGTAGCAAGTATAATCTAAATTTTCGATAAAATCTGGTACTTCTTTACTTATTAAATCATAATTACGTTTAATAGCTTTAATTTCAAAGGGTAAAAAATTTTTACAAACCAAACTCTTATCAGGTACTATAAAAAAATGATATTCAATACCATTATCATTACAAACTCGTTTATTATAATCTAAATTTTTTTTGAAAAAATATGCATTAAAACTACTAGGATATGAAAGATCAAAATGTTGTTTAATCTCATGATTAGAATCATTTATTAAAAATAAATAGCCATTCTTGCCCTTTAAAGCCTTCTTAAGATTATCATAATTTGGTACTGTGGTAAGTTTTGCTTTTTCTTCTTTAGATAAATAATTTATTCCAATTTCTTTGATCTCTATTATTCCTGAAGCATTAGTTGGGTCTAATCTAAGTCTTTTAATCTCTTTTTCTAAACCAAGATAAAATCTGTAAACATCTGTAATACCTGGTCTTAATTTTAGGGTGCTTTGCAATGCTACAGAAAAAGAATCATTTTTATCATATGTCCAAAAAATTTGTATTGTTTCACCATTTTCAGCTTTAAGTTCAATGGATATATCTTGGATCAAGCCATCAGATGGGTTTCTAATTTCAAAATAAGGATCATTTCCAGTTGCCCTATATTTTCCAACACCTACTTTTTCTAAATCATTAGCCATTACTAAATCTTCATATCTGGGAAATGTTATCACATAATGTCCCCCTATTCCATAAATAACTTGAATTTAGATAATTTTCGTTGATTTTAATTGAATTAATATGATTTATAAACACATATCTTATAAAATCAATTTTACGTTAATTCTAAGAAGATACATTTAATTTTACCGTGCCATCTCCTATTAACTCATATTGTGAATAATTTTTTAAGTAACACTATCCATCTAATAAAATTACATCGTAATCTTCAAGTAAAGGTAATCTACTTAGGCTCAACTCTCTGTAGATTTCGAATTTATCTCCATACTTTAATTTAAACTCATCAACATTAAATTTAGGAAGAGGATCAATAGCAATCATATGTGCATCGTATTCTACACAATACTCCATAATGTTAAATGTGTTTTTACCATTATCTGAACCTACTTCAACAATATAATTAGCATTAATACTTTCAATAACAGGTCGTATTATGTTATTCCAGAAATTATTCATATTTTACCCTCAGTCTTAAAGTATAAAAACTTTTTGCCACCAAATATAGTCATAAACTAGCTGATTTTTAATTTAGGGAAATTAAACCTCTTTAATTAACATATATCTATTCCTTTAAATAATTAATAAATGGAAATATAACAAATCCTAAAACAAACTATAACTATTAATAAGACAGATACAATGAATGAATCAAAGTGCTAACCGTTCCAATTATTATTAAATGCAAATCGTTGTTTAATACTTTTATCCAATTTATCACGTCGCTTTTATTTATAAAATAAAGATATTCACTTTATTAAAAATTATTCATAAAACGTATTTACAACTTATAGTATAAATACTGATAGTTTCTGTTAAAAACATATTTATTGTATATTTTTTAAGTGATTTTAATTAATCATATTTATAATATTATTAAACATTTATATATCAAAAATTAATTGCTATAAACTGGTTAATACTAATATATTTCACTCAATAAATATATTTAACATTAATATGTATACATTTTTAATTATAATCTATTTTATATCTATTGAATATATTTTGAAGCTTTTAATTGTTTTTATACATATTTAAACCTAAATAAATTTTCTTTTTTGAAAATATACCACATATAAGAAATTAAAGCTGCATTATACAATTTTATGTTGATTTTACATCAATTAAAAGTACATGTGTTCTTTATATATTTATAATGGATATCTTTCAAGGTTCACATAAAAAATATCATTTCTAATATATTTAGTTGCAGTTTCGTGAATTCATATTGCATATAAAAAAAATTTTAAAATTATCAAATGGAATGAAAAGTAATCACTTCAAAAATACACTCAGCTAAGTTAAATTCACATTATAAAAGATGATTTTGTAGAAACAGGTGAAAAATTAGATAATATTGTGTAGTTTAAGTAGGGTATTTAACTAAACGAAATTTAAGAATAATGTTCATGAATATATGATGATTTCAGAGAGCCAAAAAGTTTTTATTTATCTTGATAAAAATCAAGATTTTTTCATTAATCTTTTAATAAATATTCAATTCACTTATAATTCCTTATTCATTTTGCCATTTTTTTTTAGAACATATATCTATGAAAGTACATTTAACTTATACATTTAAACAAATTTAATTAATTACATACAAAAATTTATTTTATTAACTATTTTAAATGTAATGTTAAAATATTATTAAGAGTAAAATGAAAGTTAATATTAACTAGTAAAATATTTAGACAATTAAACCCATATTTTTTTCATTTTAAGTGTTTATAAACATTTCTGCTTGTTTTATATTATATAAACTCTATTAAGGTTTAATAAAGATTATTGAAGGTTAATATACATTTTTAGGATTTTAAGGTTATTAGTTGAAAGTATTAAATTATATTGTACGAAAGTAATAATAATTAGTAATAATATATTACTATATGAGTTTATATGGAGATGATAGTACGAAAAGAGTTATAAAAATTTTGATGGTTTTTCTGCTGGTGGTTCCCCTACTAATTTCACCAGCAGCAGCATGGAGTGGACAAACACACCAAACTATGGCAAGCCAAATTTACAACTCGCTACCATTATCAGTACAACATAATTTAAACTTGAATGAAATGAAAAGAGGGGCAGTAGCCCCTGACAACGTTTTCAAAGATCAAACTAACCATTTATACCCTAAATCCTACCCTAAAGCCGTAAGCTGGCTTAAAGCAGGTAGATCAGCTTATAGAAGTGGTAACTATAAATATGCAAGTTACTGTTTTGGAGTAGCTTCCCATTACATTGAAGACACCTTTTCAGCCCCACACTGCTATGTAGGAGAAACACATAATCAGCATGTTGCATACGAAAAACAATCCAACAATATGAAACCCTCAGTAAGATATGTAAGCGGGACCATAAGGTACATAATGTCTTCAGGTTACCTACAAGGAAAAAAAGATATGAAAACATGGCTTAAAACTAGAAGTTCATCTATTGTCCGAAAAGACTTAAACAGCGGTGCATCAGCAGCTTACAGCATGATTAGAAATTGTGTATAAAAATTCGCTCCGAATTCTCAAAAACTCTCAAATAAATAGAATTTTGAGCGTCCCCAAAATAAGTCCAGTGCGGCTTATTTTGAGGTTTTCATTTTTAAGTAAAATATAATATCTATTTTTCTAAAGAAATTAATTCCTATTTTTCATTATAAAATAATAAAAAAGTATATGCATCACTATTTTGATAAAAAGATGGAAAAATAAAAGTAAATAAGATTTCATCAGTTAGTTATTAATAGAACTTCAAATCTATTGGTTAACAGAATTTATTAAGTTGTAAACTATAAAAATAAATAGTTTAAAGTGTATAAACTTCTTTAAAATAAGTTTTATAAAAATAACTACATTTTATAGTGAATGAGGTAATTTTTTAGACTTAGATATTCAAAATTGTTAATCCATCAAAATCAAAGATTTTCTTTCATGCTTTGATTTTCAAACTTGCAATTGAAAATTGCATAGAATTACGAATCATAGATTCGTAAACTCAAAACTGAAAAGTTTTGAGAATTATAAGTTTTGATAGTATGTGAAAATATTTGGTCATTCACTATAACTGGAGTTAAGTTAATATTTAAGTAATATAATTATAAGTTATAACTCAGGTTATGGATAGTATGAAAATTGCAGCTGGTGTCGGTGAAAATAAGAACATAATTGAAGCTTCTAAAAAAGTAGATTTCGAAGTTATTTTAACGGAATCTGAAGATAAGCTTATTAACATGCTTCTAAATAAAGAAGTAGATGCTGCTGTAAGAGGATCCCTCAGCGCTTCCAAGATATTAAGTATACTAAAAGAAAAATATCATGGTAAATTATACAGGGCCTCTTTTTTAGAAACAAATGATCAAAAATTTTTGTTTGCCCCTGTGGGAATTGATGAAGGAGATAACCCAGAAGAAAAAATAAAAATAATAGAATTAGGGGCAGAATTCTTATCAAAAATAGGAATAGAACCTAAAATCGCGGTACTTTCTGGCGGAAGACCTCAAGATGTGGGTAGAAGCCAGAAAATTGATGATTCCATTGCAGACGGAGAACATATAACAAGTGTCGCAAAAAGTAAATATTCTGTAAAACATTACTTTATATTAATAGAAAATGCAATAAAGGATAATGTAAACTTCATTTTAGCACCTGATGGTATATCTGGAAACTTAATATTTAGAACTCTGGTTTTTTTGGGTTCAGGGAAAAGCCATGGTGCTGTAACACTTGGAATTAACGAAATTTTTATAGATACTTCAAGATCACAAAGCGTAGAAGGATATATTAGAGCCTTAGAATTTTCAAATTATCTAGCAAGATTAAAGAGTAGGAATAAAAATGCAACCATTAAAACCACTTTATAAAATTTATGAATGGTACATATCAAAAAATCTCAAGCCCGAAAACATGCCCAATCATATTGCCGTTATAATGGACGGTAATAGGCGGTACACAAAATTAATGGGCAACATGGAAATTATAGACGGCCATAAAAGAGGGGTAAGTACCCTTGAAAAGGTTCTGGACTGGTCCATTGAATTAGGGATAAAAATTGTAACTGCCTATGCATTTTCTACCGAGAATTTTAACAGACCTCCAAAAGAAGTGGAAGGTCTAATGAAACTATTCCAGAAAGAATTTGAAGGAATAGCAAAAAATCCAAAGATTCATAAAAATGAAGTAAGAATGAATGCAGTAGGTAATTTAAACTTACTTCCAGAAAATGTAAGAGAAGCCATAAGAATTGCAGAAGAGGCTACATCTTCCTATGACAAACGAATTGTAAATATTGCAATAGGCTATGATGGGCGGATGGAAATAATCGATGCTATAAAAAAGATTTCAAAAGAAGTTAAAGATGGAAAATTAGACTGTGAGGAAATAGATGAAGATTTAGTCAATAAAAATCTATATACTGCAGGCTTAGAAGACCCTAACCTTATTATAAGGACAAGTGGGGAAGAAAGGCTCAGTGGGTTCCTATTGTGGCAGTCTTCTTATTCAGAGTTATACTTCTGCGATAGTTTATGGCCGGAACTTAGAAAAGTTGATTTTTTAAGGGCACTTAGGTCATATCAAGAAAGAGAAAGGCGTTTTGGAATTTGAATTTATACCTATTAATTTTCATTGAGGTTTAAAAAAGCTCTTTATATTTTTAAACCTCAAAAATCTATTAAAAATCCATAATTTTAATGTTTTATGCCAAACGTTAGTAATTTAGGAGGGAAACCTATGATCGATGTACATTGTCATGTTGATTTTAAAGATTTTAACAAAAACAGGGAAGAGGTAATGGCACGGGCAAAGAAAAAATTATCTGCCATTGTTGATTCTGGAGCTACATTAGGTGGAAATAGAAGAGCTTTAAAGCTCGTAGGAGATTATAAAGGTTTTGCACATGCTGCACTTGGATTTCACCCGGTTAATGCGACAAAAGCAGATCTTGATATAATCGAGAAAGCAGTTAAAGAAATACATGAAAATATAGATAAAGCGGTCGCAATTGGAGAAACTGGCCTTGATTTTCATGAAGTAAAAGATACTGAATCAAGAAACAGGCAGATAAAAGTCTTCAAAACATTCATCGACCTTGCAAATGAATATGAAATGCCCATCATACTTCATGCAAGAGATGCTGAATTAAAAGCTTTTGAAATAATAAAAAAATATTCAAAGGATATCGATATTATATTCCACTGTTATGGTGGGGATATTGAAACAGCGCATAAAATAGTAGATGAAAGCTATTATATTTCATTTTCAACCATAATTGCTTATTCTGACTATCATGAAGAGCTTGTAGAAGAAATACCAATTCAGAATATACTAACTGAAACTGACAGCCCTTATCTTTCACCTTTCAAAGGACAGAAAAATGAGCCTTCATTTGTAGAAGAAGCAGTTAAAAAGATTGCTGATGTAAAATCTTTACCAGTATTTAAGGTGGATCAAAAAACAGAACGGAATGCAAGGAAAGTTTTTGATATCTAATCTCTACTATCAATTACAATTCTAATACTTCATTTTATTCCTTTAAAAAAGAAATTAAATTGATTTCATAAAAAGCAATCAATAGAGTTAAAATTAATTTGAATTATATTTCCTACTTTTTATATGTCCACTAATAATAAACGTGTAACATATTAACCTAGGGGCACTCTTCTCATGGTATCATGGAGTTTAATGAGTGCCCCTGAATGGTAGGTGCTTATTTTGTAGTGGTCTTACACCTTTGAGAACTTATGAATGTAAATATGTTGATTATGTGCTATTAATCACATTGATGCTGAAATGAAATTATTTAAATCCAGTATTTAGTAATTATTACTAATCTATAGAATTGAATTTGCATATTAAATATTATTATCTTTGTGATTATGGAAATTTAATTTTTAACTGCTCAAACTCTATATTTTAATGTTATTATTCTTCCTTATAAAATTAGATATAAGTGAATTTGTGAAAATGTAGTACATTTATAAATTAAATGAATTAATAAAGAAATAGTCATCAATAAGTATGAAAACTATGACTGGTACTTTCTAAATAATGTATCAATGTTTTTGTGGAATTCATAGAAAGTAGTTATATAAAATAAGTTATTTTTAGCCTTTTAACTAATTTTAATCTTAAATTAAAATTAATTTATAATTTTAGGCATATATTACAGTTTACATAACATTAATAGAGTATATTAATAGATTTAAACCATTTAATTTATTAAATTATTATTATTTATGTATAATGAGCTTATTTAGATCCATATAAAACAAATGAATTGCAATTACAGCTTTATTTTAGGAAAATTATTTATATCATTTGCTACTTACTTGTGATCATTTATTAACATGGCATAAAGGGAGTGAAAAGATCAAATATAAAACAACAATAGGAGTTTTAGGTAATAGGTTAAATGACAGCATCTATGTTGATCTGATACTGGAAAAGATGATAACAATGGTGCAGATTACAGTCCATATCGAACAATAAAGAAAGCCCTTAAAGAAGTAGAAACAAACGAAACAATAATGTTAAAAAACGAGATCTACACTGGAAATGGCAATAATGCGCTGATAATTGATAAAAATGTTATGATAATGGTGAAAGCCAAAAATATGCCGTAATAGATGGAGGAAAAATTTTTTCTATATTTTAAATCTATTATGATGCTCACTTAACACTCCAAAATTTAACAATAAATGGAAGATGAGATAACGGCGGTGCTATCTGCAATGAAGGTACTTTAACCGTAGAAAAGTGCACTTTTGAAGATAATACATCAAACGAAGGCGGCGCTATCTACCATAAAAATAAGGGTAAATGTACAGTAAAAAAAAATCTAATTTCAAAGATAATAATTCTAAAGCCGCCCGTGCTATTTACTGCAATAGCGATGTTTATGTTAGACACCATATCAAACTGGTGGAGTTCTGCAGCAGGCCCAACTGAAAAAGATATTTATGGCAATATAAAATACACTCCTGATTAAAAAAACCCATTTAAATAATTCTACAAAACGAATGGTTTTATTTTTTTATTCTATTTTTTGAAAAAATTAAGATTAAATCATTTATCTATCCTACTTTAGATAATTTCACCGTATTTACTTAATGGCAATTTGAAATAGTCTTAAAATATAATCTCTGTATAAATCATCATATGTTTATGAAATATTCTTAAATTTCATATAATTATATCTAAATATCATACTTGAACCCGAATATCTAATTTTTTAAAGTTTTTTTCAACTTAAAATATAAATATTAATATGAAAAATTCCTATGTATTAAAACTGTATTTAATTGTTAATTTTATATACTACTTTAACATAATCAAAATTGGATACCTTTTACAAACAGAGACTTGCAGGCATTTAAAATGAAAAAAATCTACTTAGGAATAATTTTAATAATTTTAATATCGCTGACAGCCATATTTCTTCTATTTTCGCCAGATCCATCAACAGAAAAAACACTCCAGTATAATTCGCCCCAATCGCCTGTTAACATTGTTGTTACTGGAGATGTGATGCTTGGAAGGGGTGTGGGATCAGTCATCAAAAGCAATTCCAACATATTTGGAGACTTAAAACCAATTTTTAAGCAATCTGACTTAGTTGTTGTGAATTTAGAATCACCATTTACATATTCAAGCAAAAATTTCAAAAAGACAGTCCCATTAAAGGCAAATCCTACCTACGCACACATTTTAAAAGCTAATAACGTAAATGCTGTTGCTCTGGCTAATAACCACATCATGGATTACGGCCCACAGGGATTAACTGACACGCTCAAAACGCTTGATAAATATAATATTACTCATATAGGGGCTGGAGAAAATCTCCAAGATGCACTTCAACCAGCATATTTCACTATAAATGGGAAAACTGTAGCGATAATAAATTTTATGGATTTAACTACTTTTCAGGAATTTAGTAAATCAGAATTACCTCCAGCCACAGATAATTCTCCAGGATTTGCTCCTGCAGATTGGAAACTTGTTAAAAACAGTATAAATACGGCCAAAAACCATGCAGATATTGTAATAGTGTTTTTTCATTATGGAAATGAGTATTCATTTACTCCTACCAAATATCAAACTGAATTATCCAGAGAATGTATAGATGAAGGCGCTGACATAGTTGTTGGGAGCCATCCCCACGTTCCTCAGAGTATAGAATATTATAAAGGAAAACTAATATTTTACAGCCTTGGAAATTGCGTTTTTGATCAAAAAAATCCAATTACAAAGGACTCCATGGTTGTACAGATGCAGATCGTAAATGGAAATACAGATGTGACAGTTATTCCTATCCATATTTCAAACAGCAGCCCTAAAATTATGAGTAATCCACATGCAACTAAGTTTTTAAATAGAATAAACTCAGAATCTAATGTTAAAATGAATATATTAAATGGAAAAGGCAAATTGAGTATAAATATTTGAATTTAATGTTATTTGGCAAGTTTAAGATTTAAATTAGAGGTTAATTTTAAAAGAAATGATAAAAAATCATTTATAATCTCATATAAATGATTTTTGGAGTTCAACACATTTATTTAAGCATTACCTTTTCTCCGATAGCATCAACCTGGTTGCATGGTATAACCTTCTTTTCACCCATGCCTATTTTTGTAGCGGCTCCTCCTTCTTTAATTATCAATGATTTAACCTGTTGTTTTCCTTTGACTATTTCTACGTCTTTAACTTCTCCAACTCTATCTCCAGAACTATCAACAACTTCTTTTCCAACTAAATCGCCTACAACATGCATACTATCACCCTTCTTTTATTCATAATTATATTATATATATTATTACTATTAAAAATGATATTTATACATTTCATCCAGGCTAAAATTTCAAATCATCCATTAAAATAGGAGGATAAAAAAAACCTTATTTCACAATATAATCCCAATAAGCATCAAAATTCAATTTTAACAAATTCGTATGATTAATAAATTTTTTAATTATGGCCAAAATTTAAAAAGAAAAATAATTATAATTATTCTCCATTATCCAGCTCTTCAAACACTTCTTTAGCTGTATATACTGCGTTTAAAGCTGTTGGGAAGCCCGCATAGACAGCCATCTGGATCAATACTTCCACGATCTCTTCACGGGTACAGCCCACATTTAAGGCGCCTAAGATATGGCTCTTAAGTTCTGTTTGGGCATGTCCTAAAGTTGTAAGACTTGCAATTGTTACAAGTTCCCTTGTTTTTAGATCCAAGCCTGGACGGGTATAAACATCCGCATAAGGAAATTCAGCAACAAAACGCGCCAGATCAGGAGCAATATCCTTTAAATTATCTGCTAATTCTCCATAAGACTTGGGATGCATCATTTTAAGCATTTCTAACCCTTTTTTATATCTATCTTCACTCATTTTTCGTCTCCATTCAATTAGTCAAAATCCACGTATTTAGTTTTGATTCAGGTTATTTTAAACTTTTTTATTAATTTATTGCTATCTCCATCTTATTTGAAGCAAAAATGACTACCAAATCTCATCCATATCTATATACACTTAAAAAGCATATCATAACAGGAATAGATGCCTAATAATATGAAATTTGGAAATTGATTTTCTCATGTTACCTTTTAGAAAGTATAATTTTGCAAATACAAAAATAGACAGAAAAAAATTTATATTACCGACAAGCATATACACACTAATTTCCAATACATAACATCAGTTCAAATAACCAATTGTTTAAGTGATGATTCATGTTAAAACAGGTAGGAATTACAGGACATAATATATTCACATTCCTGGATGATGGGTGGCTGTTCGACCACATAGACGAAATTAACATGAAATTAAAAGCATATAAAGAAGAAGCATTTATAGATGAACTTTTCAGCAATCCTAAAGAGATTATTGTACTGCTAAAACTGGACTATTTTCACGAACTAACTCCAGAATATGTTGAATCTGTTATCTGTGACTTTAAAGAGTATTATGAATGTGTAGTGGACAAAATCAGGGATGGCAATTTCTTAAACGACCAGAAAAGGTAATTTAAGGAATAATAGGTGTAATCTAAAAGACATAACTGTTTTTAACTTATTTTATAGACTGAAAGTTCTAAATTCTAAAAGTAAAATGTTGTACCCTATTTTCTCTAAATCATCTGCAGGTGTGATTTTAAGTCAATGAGGTTAATATGTTAAATAGGATGATGTTTAAAATACTCTTAAATTTCCATAAATAAAAAATAGATATGAGGGAATGAATATGAAAACCGTTAGTATACTGGCAGTAATCATTATAATAATAGGATTTGGACTCCAATCTGCAAGTGCAGCATCATCCATACCTTCAGTGGACAATATTACCAACACAACACAAGAAGCAATCAACAACGCTTCCGACACAGTTAACCAGACAGCCCAAGATGTCCAGAACACACTGGATCCGATCCAGGACATTCTAAACAGCATAAATTCTGTTTTAAATACTGTAAGTTCCATAGTACAGAACATTCAACAGATATTCGGCGGCTACTAACCGTCTACATCCCATTATTTTTTTTAATTTTACATTCCAAAAAGAATTTAAAGCTTAACTGATTCGCAAACGTGATAAAATGAAACCTCATGTAATATTAAACGCTGCAATGACTTTAGACGGTAAAATTGCAACCAGAACTGGAAGTTCTGAAATTTCAGGTAAAGAAGATCTAATAAGAGTCCATAAACTAAGGAAAGAGATGGATGCAATAATGGTTGGAATAAACACGCTTCTTGCAGATGATCCCAGACTTACCGTGCACAAAATTAAAGCTGATCCTGAAGATAACCCTGTAAGAATAGTTGTTGACAGCAAAGCCCGCACTCCCCTGAACTTTCGTATTTTAAATAATGATGCACCAGCTATAATTGCAGTAACAGAAAATGCAGACCCTGAAAAGATCGAAGCTCTAGAAAAAAAAGCAACTGTTTTAAAATGCGGTAAAGATAGGGTTGATCTTAAATCTTTAATGGATAAACTTTCAAAAACAGGGATAAAGAGACTGATGCTTGAAGGGGGATCAACGCTGAACTATTCAATGCTTGAAAATGGACTTGTTGATGAAGTCAGGGTATGTGTAGCTCCAATGATTGCAGGAGGTTCCAATGCCAAAACTCTTGTCGATGGAGAAGGCATCGATAAAATGAAAGATGCAGTTAAATTAAAACTTAAAAAAAGTTATGGTTTAGGTGAAGACCTGATACTGGAATACGATGTAATTAAATGATAATGCTAAATAAACATTTTCAATATTTAATTTAACACCCCATATGTTAAATGAAGATCTGATACATAAATACAATGTAATTTTGGATAAATACCAAACATGCTACTGTTTAATCTAACATTATAACCTAAATACAATGTAATTTCGGATAAATACCAAACATGCTAATGTTTTAACATTATAACATAAATACAATGTAATTAAAGGATAATAATACCATATCTAATTAACGGCGTTTAAATAAGAGCAAGTAGATTCCCAGTACAAGTAATATGGCCGCTATTATCATTACCAGATAATCAAAGAAATTTGGAACTGCAATCCTTACCACTACTATTAAAACAGCAACTATAATATATATGATACCTGTAAGCCTGTCGTCTATAATTACACCCCCTTTTTCCATTTATAGTTATTATTAACTACATAATTATTATATTTTTGTAAATGTTATGCAGTGCATGATTAAAGAGATGAAAAATGATTTATTATATCAATTAAACCATAAATCTCAAAAGCTCCCAGTGCTTGACTGCGAAGATAAAGTCATTGGCATTATAAAAAGATTTAACTAAAAATCTGCTGAAAATGATTATTGCAAAATAAAAGGTTCTATTAACATATATAAAAAATAAAGTTAAGCCATATATTTTTTGAGTAATTTTAACTTGATTTTAACCGGGGATTTAAATACCTTTAAATCTGGTAGAATATCCAATTTAAAGTTAAAAAATAAAATTTAGAAAAATATATAACCTCAAAAACTGATATTATCATGCGATAAAACATTTTAAGAAATAGGAGACGATTTTAATGGAAGTTGAAAATGTATTTACTATAACCAGTTTAGATCAATTAGTGGTATTAGAAATAAATGAACGAGTACACGACATTTTATATAAAGCAAGTAACGACATTGAAATTACAGAAATAGATATTGAAACTTTAAAAATAGACAGTTTAACTTTAGGGTTAATTGAAGACAACGGCCCATTTAGAGTAATAGCTTCTAATCTTATAGCTAAAATTAACTATATATTAGACAACATTGAAATGGAAGAAGACGACATTTGCGGGTGCGGCTGCGAAGAAGAATATTAATTCTTTCTTTTTTTTCTGATTTAAGTTAATTTTAATGCGGGTGTGTTAAATAATGCTAGTTGTAGCCCACAGAGGTGCATCCTTCTTTGAACCAGAAAATACTATAAGGGCTATTGAAAAGGCTATAATAATGGGTGCAGATTTTGTTGAAGTTGATGTGCGAAAGAGCAAGGACAACATGCTTGTTGTAATGCACGATGCAGATATCAACCGTACGACAGATGGAAAAGGGCTTGTAAATGATTATACGGTTTCAGAACTTAAAAAATTTGATGCTGGAGATAAAGAAACAATTCCAACCTTGGATGAAGTAATAACATGCGTAAAAGATAGAGTAGGACTTTTAATTGAGATTAAAGAGCCTGGGACCGAAGGTAAAGTCCTTGAAAAAATAGATGAAAATGAATTAGAAAATGTAATATTGACCTCTTTTTACCATAAAAGCATTAAAAATGCAAGAAAAATGAACCTTTCTGTAGATGCAGGGATTATCTTTACCGGTCAGCCGGTAGATGTGAGCCAGATGGCGTCAAGTGCCGGTGCTAACGTTATTTTTCCAGGTTATAAATATTTAGATGAAGACCTGATAAAACAGGCTCATAGAAAGGGGATATCAGTTTATCCGTGGACAGTTGATGATGAGGGGATGTTTGAGAAACTGGTTGAAATGGGTGTGGACGGCATTGTGACCAATAAATTGATAGAAAAAAGTAAATGAAGAAATTCAGGTTTTTTATAGTTAAATGTACTTTAGAAAAAGAATTAATAAAATTCTTTTCTTCTTTTATTTTTGATTTGAGCGTTATATGAGATTTTAATTATTTATTATTATGATTATACATATAAAACTGTTTTTTATTTAAGCCTTAAAATAGCACTAATTCTACAGGGAAAAAGAAAGTTCTGGTTCATCTTGAAAAAAGATGAAGTAGCTCATCTTGGGGGAAAATATTCCTGTTGATATGCATGAATCAATCATAAGTGGTCACTCAAAGAAGTTAAGAATGATAAAAAAGAATGAAAAATGAATAAGTTATTTAAATTTTGGAAAACAAAATATAACTGGAGGAGAAATTACATGGTTGAATCAGAAAGAAGAGATTTAGATTATTTGGTAAAAGAACTAGAAAATGGAAATGGAAGTAGAAAAGAAGATGCTGCTGAACTTCTTGCAGAATTAGCAGATCCTAGAGCAGTAGATCCCCTAATTAAAGCATTAAAAGATGCAGATTCCCATGTTAGAGAAGCTGCAGCTCTTTCATTAGCTGTTTATGAAGATACTAAAACTATTGAACCATTAATTGAATTACTGAAAGATAAAAAGGCGAGCGTTAGATATGCTGCAGCAATAGGTCTTTCAGGAGTAGGAGATAATCGAGCAATAGAACCACTTGAGAAAGCATTAAAAGACGAAAGTCAGGTTGTAAGAAAAGTTGCTCAACTGGCTTTAAATTCAGTAAAAGAACGACAATAATCTGTTATATATAATATAGCAACAAAATAAAAGGCTTTAATAATGAACACCACTATCTAATTATTATAGGATAAATAAAGTTCAATTTAAAAATTTAATTGGAAGTGCAGGAATTGGGAAAAACTAAATTTTTTTTATCTTTTAACTATTAAATATAAAAAAAATAATTAAAAATCGGGATAATATCGTTAGAACGAGAACTTTGGATGATTCTTAATTTCATTTAAATTATTTTAATTAATCTTGAAACAGTTCACTTTTAGATATTTACCTTAAATAAGATAATGCAATTATCATGTTCAACTTCCATAATATTTTAATTTGAGGAGAGTTAGAAATGATTGACAAAAAAGAACTTGTAGATATGATAGAAAAAGTAAAATTGGAGCGGATGCAAACAAATAAAGATGTTTGGGAGAAACATATCTATTTAGATAATAATAAAGTACTGATAATTGGTTATGAAGAAGAAGAGGTAACTGATAAGCAAGATCCTGAAGAAGAAACTGTTAAAAACTATTATTGGTTTTGGGAGCTTAGAGATTCACAGACATGGGATGTTCTATTTGAAAATCATGACAAAAGTTTTAGTTTTTGTGAATCTGAAATAGGAACCTACAGTGATCAAGAACGTGTAGAAGACATAGTTGGCGATATTGATGAAGCAGAAGTATGTGGTTGGAGTGAAAAAGACTTGATTAAAGATATTTCTGAAGATATCGCAGATAAAGTAATTGAATGGTTAACACCTATCAAAAGATAAGTAAAATAAAAATAATCAGAATTTCATGGATTTCGATTAATATGGGCTTTTTTTTGTAAGTTCAACTAATTTCAATGAAGAATTTTATAATTGGAATAGTAAAAATTAGCATTGTTTTAATTACATAACTTCATACTGTTTTTAATTCAGTATATGTAAAAATAGGGTTAATTATGTCATGATTTCTGGAGTTTTGAAAAATGGCGGTAAGTAGATATTATTGCAACTGCTCCTTAGTCCATTTCTTATTAAATTAAGAATTGAAATGAATGTTGCCACAATACTGATAGTATTATGTTCATAAATATTAATATAAACTAAAAATAAATAATAAATAAAGATTAAAGGTGAACTGAATGTATAAAAAAATATTATTGCCAACAGATGGTTCGCAACCCGCTCATAAAGCTGCAGAACAGGCTATATGGATTGCAATTATGAGCAATGCAGAACTTATAGTATTACATGTAATTGATACATCTATATTTACTGGATTACCATCAAAAGAATCCATATCAAAAGTTAAAGAACTGTTAAAAAATGAGGAAAAGAACTACTTTAACGCAGTTCAGGATATTTTATTAAAATACAAAGAAAAACATAACATTGAAATAAAATTAGTTTTCATGAGCAAAGAAGGCCATCCTGCCCATACAATTCGTAAAATTGTTGATAAAGAAAATATAGATCTAGTTGTTATGGGCACTTCAGGAAAACATGGAATGGACAGATTTTTACTTGGAAGCGTAGCAGAAAGAGTAGTAAGAACCGCATCCTGCCCCGTACTAGTAGTACGCTAAAATTCCAATTAAAAAAGTATTTTAAAATTATTACTAATTTTTATAGTTTTAAACTTTTGATTTTAAAGCCATAAATTTATATGAATATATACCGTTTAAAAGGTACTATACAAAAGAATAAGGTTTATTAATACCTTTACGTTTCATTTTCCAAAAATAGAATAAAATAAAACAATTTAATCATAAAATAAACTTTTCTTTTGGATTAGAGATAAATGATAGTGATAATTTTTTGGATATTTCAAAAAATGTTGTCTATTTTGTCAAGGAATACTAAGTAGTTATAAAAATTGTTATATGCAACAATGTATGGTTATTATTACTATAAATAAGATTTACATACTTTAAAACTGTTTAATTTCTATCAAAATGTTTAATTTTAATTTATTTTTTACAGTATTTAATAATTATTTTATAAGTTACATTAAAACTATTAGTATATCCGTTTTGAATAAAATAATCAAAAATTTTATTAATTAAAAAGTTATTAATATAATACTAGATATGAAATATGTTATTACGTAATATTTTGCTGTAAACAGCATAAAAATAACTAATAGGCTATATTTTCATGAATAATTTTTTAATTATTTATTTATTATAAATATTTTTGAAATTATAGCTATTTGACGCGATTTAACGATTATTTCGAATTTATAACATATTAAATATCTTAAAAAAACATAACGGAGGTGAAAAAGATTAGAAAACAAATGATTACAAAGAAAGACAATTTTAAACATATTAATGAATATAATAAAGCTAAAATGAGTATAAAGGAGGTGAAAAAGATGAAAAAACAAACAATTACAAAAAAAAACAATTTTAAATCCATTACTGGGCACAATAAAGCTAAGGTCATGGTTCCATTACTGCTTTTAAGCCTGGTTTTAGTATTTTCGTTCGCTGTCAGTGATGTTGCAGCTGCTCAGGGAACATCTAATAACACAGCAGTTACCTCAAACAATTTAACAGGGGTTAATGGAAGTTTAGAGGATTCAAATACGGCAGTTCAATCCACGTCGGATATTAATACCTCAAATTCTAATAAATCATCTAATTCTTCAAATTCTAATAACTTATCTAATTCTTCAAATTCTAAAATTAATCAAACTTCAAAAGATCCACAGATCTATAATGGAGGAGTGCCTGTTGCTCGTGGAGGAAATCCTGCAGGATATGTTTATCCCACAATCGCAGAAGCTATTACTGATGCTCAAAGCGGTGACACCATAATGCTTGAGGACGGTGCAACCTTTCAGGAACATGGTCTTGTTGTTAACAAAAATTTGAATTTTGACGTATTTAACAACGGCCATGCCACTATAGATGGTCAAAATTTAGGAACGGTATTTATAATCGGCAACGGCACGACAGTCAACATGCAAAATCTAATCATCATCAACGGGAACGGAACTAATGGTGGAGCTATCTACAATAATGGAACTTTAACCGTAAACAACAGTACATTTGCTAACAACACCGCAACACAAAATGGTGGGGCCATCTATAATGACGGAACATTAAATTATGTCTCAACCACACATACAAGTGAAACCGTAACAAATAATGGTGGAAATTTAACCGTAAACAACAGCACATTCACAAACAACAGTGCACAAAATGGTGGGGCCATCTACAACGCTGGAACCATAAACATAGCCACCAGTACCACACTTACTGATTACACCATAACCCAAAATGGCGGAGTATTAAACGTAAACAACAGTACATTCCTAAACAATACCGCAACACAGAACGGTGGAGCTATCGCAAACGATGCAACATTTAACGTCGTAGGTTTTAGCACACTCACACGTACTGTCGTAACACAGAATGGTGGAACAGCGACAATATCTGGCAGCACATTTATAGGTAACAGGGCAAATAATGGTGGAGCCATTAGCAACCTCGCAACCTTAAATACAGCTCAAAGCACACTTACTGGAACCGCCACAACAGGTACAACAGCACTTAATAGCGGAACAGTAACAGTAACCAACAGCGTCATAATAGGCAACACTGCAACACAGAACGGTGGAGCTATCTACAACGGCGCAAGAACATCTGTAAGTGCCAGTACATTCACAGACTACACCATAAATAATGATGCAACAATAACAGCAAGGTTCAATACTATGGCAGGTAACTCTGCATTGGCTGGTGGAGCTGTCTACAATGATGCAACATCAACTGTAACCACCAGTACACTTACACGTACAACCTTAAATAATGATGCTACAGCAACAACAACTGACAATGCACTTGTGGGCAACAACGCAACAACAGGTAGAGATATCGTCAATAATGTAGTAACAACCCAAAATGGCAATGTAATAACCGTAAGTTTCATAAATAATACTGGAACAGTAGATGCCATGCGTAATTGGTGGGGAGTTGGTACTGGACCATCACCTGGAGATGTAGTTGGAACAGTGGATACATCAAACTTTTTGAATTATACTATGGGTATAACCATTACAGCCAGTAACAGTGCACCTAATGTAGGACAGCCGTTCACATATACTATAACCGTAACTAACAACGGTCCTGATACCGCTACAGATGTTCAGGTAGCTGATGGTATACCTGCTGGTTTAACCTTTAATGGTTACACAGCAACTCAGGGTACTTACAACAGCGGTACTGAAATATGGAATGTTGGAACACTCGCTAGTGGTGCTAGTGCGGTTTTACAGCTGTCTGTTACTCCTACAGCTTCTTTAGCCGGTATGAACGTGACTAAAAATGTAACGTTAATAAACACAAACCAAACTACTAATGTAACCGTATCTGTACCTGCAGCTGTATCTAATGTGACAATAACAAAAACAGCAAGTAACAGTTCACCTAATGTAGGTCAACCGTTCAGTTATACTATAACTGTGAATAATAGTGGTGCAGCAAGCGCTCCTGGTGTCCAAGTAACTGATGTAATACCTGCTGGTCTAACCTTTAACAGTTACACCGCAAGCCAAGGTACTTACAACAGCGCCACAGGAATATGGACTGTCGGAACACTCGCCAGCGGCGCTAGCGCAGTACTACAACTGTTTGTCACACCTACAGCAAGTGCAAGCGGAACAACCATAATTAACAGTGCAACTATACCTGGTCAGATAGCTAGTGCTACTGTAGTTGTACCTACAACTCCTGTGTCTAATGTGACTATAACCAAGACTGCAAGTAATCTTGCACCTAATGTGGGTCAGCAGTTCAGTTACACCATAACTGCAACCAACAACGGTGCAGCCAGTGCTACTGGTGTTCAAGTAACTGATGTAATACCTGCCGGTTTAACCTTTAACAGTTACACCGCAAGCCAAGGTACTTACAACAGCGCCACAGGAATATGGACTGTCGGAACACTCGCCAGCGGTGCTAGTGCAGTTTTACAGCTGTTTGTAACTCCTACAGCTTCTGTAGCTGGAACAACTGTAAATAATGCAGCTACAATACCTGGTCAGATAGTCAACGCACCTGTAGTTGTACCTGTAACTCCTGTGTCTAATGTGACTATAACCAAAACCGCAAGTAACCTTACACCTAATGTAGGTCAGCAGTTCAGCTATACTATAACTGTGAATAATAGTGGTGCAGCCAGCGCTTCTGGTGTTCAGGTGACTGATGTAATACCTGCCGGTTTAACCTTTAACAGTTATACTGCAAGTCAGGGTACTTACAACAGCGCTACTGGAATATGGACTGTCGGAACACTCGCCAGCGGCGCTAGCGCAGTACTACAACTGTTTGTCACACCTACAGCAGCTGCAAGCGGAACAACCATAATTAACAGTGCAACTATACCTGGTCAGATAGTCAACGCACCTGTAGTTGTACCTACAACTCCAGTATCTAATGTGACTATAACCAAAACCGCAAGTAACCTTACACCTAATGTAGGTCAGCAGTTCAGCTATACTATAACTGTGAATAATAGTGGTGCAGCCAGCGCTTCTGGTGTTCAGGTGACTGATGTAATACCTGCCGGTCTAACTTTTAACAGTTATACTGCAAGTCAGGGTACTTACAACAGCGCTACTGGAATATGGACTGTCGGAACACTCGCCAGCGGCGCTAGCGCAGTACTACAACTGTTTGTCACACCTACAGCAGCTGCAGCCGGAACAACCATAGTCAACACAGCAACATCACCAGGACAAATAGTCAACGCACCTGTAGTTGTATCCACAACTCCAGTATCTAATGTGACAATAACAAAAACAGCCAGTAACAGTTCACCTAACGTGGGTCAGCAGTTCAATTATACCATAACTGTAAAGAATAATGGTTCAGGTACTGCTAACAATGTTCAGGTGACTGATGTAATACCTGCCGGTCTAACTTTTAACAGTTATACTGCAAGTCAGGGTACTTACAACAGCGCTACTGGAATATGGACTGTCGGAACACTTGCTAGTGGTGCTAGTGCGACATTACAACTGTTTGTTACTCCTACAGCTTCTGTAGCTGGTAAAAACATAGTTAACACTGCAACAATACCTGGTCAAAATGCTAGTGTAACTGTACATGTACGTCCAAATAAGGTGGTGGTAATCCACATAACTAAGGTGATAATATCAAAAGTAGTAAACGTTCACGCAGCATCAATATACAATCAAAATCATGGAATATCATCAAATTCAATTAATAACAACCAAAAACTTCCAATGCAGCCTACTGGCGTTCCTATAATGCCGTTACTGTTAAGTGTGCTGCTAGTGATAACCGGCTTTGCAAATAATACAAGGAAAAAACTAAAATAGGAAATAGGAAAAACGTGAAAAAATCTATTTCCATCCTTTTTTTATCTTTTTTATTTAGTGGTTTATATCTTATTCTTTTGTTACTACGACCAACTATGTCCTCAAACATCATGTAACGTTTCTTGGAGCTGATTCTAATTATTTACTTACATATCCTTCAACTAGAGTAAATTTATTGTAATGCTTGGTAAAACCAATATTTTTTGTAATAATACTTGTTTTTCAAATAATATGCACTATAATTCCATTTTCCCAACTTAAGGAGTTCCAAAGATTTGAGTATACTCAACAATTTTTAACTAGTACAATTGCATATCTTCAAACAGTTAATATCTAAATATCTACTTTATTCCAATTTTGAAACTATTTCCATTTGTTATATATTTTAATTTAGATTAGAGAGATCATTATAAATTCAATTTTATTTTAATTTTTATCAACTATTATGAAAACATTTAAAGATTTCCAGTACACTAATAAAATTTAAGAAAAAAAACTTTATGAACTCTATATATTATAATATTACTCTTGTTAAAAATAGGTCAATGTTCCAGTTAAAGGGGAGTTTTTGAGGCATTTAAAAAAAAGAAAGAAATTAAAATTCACTCAACTATACCCTTATTCCTTAAAATCTCCAGAGGGTTATCCCGCAGTGCCCGTAAAATCTCCTTTTCAGGCAGTCCCGCACCCTTCGCTATATTATAAGCAGTTTCATAAGAGATAATATCTTCAGGCGCGTGGGTATCTGTATCTACAACAAGGTTAGCCCCCACTTCCATAGCTACTTTGGCCACGTGCCCGTTTGAAAGGGCATGCCCTCTCCTCGCGCTTATCTCAAGTGCAATGTTGTTATCTTTTGCAGTTTGAGCTTCTTCCGGAGTTATTAATCCGGGGTGTGCCAGTATATCCACGTCCGGGCAGTTTACTGCAGCCCAGTTAGTTCCTTCCACTACAGGCTCCATCAGGGTTTCCCCGTGGACAACTATTATTTCCGCCCCTAATTTTTTGGCCTTGTTTGCAAGTTTGCCTATAATTTCAGCAGGAGCATGGGTTATTTCAGCCCCTGGAATGACTTCTATGTCCCAGTTTTCTCTTATATCTAATATTACATCTCTTATCCGCCTAACACAATCAATGTTAGACGCATCAACGTGATCAGTTATTGCAATTGCTTCATGATCCAATACATGTGCTCTTCTTGCTATTTCAGACGGTAAAAGTTCCCCATCGCTGAATATACTGTGCATGTGAAGGTCTATTCTTTTATTTATATAATTCCCTCCCAGATGATATTTAAATTTGAATTATAATTGTTTTAATATTGAAATTTTCCTTATCTTTTTATTGTCAAACAGCCTATTAAAATATAGTGATAAAATAAAAATTTAAGATTTTATCGATTTAAAAAAAAATGATAATCATGATCAACTTCAATATTTGATAATCACGTAAATGAAATCTTAGACTTCACTGATTTCATTATTTTAAAATCAATAAAATAATAACTTTAATATTAAAATTAAATCGTTTTTATCTAAAGGGTGTTAAAATGAATTGTTCAATATTTGTTCCATCTCATATTACAGGCTTTTTTGAGATACGAGATAATGATAATCCCATTAAAAAAGGGTCCCGCGGTGCGGGAGTTGTTATGGACAAAGGAGTTATAACAAAAACAGAAATAAGTGATGGAAATGGAGTACAAATAAAAATAAATGGGAAAATTGACGTGCGAAATGCTACGATAACTGAAAAAACCATAGAGATCATTAAAAGAGATTATAATTTAGATAACAAAAAAATAGTAATCACTCACGATGTGGATGTGCCCATTGGGGCAGGATTTGGGACCTCGGCATCATTTGCTCTTGGAGCATCTCTAGGAATTTCAAAAATTCTTGATTTGCCATTAACATTTAATAAAGCCGCGCAAATTGCCCACCTTGCAGAGGTAGAAATGAAAAGTGGTTTAGGTGATGTTATAGGGGCCCTATCTGGAGGGCTTGTTTTAAGGCTCAAAGAAGGCGCGCCTGGAATTGGAGTAACAGATAAATTACTCTTAAATCAGTCTGAAGACCTTTATGTTATTTCAAAATGTTTTGGAGAAATAAATACAGGAGACATCATCGAAGACCCGGTCCATAAAGAAAGGATTAACTCAACCGGAAGAGACCTGTTATTTAAGCTTACGAGTGATCCAAAACCTGAAAATTTAATGAAATTATCCCGGAAATTCGCTGAAAAAACCATGCTTATGAGCAGTGAAGTTTTAGAAGCTGTAGTTATACTTGAAGAAGAAACAATAGGTGCGTCCATGGCCATGTTAGGAAATACAGCTTTTGCAATTTCTGAAAGTCCAGATACAAGTATTGAAAATGCGGTGGTTGCAAAACTCAACCACAGCGGGTTGAAATTTTTATGAGATATGCAGGACTTTAAACCAGTTTTCTAAATACTATAATCAAAATAAGCACTATAATCAGTATTCTTAAGATGACATAGATCAGAACCCAGTCCATATTAAAGTTATATCCTATTTAATATTAAATTTTTAGAATGTAATATTAATTTAAACTGGCTTAAAAAAGAGTAAATAATCAAAAGGATAAATCAGACCCTGTGACCTAGATCATTTCTTAAAATCCTCGATAGTATACTTAATCCCCTCTTCATCCAGCTTTTTTGTTATGCTCCTTGTCATTTTACCAACTGCAAAAACAAGCACGTTTAAACCTCTTTTTGATGCAGCGATGGTAGCTTGAGGAGTTGCAAATTCAAAATCAGGAGTAATTCCAACTTTTTCTATAACTGCCCTTGAAATTGTCCCCATTATACCTACTTTGTCAAAACCTTTTTCATAAATTTCGCTGATTTTATCTGTGTTAGAAGCCCTTGAACCTCCCTGGTTTATGGTAGGAAGTTCTATTATAGTTACAGTACCTTTTTTAAGTTCAATGGTACCATTTAATTTAGTTAAAGCGACGTCTTCTCCAGGAGCAGCATCATTGAGCACTTCTGCAGATGCGGGTGTCTCCTCTTTTGTAGCGTATAAAACACCTTCTTTCATTTTAAGCCAAACATTCTCGCCGGTTTTAAGTTCTTCTTCTGCTATTGCCGGCCATATGGACTTGTAGGTATTCATGGTCTCTACCACTTCATCAGCATACTTCCTGAGGTCGGTGGCTTCTTTTTTGACCTTTTCAATTCCCCTCTTTGTAATGTTATACCTTGCAGTCCCCTCTCTTATTTCTACAAAACCATCGTCAGTTAAACTTTTAATGTTTTCAGAGACTGCTTGAATAGTTATTCCAAGTTTTTCAGCTATGTCCTTTTGCCTCAGGTGGGGCTGCTGCTTGGCTATCTCTGCAAGAATCTGAAACCTTGTGAGTTCTCCTTTTTTCTTGAAAACTTTCATTTATTCACCAATTTATTAATTTAAAGATTTAAATTGAACTGAAATAGTAAAGACTAACTTATTAAAATCTATCATGGAAATATTCTCAAGTAGAATATAAGATATTATCATATAACTAATTTATTAAATAGGGCCTTGTGTTTGTCATGAATAACCAAACGTTAAATGTATTGTTTATAAATAAGTATTATGCTAAATATTATTTAAATTTAATAAGTTAAAAGTCTAAAGTACCTCATATAAAATAGTCCACAGTATAGTATTTCCATTATTTCTTAAATATGTTTTACCGTACTACTAATACCGGCGATGATGCAGTTCTTACTACTTTTTCTGCAACGCTTCCAAGTAGAAATCTGTCCATACCATGTTTTCCAGAAGTCCCCATAACAACAAGATCAATTCCTTCCTCCTCAATTGTTTTACGAATTGTACGGGCGGGACGACCTTCCTTGGTCATAAAAACTAATTTTATTTCAGTATTAAGTTCTTCTTTGCATTTTAATGACATATCAATGAGGGCATCAAAGGACTTCCTCCCTTCATCTTCAAGCATTTCTTTAACCCTCGTTATTGCTTTTTCAGTTGGTAATCCCATAAATAAAGAATTATCAATTACATATAATGCTAAAAGTTCTGCATTACTTTTACCTGCAATCCATATAGCCTGTTCTGCAGCTTTAAGAGCAGGCTGTGAACCATCTGTGGGTAACAATATTTTTTTATACATTTAAATCTACCTTTAATCTTACCATTTTACATTAAAAATATATTTCAACTAGATGTTTCTGCCAAATAGATTTCAATATGGTTGAATAAGCTAGAGATGATATCCTAGTTATAGTTATTATATACCAGTGACATTCTTTTGATTCTTGAGATATCATGTTCCATTTCTTTTACCATTTCGCGAAGTGTATTTAGGGTTTCATTTAATCAGGTTTTTGTCTTACCTTTTTCATATTCATATGGTTGAAAATCTATATCTTCAAGCCTAACCTCCAGAATATCTGATGCTTTCTGCAGTTTGCCCGATTATCTTTGGATTACCATCTTCAATGGTATCTGAATTAACAATGCTAATAAAACCACCGGAAGTTTTTCCCATTTCATTAATATAATTTAAAATAAATTTTTCAAATTTAGGGAATGCTTTATTCATAGTAATATTTATACGAAAAAAAGTATTTTAATATTTCTATCAGTATCAAAGAAATTTATTTTATTTTATCATGCCAATGGTGCATTTTACAAATTATAGGATTCATTTATATTTTTTACAGCATTTAAGGCAAGGGCAAGATTTTTTATTAAATTAAATTATGAAAAATTAAAAATGGTACATATACCAACTTTAAAGAAAAAAATATTTAATTGAAATTAAATTTTACCAGTTAAATATTCATCAAATACATTAAGGAATTTATCCATATTTTCTTCAGGAATATATGCCCCACATGCAACAGAGTGTCCACCGCCGTTTCCACCGACTTTAGCTGCCACCTTTCTTATTATATTTCCAAAATGTATTCCATCATAAGCTAAAAGACGTGAACAACGCAGTGATACTTTTATTCCTTCAGAATCTTCCCCAACAGGAGTAAATCCGATTATTGGTTTTCTCCAGTCACCATAGCTTAAAATCATTCCAGCAACAGTCCCAATTACTTCACTTTTTATTTCGCTGCCCTCAAAATACTGCAGGTTTTCTAAAGAAATAATCCTGTCTTCTTCCGTTACCCATTCCATTTTTTGAGCAAGATACCTCCTGTGCTCAAGCGCAAGCTGATCCATCTCGTCCAGTGCAAGGCTTCTATCGCCTTTCAGGACATTGAGTGCAATTTCTGGATGTTTATGGCGGCTGCAAGCATTAACTGCAGTTGAAAATTCACTGGCATCCCTAAGTGGAGAATACTTTTGCTCCCCTAAAAAGTCATAAGACTCTCCAGCAACAAGTTTTGGAACATGTTTTATGTACCTTTGAGGCACTTCCTTACTTAACATCCGGACTAACTCTGAAAATATTTTGCCTTTTTCTTCCTGAGTTAAATCACATAAAACTCTTGCTCTTTTACCATTTTTAGTTGGAATATCAAGTTTATTCAACATATGGATACATTCAGTCCTACTATTTGTTATAGGGAGTTTAACATCCCCAAAATATGAAAGAGCTACAAATATTGGCCTTGTCTGCCTTCCATAGATAGAAAGATCATTATTTGTAGCTATAAGTTTATTTTGAATACTTGCTGCAAGAATTTCCTTATTTAAGCCCACTAATTTTCCAGACATGCTGTTTTGCATATCTCCTACTGCACTTAAGACACCTAACCAGCTTAGATCATCAAATCCAAATGTATGTGCAAGCAAATATGACATTCCACCACCTGAAACATCATGTGATCCATCTATACCATAGTAATGGCAGTTTAATTCCAGGAACTGACCCGACACATGGTTGTCAAAACCCATTGGCCTTAAAGGAGGGTGGTGGTCTAAAATAAGTACATTAGATGAACCATTTCCTAATTTGTCCACATTTTGTCCAGAGCCCAAATCCGAAAATATGGTAAGTTCATTCTCAAGTTCAAGGCCATCTATTTTATCCAGAGTCACGAATTCAACTTCATGGTCTTTCTCTAGATTATCAAGCATGGAAGATAATATTGCACCTGCGGTTATTCCATCGCAGTCAATGTGGCTGTATATCTTGATATCTTCAGCATTCTGGACCATTTCATGAGCCTTTGAAAACGCAAGGTTCATTTGATCCTGTTTATTGATTTCCATTTCGTTTTTAGCTCCAGTGAAAATTTAATTTATCATATTCAATCGCATATAATTAAAAACAAATGAAATTAAAAATTATAAACTAAACTTAAATTATGAAATTATATGTCTTAACTTCATTAAAATATTAATTAAGACCTCATTCCCTTTATCATGTTACTTATTTTAATCAGTGTTTCTTTTTTAGTGTTGCTCTTATCTACAATCACTCTACCAGATGATTCCCACCATGATCTAGAATAAGATTTATATTTTTCAACTTCAGGGTTAAGATGGAGTTTCTGTGCAGCTTTGTTAATTTCCCTTATTTTTGGAGCAGATACTGCATCTTCTTTAGAAATACGTCTTCCATCTTTTTTTGTCCTCTCCGAATCAATATAAGCCGGCCATATTATTGTTCTCATCAGTTTCCCCACTTGGATTTAATCATTCATCACATCTACCAGTTTATCCAGCATATTTTTAAATGTGTACACTTCAGGCATTATGGGATTAATTTTATATGCATCCAGCACCTTTTTGGTTATAGGGCCAATTGCTGCAACTAAAACTTCATTATTCCTGAATATATCTAAAATTTCTGCCTTGTCTTCCTCTTTAGCAATTTTAATAAGATTTTTAACTGTTAAAGGGCTTGTAAACATTACAACATCTATATCTTTATTCAATATGTCATCTATAAGCTCATAAATCTTTGATTTATCATCAGGCATCTCTGACTTATATGCGTCTGCAAGGAAAACCTGCGCCCCTCTGTCCTCAAGCCCATGTGGAAGTGTGTATCTTGCAACCATGGTCCTTGGAAGCCCCATTTTCATGCCTTTAACATCAAATTTTTCAAATGCTTCCAGAAGTCCTTCTGCAGTATAATTATCAGGGATAAGATCCGCTTTTACATTGTATTCGTTTAAAACCTCTTCAGTTTTAGGACCTATAGTCGCGATCTTTAAATTTTCAGCACCTTCAAGACTGCAGTGTTTAAAAAATGATTTTATAGCCCTTGGAGACGTGAATATGAGCCAGTCAAGTTCATTTATCATATTACATAATTTTATCACTTCTTCCGGCTTGGAATCTTTTAGTTCAATTGTAGGAGTTACAATTGGAACTGCTCCATAAGATTTTACCATTTCAACTGAGTCTTTAGCCCTTTCAGCAGGTCTTGTTATAACAATTTTTTTACCTTCTAATCCCTTCATGATATTGCCTTCTTAATAGATCAGTTACTGATTTGATTCATTTCTTTAAAAACATTGACAACATTTCCAATAACCACTAAAGCAGGAGGTTTAATATCCTTTTCAGTTATGTTTTCCAGTGTGCCTGTTATTATCCTTTGGCCTTCCATTGTGCCGTTTTCAATTACACAAACTGGAGTTTCAGGATCCTTATGTTTCATAATTTCAGCTGTATTTTCAGCTAAATTTCCAATACCCATAAGTATTACAATTGTATCAGCTTTAAAGTCCCATCCTACCTGCTTCTTACATTTTGTTGGGTCTTCATGACCTGTAACAACTGTAAACGAAGTTGCAACACCTCTATGAGTAACTGGAAGTCCTATTGTTGTGGGTACTCCTATAGCAGAAGTTACACCTGGAACTAACTCAAAATCAATTCCTTCTTCTACAAGGGCCAGAATTTCCTCGCCCCCTCTTCCAAATACAAAAGGGTCTCCACCTTTAAGACGTACAACTACATCATTTTCTTTTGCTTCTTCAACAAGGAGCTTGTTGATTTCATCTTGAGATTTGTAATGATGCCCTGCTTGTTTTCCTACATATATCAGTTTTGCGCCTTCTGCATATTTTAATATTTCCTCATTTGCAAGTTTGTCGTACAGTACAGCATCCGCTTTTTGTAACATGTTTACTGCTTTGAGAGTGATAAGTTCGGGATCTCCTGGACCCGCACCTACTAAATAAACTACCATGTGTTCACCGTTTAAATTATAAAAGAATTAATAATTGGATAATTCTATGAATTATCCTATGATTTAAAATTAACTATTCCCTTAAAGAATTTAAGGCCGTCTGAAGAACCTAAAATCGTTTCTGATGCCCTTTCTGGATGAGGCATCACAGCACATATGAGCCCTGTTTCATCACAGACTCCCGTTATAGCTTCCATAGACCCATTTGGATTTTCTCTTTCAAATTTCAGCACGATTTGATCCTGATCGTGAAGTTTTTCAATTTCCTCATTGTAATAGCGGCCTTCAGCGTGTGCCATTGGCATGTTAATTATTTCATTCTTTTTATACATGCTTGTAAAAGGAGTTCGGGTCGATGCAACTTTTAATTCCACCTGCTTGCAGATGAATTTAGCATTATCATTGTTTGTGAATATGCCGGGTACCAGACCGACTTCTGCCAGTATTTGAGCTCCGTTACAAATTCCAAGGACGGGTTTTTCTTCTTTAACTATTTCTTTTATACCTTCTATAACAGGAGTTATTGAGGCTATTGCTCCAGCCCTCAGGTAATCTCCATAAGAAAAGCCCCCAGGAATTACAATTGCATCAAAATCAGATAAGTCTTTTTGATTCCACCAAACGTAATCAGGTTCCCCTCCTGCAATTTTTAGAGCGTGAAATACATCTCTATCACAGTTTGAACCTGGAAAGCGTATAATTCCTACTTTCATTGTTTTCCTCTTTATATTATTTTTATAAATACCTGTTCCAATATTATGCATCACTCGGAGTTATATTAATTTCGTAATCATGAATTACAGGATTACAGAGAAGTCTCTGGCACATATCGTCCACTTCTTCCATTGCAAGTTTTTCATTTTCTTCTTCGAGTGTAAATTTAATTATTTTAATAGTTGCAGTTCCTTCAACTTCATATCCTAAAAGAGCGAGAGCTCTCTGTGTGGTTGAAGCTTCAGGATTTAACATGCCTTTTTTAAGGCTTATTTTAACTTCAGCATCGTACTTCATATCATCACCAATAAAATAAAATTAAAAGTAATAAGTTTGTTCATTCATAGATTACATTTTATCCTTATTAACTTTATTATGAAAATTTTACTTAAAGTCCATATTCAGCTTAATTCTATAATTAGATATTCCATTTTTCTTTATCTTCATCATCAAGTATCATGGATGCAACTTTTTTATAAGCGTCAAGAACACCAGACTCACCCTGTCTAAATAAATCTTTATCAAGAGTATCACATGTTTCCATATCCCAGAATCTACATGTGTCTGGACTTATTTCATCTCCTAAAACTATATTTCCATCTGCATCATAACCAAACTCAATTTTAAAATCAGGGAATAAAATTCCTTTAGACTCTAAGAAATCTTTTAACACTTTATTTATTCTTAAAGTGGTCTCTTTAATAATTTTAAGTCTGTATTCATCTATAAGGCCGAGTGCAATTGCAATGTCATCATTTAACATTGGGTCTCCATATTCATCGCTTTTATAGTCTATCTGTATTATTGGAGGCTCAAAAGTCTGTTTAGGTTCAAAAGGATATCTTTTTAGAAGACTTCCAGCCGCTATATTTCGTGTGATCACTTCCAGAGGGATCATTTCAAGTTTTTTTGATAACATAAGTCCTGGTTTTATAAGTTCTACATACTGGGTTCTGATTCTAGCCTCTTCAAGTATTTCAAAAAGTTTTGCAGAAATTATTGAATTCCAGAATCCTTTTTCGCTTAAATTATCTTTTTTAGCCCCATTTCCAGCTGTTATATCATCTCTAAATTCTACAACAACTTTCTGAGGGTCATCAGTTTCATATACGCCTTTGGCTTTACCTTGATATATTAGGGTTCCAATTTCGATAGTCATGTTAAACTCCATTTCTTATATTTAGTATCAAATATTTATATAGATATAAATTCCAATTAGTGATGTTGTAATATGTTGTAATTTTAAGATTATAAAATTGATGCAAAACTTAAAAAAATAAAAGAATGTTACTCATTTATATGAGATAGGAATTATAATAAAGTTATTATAATTTTAAAATTATAAAAATTGATGAAACACAATTAATAATAAAATAGAATATAATTAATACTCATATGACACCTTTTGGTGAAATTTATGTGCGGGATAATAGGATGTATATTAAACAATGAAAAGGCTGCGCCTGTACTTTTAGAATGTGTAAAAAGGCTTGAATATAGAGGCTATGATTCTATAGGCATTGCAACATCTGGAAGCGATATAACTATTAAAAAAGACAAGGGAAAAATCGATGATGTCCAGGCAAATCTAAAATTAACCGACCTTCCTGGAGAAATGGGAATAGCTCACGTCAGGTGGGCCACCCATGGATTACCTACAAAAGAAAATGCCCATCCACATACTGACTGTAAAAACAGGATAGCTGTAGTCCATAACGGAATAATTGAAAATTATAAAGAATTAAAAAGCCAGTTAGAAAAAGAAGGACATATATTTAAGTCCGAAACCGATACTGAAGTTATACCTCACCTTATAGAAAAATATATGGAGCAGGGAAACAATTTAGAGGATGCAACAAGACTTGCAATTGGAGATCTTAAAGGTTCATATGCTCTGGCAGCTATATCCCGTGATGAACCAAATAAAGTTGTAGGTGCAAGAAAAGAGAGTCCGCTTATAGTAGGAAAGGGCACAGGTGAATATTTTATAGCATCAGACGTCCCTGCCATATTAAAACATACCAATAAAGTTATTTATCTTGAAGATAACGAAATGGTTATTTTAAGTGATGATGGGATCACAATAAAAGATCCTGAAGGCAAAGTAATTGAAAAAGAAATTTTCGTCATTGAGTGGACCCCTGATATGGCTGAAAAAGGTGGTTACGATCACTTCATGTTAAAAGAAATTCACGAACAACCAAAAGCAGTTAAAAATACCCTTCGTGAAGCATCTGAAATTAAAAAAATTGTCCAGAGTTTCCCTAAATTTAATAGAATATGTTTCGTAGCTTGCGGAACATCATACCATGCATCTTTAATTGGTAAATATCTATTCGAAAATCTGGTTGGAATTTCAACAGATGTTACCTTAGCTTCTGAATTCGAATATTCTGCAGAAACGCTGGATGAAAATACACTTGTAATTGTTATAACACAATCTGGAGAAACTGCAGATACTCTTAAAGCTTTAAGACTTGTTAATCACAAAGCCAAAACACTTGCCATTGTAAATGTGGTCGGAAGTACAGTAACCAGAGAAGCAGAATATGTTGTATACACAAGGGCGGGGCCTGAAATAGGTGTAGCAGCAACTAAAACATATATAAGTCAGCTCACATCCATCTATCTTCTTGCAATCTGCATGAGCGGGAGGATGGAACTTTTAGAAAAGTTAGAAAGTATTCCAGATTATATGGAATCAATACTTGAGAATGAAGACTTCATTAAGAAAATAGCATGCAAATATAAAGATGCTAGAGATTTCTTCTTTATTGGACGAGGATTTTCATATCCAACAGCTTTAGAAGGTGCTTTAAAACTTAAAGAAATAACTTATATTCACGCAGAGGGTTACGCGTCAGGTGAATTAAAACATGGCCCACTCGCACTTATTGATGATGGCATTCCTGTTGTTGCAATAGTACCTCCAGGTAAAAGCCATGATAAAACATTAAGTAATGTTGAAGAAGTAAATGCAAGAGGTGCTCGTGTTATTGGTCTTGGATCATCAAAAGATGAAGATTTAAGATCAGAGACCATGGATATGATTGAATTTGACGATGAGATTAATGAAATATTTTCAGCTATACCATATGTCATTCCTCTACAACTTTTATCATATTACATCAGTGTTATGAAGGGTATAGACCCAGATAAGCCTAAAAATCTGGCCAAATGTGTAACAGTAGAATAAACTCTACTTAAAATATCTTTTTAATTAAAAACTAATCTCCTTTTAATTTTTTAAACTGCATTTTAAACCTTATTTTCACATGTTTAAAATGCCTAATTCAAACTTTATAGAAAACAATAAAAATAAATATTGATATTAACTCTTTATCAGGTCGATCAAATGTTATTAAATACTATTAAAGAAAATATGGCAAAATTTATTCAAAATAACCCTCAGAATTTTGTTGAAGAACTTGATATGATGCAGATATGGGATCAACCGCTGATGGGCGTTGCAAGCGCGTCTGATCCACTTTGGGAAAAATTAAAAGAACCTAATGTAATTGGACCAGATCATTTAACACCTGATGAATGGTTATCTGGAGCAAAATCTATAATTTCATATTTTTTGCCATTTACAGAACATGTACGCAGTTCTAACAGATCAAAAGGTCTGCCATCTAAAGAATGGCTTTATGGGCGTTGTGAAGGCGAAATATTTAACAATACATTACGGAAACTAATTGTTAGACTAATTGAAACTGCTGGAGGAAAAGCAGTTGCTCCAGCTTTAGACGAACGTCTTACAGTTGCTAATCATGTAAGTAACTGGTCAGAACGTCATGCTGCTTTTATTGCGGGCCTTGGAACATTTAGCTTGAATTATTCTCTAATTACCAATTTAGGGTCGGCAGGTCGTTTTGGCAGCGTCATCACAGACCTTGAATTTGAACCCAATTCCAGGCCATATCAAGAAATAGATGAGTACTGTACTAAGTGTGGGGAATGTATTGACCGTTGCCCTCCCTTAGCTATCACTAAAAAGGGTAAAAATGCTGAATCTTGTTCTAAATTCCTTGATAAGATGCTTAAGTTAAATAAACCAAGATATGGCTGTGGTAAATGTCAGACAGCAGTTCCCTGTGAATACCAGAATCCAACGCTTATTTAATGAGGACATAATTTCTAAAAGATATAACCCCTATTTTTACTTTTAGGAGGAAAAAATTTAAATGTACGACGTAATGGTAATAGGTGCAGGCCCTGCTGGTTGTATGGCGGCGAAAAGGTTGGCTGATGCAGGTTATGGTGTTCTGCTGGTTGAAAGAATGAGTATCCCCCGAGAAAAATCATGTTCGGGTATCCTGATTAAAAAATCTATTAAGGTGATAAAAAACGAATTCGGAAAAATACCAGATTCAGTTTTATGTAAACCCAATATAAGTAAAGGCATTGTCATTACCAACGAAAAGGGCCAAACATTCAAGTTTGAAAGCGATGGTTTGAATGTATGGAGGAGCCTATTTGACGAATGGCTTGCTTTAAAAGCTCAAAATGCAGGTGCTGAACTTAGACAATCAACTTCAGCTATTGCTTGTGCAGAAAAACATGATTATGTATCAGTAAAGCTTCATGATAGTGAAATATATGAAGAAAAAGCCAGAATTGTTGTGGCATGCGATGGGGCAGACAGTAATATTAAAAGGGATTTATTTAAAAAGCCAAAAAACTATGTTTTCACCTATCAAACCTTTTGTAGAGGTACTATTGATTTAGACCATGACTTCTTTCATGCGTTTTTGGATCCTCAACTTTCCCAGTATGATGCGTGGTTCAATGTTAAAGATGATCTTTTAATTTTAGGGGTAGGTGTCAAAGAACCAGCATTAATGAAAATGTACCATTCAAGATTTCTTTCATTTCTTAATTCGCAGTTCAATGCCAAAATAGAATCATGTGTTAAAGAAGAAGTTGGAATAATGCCTGGTGTTACGTCAGGATGTCCAGTTAATTTAGGGACGGGCAGAATTTTATTTGCTGGAGAAGCAGCAAACTTCCTTAATCCTATTGGAGAAGGAATATCAAGTGCATTAGCCAGCGGATATGCTGCAGCAGAAGCTGTTAAATCGGCATATAAAACTAATAATTTCAGTGTTAAATCTTTAATAGATACGTATAACTACAACATATCACCTGAAAAAGAGTACATGACAAGACAATGGACTATCCTAGCCGGCATGTCATCTAAATTTTCTTATATGAAATAAAAGATAATGAAAACAAATTTTATTTTAATAAAAGTTTAGCTATTGGAAACTTGAACCCATTCCAAGATCCACGACGTAGTGTTCTTCTGCAAAATATCCCCTTTCTCCTAATTCCTTAATAAATTCCACCAGATTTTCAAGGTCATTTGCCTCAGCTGATTCAAGTTTAATATTCTTTTCATCCACAGATAACTTTTTTTCAGGGGTTTTAAAGTCTCCAGCAACCTGTAACCACAAACTTTTTGGAACCCTTTCATTGAGAAGTTGTATGTTGCCAGCTCCATCTTTAGCTGCTTTTACATCAATATTAGATTTTTTTAACTCTTCAAAATTTGCAATTTTTGTTTCTAAGCTTTTATGCATATCTTCTGCTTCTTTAACGCCCCTTTCCTTTAATTCTGTTGTGTAATTATTAATTAAACTTATAAGGTCATTTCGGCTTTCTACCAGTTCTTTTTCAGCATTATGGCGTTCAATTGCATAGCTAATAGCTCTCGAAAGTAATCTAGCACTGACTTCTCCTTTCATCAGGTAATCCTGTGCACCTTCCCTTACAGCCCTAACTGCAACCTCTTCATCATCTAAACCACTTAAAATAACAATTGGTAGTTCAGGTTCATATTCATGCGCTCTCTCAAAAGTTTCAAGGCCCATACTATCTGGTAAACTAAGATCTAAAAGTAGAACATCAAATGAATCACCAGCTAAAAATTTAAACCCTTCATCAAGCCTTTTAGCCCATGATAATTCATATTTTTTTGTTTTTATATCCTTAAACATCTCGCTTATAAATCTTGCATCTGCGTCGTTATCTTCTATTAACAACACTTTAACGAGTCTATCTGCCAATGTTTTCACCTTTTCATTTCCTCATAAATTAAATCATCATTTATAGGAGCATTTAAAAATTTTACAATTTTTATTCTAGTACTATTTTGTATTTTCATATTATTCAAATTTACTAAATTTACTAATATGAATACAATACATTTAAAATCCCAAAAGAAACAAAATATTATGTCAGATCTGGCTACCTTTTAGGTAAGCTGTTTAAGACATCTAAAGACAGCATCCCATTTTTATACTCAAGCAGTATGAGAGATGGAATCATCCCATTAAGTGTTGCAGTTACATATTTTTCTTCCAGTTCAACTATCGCATCTACGGTACTGTTAATCCTGATGCCCTTTTTAGTTACAGGGTTTACTACAATCTGCGCAAATGATTTTAGTTAACTATTCTAATTTTAACCATTTGATTTTAACTCTCATGCCCCGAAGGCCGTGTAAATAGCATATTAACTCTTAAATACTTTATATTAGCAAGTCCAACACTATCCTTTAACACAAAAGTATAATTCGTACACATGATCATAGATATGAATGTAAATTAGACTATTACTCTCCTGTAAATCGAATTTATTAAATCCAACTTTTTGATACAAATTTTAATTTAATTCGCCACGTTTAGATTAATTAGATAGTTTTATAAATCTCAAAATAAATTTAATATTAACAGTGTAAAAATATTCCAATGAGGAGTTTCTATGAATCCAAGAAAAGCAGGGAAGCTTTTTATAGTTTTAATGATATCTTTAATCGCATTCGGGTTTGGATCATGTGCAAACGCATTAAATTCAGGTAATGACATCACATCAGGCATATTACCTTCTATGATTGCTTCAAATAATAATGAACAAATCTCAACTATAGGTGATCCTTCCTTTGAACCAGTTCATCTCATGAAACAATATTACAATATCACTAATTCCACCAATTCAACTCCAGTAAATAATACCAGTAATTCAACTAAAAATTCAACTAAAAATTCAACTAAAAATAACACATGGTGGAATTAATTAAGCTTTAGATAGAATTTGTTTTAAATGCAGTTATAATCTGTTAACCTCATCCAATGAGTTACAGACATTATTTAAATATTTTGATGCTAAATATACATTTTTAGAATTCACAGAATTTATAAATAATAAAGACCTATCTTTTTATGATCCCATTATTATAAGAATTCTATTTTTAATGCTCATGTCCAGGAGATTGTAAAATCAGAGATTTTGTATGGAGGTAACGCAAATTTCCGAACCGCAAATCTGAAAACCAGAGAAAAATGTTAGCAAAATCTCTCAAACCCTTCAAGTTTGGAGCTCTCAAAAATCTGTGATTTTTGACAGATTTTTGTAAGCCGACGAAAAATCTACGATTTTTCGGGCAAGCAAAAATATAATTTTTGCTAGTTTCATATATGAATTAAACTATATTTATATCCAAAATACAATTTAACATGAAGTATATTTAATGCGCATGTCATAGACATGAGTATTTCTTAAATTGGTAGATAATCATGATAATTTTAAGGCGTAATAAGAAAATTGTGGAGTTATTTCCCATTGGAAGCTCAAAAGGAGCATTAAATTCAAGGAGAAAACCTCTTTTTTATGGATATTTAAGGCTTAAACGAACCAATAACCAGATACGGCCTTACAAATTTATAGTGAAAAAAGGGGATAAAGAGTCCCTTTTTCCTCCAAGTGAAGCTATGAAAATTTTAAAAAAGCAGAACGTTTATTTAATCGATGGAGACGAAGAAATAGAAGAAATGTTAGATTCTCTTAACATTGACTTTAAAAAAACACTTATCTGCAGGCACTGTACTCTGGAGGGATACATAACTGTCATAAATAGAAATTCTGCTTATTTATCTAATAAAGAGTACATATGTAAATTATGTGCTGAAGAAGAGATTAAACGTGAAATAAAGTACAAAGGCCTTAGTTTAAGCACATTTAATAATTTTAAGAGAATGCTAGATGAAACTGGTGATCTTGATAAAGTTTTAAGCATTTTTGATCCTAAATTCAACCCCGTGAAGAATCCAAACCTAACTTTATTTGATAAAATTGTAGTTGGTAAGGATAACACCCCCAAAATGGAAATAGATAAGATAAAAATACCCGATGAATTTAAAAAGATATTAAAACTCCATGGCAAATACTTACTGCCTGTACAATCTCTGGCTTTACAAAATGGACTTCTTAAAGGGGAAAATCTGCTTGTTGTATCAGCGACTGCAAGTGGAAAGACTTTAATTGGTGAAATTGCAGGCGTACCAAACGCAATGAAAGGTAAAAAATTCATTTTTTTAACACCGCTCGTAGCACTTGCAAACCAAAAATACAGAGATTTCAAGAAAAAATACGGGAAATTAGGGCTAAAAGTCGCCATAAAAGTAGGTATGAGCAGAATAAAAGCAAAAGAAGAGCTCAAACTTCCAGATGATGATGTAAAAAATGCAGATATTATTGTCGGTACCTACGAAGGGCTTGATTTTCTGCTGCGTTCTGGAAAATCAGGAGATTTTGGAGAGCTTGGTACCGTTGTAATTGACGAAATACACATGCTTGATGATAAAGAGCGTGGCCCTCGGCTAAATGGACTTATAAAAAGATTAAAGTCCCTATTTAAAGATATACAGATTATTGGGCTTTCTGCAACAGTTCAAAATCCTCAAGAGATTGCAAAGGAATTCTTGATGAAGCTTGTTGAATACGACAGGCGCCCCGTTCCTTTAGAAAGACACTTGATATTTGCAAAGTCAGAATATGAAAAAACAGATATAATGACCAAACTTGCAAGAGCCGAATATAAAAATGTCTCTAAAAAAGGATTCCATGGGCAAACCATCATATTTACAAATTCAAGGAGAAAAACACATTCCATTGCAGATTATCTGACAAAAAGAAATATTAAAGCAGCCGCATATCATGCAGGGCTTTCATATTCAAAAAAGAGCAAGATAGAAAAAGATTTTGCAAATCAAAAGATTTCAACCGTTGTAACAACCGCTGCACTTGCTGCAGGTGTGGATTTTCCAGCTTCACAGGTTATATTTGAGGCACTACTAATGGGAAATAAATGGCTGTCCAATAATGAGTTTTCACAGATGCTTGGAAGGGCAGGAAGGCCAACTTATCACGATATTGGAAAAGTATACCTAATACCAGAAGTAGGGAGGAAATATGGGGAAGAAACAGAAGATATGCAGGCCGTAAGCTTGCTTGAAAGTGATGTCGATCCCATATATGTGCAGTACGATGAAGACGATGTATTAGAACAATGCTTAGCAGATATATGCTCTGGAAGAGTACATACCTTTAAGGAACTTCAAAATGCCTACAAAAATTTTGATCTTCCATTAGGTATAGAAGAAGCATATGATGTTATACATGATGCCGGCCTGGTAAAAGAGAAAAACAGTGAATTATCTTCAACAAGTTATGGAAAAGCAGTTTCTGTATCTTTCATGGATTTAAAAGCTGCAGAATACATAAGAAAAAGTATAAATCCCAAAAACTATTCTAAAAAGAATAAAAGACGTGTAGATCCCTTGGAAATCGCAGTAAAGCTTGATCCTTTTGAAAATGCCTACATGTCAAACAGGTTAAATAGAAGATTAGGTAAGGCACTTAATATCAACTTATCTGCAAGATTATTCGCTGATTCCACGCTGGACATACTGTCTTCGGGAGAAACATTATCAAAGCTTGAACCCAGCCTTCAAGACGCTCTGATAAATATGCAAATTGAATTCATGTCCTGCAAATGTCAGGACAGGCCGTTCTGCAACTGTTTCCAGGAAGAACTTTCCAGGCGAATTTTAAAACAGAGAATGCTCCATAAAGACCCTGTTGATATCAGTAAAAAGCTCTTAAAGAAATATCAAATACATTCATACGCAGGGGATATATTTTCATGGCTTGATTCAGTGATAAGAACGCTGGAAGCCATAAGAAGAATTGCAAATGCGTTTAAAAACCAAAAAATAGCAAATGAGTGTTCGAGGCTTATAAAAACTATTGAAAATTAATTTTCAGAAGTTTAATTCTTTTAAAGTACACCCTAAACTCCATATTTACAATGCTGTGAAAAATCCTGGATTTTTCATTACTGCAATTTAACATAAGTGTAGTTTGCAAAGGACCAGGACTGAGCTATCTTAAAATAAGTTAATCATTTACCAGTTTTTTAATATCTCCCATTATATCTTCAACAGCAATATCAAGCAGCTGTTTACCTAACTCCACATCTATACATACCCCTTCTTTTTCAACAGCTCTTGCACCATCATTTATCCCTTCGTTGACAATTCTCGCTTCTTTTAGGCCAACCATGCCTACTTCAGGGTATTTTTTGAAATCACAGTGCTCTGGTAACTTTGATTCATCAGCTATTTTTAAAATGCTTCCCATTGAAAGTTCACCTGTTCCTGCATGTGGACCTTCAATTTCCACTATTTTATTATTAAAAACTATTTTAAGTTTTAACTCTTTTTCAATCTCTTCTATATGATCAATTAATGGAATATTGCCCCCATGACCATTAACCAGAACAACTTTTTTGATATTCAAGTATTTTTTTGCACTTTCAAGTACCAGAAGCAGTTGATCTTCTGCTAATTTTTGGGCATCTATGTGGATACCATGTTTAACGTAATCGTATTCTGTTGCGGCATGCAGTATCCCTAAGAATTTTGCACCGCTTATTAAAGATGCTTGAAGGGCAAGATATGCTGCAATTTTAGAATCAGTATCTATGGGAAGTGCAGCACCATGATTTTCAAGGTGAGACCCAACTGCAAGAATCCCAATCTCATGCACCTCTGGAGATATAACGTTCCCTGACGAGTATCTAAGTTCCATAATTACTCACTTTTAAAGTTGCATAACCATTTATGATCTAAATAGTTTATATGACCAGATTCCACAATTTGTCGCCGATATAATGGATCGCGCTTACCGCTTTTCCTTCATTTTGTTCCACCATTTCCTGGCCAGAAATAAGTGCTTTTCCTATTGCAAGAGGTTTTCTATGTGTTTCCTCAATTATAATAACAAAATCGCCTTCCATTATATCTGGATCAGCACCAACAATGCCTGGACTCATTACATCTGCACCCTTTGCAACGAATTTAACAGCACCCATATCCACTACAACATATTTTTTAGTGAGTTCAAGCTCTAGTGCCCCTTTAATTGTTGGAAAAGGGACTTCATCGATCATCATGATTAACGGCTTGCCGTCAATCAGTATTATATCATAAAGGTCGCTTTCAAGAATTTCAACTTTACTTTTTGGAGAAATTAATGTGGAATAATCTCCAAGCTCCTTTTTTACTTTCTTTAATTTCTTTTTTTGAAGATAGTATCTTTTCCGGATTTTCAATTTTAAACACCTGATTAAATCTATTTATATCTTTATCTAACACTATTTAAATTGTAATGTTTAATTTTTAAACCGAAATGATTTAAATTCTTTAATTTTTAGAATTATTTTATTTTAGACAATATAATCTAATATATTCTAAAAAATATTTTGAATGGATTTACAATAACCTTAAAGTTAATAAGTTAGTTATCTTTAAATTTAATCTAAACATTATAATATTAACGGTGATCAAATTCATCATGTGATTATATAGGTCAGTATCTATTTTTAAAATACCATAATTTAAAATTATATAAAATTTAGATACTGGCATGTGTAACTTCATTAAAATAGTATTCTATTTAAGACTTAAATATAATTAAATACCAAAAAATACATACTAACCATCACTACCATTCCATTTAATGGATATATGGTTTGTTTTAAAAAAATCTATTTCAAAAAATATTGAAGTAAAATGATGGATATTTTGTTGACTTATGACCAAAGTCCATGTTATACTTTATAATTAATGAAGGATACATTTAAATATAAATCACACCAACAATGAAGTTATAGGAAAGGTGATAATTGTGAGTGTACAAAAGAATGTGAATGTTTCAAGACCACTTGACGCGTTAGGTAAATCATTAAACTCCCAAGTATTAATCAAGCTTAAAGGCGGAAGAGAATTTAGAGGAGTTTTAAAAAGTTTTGACATGCACATGAACTTAGTATTAAATGATGCTGAAGAATTAGAAAACGGGGAATCATCCCGAAGATTAGGCGTCGTGCTTATAAGAGGAGACAATATAGTTTATATATCTCCAGGATAAATCTAAAATTTAGATAACAAACTACTTTTGATATCTAATTTTAAAGATCGAATTTTGATACAATATTAACATAATTAAGGAGGATTAATAAATGAAGGGAACGCCATCATTTGGTAAGCGTAACAAAAAGACCCACATAAGATGTAGAAGATGTGGTAAAAATTCCTATCATGCAAGGAAAAAATACTGTGCAGCATGTGGTTTCGGCAGATCCAGCAAAATCAGAAGCTACAACTGGCAGAATAAAAAAATTACAGGATATAGGTTGAAATAGATGGATATTAAAAATCCGATTGATGTACGGATAATTGTAGAAGGTGCATCAGATGTGGAAAGCGTATCTAAAGCTATGAAAAATATAGCTTTAGGGGCTGAATACCACATTACCATATCCTCTATAATTCCTACAACAAGCTCCGTAATAGCAAAAAAAGCTGTAAAAGGAGCAGATATTGTTTTAATTGCAACTGATGTTGATGCCCCAGGACGAGAACTTGCAGAAAAGTTCCAAAAGATCCTGAAAGATGACGTGGGACATATAGAACGGATGAAACTTCCGTTTGGTCATGACGTCGAGTATATGGATCCTTATCTTATACAAACTGAGATTAAAAATGCTATAATAAGGTCAGGATTAATTTCTATAGCTAATATTAAATTATTTAGAGAATTACAGGATAAATTAAAAGAATATGAAAAAACTATTAAAGATTTATCCACAAAAATTAAAGATTTAGAAGCATTGAATAGTGAACTTTCCACTGAAAATCAAAATCTGCAGGATACAGATACTAAATTAAATGAAGAACTGGAAAGTTTAGAAAATAAATACAACTCACTGCAAATTGGATTTAATTCAATGAAGCATGAGTACGACGAAGTTCAAAATAAAGAATTATTTGAAGCATTCTCTATTAATGAGTTATGGAAAGAAGTTTTTGATGAAAAGTTAGAAAATAAAGAACAGATTTATTTTATAAGTAATGAATTTAAGCCAGAAAATGTAATAGTCGGCCAGGACCGAATTGTTGCATTATCTAAGAAAGATGCTGTTGAATGGCTTAAAATAATCAGAGTAGTCCTAATTTTTTATGATTCTAAAATCGAAGAACTAAAAGAAGAGTTTGACAAAGGAAAGATTTAATTTGAAGTGTCTAAAAAAAAGATATATTAAATCAAACCCTAAATAAATTTATTTTCACTTAAAGAATTATCTAGAGAAAATCAGGAGAATTAAAATTGCGAGATAAATGCGGTATTGTAGGGGCTTATTCTCACAAAAAATCAAATAATATCTCAAGACCTATCTATTATGGTCTTTATGCATTACAACATAGAGGACAGGAATCTGCAGGTATATCAGTGCACAATGGGGAAAAAATGAGCACATATAGAGGCATGGGACTTGTCTGTGATGTATTTAACAATGGAAATATTGAAGGACTTGAAGGCTATGTCGGAATAGGGCATGTGAGATATTCAACTACAGGTAAATCAAGAATAGAAAATTCACAACCTTTTTTCAGCGAGTTTGATATGGGAACCATTGCAGTTGCCCATAATGGCGATATCATCAATTCAATGGAACTGAGAAAGGAATTAGAAGAGCAGGGCTACGAATTTAAATCCACCACTGATTCTGAAGTTTTATGCCACCTGCTTATTAAAAAATATCACAAAACTGGAGACATAATAAAAGCTGTTCAAGAAGTTTCTAAACGTTTGATAGGCTCTTATTCACTGGTTATATTATTTAACAATGATCTGATTGTTGTAAGAGATCCAATTGGAATTAAACCTCTTTCACTAGGAAAAGTTGACGATATAACTCTTGTTGCATCCGAAACAGTTGCCTTTGATGTAGTAGGAGGAGAGTACATCCGTGCGGTAAAGCCAGGAGAAATAATGCTTATAAATGATGAAATAAAAAGTTTCAAAATGCCAACAGCCGAGTCATGCAAACAAGCGCACTGCATGTTTGAATATGTTTACTTTGCACGTCCAGACAGCATACTTGATGATAGATATGTCTATGATGTAAGGTTAAAGATTGGAAAAGCACTTGCAAAGGAATTTCCTGCAGAAGCAGATGTTGTAATGCCTGTGCCTGACTCAGCAATAACTGCAGCTATAGGCTATTCCAGAGAATCTGGATTACCTTATGGTGAAGGGCTTATAAAAAACCGTTATATAGGCAGAACTTTTATTATGCCAACTCAAGAAGAACGTGAAACTTCCGTAAGGTTAAAAATGAACCCTGTTAAAACAGAACTGGAAGGTAAAAAAATAGTTCTTATAGACGACAGTATTGTAAGAGGTACGACATCTAAAGCTCTGGTTAACATATTACGGGAAGCAGGAGTTAAAGAAATTCATTTAAGAGTAGGATGTCCACCTATAATTTCACCATGTTATTATGGAATTGCAATGGCAACCAAAAGGGAATTAATAGCATCTGATAAAGAAGTAGAGGAAATAAGAAAAACTTTAGGCGTAGATTCTCTTGGTTATTTAAGTGTAGATGCACTGGTTGACTGTATAGGTATAAAAAGAGATCAGCTCTGCCTTGGATGCCTTACATGTGAATATCCAACAAGATTACCTGATAATATTAAAGAATATGAAGCAAGGCGCTGTACCTGCTGAATTTACAACTTTTTAATATTTTAACTTAAATTTATTTTATTTTACTTTTTATGCAGAACTATTTTTTTAATAGTGGAATCTAAAAATAAATTAACAAAAAATTACACTGGTGATGAAAATAGTAGAACTACTTTCACCTGCACGAGATTTCCAGGCATTGAATGCAGCAATTTCAAACAGTGCAGACTCTGTTTATGTAGGCATTGAAGGATGCAATATGAGGGCAAATGTTAAAAATTTTACAGTTCACGACCTCAAAGAAGCAGTAGAAATATGTCACGATGCAGATAAAAAGATATACCTCTGCACAAACACGATAATGAAAAATAAGGACATATCCTATTTAAAAAAAATTATCCCTACTATTTATCATTATGAAGTAGACGCATTAATCGTTTCTGATCTTGGTGCACTTAAAATTGCTCGGGAAAACAATATAGAAGCACACATGAGCATACAAGCCAATGTTTCTAATTTTGAATCCCTTAATTTACTTGAAGAGCTTGGAGTTAAACGTGTTGTCCTTTCAAGGGAGTTATCACTTGAAGAAATTAGGGAAATTAAAGAAAACACTAATCTAGAGATAGAAACATTTATACACGGGGCTATGTGCGTTGCGGTTTCTGGAAGATGTTTTTTAAGCTCGCATCTTTACGACAAAAGCGCAAACTGTGGTGAATGCTTACAGCCCTGTAGAAAAGAATGGAAACTTACATCTGAAGATGGAAATGAGTTTAAACTTCTTCAAAATGAAAATGAAAGCCATATCTTAAGTCCTAAAGACCTCTGCACAATAGAACATATCCCCGAACTTATTGAAGCGGGAATTGATGTATTTAAAATAGAAGGAAGAGCTAGACCTGCAGATTATGTTGCAACAGTTACCAAAGCTTATCGAGAAGCTATCACCAGCTATGAAAGTGGTTCGTGGAAATTTGATGAAAACTGGATTGAAGAACTTAAAAAAGTGTTTAATAGAGGTTTTGATACTGGATTTTACTTTAAAACTCCTTATAAAACCAGCAGGTACAATGAATCAACACATATTAAAAAAGACATTGGTTCCGTTGTAAATTATTATAAAAATGTATCTGCAGCTGAAATCAGGCTCTGGGATGATCTGGAGGTTGGAGATGAAATCATAATAGAAGGAAAAACAACAGGATCTTTAATTCAAAAGGTTGAATCAATACAGATTGATGGTAAAGATATAACCGAGGTTCAGAAAAGTCAAAACGTAGGTATAAAAGTTAAAGATAAAGTAAGGCCTAATGATCTGGTTTATAAAAGAATCCAAAGGCAGTAATTTTGAAAATTAAATATTTCAAAAGTGATTTTATATATTCCTTTTATCATAAATCATTTTAAATCTAAGCTTATTTTACTATACACTTTTAAATAAACATGAGCTTTATTTAACACTTATTTTAAAAATAAATAAAAAAGAGTATCTGATTACAAATAACTTTTGTTAGATGTCCATCAAATTATCTGTTTAATTTACAGTATCTTTTAATCAGGGTTTTCAATGCTCTGCAACCTGCGGATGTAAGTACGCGCCCATACGTATGCAACTATACCTCCGAGAATATCCCCTGCAACAATTCCCCACCATACTCCATATTCTCCTAGACCAAAGAATATCGCGAATATGTATGCAAATATTGCAATAAAAACCAGGTTTCGAAGCAATGTCAGCATGAGGGATGTCATTCCCTTACCTACGCCCTGGAATGTTGAGCTGGACATCACTCCCGGAGGCATGAAGATGTAGAAGAAACACATCACCTGAAGGAATGCTGCAATTGTAGGTGCCAGAGAAGCACTTTGAGGAGTATATGCAAATATCATGGCAATATAAGGAGCGAATACAAATGTCAGGACACTTGTAGCTGCCGCTATAATAAGCCCCACCTTTATAGAGTACTTATGGGCTATGGAAATGTTTTCATACTTTCTGGCCCCGTATGAAACACCGGCAACTGTAATTACAGATGTCCCCACAGCAATTATGGGCATTGTAGCCATCATCACAACTCTCCAGCCTGCAGAATAAACTGCAACTGCATCTGTTCCTGCAACTACAACCAGCAAACCGTTTACTATACCTGCTAAAATTGACATTATAAGAAACTCAGCACTTGCAGGTAGACCAACGCCTAAAATACTTTTGGCGACTATTTTATCCGGCATAAAATCTTTAATTGAAAAGGAAACATAAGTATCCTTTTTTACAAAGAACCAGTAAAGCAGAACAACAGATACAAATCCCATAGATATGACTGTACCCCATGCCGCTCCTGAAATACCCAAACCTGCCCAGTAAATAAGTATAGGGTCAAGGATCATGTTCATAACTGAAGATATTATCATTGCATACATTGTCCTTTTGGCATCTCCCTCTGCACGGAGTACTCCATAGCCTACACCTGTAAAGAGCATTAAAATAGTTCCTGCAAAAGTGACCTGTCCAAACTGGACTGCAAGATCTATTGTATTTCCCGCGCCAAGAAGCATGAGTATAGGTTTAAGGAATACAATAAGCAGCACGGTTAGAATAATTGAAATACCTACTGTAATGAACAATGAATGCAATGTGGCATTGTTTGCGCATTTTTTGTTATCCGCCCCTATATAACGTGCTATTGCAGATGCTGCACCGGCACCAAGACCATTACTGAGACCAACAAGTACCAGATACAATGGTGTTACAAATCCAACTGCTGCTAGAGCATCTCCCCCCAGACCCGCAACCCAAATTGCGTTGACCAGGTTGTAAAAGGTCATTAGAAGCATTGAAATGATCATAGGACCTGAAAGTTTGATTATTGCCTTTCTTGGGTCCCCAGTTATCAGATTAACTCCTTTTGTCTTATCATCTCCAAGTGGAGAATTTAATGTTGATTGTGATTCATCTGTTTGCATTTATAATTTCACCAAAATTTAGTTCTTATTACTAAATACAAAAAAATTGGGACTTATAATGGAAAAGTACGCCAATATAAGCTTAATTTAATTTTTTTGCCTGTTTTTTCGTTTATTTTAATTTTTATTTTAATTTTTCACGTATATACGTTAAATTACTAGGTATATAACTTTTTTGAATTAAATTTAAATTAGAAATTCTTATTTTAAAAATTTAATCCCTAACAATCATTATTACATAACCCGAAATATGAGTAGTGCACAGGGCATCATGTTAAAATAAAGGAAATAGATTCCCACTAACTTAATAAATACTGAAAAAATATTTTCAGAGGTTAAATCTAGTTTAAAACATTTAAGCGAAATAAATTATTTATTTCGCTTCATCAACTGCATTACCTGGAATTTCCGGAGCTGAAGATTCATGGTTTAAAGATGCTTCTTTAAGGAAGAATGCAATGGCCAAACCTGCAAATGCAAGTGCTATCGATGCTAAGAAAACGTTCTGTATAGAAAGTGCAAGAGCCTCTTTTTGACCCAGATTTACCATAGATGGACTTGCCAGAGTTGCATTTACTATATATCCAAACACTGGAATTGCCACTGTTGACCCAACATTCCTGAAAAACTGCATGGAAGCCGTTACAATTCCTATTTCCCGTAAACTGAAAGAATTCTGCACGCTTATTGTAAATACGGTGTACATCATTCCGGAACCTAAACCCAAAATTGTGGAATATGCAAGCAGTGCATAAGGAGAGGAATCAACGTTCAGTGTTGCCAGGAGTATAATCCCAATTCCAGTAATTACAAACTCTGCAATAGCGAGTTTTTTGTATTTTCCAGTCCTTGAAATAATTTGCCCAGCAATATTGGATGCTATTGTAAGACTTATTAGCATGGGTATCATTAAAAGCCCTGCATTTGTGGCGCTCATCCCCAAAATATTCTGCGCAAATAAAGGAACATATATTATTCCTGCAAATATAAGTGCACTTGCCAAAAAGTTTTCTACCGATGAAACAGTGAATATTGAATTACTAAACAGGTTAAGGGGTAAAATAGGTTCCACTGCCCTTTTTTCAGCCCAAACAAATAACACAAACATCACTGCTGAAAAAATCAAAAACCCAACTATTTCATACATAGGATATACATTTAAATCTCTTGCAAGTGTTAATGCCAGGAAAAGTCCACTTAAAGCCAGAGTAAATGTTATAATCCCTGAATAATCAATTACTTTTTTTACACCGTCTAATTTAAAGTTAGGAAGAGAATACATAAGTATGATTACAGCAGCTATTCCAACTGGAACATTTACAAAAAATATCCATCTCCATCCAACAGCGTCTGTAATTACTCCACCAAGTATCGGCCCTAAAACACTTGAAATTCCAAATACAGAGGCAAGTATTCCCATGTATTTACCTCTTTCTTTTGGGCTGAAAATTTCTCCAACCAGAATAAATGGGAGGGACAATAATATTCCGCCACCAATTCCTTGAAGGCCTCTAAACAGGATCAATTCAAATATATTGGTAGAAAAACCACATAACATAGAGGTTATGACAAACAAAATAATTCCAAATATTATAATTATCTTTCTGCCGTAAATATCTGATAATTTACCAAAAAGGATTATTGCAATGGTTGATGTTAACATGTAAGATGTAAACGGCCATACATAGTATTCCATTCCCTGTAAGTTGCTAATGACCCGAGGCATTGCGGTACTGATTATAGAATTATCCAGAGCAGCTACAAGGAGTCCCACCATCAAACCTGCCATGATCATGATTATTTTATTTTTACTAATATTGTAATGAGTTTTATAATGATCCATAAATATCACTTATTATCCATTTTTAGGAGTAATTTCTTTATATTTTCCAGAGAGTCATTAAGAACTTCAATTTCCGCTTCAGTTAAATTTAAAATATTTTCTTTGATATTTTTCTCTACAGCTTTACGCCCTTCAATCAAGAAGTTCTTACCCTCTTCAGTTATTTCAACTTTAACTATTCTCCTATCATCTTTACTTCGTGATCTTTTGACATTTCCGTCTTTGACCAGTCTATCAATTAAAGATGTCATATTAGGTTTAGAAGTAAAAAGCATCTTACCTATCTCAGATATTGGCAGTGGGCCGACATGAATTAAAATTCCAAGTACCTGGTAATATCCAGTTGGTTTGCTGTATCTTGAATGCTTTTCATGGTTAATTGATGTTTTTATTTTTCTGTAAAACAGAGGATAATAAATTAAAATATTATCCACCATTTTTTCAAATTCTTTTTCCTGCATATTTTCCACTTGAATTTAGTTCATAACTGATTTTCATCGTAAATGATGCTTGTTTTATTAAATTTACAAACAAGTCCCTCTCCAAAAAATGTTTGTTCTGGTTTTCCACTCAATTTACCTTCCAGAATTTCAGAAACACCATCTATTAATTCATTTAAAATCGCTTTATCAATGGGAGTTTTGCCGTGTCCCGGTAATATTTTATCATACGCTTCCTCAAATGAACATACATGCACAATGCTGTCAAAATATGTGCTTAACGGAAGAGACGTATCAAGATGCATCAAAACTGGCGCAGTTTGTACAGAATCACCTGAAAACAGCAGTTCATTTTCTTCATCCAGTAAACAGATGCTGCCATGAGTATGCCCTGGCACTGCTATAACTTTCAGGTCCCTTTTACCTAACTCAAACACATCTCCTTCTTTAATTGTTGAAACACTGCCCAGTTCTGCGTTGATCCATTTTTCCTTAGAAAAATCTGCAGAATGCTGGTCTTTAAAACGGTTTTCAATAAGTTGTTTACGTGTCTGCTTATTATAAAATGCATTTAACATGCCTTTATCTTCATTTGAAATATAAAGATCACTAAACTGGAATGCACCACACACGTGATCAGGATGCCCATGAGTAATTATCACATTTATAGGTAATGGTGTAATCGATTGAACCAGTTCCTCCAAATTGCCAAGTCCCCAGCATGTATCAATTAAAAGAGCTTTTTCTTCACCTTCAACTAAATAACATGCCACCTGTGTTTTGTCATGAATGGCCCATGTTTTGTCTGCAACCTTTTTCACTTTAAACCAATCTTCCATGTTTTTTCTCCATTTAGTTAATTTTTATAATAGTTATATTTTTAGAACTATTATAATAATATAATTATTATGTATTTAAACCTTTTGAAATTCTAGGACTTTTAAAAAGCTGTCAAAGTGGAAACCTACTAAACTTTCAGTTTAATAAAAGTCCAAAAATCATAGCTTTTTGACAGGTTTTTTAAGATTTATACCCATAAAACGCAGGGTTTGATGACTTTTAAAAAGTTACAAATTTTTCAGATACAGTATTTAAAACTTAAAAAACAGAGAAATTCATTTAAAATAAGAAATTTATACAAATAGCAATTTAAACGTGCTAAAAATTCATTTTAAAAAGAAAAAGAAGATAATTTCCTCTTATTTAAAATTAACAGGAAATATTTAGTTTAATAAAAATTTTTTTATTACATAGCACTTGCATTTTTAACTCCCAGGAATTTCCTGAATATCTGAGAAAGCGCAAATGAACACAGGAAGTACCAACCAAACCATGAAACTGCAAGTGGTCCAAGTGGTACATGGACATAGCTTAGTGGAATTGCATGCCATAGCGGAACTAAAAGCACATAATAAGCAAATGCAGGTAAGTTAACCGCAACCTGGTTCAATAATGGTGATTGAAACATCCAGTAATATATAACAAGTATTGGAACCCATGTCACTATCATTGGTTTAAATGACATGAACATCATCTCTTTTTGAAGACCCATGAACTCCATCTGCTTTTTTTGCATTTTCTCCAGTGCTTCTGGATCATTTGAATTTCTTGCCGCCACCATCTCCTGGTTGAATTCCTTCATTTCTTTTTGGAGAAATGCAAGCCTGTCCTGATTTACTAGAAGCTTGGTTGCAACAGTGGTTATTAATGCAACCACAGCAGCTATTAAAAATATAGTCAGTATCGGACCAAATGTATTAACAATTGGATTAAATACTGGATTTAATGCGTTGAAAACTGATTCAAATACCATCTAATTTCCTCTTTGTTTTAAGTTAATCTATATAATTCTAAAGTTTATTTTTAAATTTAAATTCTGATAATGCATTACTTTTCAAAAATAGAATACATTTTATAGTTATTACTGTTAATTCGTCATTTTTATACAGTTTAGTAAATGAACTATTTAACAATTTTCCGCGATCTGAAAAATATTCATGTAACTAATTAAATGTTATAGTATATAAAGTCAGTGAACTTCATACACTCATTTTTAGTCTGTTCATCACATGAATTAATGTTAAATTGTAATCTTTATGAGAGTATCTTAACATTTAGTTAAGGTATTCACATGAAAATATTACATTACCTGCACAACTCATGGATATAAACATTATAAAAAATAAAATGGTTTTTTAATATATAAATGTAAAAATTTTCTAAGGGACCTAAAATTTATTATTATACTCAACTTCTTTAAAAACAATTTTAAATAATGTCCCATTATCTCTTTCAAGCTCCACTGTACCTCTTAATTGACTTGTTAAACTAATTACAAGTTGCATACCTAATGAATCTGTATGACGGAAGTCTAAATTATCTGGAAAACCTATACCATTATCATAAACAGACATGGTGTAAATTTCATTTTCCTTAGTGATATTTACAGCTATTTTATCTTTTTTATCAAATGATTGGCTGTTAGCACGAGTTCTATTTGCCAGAAATCCATGTTTTATTGAATTTGTTACCAGTTCATTGACAATAAGTCCACATGGAATCGCTGTATTAATATCTAATAAAACATCACGGATATTTATATCCGGCTCGATATTATCAACACCGTAAGAATGGAACAGGTCCAGTACTAAACTTTTTACATAGTCCCCAAAGTCAATCCTTGCCAGATCTTCTGATTGGTACAATTTTTCGTGTATTATAGCCATAGATTTCACACGGTTCTGACTTTCCTTATAAATATCAAGCATTTCCTCATCATTAATATAACGAGATTGGAGATTTAAAAGGCTGCTTATTATCTGTAAATTATTTTTAACCCTGTGGTGAATTTCTTTTAAAAGTATTTCTTTCTCTTCAAGAGATTTTTTAAGCTTATTTTCTATTCGTTCGCGTTCATCCATTTCTGCACGTAACTCATCATTAACTCGAGATAATGCTTTTGTTCTTTCTAAAACTTGCTGCTCTAGCTCAAAATGCGCCTTTTTCAGTGCGTTCTGTGCTTTTTCACGTTCAATTTTTTCATGACACTCCTTTAATGCCCTTTGCATGGCAGGTACTAATTTAGAAAGGTTATTTTTGAATATATAGTCTGTAGCACCTTCTTTAAGCGCATTTACTGCAAACTCTTCACCTATTTTACCACTTACAAATAAAAAAGGAGTATATGGGCATTCTGAATTTGCAATTTTTAAGGCCGAAAGACCGTCGAACTTAGGAAGAGAATGATCAGCCAGGATCAAATCAGGTTTTAGAACCTCAAGTTCACTTATAAAACTTTCTTTAGTTTCCACTCGCCTTGATAAAAATTTTACTCCTTCACGACGCAGTTCATACTCTATCAATTCTGCGTCAAAGGCAACGTCCTCCAGGATCAGGATTTTAAGTTCTTCTTTCATGTTACTCTCTCTTATTCTGGTGGATTATTAAGTAACATCCAGTACAATCCAAGTGTTGAAACCGCTTCTGTAAATGCATCAAATTCAACGGGTTTACTAACGTAACTATTTACTCCAAGTTCATAACTTTCTACTATATCTCTATCTTCTTTAGAAGAAGTAAGGACAACTACAGGGATCATTTTAGTTCTTTCATCCGCTTTAATAGTCTGAAGGACTTCTAAACCATCTACTTTAGGCATTCTCAAATCAAGTAATATCAATCTTGGAAGTCCTTTTTCTATATCCCTTTCAGAATATTCACCTTCGCCAAATATAAAATCCAACGCTTCAGCACCATCTTTAGCCCACACCAATTTATTGGCAAGATTATTTCTTTTTAATGCTCTAATTGTAAGCTCAGCATCCGTTTCGTTATCTTCTACAAGAAGGATTTCAACTTCATTTAAATTCATTTAATATCTCCTTAACCAATTTAACTTTAAATTATTCCATTTTATCAGGCAGCCGTCGAAAATGCGCCGCATTTTCGGGTATCCAAAGTCTACGACTTACAAAATCTTCGATTTTGTAGCCGAGAAAACAAAGCACTTGAAAATCGAAGATTTTCGGTGCGTCAAAATTCAAAGAATTTTGACAGTTTTCTACGGCTTTGGAAGCGTGAAATAGATGGTTGCTCCATTATCGATTTCTCCTTCTCCCCAGACATGCCCTCCATGTCTCCGGATAATGCGCTGAACAATAGAAAGTCCTACACCAGTACCTTCAAATTCATCAACGCCGTGTAATCTCTGGAACAGGCCAAAAAGTTTATTTACATATTTCATATCAAAGCCAGCCCCGTTATCTCTAACATAATAAATGTTTTCATCTTTTCCTTTTTTTGCACCCACTTCAATAATCGCTTTTTCCCTAATTCTTGTAAACTTAATAGAGTTAGAAATAAGATTAGTAAGAACCTGAGTAATTAGCGTCCTATCGCCGTAAGCCTTTGGAAGAGACTTAAGTTCTAATTGAACATCTCTATTTCCCATCGAAGGTTTCAATTCTTCGAATATATTTTCTACAAGTGATTCCATGTCTATAAGAGATATTTTCATTTCTTGGCGACCTGCACGGGATAAAAGAAGAATATCATCAATCAATTGGCCCATTTTCTGGGTATTTTCCCTGACAACATTTAAAAGTCTTTTGCCCTCATCATCAAGTTTGTCCTCATAGTCTTCAATTACAATACGAGAAAAACCATCTATTGCTCTAAGAGGAACTCTTAAATCATGTGAAACAGAATATGCAAATGCTTCTAATTCTTTATTAGCATCTTCAAGTTTTTCACTTTCTTTTTTTAAATTTTCATTCATTTCATTGAGAATTCTAACTTTCTCAATTCGTTCCCCTAAAAACGCTATTACAATAGCTATAAACATGATCATAACCAGTTGATAATAACTATCAGAAAATGAAGCTCCAAACCGCTGGTAAAAAAGCTGAATAAATATTAGTATAGCTGCTAAAAATATCGGTGCAAACCATGTCCTTTTTCTTCTCCATATGGATTTTGAAATAACTGGCATTGTATCTCCCTTATTTAATATAACTTCAAAAAAAGTATATTCCATTACGTATTATTAAATATATGCCTTGATAAGCAAAAAAAGATAAAAAGTAAGCAAGTAATACAAAAAAATAAATTTTTCAGCATTTATAAAAAATTATAAATCCAATTCTTATTAGCAACTACTAAAAAACCATTTTTAGCCCATTATGCTTTCAATTTAACATCAGTACCTGCTACTTCATCTAAATATCTTAGCTTTGAGTTTCCAGCTATATAATCTACTATAATATCCAAAATTAACGGAATTCCCAAAATTTTAGATATATTTCTTATAAAAGCTTTCTGGTAATTCATTTCACCATCATCTACAACAACTTCAATTTTCATCACACTTTTACCTGGAGTTGTACCTAATTTTCCTTCAAAGTAAGTGAAATAAACCATAACAATCACTGCAGTTACAATAAGCCAGTAATTCAAAATTCCAAATGCATTTGTTACAGCAAGTAAAGGATATACAATACCACTGAAGACCCACGTAATAAGTATTACAATTAAAAAATCTATTATTAAAGCTGCAAAACGTTTGCCCCATAAATTCTGCATTCTATTACCCCTCTTATCTTATAATATTAATCCATCTATTCTTAAGCTATAAATAATTTCCTCAAAAATCTGAGCACTAAAATCCGATTCAAATTTAAAAAAATAAGTTTAGCAGACCCTTGGTACAGGATCAGCTATTGGGGCTTCAAGAATTCTTTTCCCACCAAGTGAAGTCTCAATAATTACATGTTTATCATCTGTAACTTCACCAATAATCTGGGCATCTTTACCATATTTGGTACTTCTTATAGCTTCAAGAATTTCTTCAGCTTTATCAGCTTCAACACCCATTACTACTTTACCCTCATTTGCTACTTCATAAGGGTCAATTCCAAGCATCTCAGATGCTGCTATAACCTGTTCTTTAACTGGAATTTTATCCTCATAAACCATCATTCCAACACCAGATTTGGATGCAAGTTCATTTAAAGCATTTGCAATTCCTCCTCTTGTTGGATCTTTCATTGCATTTACTCCACCAATTTCCAAAGCTTTTTCAATCATTTCCCAAACTGGTGCAACATCTGACTTTAAATCAGTTTCAAATCCAAACCCTTCACGGTAAGACATGAGCGCAATACCATGATCTCCAACACTTCCAGTTAATATAATTTTATTTCCAACTTCAAGGGAAGCATCACTTGTAACTTCACCTTTTTTAGCTATTCCAATTCCAGTTGTAGAAATAACTATTTTATCAAGTTTATCTTTCTCCATGACCTTTGTATCTCCAGTTACAAGTGCCACATCTGCTTCAGTACAGGCTTCACCCATTGACTTAATGATTTTTTCGAATTCTTCACTTGTAAATCCTTCACTTATGACCATTGCATTTGCAATCGCAAGAGGTTTTGCCCCCATTACAGATACATCATTTACAGTTCCTGTAATTGATAATTTTCCAATATCTCCTCCTGGGAAAAAGATTGGATCAACAGTGTGGCTATCTGTACTGATCACGATTTCATACTCGCCAAAGGGAATTGTAGCGCCATCATCAAGCTCTCCAAGTCCTATTCCGCCATTGACATTCTTGTTTTTAATGTTACTCAGTATAATATCTGATATTAGGCTCTGCATTATTTCTCCGCCAGCGCCGTGTGCCATGCTAATTTTCATAAGTTCACCCTTTGTTTTTGTTTATTATGTATTCCTGTTTTAGCTTAATCTTAAATCAAGTCCTTTTTAGGATTTTAATGAACAAATTAAAATCCATTACTAATAAATAGCATACTAAAATATATATGGCTTGTTATTATTCTACTGTTAAAGAATTATTTTTTTACTTATTGTGAGTTGAACTTTCAATATTTAAATATATTTCCCGGATATGTTCCAATGTATTCAAGTGATTTAATTGTACAAAAAGAAATGAATCATTTATTTTTTTAATGATAAACACATAAAATGAAATAAAAATACTCTTGTTAGTCTAATTTACGAATTCATAAGAAGTTATCCTATAGATTTTCTGCAGAGTTCCTGTATTTGAACTGGACTATTTTTTAAAAGATACAGGATTTCCATTAACCATTTATAACATAAAATATAACTATTTTAATCAACAAAATCCTATTTACTATTTAAAGATGTATAGAAACATATTTAAATACATTCAAAGAAATATCTTGAAGTAGTTAATTTAAGGGATAGCTATAAATAAAGCGTCCTAGAATTAATATAATATACAACTATTCTAAAATAGTGCTTTTTTGAGAATGAAATATTCTTTAAACTGAATAAATTCTATTTAAATATATTCTCAAGTAACAAAATCAACCATAATTAATAAGAGGTGAATATAATGGCAATTTGGCAAGGAAAATCATTAAGAACTCCAAGTGGAGCGCGTGGTAAGCTTAACAAAAACAAAAGGAAATCTGAACTTGGAAAAGAAGCAGCAGAAACTAAAATAGGAGACAGAAAAGTCAAAAAAATCAGAAGCAAAGGTGGAAACGAAAAAATCAGGCTCACAAACGAAAATAAAATCAACGTAGTGAACCCTGAAACAAACAAAGTAGAAGTTGCAGAAATTTTAAACGTTGTTGAAAACAGCGCAAACACTCACTTTGTACGTAGGAACATTATAACAAAAGGTGCAGTAATTGAAACCAGTGCAGGAAAAGTCAAAGTGACATCAAGACCTGGTCAGCACGGTGTTATAAACGGCGTATTAATTGAATAATTCAATTAATACCATCTATTTACACTCTAAAATCTGTCAAAATCCCTCAAAAATCTATGATTTTTGGGGCACGAAAAACGAAGTTTTTCGTTAGTTTCAATTTTGACGCATGCAAAAACTACATTTTTGCAGTTCAGGAAATCAAAGATTTTTATTTGCTTTGATTTTCGGTTGCCCCAAACGCATAGCGTTTGAGGGTTCTAACAAATTTTGGTGTATCTATTGAACGAAGAAATTTTAGATAATGCTCAAAAGTTCCTTCAATCTGTAAACAAAGATTTACCAGAAGGAATGGAACTTGAATATGAAGGATTTTTCAAAAGAGGCTTTTTTGTCACAAAAAAAAGATACGCTCTTATTGAAGAAGACAATACCATAATTGTGAAAGGTTTAGAACTTGTAAGAAGAGACTGGGCACCAATAACTAAAAAAACCCAGCAAAAAGTTCTCGGTGCTATTCTAGAGGAAGCATCACCTAAAAAAGCAGCAGAAATCATTAAAAATGTCATTGAAGACATTAAAAAAGGAAATGTTGAATTAGAAGATTTAGTTATCCATACACAGCTTACTAAAGGCCCCTACGAATATACTCAAATGGCACCTCATGTTTTAGCCGCACGAAAATCTATAAAAAAAGGAAGAGATGTTGGAAGAGGTTCCATTATAAGATATGTTGTAGTAAAAGGAAGGGAACCTATAAGCAAACGAGCTGAACCCATAGAAGATGTGGATGTTTCAAAATACGATCCTACCTACTATATAGAAAATCAGGTGCTTCCAGCCGTTGGAAGAATAATAGAAGCACTTGGATATTCCGAAGAAGAAATACTGCACAAAGAGAAGCAGAGCAGCCTTGATGCATTTTTCTAAGTTTATTTTTAATAAAAAATTATAACTCCTTTTTAAATTTAAAAAATATATATTCTACTACATTTTAATAGATTTTAAAAGAATTTAATAAATATAAATAAATTTAAAAGTTTAAAATTAAATTTATTTCATTTTTCCTTAAGTATATATTAGTTGTAATTACAAGTATATTCATTGTAGTTATGCAGGTGTTTAATAATGATAAAAGCAGTTTTTTTTGATATTGATGATACCTTATATGATACCTCGGGTTTTGCAAAGCTCGCAAGGAGAGCTGCACTTAACGTAATGGTTGATGCAGGTTTACCTCTTTCAACTGATGAAGCATATAAGATTTTAAGGGAAATTATTGATGAATACGGCTCAAACTATGATAAGCATTTCAATGTATTAACAAAAAGAATTTTTGGAGAAGAAAAGCCACTTCTTATTGCACTTGGAATGATTACTTATCACAACGTTAAATTTGCGCTTTTAAGGTTGTTTCCACAGACAACAGCCACTTTAATTTATCTGAAGAAACAAGGTTATGATTTAGGAGTAATATCAAATGGAATTACCATCAAACAGTGGGAAAAATTGATAAGACTTGACTTGCATCACTTTTTTGACCATGTCATAACCTCTGAAGAAGCAGGTGCAGAAAAGCCGGATAAACATATTTTTGAATGTGCACTTGAAAAAATGGAATGTGATGCTGAAAAATGTGTTATGATTGGTAACAAGTTCAGTGAAGACATATTAGGTGCTGTAAATATTGGAATGTCTGCAATACTTGTTAACTCTGAACTAAAAGAGTCTGAAAAGGAATATATTAAAGAAAATTGTATAAAAATAGATGTAATATCCCATATAGGCGAACTTAAAGATATCCTCTAATTATTAAAAATCAGGAAAATAAGAACGCGCTAAAATGCACATTAAATACCTTAAAAGTTTATAAAATAGTGACAATAATATACAAGTAATTTTTCAGTTATTTTCAAGGTGATTCAATGAATTATTACCATGATGATTTAATGGAACAGATATTTGAGGTTCTTAAACAACCAAAATGTATTGAAGACCTTAAACTCTCAGAAGGCTTTGTTAAAAATTTAATTTTAAAGATCATATCAAGTTATGGAACTATTAAAACCAGCAGAATGAATGAAATAACCGGAATTCACTGGGACATTTTGGAAAAAAATCTCAGAAATCTAGAAGAAGATGGATTCTGTGCACCTACAGGTGGAGGGTTCCTGTTTTCAAGTGTTGAATACACTGTGACGAAAAAAGGACATGAAAAAGCCAGAAGGGCGTTAGAGGAAAACCCCTACATAGGTATGGCACCTGTTTCATACGATGATTATTATAGTATGATGGAAGCTCAATTAAAAGGGCGCTACCCAATAATAATACCTGAAGAGGTCATTGAAGAAACTTTTGCAGATGTTGTAGGTGTAGAACACGCTAAAAGGGTACTGTTAGAATCCTGTACTATTGGTAAAGGTATTTTTGTCTACGGACCTCCAGGAACAGGGAAAACATTTACAGTAAGTAAAATGTCAGACCTTCTCCCCCCACTTGTGGTTCCAAAGTTCATAGAATTTGGTGGGGCAGTAATCCAATTTTACGATCCAGATTTCCATAAAGCAACTCCTGAACAGCCAGAAGATCCAAGATGGGTTAAAATTCGCGCGCCATTCGTACTTACGGGGGCTGAACTTAACTTAAACAAACTTGAAACTAACTACAACCCAGATAAAGGAGTCTATGAAACTTCACCAATAATAAAAGCAAACGGAGGCGTACTTTTAATAGACGACCTTGGAAGACAGCGCGATGACCATGAACTCCTTTTAAACAGGCTTATCGTACCTATGGAAAATAAACAAGATGTTATTTATGTAAGGGGTGTTCCAGTAGTTGTTCACAGCCATTTTATACCTGCTTTTTCCACTAACCTGGATATAAGTATAATGGACGAAGCTCACTTAAGAAGAGCCCCGCTGCATATTTTACTTTCAAACCCTCATCTGGATGAATTATCTAAGGTTTTCAGGAAGAATCTAGATGATCTAGGGGAAAAATGCAGTGAAGAAGCCATAGAGAGGTTTTTAAAAGTTTACACTCCTATTTCTGAAGGTGGAGAAGGTTTAATGCCAAGCTTCGCTCATGCAAGAGATTTAGCTCAAATTGCACAATCAGTTCGTATAAACAGGAAAAAAGAGAGCATAGATCTAGATATTATGGAAGAAACACTCGGAAAACATATTCTTATCTACCTCCAAAGAATAAATATTGATGTTGCAGATATTGAGAAAAAAATACGGTCATATCGCGTGAAAACAAATGATTTAGAAGCTGCAGCTAATGCCCTTACTGATTATGGTGCATATACAATATCAAAGGAAGCAGATGCTCTTCTTTTAGACGTAGAAGAAACTATAACACCAGTACAACTTGCAGATTATCTGCAAAAGAAAAATATTAATGTAGAAAGGGTTGATTTAATTACAGAGTCTGTAAGAGAATTGAGAAAAGCGCTTTTACAAAGCTAAACCTTTCCCCATTTATTTTGGAGATCAAAACTTATTTTTATTAATTTAAACTTACTAGACAATACTAAATTAATTTTTAAATTCAACAAATAGTAGAATACTGTTTGCAAATTAATTTATAAAATTCATAAAGCTGAATAATGCTTTAAAGCTTGAACCATACCATAACAACTAAAAAAATAAGGGTTAAATGAATGGATATACAGACAATAGGGCTAATTGCAAGTATTATTACCATAATAATGTTTATAAGCCCAGTTGACCAGATTAGAGATATTATAAAAGATAAAACATCTCATGGAGTTTCTCCAATCATATATGGAATGATGATAATAAACGGTATATGCTGGGTTATTTATGGCTTTGGAATAAACAATTCGTTTATTATAATTCCAAATGCAGTAGGAGCTGTTTTAGGAACTGCAACACTATTTATTATATATAAATACCGATCTCATAAAGAGTAATCCATATTTTATATTAAAAAAGTATTTAGAGAATTATTACATCCTCCATAAGTTAATTAAAACAAATTTTCTTTTAAAATAGATATAAACATATTTTAGTCCCAAACTATTTTAATTAATCCTGATAGCTATTAAAATAAATAAAAATAATAGATTAACTGGAAAAAATCAAAGATTAATCCAGTATAACTGGTAAATCTCTTAACCAGCCAATATCACTCTTATAAAGCATTCTTATATCTTTAATACCAAGTCTTAACATTGCAAGCCTTTCGATCCCAATACCAAATGCTGCAACAGGTGTTTCAACTCCCAAAGGTTCTAAAACTTCTGGACGGAACATTCCTGATCCTCCCAGTTCTATCCATGTCTTTTTATCTGGAAGGTAAATTTCAGACTCAACCGACAGATATGTGTAAGGGAAATATGCCGGCCTGAACCTGGCTTTAAAACCTAATTTACGGTAAAATTCCTTTAAATAACCAAGTAAGTTTTTAAAGGTAAGATCTTCTGCAGCTACAATTCCTTCAACCTGATGAAACTCAGGAAGATGTTTATAGGTTATAGTTTCTCTTCTAAAGACTCTTCCAACTGAAAACATCTTGATAGGAGGTTCGTGTTCTGCTAAATATCTTGTAGATAAACATGTTGTATGGGTCCTGAGCACTGACTGTTTTGCGACATCAACATCCCATGAATAACCCCATCCCTCAGAACCAGTCGCTCCACCATTTTCATGGGCCCTGCGAACATTTTCTACAAGTTCATTTGAGGGAAGATTTACAGTTCTTGGCTCCTTGATATAAAAAGTGTCCTGCATTTCACGTGCTGCGTGATCTTGAGGCTGGAACAGGCAGTCAAAGTTCCAAAATGCTGATTCTAAAATTGAACCCTTGGATTCTGTAAATCCCATTTTAAGGAATATCTGCCTTATATCTTCAATTGTTCTCTGCAAAGGATGCATCTTTCCAGGGAAAAAATCAGGGTATTCTGCATGGACATCATAGCCCCTAAATTTCAAGTTCTTCCATGACCCTGTTTTTAACTGCTCATGGGTTAACTGAGTTGCCTCTTCCCGGATTTCTATTCCCATGTCAAGGAGTTCTTTTCCTTTTTCTGTTACTTTTAAATTGTACTTAGGCTCTTTTTTTACATGTATTATCCCTTTTCTTTTTCTTAAAAGGTCAAACCCTTCTTTAATTAACTGAGTAGGGTTGAAAAGGAGCATTTTATTTGCATCTAAAAGTTTATCCAGCAGCATTTCATCGGTATATTCTTTAGATACCGCTTCTTTTCCTTCTTCTGTTATTTTTACGGTTCCTTTATCAATTAAGGCCCATTTCTTTTTACGCAGCCATCCAATAGCTACCTTAACTTCAGAAGAATCCAAATCAGCTTTACTGCCGATATCCTTCATAGGAATAGATCCTTCCTCGTTTAAGACCCTCAATATTTTTCGCTCAGGTAAACCTTCTTCAGCGTATTCTTTTCCTGTGTCACTTAAACTGATTATTTCATCAACATCTTTCTGTACTTCTATAAGTCCTTTAGATTCTAAAGAACCAGCTGCACTCATCACAGATTTAATATTCATATCTTGAGTTTCAGCTATCTTTTCAGGTGTTGATTCATAATCTAAGGATTCCAATCCCTTTAAAACCTTTTTTTCATATATATGTAATTCATCAATGATATTTTGAAGCATTCTACTTACTCCCTATAGTAATCAGCTACCTTCTGGTAGTATAACCTTCCACTTAATTTTTATGTTAAATGTGTTAATCATTTCATAACAAACTAAAAACACAAATTTGTTAGTCAGCTGCCTCTTGAGGTATTATAATCTTTACCACTTAATTTATGGATTAAGAATGTTAAATATTTTCCAAAACGTTACATGAAAACAATAATTTATTATTCAGCTACTTCTTGAGTAATATAATCGTTGCCATTTAATTTATGGATTAAATGTGTTAAATATTTTCCAAAATTTTAAATAAAAAAATGATGATCTGTTAAAATCCAAATTCATCCAAATATGCAACCATTATAGAAGCAGCAGTTATATCTGCAGTAGTTCCCGGATTAAGCTTATTTTTCATAAGTTGTTTATCTAATTCCCGAAGTAAAAGTTCCCCTTGAGGATTCAATATTCCCCCGCTTTGAAGTACTGAATCTGCATCTGCAGATACTAATTTTGCCATATCGTCGCCGTATTTTCTTGAAATTAAGGTATCTGGTTTTTTGGATAAAATGGTAAGGAATGTCTGAACTGTTGCTTTATTTATCCCGTACTCCATTTTAGTGGTTCTAAATGTAGGAAAACCAATTCCAAATGTCACAGGCATCCTGTTTGTAAGTTCATAGGATAATAAATCCCATTTAGACGACATTTGAAGCACTTTGTACATGCTTATATCTTCGTCTATAATTTTATCACGTGCTTCTGCATCTGCAACATCCAGTTCTTCCTGTTCGCCCATTCCACCGGCATCTGCAAGATTTATGGCATCATATAAATTTATAGCATCCTGGGAAGTTGTTGCTTCCATTATTCTTCCCGCATTTTTTCTTAAATCAGTTAAATCATTACTCATCCCTGCAGATGCAGATAATGGAGTTAAAAGTAGAACTATTCCCAAATTGGTATTGTTCCCAATCCAGCGATCAGTTTCAATTACAGCTTCCTTTATAATTTTCCCCAATTTAATTTTATGTAAAGAACCATCATCATGATATCTATTTCCAATTTCAGCAGCCTTTTTCATTAAACTCCCAATAACTACACCGCTTATCAGGAAATCTTCAAAGACCATATCATCAAAGTCCTGTGTACGGTGGACATTTCCTGGTTTTGGGTGGCCGCTGACTTCAAGAACTGATGCAATCTGTGCTATTTTTCCGATTAACTCTGGATCCATGTTAACTCCTCAATTATCTTTGTTTATTATTCTGTTTTTTTATATTTTACCCTTTAAAAAGTCAGGTGCAAAATGAGAAATGATAAGATCTGCTCCTGCACGTTTAATAGATAGTAATGATTCATATATAATCTCTTCAGTAATATATCCTGCTTCCATACCTGCTTTAATCATGGAATATTCACCGCTTACCTGGTAAGCAGCAGTCGGCATTTTAAACTCTTCTTTAATGGTTTTTATTACATCAAGATAAGCTATGGCAGGTTTGACCATTAATATATCTGCACCTTCAATCATATCAAGTTCTGCTTCCCTTAAAGCCTCATCAATGTTTGCAGGGTTCATTTGATAGGTTTTTCTATCACCAAAAGATGGTGCAGAACTTACAGCTTCCCTAAACGGTGCATAGAATGCAGAAGCGTATTTTGCAGCGTAAGACATTATAATTGTATTATCATAACCGTTTGCATCAAGAGTCTCTCTTATAGCATCGATTCTGCCGTCCATCATATCAGAAGGGGCCACCATGTCAGCACCAGCTTCAGCATGGCTTAAAGCAATTTTAGATAAATACTCCAGGGTCTCATCGTTTACTATTTCATCCTTCAGGATTATTCCACAGTGCCCATGGGAAGTGTACTGGCACATGCATACATCAGTTATAACTATTAAATCTGTCTCTTCCTTTAACCTGCGGACTGCCCTTTGAACAATTCCATCTTTCTCGTAAGCTGATGACCCTTTATCATCTTTTTTTTCAGGTATTCCAAAGATAAGAACTGAGGATAAGCCCAGCTCTTCCAGTTTTTTTGCTTCTTCAATACCTGCATCCAGTGAATATCTGTACTGGCCAGGCATGGTGTCAATGTGCTCTTTTTCGTTATCTTTTAAATCTTCTTTAAAATACATTGGATAAATAAAATCTTCAGGGTTCAGTTTTGTCTCACTTAAAATATTCCTTATCTGAGGAGTTTTTCTCAGTCTTCGCATTCTTGTAATTGGAAATTGCATTTTAATCACTGTTATCATAAATTATAGTGAATAACTATATTTATTAAATCATTTAATTTTCAAAATAGATTTATATACGTTAAATATCAATTAAGTGATTAATTCGGCTTAAATTTATCAGTCAAATAAGTTAGATTATTCACTACTTAAAAATATTTATTAGTTTCTATTATTTATGAATATTGCATTGGGAATATAAATAAGATATAATAATTTTGCATAACGGGTTCTTCAAAAATATTTGATAAATCCATACAACTAAATTACCCCAAATCAATAAAGTAAGTTACAAATAATTTTAACATTACTTAAATAATATGTTTTAAATGAAAATTAAATAAAAAAGAGTTTAAAAGCTAAACGGTTTTATAATGGGTGAAAATAACGAATTAAAATCAGTTAAAAATGCGGTGGGCACCAAAGACGGCAGATCCATACACGGAATGTTCGAATTTTTAACTGAACTCGGCAAGGCCTTAATAGCAGCAGGAATTTCAGTAACAGCAGTGCAGTCAATTTTAGAAGATATTACAGAAGCATATAACGTTAAAGCCGAAATAATTGTCTTTCCTACCCTTCTAATTATAAAATTAGGTGATGAAGAATCAGCCCCTTTAACTGCAGCTAATCAATTACCCGGTTCCTTACCATTGCATCAGGTTTCAGAACTTTATGAACTGATATACAAAGCCGAAAAAGCTGAAATATCTCCACTTGAAGGGAAAAAACGTGTTAAAGATATTCTTTCGCAAAAACACCGTTTTGGCCCTGCAGGCATACTAATTGGTTATATACTGTTTGCCATAGGTTTAGGGATGCTTTTACAGCCTACCCTCCAGCAGTTAATTGCATCTGGAGGGGCAGGAGCAATTGTTGGGCTGCTGCTAATTTTAGGGAAAAATCGCCCGCGTTTAGGGCTTATATTACCCGTAGTTGCTGCTCTGCTTGTCTCAATTTTTATATTCTGGGGAATTAAACAGGGATTAATAGTAGGATCTATTGCAGTGCTGATTCCAGCCCTGGCCTATTTTTTACCCGGAGCCACATTTACAACAGGGATGTTTGAACTCGCATCAGGGAATATAATCTCCGGCTCAAGCAGAGTTATTTATGGGGTGGCAGTTCTATTCCTGCTTCTTTTTGGAGTTTTAATGGGAATGCAGATAATAGGCTTGCCTCAAGAAGAAGTTATAGCCACTGTCCCCTTCAACATATGTCAAGGATGGATATCCTTCTTTGGAGTCATGATTTTTGCCGTTGGAATGTACTTTTTCATGTCCATACGTAATAGAGACCTGCCGTGGATACTGCTGGTCCTCTACATAGCTTTCTTTGGACAGCAGTTTGGAAACTATTTTATTGGCGGATTTTCAGGGGCTTTCTTAGGTTCACTTCTTATGACAATCAGCGGGACTCTTATAGGGCGTTCGCCAATTAGGACTCCCAGCTTTGTATCGATACTACCTGCTTTCTGGATTTTAGTGCCGGGTTCCATAGGTTTTATTAGTATAGCATCACTTGTAGGCCAAAATTACTTTTCAGCCGTTAACAACCTTACAGCAGTTGTAATGACCGTTGTTGCTATTTCACTGGGGTTACTGGTAGGGGCAGCCATTGTTGAGCCTTTAAAATTAGGGAAAATTAAACCTAAATCACTGTAATCATGTTGTGTTAACAACTTACTTACCGATAAATAGTTTTGATTCCAGTTATAAAATTTAATATATAAACATATAAATATAATTCCCTTTTAAGTGATTATATGGACATAAATACCAAAAGAAGTAATGATATCCTGCAAATCTCTGTTAAAGGAAGGTTAGATGCATTTGGGGCGTTAGAATTAGATGATGCATTTAATCACGTAATTAAAAAGAACGATACTCATATAATTATAGACATGAAAGATGTCCATTATTTAAGCAGTGCTGGTATCAGGGTCCTTCTTCAGGTAAATAAAAAGCTCCAAAAAAGAGGTGGAGACCTCCATTTATGCCATGTAAATCAATACCCCTCAGAAGTACTGGAAATGACGGGGTTAGATAATGTATTTTTAGTCCATACTGGAAAAGAAAAAGCAATATCCCACATTACAGAGAAAATAGATAAAACAGAAATAAACTGGAATGAAGTACCCACCTATACTCAAAATAATATTGAAATAACCATTTATAAATCATCACAGAAATCTGCTATTTTGAAGGCTGTTGGAGACATATCTAAGGTTTTGTTTGCTCAATTAGAGCAGAAAGATATTTATTCTAGAAAATTCTCAGAAACTGAATATTCCATCGGTCTTGGTGCATTAGGAGATAATATAAATGAATACCTGCAAATTCTCGGTGAAATGATTACCATAGGCGGGACAATGGTCTGGCTCCCAACAGACGGGCATGATACCCCTGACTTTTTAACTCCGTATAAAGATACGGGAAATGTAACTATCCATACAGGGTTTAATGCAGCATTAGAAGGAGATTTTAATGACATAATGATTGTAAAAGCTAAAAATGGAGAAAGCTTTACTATAAGCGCTCTTTATGCTGCTGTATTTAATATTGCACGTCAAACTCAGCCCAATTTCAATGGAGTTATAAGTATAGCCATGCAGGCAGATTTAGATGAATTTTACAGCTCAGGGGTTAAAATTGCACCTGTTAAAAAATTTGCACCTGAAAATCACCAGATGATAACACACGAAGATAACTTTAAAGACTGGATGGATATAAACAGTAAGCCCCAATATCATGGGGAAACAATGGTAAGCTTCGGTGTGGGTATGGATCTTAGTGGAAGCATATCAACCCTAGAAAAAGAAGCCTTACACACATTGTTCTATTTAAATCCTGCAAATACTGGAGATAACGAACTGATCTTACATAACCACGCTGTTATTTTCAAACATATCCCCCTTAAAAAAACATGCAATTTAGATAAAACAATTAAAAATACAGTAAATAAAGGAAAATTTATGGATATGCGCCATCTGCTGGACAATACAAAAATTAAGCAGGCTGTTATTGGTGTTTCATATATTAAAGATATTGTTTTTGAGAATGAATAATTATAATTCAATTAAAATAGATAATATCACGCTAATTTTAATAATCTTACCACTTTTTTATATTATAACTGAAAATTGTATTTCAGTACCTCCATAAGTCCCTAATTGGTAAAATATTTATAAATGTTTGTATTATTTATTAATAATATGTATCAACTAATATAAAAAAATTTCAAAATGAAATCTGTACATTTTAAATGAATTACTAAATAACAGCATTTACAGGTGCTAAAAATGCCTTATTTAATCTGCAATGAGTGTGAAATTTATTATGAAATAGAACCACCTTTTGATCCCGAGGCTTTAAAAACCTGTGAAAAATGTGGCTTGCAGTTGAAATACTATGAAAACTTCGATGATTACTATAACAATGAAAATATTAACCTTAATGATTATGAAGATGAAGAAAATTTCAATATTCATTCAAAATATGCCAAAATTACCACTGCAGGTTTTATACTTGCAATCATAGGGTTATTTGTATTCATATTAGCTTATGTGTCTCCCATTTTTTTGATATCTCAAAGTACAAATAATTTTAAAAATCCAGACAATTTATTGAATTTATCTCTGCAGATAATATTTCTTTACATTACAGCTGTTTTTATTATGGCCACTGGCGTTCTTACTTATTTATATGGTAAAAGAAATGGAAAAATAATGAAGGCCCGCGTTAATAATGTAAATCAGCGGAGAATAACTGTGAAAAAAAATTCAACTGCAAATTATTTTAAGAATCTACCTGAAGGCTATTTTATTTTAAATAAGCTGAAAATCAGGGATAAAAGAATAAAAATTAATCATGTGGTAATTGGACCAACAGGCATCTTTTTAATCCATATCAATAATCTCCGCGGTCATTACATCATAAACGAAAATAAATGGATTGATAACATTGGTAAAATAGTCTCAAAAACTATCCTGAATCCACAGCAGGTTAAGCTGAATGCAATAGAATTAAAAAGGTTTTTAGATTCTAAAAATTTAAATATTGATTATATGCTGCTTAATTCAATTGTTGCATTCCCCAATAATAATTTTACAGTTAGAAAGATGCCGAGAACTTATACTGTGATGAATACTAGAGAAATATCTAATTTTATTGCTAACTCAAAAGTAAAAATGGATTTAAGTACTATTACTGAAGCTGTAGTTTTATTAGAGCGCTACTGCAGCAAGATAGTGCGCAGCTAAATTGAACTGCTTATTATTTTTACCAGAAATAACTTTTAACTGAAAAAATCCATTCTCATTTTTTTAATCGCCTACCCAAAAATTTTATATAATTAATTTGTATACAAATAAATAGTACACAAATAATTGATATAAAAATAAATTAAAAAATAGTTTATACAGGTGTTATAATGGAAGACAATTTAGAAAGGCAAAATTCAGAGATAACTGATAAAAATGTTATGGAAACATTCATTACAAAATCAAAGATGTGTGTTATTAAAAACAACAGTATATTAGAACGATTTAATCAGGAAAAAATAGTCAGATCCTGTTTAATGGTTGGAGCTCCACTAAGGGTTTCTGAAAAAATTGCTTCACGAATTGCAGCTATAGCCTACGACGATATATCCACATCAGAAATTAAAGCAATGGTACATGAAGAACTTGAAAAGATCAATAGAAAAATTGCAGATAAGTATAAATCAGCTAACACCATGAAGGTCAGAACATCAAGGGACACTATAGAATCTTTTGATCAAAAGAAGATTGAAAAAACTTTAATTGTAGAAACAGATGCTTCTGGAGAAGTTGCACGAAAAATAGCAGGGCAAGTCTGGAAGGAACTTAAAAAATTAGATGTTGAATATTTAACTGCCCCCATGATCAGGGAAATTGTGAACACCAAGCTCGTTGAAAATGGTCTTGAAACCATTAGACGGAAATACACAAGGTTAGGTATCCCTGTCTACAATATAACAAACCTTATAACAAACGGTTCACGTGATAATGCTAATATGATACATAACCCTGAAACTATCCATAAATATGTTGCAGATGAAGCTTTAAAACAATATGCACTTCTCAATCTTCCAAATGAGCTTGCAGATGCACATATGAGTGGAGATATACACATTCATGACCTTGAATTTTTCTCAGCACGTCCTTTAAACTGTTTACAGCATGACCTGAGGGTTTTCATAAAACATGGACTTAAAGTAGACGGTACGGGGGATCACACTTCCGTGGCAGGCGCTCCCAACCACATCGAGACATTAATGAACCACGCAGGGGAAATAATGCTTGCAGCTCAACAGAACATGAGCGGAGGACAATCTATGTGTCTCTGGAATGTATTTGTAGCCCCATTTGCAACAGGTTTGCCCTATGAAAAAGTAAAACAAGCAGTTGAGATGTTAATATACAATCTAAACATGGCTTATGCCGCAAGGGGATCACAGGTTCCATTTACAAACATCAACTTAGAATTTACAGTCCCTAACTTCTTAAAAGATGAACCCGCCTACGGACCTAAAGGAAAACTTGTGGGAACATATGGGGACTTTGAAGAAGAAACACGAATTTTACAACGAGCATTTACCGAAATAATGCTTGAAGGAGATGCAGATGGCAAACCACATCTCTTCCCAAATACAGCTTATGTTTTAAGAAAAGAATGTTTAAAAGATGAATTTAAGGAAGATATACTGCGTGTCCATGAGCTTTCCGCAAAATTCGGGACACCTTACTTCATTAACATGCTCCCTGACTACAGGGGAAACCTGGCCAATTACATGGGATGCAGGACATCATTAACTGACAATTGGACTGGCGACTGGTCTCATGATTGTCTTAGAACAGGTAACCTGGCATTTGTTACATTGAACCTTCCACGAATTGCTTACAATTCCAAAGATGACAGCGATATATTTGAATACGTTGATTCCTACCTTAACTTAGCAGAAAGAGTCTTAAAATTCCGTAGAAATCAGGCCATTAACTGCCTTGATAATTATAACCTTTTACCATTTTTAACTCAAGATATAGACGGTGAAAAGTACTATAATATAGACAATTCAACTTTATCCTTTGGATTTGTAGGGCTAAACGAAATGCTGCTTTCTCACTGCGGGGCTGGAATTGAAGATGATAACGCCCGTAAATTAGGATTAGATGTAATAAAATACTTCAATAAAAAGGCAGAAGAACTTAAAAAAGAAACAGGATTAAGATGGAGTGTTCTCCAGACACCTGCAGAATCAACAGCACACAGATTCGCAATGTTAGATAAAGAGAAATTTGGAGATGAAGCTATTACATATGGTAACAAAGGATCCTATTACTATACCAATTCATCTCATGTTCCTGTGGATGCAGATGTGCTACTCCCCGAAAAGATTAAGATAGAAGAGAAATTCCACCCTATGACACTTGGAGGCCATATATTCAATGCATTTATGGGAGAATCTTATTCAGACCCAGAGTCACTCATGGGTCTTACAAATAAAATAGCCAAGAAATCAGATATAGGATTCTGGGCTTACAGCTCAGCTTTAAGTTTCTGTATGAAATGTAAAACCTTGATGAAAGGTTTACAGGACAACTGTGCTACATGTGGAGAAAAAAATGAAGTTGAATGGTACGATAGAATAACTGGATACGTGCAGCAGGTAGGTCATTCTAAATCAGCATCGGGTGGTTGGAATCCAGGTAAAATGCAGGAGCTTCTAGACAGAAAAAGGTTCTAAATTCTTATTTAATTTATATTTTTAAATTTTTTTCAATTTTTATACATTTAAAAGTTTCATTATCTCAAATAATTATAGCTTTTTTTAATTTGCAATTTTCACGGAAGTATTTAAATCATAAAAATATAAAATTAAATAAAAAATGCCCACAAAATAAAACTATGAATCCAATATTATTTTTTATTAAAAGAGGTTGAAACTATGGGAAATATACAAGGACCTGAAAAATACATCTGCTTCAAGCTTAATAAAGTGAGACGTAAAGTAAATAGGTATTATGAACGTGAATTAACCCCTTTTAATATTACCCCTGTTCAATTTTATGTACTCAGCGCTTTATGGGATAAAGATGAAGTAAAATTCAAAGATTTAGCGCACAGGTTAGATATGGACAGTTCAACTCTTACTGGAATACTTGACAGGATTGAAAAGAGGGGGCTTATAAAAAGAAAAGAAGACCCTAGCGATCGCCGGTCTGTTCTTGTATGCTTAACTCCTAAATCAAAGGAACTTCTCCTGCCCCAGATTATAGAAATTATCCCTGATCTTGACCAGGAATTTAGAAATAAACTTTCAGACGAGGAATTCCAGATGCTTCTCCAATTACTGGATCGGTTATAGGTTGACAAAAAATTTATATACTTTTTGAAATATTATTTGTATACAAATAATTTGTATACGGTCAAAATATCTTAAGGATAAAAAGTGTTTTAAACTCCAAACAAAGAATAAGACATTTTAAAATGGCATAATAAAATAAACAAAGCTGTATAAAAATTATTATGGTTTTAAATGAGCATATACGTTCGCAACTCAAGGTGTTTTCAAGGATAGTTGAAAATATTGATTTTTCCCAGGATGTTCCAAGACAGGTATTATTAGATGCTCTGAAAGAGGAAGCAAGGAATGTGGACATAACTGATATAATGGCAGCACTGGTCCATATGAAAAAAGAAACCATCTATGTAACTGCAGGTTACCGTGAAGAGTTAGATGCATATATCCAATCATTCTTAATGCGCATCAAGAAAATACAGGACAACAATAAACAGTATGAATGGTTCGTAAATGCTGATGAACTTCAAAGGCCATTGAAATCTTGAAAGAACAACAAAAACAGGTTGAACTTGAACATGACTACCATATTCATTTTTTCAAAATTTACCGGATCATACACAATTTACACAACATTTGTAATGTATGAACCAGTTCACGCTGTAGGAATGCCATTTCCAGGAGGTTGAGAAAAATACAGAGCATTTTTCAAACCCCAAATTTTGTTAACAAAATTTTGGAGGATTCAGAATTAAACAGGAAAATGGAATCTATTACTGTCCCGTTAAAGAAAATCAAAAAGATAATCCCTGAGCTGTTTGCAGAATTTGCATAGCAGGACAGGATCAAAATACTTGAAACTTAAATGTTAAATTTAAGGGGTTAAAAATGGAAGATGGATCTTCAATAAAAGAGAAGATTAAGAGTTATGCAGAAGAATTAGGAATAGATGATACTGTTTTTGCTTCAGTCCAAAATTACAGGAACCTTAATTCTATTCTTATAAAAGAACTTTTCCTGAAGCCAGAACTATCCTAGTTTTAGCAATTCAACAGATCGATAACTGTGAAAGCGAGAATGACCAGTTTGCCCCATATTAAAATAGTAACAGAATTTTCGCATTCATGCACATATAACTGGTCCGCTTTGTAAAAAAAAAACAATTCAAAACCAATGTAATGGCAGTACATGGAGCAGGACCTGTAAATGTAGATAAAAATACAGAATTACTTTCATGATATGTTTCACTCCGTCATGCTGCACTGGCTGCAGGTTTAGGAAATTTCGGCAGGAACAACCTGATAATTCATCCAGAAATGGGTTCAAAAGTAGTATTTACAGCAGTTGCTACAGACATTGATATCGAACCTGACATTCATATTTGCAAAAAAATTTGTATAAACTGCAGTATATGCGCAAATCAATGCCCTTTAATGCATTAACTGAAGAAGATAAAATAAATGTTGACTTATGCTCTTTTAACAGCCTGCCATATGGATTTCATGGTAGTACAAGGTTCTAAACAAAAAAGCCGTTGATGCAGCTCCAAGTCCTGAAACTCATGAGATGAGTAATGTAACCTACGATGAGCTTGGTAAAAAGACCAATGAACTTGCGGGATTTTTAAGGGAAAATGGATTTGCCGCCCACGCCAGTCATCCTGCAGGAGGAGTTGTAATGTATCCACATTTAGCCCAAAAAGCAGGTTTAGGTTATAGAGGAACACATGGAATGCTTATAACACCCGAGTTTGGTCCAAGACAGCGGCTGTCTGCTATATTTACAAGTATTCAAAATTTACCAGTAAATACAGATGACGATCACTCATGGATCCCTGAATTTTGTGCAAAATGTGGTAAATGTATTAAAAACTGCCCTGGAAACGCAATTATTCAAGAAAAATCTTCTGAAAATGGAAAAACAAGGACAAAAGTTATAAAAGATCTGTGCAGTGGCTGCACTATTTGTATGCGCGGTTGCAGTTTTAACAGAAGAGGATACATGCAAATTAAAGACAAGTATGAAAAATCAAAAGAAATAATAAGCTAATAAGACCAGAATATTACTTATAAATAGGGAGGGGATATTTTGAAAAAATATATCATTGCAGCTTTAGTTATTTTAGCGGTTGTAGCTGCATCAGGATGTACGTGGCAAGGTACAAGTGGGTCTGGTAATGTAGTGAACCAGTCACAAAACGTAAGTGGTTTTAATCAGGTTTCAGTTGACGGTGCAGGTACGCTTATTATAACTCAAGGGGACAAAGAATCCCTGACAATTGAAGCAGAAGACAACATCATGCAGTATATTACAACCAACGTCAGCAATAACGTTCTAAATATACGTATCACCAATCCAGTTGTGCCCACCAAACCAATTAAATACTATTTAACAGTAAAAGACCTTAATTCAATCAGTTACTCTGGAGGGGGAAAAATCCAGTCTAACGGTTTAAACACCAATTCATTGACCATAAACATCAATGGGGCAGGTGAAGGCAGTTTAAGCAATTTAAACGTTAAAGCCCTTAAAATCATAATTTCAGGAGCAGGCAAATTAACCATGTCAGGCACTGCCAACAATCAGGATATCAGCATCTCTGGAGCAGGGGAATATAACGCAGGTAATTTAACCAGCAAAATAGCGACCATAACAATTAGCGGTGCAGGAAGAGGAACAGTTAAAGTATCTAACTCATTAAATGCAGTAGTTAATGGTGCAGGACAGATATCTTACATCGGCAATCCACAGGTAACCAAACAGCTGAACGGTGCTGGAAGTATAAAACAGGTTACAGGTTAAATGAACTGAAAATAAACAGTTTAAATCAATTAAACAGTTTTATTTTTTTAAATTTTTTATTTATTTAATTTACAGAGTCTGTTTTTTTTCAAATGTAAACATTTATCCACATTAGTAGAATACTTTTTGAATTTGGATACAAACTGGAGCGAATTTTGAAGAAAATTAGATCAAAATGAGGTTTAAACTGGATTGAATCCTGGAATAAGCTTTATTAACTGTTTTTATAGGTATATAACTAACTAACAAATTAATAAATAGAAAATAGGAGGAAATATTTTGAAAAAATACATCATTACAGCTTTAATTCTTTTAATTGTTGTGCTGGCATCCGGATGTATAGTGCAAAACACCCAAGGATCAGGAAAGATAATTAATCAATCGCGAGATGTGAGTGATTTTAATCAAGTTTCAGTTGATGGAGCAAGTACACTCATTATAACTCAGGGAGATAAAGAATCCTTGACAGTTGAAGCAGATGATAATCTCATGCCTTATATTAAAACTAATGTAAGCAACAATACTCTTAAAATATATAATAATCCAATTTTACCCACCAAAACAATTAGATACTATTTAACCGTGAAAGATATCAATTCAATTAACTATTTAGGCAGTGGAAATATCCAATCAAATAACTTAAAAGTTAACTCTTTAAAAATAAGAATTGATGGGGCAGGTAACGCTAATTTAACTAATTTAAGCGCCGATACTTTAAAAATATTGATTATTGGGGCAGGTAACTTAATTAGTTCAGGTAATGTCAATGATCAGGACATACACATCTCAGGAGCCGGAAAATACTCTGGTGATAACCTAACCAGTAAAACAGCCGTAATAACTATTGATGGTTCAGGAAATGCAGTAGTCAGAGTATCAAATACACTAAATGCCACCATTAATGGCGTAGGACAGATCTCTTACGTTGGAACCCCAAAAATAACCCCTTTAATAAACGGTGATGGAACTATAAACAAAATTTCTAGTTAAATCCGAAATTAGAGGCTTTAATATGCAAATATTAAATTATTCTCTACCATAATAAAAGATGCAGTTTAACAGACTAAACTGCTCTATTTTTAAATTTTAAAATCAAACATAACTGATTAAACCTTCAATAAATCCTTTAACGGATCTTCCACACCATAAGGCTTTTTACTGTAATATCTTTTAGCATGTTCCACTATCAAAGCATGATATTCCTGATAAAGATGCACATTCTCAGGCAAATTTGATTCAAACAGTTCTTTAAGTTCTGCATACTTTATATTTTCACCAACAATTCCTAAATGAGAAAATATCCTTTTTGTATATGCATCAACTACGAATTGGGGTTGTTTATAAGCATAAAGAAGAATCGAATCTGCAGTTTCATTACCAACACCCTTAACTGCCAGTAATTCTTTTCTTGTTGGGACCTTCCCATCGATTTCTATAAAAAATTTAGTTATTTCCATGATATAGATCGCTTTTTGGTTTAAAAATCCTGCACAGCGGATGGCTGATTTTAAGGTTTCATCATCTAACTTTAACAATTTTTCAGGGTCAATTACATTTAATTTATCGAGGTTAAATAATGCCATTTCTGCAGACAACCAGGATGTATTCTGTGTTAAAATTGCACCAAGGATTATCTCATAGATTTGATCCCGCTTCATGGGCAAGTCATAATTTTCAGGATGATATCCCCTGATAGCCCCAGTTTTTGTTGGATTTGTCCCCTCGTGGTTTATTAAAGGCCACCAGCCCTGCGGGCCGTAAAGGTCATAAAGTTTCTCATAGATTTTAATTATCTGTTCCTGCATCTTCTCACTCAATTGATTGTAAAAAGAAATATTTGTTTTAAGTATAATTAGTTTCGCTTCTTAAAAAGAAATATCATAAATGTATTTTAGTTAAATTTAAATCTTAATAAACTCTTTCTATATTTCCAATTTGAAAGATGTTCATAGTTGAAAAAATATCATTAATCACTTTTAATGCATTAGATAAAATAAAAAATCATAATAAACTCTTTCCATACACCTACTTAAAAAGAATATTCATAGTTGAAAGAAATATCATCTATAATCATTTTAGATGTGTATTAGTTAAATTTAAATCAAATATTATATTAAACTGTTAATTGAAACTTTATTTCTTGTAGAAATTTATCCAAAATCAGGAGGAAAATAATTTATGCAATATCGAATGAGAAAACATCAGTTGAGCGAAGAAGAAATAACCAAACTCTTAACCAAACAACCAGTGGGCAACCTGGCAACCATAAATGAAAATGGATATCCATACGTGGTCCCTGTACATTTCACTTACCATGAAGGTAAAATTTACATCCACGGGCTGCCAAAAGGGCAGAAAATCAGCAATATTCAGGCTAATGAAAAAGTGTGCTTTGAAACTTATTTTATGAAAGGTTTTATCCTCGATGAAAAACCATGTGATGTAAATACAGAATATGAAAGCATTGTTATCATGGGAACTGCAGTAATTATTGATAATTTTGATTTAAAAGAAGCAGTACTGAATAAGATTGTGAAAAAATATACTCCTCATTTAAAAGGGACCAAGATGCCTGATAATGTGATAAGGGGTACAGGCGTAATTGAAGTAACTATTGAAGAATGTACAGGTAAATATTATAAGTAAGCATGGCTCTGTAAAAAAGTTTTATTTTTACATTTCCAATTTAAGATCTAAATTCATTAATTTTTCTTTTTTTAGGAGATTAAATCATTATTCCTACTTACTACTTGAGCCGCCAGCGGTAACCGGCGGCGTTATATAAAATAACTGTTTAAAAACAGAACTGAGGTTATGTGATTAAAATATTTATAAATTTGACTTATTTAATTAAATTAATCTGTTTAAAACTAAAATAAAAACAATTTTAAAGTAATTTGTGCTAAATTAATTCTTTTAATTTAAAATATGAATTTGAATCAAAAATAGTAATATAAAACATTAAATTCGAAAAAATTAATACCATACTCAACAGTTAGCTCTATTAAATGTCAAAAAATTATTTTAATATAATATAACCTTTAAATAAATTAAAGAGATTATATTAAAGATTTTAATCGGATAAAACCAAAATTTTTCCCATGACTAAATTAGAAGGCATTAAAACAAAGTAAATTATAGAAAAATAATATTCGAGAGATATTATGGAAAAAACAGGAAAAAGAATTGAAAATAAAACATCAAGGACTGCAGAATTTACCTGCATGATAAGAGCAGCTTCATTTTATGAAAAAGAGACACACTATAAAAGTAATGATTACATAGCCCCCAAATTACTCCCCAAATTTATGGTACCTATTGCTAAAACTGGAGCACTTAAATATCTCTTTAAAAATAGGTTAAATTTCCCTAAAGACGTGCCTAAAGGCATGTATGAATATGTGATTGCACGGACAAAATTCATTGATTCTGTCTTCCAAAAAGCAATTTCCAATGAATTTGACCAAATATTGATATTTGGGGCAGGTTTTGATTCAAGGGGGATTAGATTTGCTGATTTAAATAAGAAAACCAAAATTTTTGAATTAGATGCACCATTAACACAAGAAGCTAAAATTAACCAGTTTAAAAAAAGAGGAATTGAATTAAACCCAAATGTTATTTTCATTTCAATTGATTTTAATAAGGAATCTCTTGAGGACAAACTTATAGAATTTGGATTTCAAAAGAATAAGCGATCTTTATTCATTTTAGAAGGTTTAACCATGTATTTAGATCATGAAGCTATTGAAAGTACATTCCATATAATAGATCAATTTGCTGGAGAAAACAGTGAAGTTGTCTTTGATTACGTTTATTCATCTGTTTTAAGGGGAGAGAATCTTTATTATGGAGAATCTGAAGTTTTAAAACAGGTAAATGATGCAAATGAACCATGGTCTTTTGGAATAGAAAAAGGAAAATTAGATTCCTTTTTAAAAGACAAAAATTTAAAACTGATTTGCAGTTTAAATTCAGATGATTTAGAAGATAAATTCTTCAAGAATGAACAGGGAACTATTATTGCTAAAGTGAATGGTACACATTGTATAACATATGCACTAAAATAAAAGGTATAAATTGTTTAAAAAGTAATTTAGATTAAATCAGTGACCAAGAGGCATATCATGAAAGAAAAACGCATGAAACAGATCATCGATGAATACATTAAATCATATAACGAATTTGACGTTGCAGGGATGCTTAGAAATGTCCATGAAGATGTTGAACTTAAAAACACCACAAATGGAGAAGTAAATGTCCAGCTTAAAGGTATTGACATCCTAAAGAAACAGGCAGAACAATCATTGAGCTTATTTGAAAAAAGAGAGTTGAAAATTATTGAACAGGTAATTGAGGGCAATACAGTAGAAAATAAGATTAGTTTTAAGGGAGTTATAGCCGCGGATTTTCCAGAAGGCGGTGTTAAATCAGGTGAACTCGTTAAACTAGAAGGTAAATCTGTTTTTCAGTTTGAAAAGGGTAAAATAATTTTAATTGAAGACGTAAGGTGAAAGTGAAATTATCCTTTTAACTTATTAAAATATATTAAATTTTCTAAATATTTAATTTATTTAATCAGATTATAAAATTGTCTTTAATTAGAGATGTAATATAAAAAAATTTCCCTTTTTAACCTATTAAAATTTAACTAACCTTCCTAAATATCTAACTTACTTAATCATATACTATCTAATTATAAAATTGCATTTAATCAGATAATAGAAATATCCTCTTTTATGCATTAAATTAACTTTTTCATTTAACTATTTTATACTATTTTTTTCTAGTTTTATAACAATTAGGTGTTTAATCACAATTCTTAAAATTCTGAAATTATTCACAAACACATTATAACTATCCTGTAGACATGTGCATAAATGATTAAACAGATTAAATAAAGGATTTATTCATCAAAAGTTAATTAATCAAAAGTTATTAGTTAAAAAAATAGAACTTGAGAAGAATTAAATAAGTTACACGGCGATGTTTGTGTTATTTAGCTTCGAAGTAATAACAAATCAAATTATAATAGATTATATCTAAAAAGGGGTCAAAAAATGAAACGTTTACTTGTAGGAGGAGCTGGTGGAACTCCTTCCAATAATTTCATCCAATCAATTAGGGAATCATCAGAAAAAGTATTTATAATTGGAATGACCAGCGATCCTTATGATCTCTGCAAGGCAAATGTTGAAAAACGCCATTTAATTCCAAATGCTATGGAAAAAGATTATTATTTAATTCTTGAAGAAATAATAAGCGAAAATGAACCTGAATTTATCCATGTACAAAATGACTTCGAAGTACTTGCAATATCTCGATTCAGGAACAAGCTGAAAAAAATGAATGTAATTACATGTTTACCCCGACATGAATCGGTAGAAAACTGCATCGATAAATTAAAATCATGGAAGATATGGGAAAAATCTGAAATTGAGGTTCCTGACTCATTAATTATCAAAGATGAAGACGATTTAAAAGAAGCTTTCAAAAATTTAGGGAATACAATCTGGATTAGATCGATTAAAGGAGCGGCAGGTAATGGTGCATTACCCACTTCAGATGTAGATTTTGCCAAAAGCTGGATCGATTATTTTGAGGGATGGGGTAAATTTATGGCAGCTGAATATCTAAGCCCTACCTCAGTTACATGGATGTCTTTATGGGATAAAGGAGAACTGATAGTTGCACAGGGAAGAAAACGGCTGAATTGGGCATTTAACGACCGAACATTGTCGGGAGTTACAGGTATAACCGGTACAGGAGTTACGGTATCAGACCCTTTAGTGGATAAAATAGCCCAAAAAGCTATTTTAAGTGTAGATTCTAAGCCTCACGGTGTTTGGTCAGTAGATATGACCTATGATAGCAAAGGAATGCCGAATCCTACTGAAATAAATATAGGTAGATTTTTCACTACAAGTCTGTTTTTTACAAAATTAGGGCTTAACATGCCTTATGTCTATTTAAAATTAGCTTTCGGCGAAGAATTACCTGAAATAAAGAAAAAAATAAACCCATTACCTCCTGACTACGCATGGATTCGGGGAATGGACACCGAACCAGTTTTAACAAATATGAAAAAGATCAGTGAATACGAAAACGACCTGAAAAAGCGCAGAAGTCTGTATATTTAAATTAGTATCGCAAAACTTATCTATCCTTAGTGGTGATTGAAATACCCAGAACTATTTTTTTAGATTTAGACGGGACTTTATTAGATACTTCCAAAAGGCACTACAAACTTTATAAGGATATCTTTGATGAGAGAATGCCGCATGAAGAATCAAAATTTTCTCCCCAAAAATTCTGGAACATGAAACGTGCAGGTATAAAAACACGTGATATTTTACCTGCATCTTTATCAAATGAGATTATAGACAGTTTTGAAGAGGAATGGCTGCAAAAAATAGAAAAAAAATCATACCTACAGTACGATGAACCTTTCCCCAAAACAGAAAAGGTCTTATCCTGTCTAAATAATGAATTTGATCTGGTTCTGGTTACATTAAGGAATAATACAGAAAATCTTCACTGGGAACTCTCAAAATTAGACTTGCAAAATTATTTTAAAGCTATAATCTGCGGTGAAGGTCCTAAGAATAAATTAGTTGAAGACTATTTAAGGGGTAGTCCTGATGAGAAATGTATAATTATCGGTGATACTGAAGAAGATATAAAAACAGGCCTAGAATTGGAAATAACTACCATTTCGGTTACATGGGGAATAAGATCTAGGGCATTTTTAGAAGATTTTGATCCAGATTTTTGTATAGACAGTTTGCATGAAATAGTGGATATAATCAATTTTTAATTGGATATATAAAATACCAGCTCAATGAGTTTTTTAGTTTTTAATTTACTGTCAAAACTCTATGATTTTGACGTGCCAAAATTTTAATTTTTACTAACTGTTAAAAATTTTCAATTTTTAACGACACAAAATCCTCAAAAACTGAAAGTTTTTGGGAGTTAGAAAAATGCAAAGCATGCGAAAATCAAAGATTTTCGCGGTTACAAAATCGTAGATTTTGTAAACATTTTTCTAAAATTCTACGAATTTTGCCGACTTCGTTATAGTGTACTATAACGAATTAAAAATAGCATCCTAAATTATTTATTCAATTTTAAAGTCAAAGATTATTTATTCAAAATTCAATAACAATTTACTAACTACAAATTAGAGAATAAATAGAAGATTATATCTATACCACAATATTTACAACTAAAATGAAAAGATATTAATCCATCTAATATTACTAGAAACTAGAGAATAAAGGTGAAGATGAGTATATCCTGTAGATAATTATAGTTATAAACATTATTAAAAGGGGTATTGAAACTATGTTGAGGTTGCGCATCAAAATTCCCACTTTACGCCGGTTTGAGATCTCTCCACGTATTATATTTCTAAGTGAAAGGAACAGTAATAAAAAAAGCACTGCTACAATACTGTAATCCATTATTTGACTCATTGTTACATTGGTTGTTGTGCCTGTGATGATTGATATCATGTTTTTCCTCCATTTACCTATAAAACATTGCATTAAAATTGTTATTTTCTCCTCAAATTAAGGAAAACGGCAGTATAATAAAAAGAACCACGTTGCAGATGCCGTGGGAAACGCTTATCCCCACTATACTGCGCGTTTTTTGGAATATATACCCATAAAAGATTGAAACTCCAAAAATAAAGAGTAAATCCAGGGGAGAGTTCCAGCTGATGTTAAACCCTACAAAAAGCAAGGAAGTAAAAATGATCCCCCAAGCTTTCCCCATAATATTTTCAGCATTTCTCTGGATAATTCCCCTAAATACCAGTTCTTCCAGTAATCCTGTGGATATTATCACAATTGAACCTGCAAAAATCACATTTACTGGGCTTAAATTTGATATAAGAGCAGTGGGCTGAAGTATCAAATACTCCACAAACCCAAAACCAAGACCAGTAATGCCAACCAGCAGCTGTAAAATTAAATTCCTTGAGTTAAGCCCGACAATTTCCTTATTCAGGCACTGGCCCTGCATTAACATCCATACAGCAGCCAAAACAGGTACTGACATCAGAACCAACCAGTAAAGAGGCTCCAACTCCATAACAGGTATACTCAAACTCATGATCCTTATTAAAGGCAGTAAAATCATGGCCTGTAAAAGGTATGAAAATTTAACGGACTTAGTCAGTGTAGAATTAATTACCAGACTTGAAATTAAAATTACATGTAAAATAATCCCCCAGGAGGTCATGTAGTAAGTAGTTACCAGTTCAGACAGTATAAGTATCAAACTATAAGAAATTAAAGTTAAAGACTGTGCCCTTGTAGGCCTAATACCCCCTATTTCATTTAGCAGTCTTTTAATATGTACCTGGTTTATAAAAAACTGGGCCACGTCTAATGGTAATTCATCGATCTTCTTATGAACATCCAGTGCATCGTCTATAGATCCTTCAGCTAGATAACAGCCCGAAATCCTGTTTAAAATATTCCTTTCCATTTCCCAATTCCCAATTACCTGGAAATTTTCTAAGGACTGTTGATAAAATTTACGTGCTTCAGAATACACTTTCGCACTTTTCCAAAGGTTACCCATAGATTCAAGAGTAAAAGCTTCTCCCCATGTATCATCTTCGTCATGAAAAAGTTTAAGGGCAAGATTATAATTCTCCATAGCTTTACCATGGTTCATGAGATCCCTATAAAGGTCCCCTATCCTTACCAGTACTTTAGCAGCCATATGGCCATTTTTAAGCTTTCCAAATTGTTCTAATAAATTATTATAATTTTCAAGTAACCTATATGAATTTTTATCATTGTTACCATCGCTCATTTTGTCCATCTTCCATTTCTCAAGTAGAAACTAAAAATATTGTAGAAAATCACCAGGGTTTATGTTTAAACCTAATAATCCATTATATCTAATAAAAACTTCTTTAAATGGACTAACCACCTTTATGAATAGGTGTTTATGTGAAAATCTACTTCTTATTTTTAAATTAAACTCAAAATAGCATTTTATGATTAAATTGAGTGACAATCGGAATATTTTACAAATAACTGCAAATAACACTGGAATATTATTTTCTGCACAGATTACATCATTTACATTAGCCATTAATCTCTACAAATATCATTTAAGGCATGAATGTTTTGAGATTCTTTTATTTGTATCATTCCTGGATTCAGTTCTAAGTATCTTTGAAGATCCAGATTTAAACATTATTTTCATCCATAAATATGATTCATTTATGGATCCACGAGAATTTTACGCCGTTTGATACCTGTGGGGAGTAGGAATGAACACTGCAAAACGAATTTTTAAAAATACAAGCATCCTTTTTATCGCTCAAGTTGTTAATTATATTCTGGCTTTCTTTTACACCATTTACCTGGCCCGTTATCTTGGAGTATCCGGTTTTGGTGTTTTAACATTTGGAATATCTTTTACCACAATTATGGGAGTAACAGCTGACTTAGGGCTTTCTATACTGGCAGTAAGAGAAATTGCAAGGGATAAATCTATTTCTTCAGGCTATACCGGAAATCTTATTGTAATCAAACTGGTTTTAAGTTCCATTACAATGGGCCTCATTGTGTTATTTATGAACTTATTTAACTACCCTTCCCAGACTATTCAGGTGGTTTATCTTCTGGCAATCTGGATGTTATTTACATCATTTACTCAGCTCTTTTATTCAGTATTCCAGGCATATGAAAAAATGGAATACCAGTCCCTGGGAACAATTTTATACAGCATCCTGCTGTTTTCAGGAGTATTTTATGGAATATTCAACAATTTCAGTATAGAGTGGTTTGCCCTAATTTATTTGATAGTAAGTGGAGTGACTCTGGCTTACACTGTTTTTATTCAGATTACAAGGTTTCCAAGGCCCAGTTTACAGGTAAACTGGAATTTTTGGAAGTCCAAACTGACCTTAGCCTTGCCTTTATCAATTGCTTCAATTTTTTCTACCATCGCTTTTAGGGTAGACACAGTTCTACTTTCATTATTTCAAGGTTACATTGTGGTAGGATTATATACTGCCCCCTATAAAATAATAGAAGTCCTTCTTTTTATTCCCAGTGTTTACAGTGCGGTTATATTTCCTGTACTTTCCAGATTCCATGTTTCTTCAAAGGAATCCTTTCAATTAATTTACGTAAAATCTATCAAATATATGATTATTCTGGGCCTGCCCATTGCAGCTGGAATTACCATTCTATCTAATGATATAATCCTGCTTCTCTATCAATCTGCATTTTCAGGGTCTGTAGTGGCGCTCCAGATTTTAATCTGGACTGTCCCCCTTCTACTTTTAACTACAAGCTTTGGGATAATTTTAATATCCATGAATAAACAGGTTTTAGCCATCAGGCTTACGTTTATTTACATGATTTTTAATATAGGAGTTAATCTGGTAGTAATACCTCAATTCAGTTATTTAGGTGCTGCAGTTGTAACAGTACTTACAGAATTAGTAAACTTTATCATGCTTTTCTACTACCTGTCCAAGTTCATCTGCAAAGTACCTCTTCACAAACTAATTTGGAAACCAGCCCTAGCAACAGTTATTATGTCCTTATTCATAATTTCAGTGCATTTAAATATATTCATCACAGTTTTACTCGCCACTGTCATATATTTTGCTCTTTTAATCCTCTTTAAAACATTTTCTAAAGGGGATTATAACATAATCAGAAAATTAGTAGAAAAGGGATAAAATGAATTTTAAAACTATTGAAGTGAAAAGAGAGAATGGAACACAGGACAGCAAATTTAAGTTAGGAGTCATGAGAGAATATTTTAGAATCCCAAATAATGTTGCAGTAATCGCCACCATAAATGGAAATATCCCTGAAAATGATCTGGTTCAGGTTTTAAAGAAAGTTGCTAAAATGCACCCACTTATAGGGGTTCGTGTAGTTATTGACAGCAACCAAGATGCATGGTTTACAGAGGAATGTGATGCACCATTACCACTTAAAGTTACCCGTAGAAAATCTAACAGGCAGTGGATAGCTATACTTGAAAATGAACAGAAAATACCCTTTGATTTTGAGAAAGGTCCTTTAATTAGATTTATACTTCTAAAATCAGATGAAATTTCTGATCTTATCGTTATCTGCCAGCATTCAATCTGTGATGGCATTTCACTTGCCAACATTATCCATGATATTATGTTTCTATTAAGTAACCTTGAAATCAAAGTTAAAAGGATAGATCCCGTTTTACCAGTACCAGCCAATTTCCCGGCAGTACCTCTGCAGGTTAAATTTAAGTTATTGAAAAATAAGCTAATAATAGGAAGAGTTAACAGAAAATGGGATAAACAGCGAGTATTATTCGATGATGTGGATTACCAGGATATCCATAAGGCTTACACTCAAAAATATAAGCATAAAATAATTGCAGAGGAATTATCCAGGTCACAAACGTCTGATCTGATAGAATGGTGTCATCAAAATCATGTAACAGTTAATTCTGCATTATCTGTAGCATTTCTTGCTGGAAGACTTAGTATCCGTGGTGAATCCAATGATAGCAACCACCTAATACAAATTGCTGTAAATATAAGAGACCGATTTAAAAAACCAGTTAAACGAGTTTTTGGACTTTTAGCCAGTGGCATTAAATTTGAATTTGAATATTTACCAGAGAAAACATTTTCAGATAACGTAAGTCTATTTCAACAAAAAGTGCTGCATGAATTAAATGGAAATAAAACTTTAGAACCTCTTCTCGGGTATTATATCAGTCCCACACTTGTAGACGGCATTAACGTTGCCACTTATGGTAGGTGGGTATCTGATGAGTTCAGCAGGTACCAGAAGATATCAGGGTTTATTCAAAACAAAACCAATAAAGCAGTAGCTATATCAAATCAAATGGTAAATAACATGCCAGGGCTGATGATATCCAATTTAGGCAGCGTCAAAACTCAGAAAGAATACGGCTCTCTTAAACTGGACCAGTTGCATTTTGTTACTTCATCTTCTCCTTTTTTAGACCTTGTTGCGGGCGTGGTAACTGCAAACGGGAAATTAACGCTAACTTTAAATTATATGGAAGAGGATGCTACCAGTAATTTAGGTAGAAACCTCCAGAAAATAATGTGTAAAAGTATTGAACATCTAACTGAAGCTGTAAAGCAGGGATAAATTCAAATTCGAATAAAAATAAAAGAAATTTTTTAATTAATATAATCTACACGCATCAGGTTATTTTGTAATTCTACCTGTTATTCTTTTTGAAATATTCTTAACAGTAAATGATATGAATGTTAATGGTATAATTACTGGATAAATAAAGTTAAACTTGTTTAAAGGATCATTTTGAGTGCCTATCATAAATGGGACTATGCATGTTTTGTAAAAAATATTTTTCAGGGCTTTATAAGATAATCTGCTGCCATATTCTTGAAAGATGTAGACACACAGCACTAAAGAGTCCTGATACCATCCTTTTATATCAGTTATTTCTCCAAATGAAGCATTGTCTCCATGTAAACGGTATTTTGAAAGTGTCTCTTCCATATAATAAAATTGATATTTATAGGCTAAATCTGCGTAAAATTGGGTGTCATTCAGGTACTTCAAATTTTCACTGTATCTCATATCCTGGATATTTTCTCTTTTCATTATAATACCAGAACCAGAAATCCATGAGTTAACAATCTCTTCAAATACATATCCATGAGGAGTGGCGTTTTTATATTTTTCACTGGTTATCTCGCCAGTAAGGTTTGAATTGGAGTCAATTATTGCGGAGTTGCACCATACTACTAAATTTTCATCTGCTTCAAGGATTTTCAGCTGCTTTTCCAATTTTTCAGATACCCACATATCATCTGAAGCTATTAATGCAATATATTTTCCTGTTGAGTTTTTTATACCTTCATTTATGGTTTTTGCAATGCCAAAATTTTCCCTATGGAATATTTTCTTAATTCTATTATCTTTTTGGGCTAATTCATCAATAATTTGCTGAGAATTATCCTTAGATCTATCATCTATAATAATTAGTTCCAAGTCCCTGAAAGTTTGCCCCAAAACGCTTTCAATTGCTTCATGTATGAATTTCTCATGATTATAAGAAGGCATTATTACGCTGACAACTGGCAATTTCTGTTACCCCCTATTTAAACAATTTGCAACTTTTAAAATTTCTTCACAGTCCATCCAGGGGTGCAAAGGTAGTGATAATATTTCACTGCATACCTGATCCGTAATCTCTAAATTTAAACCATTCCAATTTGAATAAGCCTTCTGTTTATGAACAGGTACTGGATAATGTATTTGAGTATGTATATTGCTTTTAAGAAGTTTCTTTTTTAAATGATCCCTTTTTTTACTTCTAATTACATAAAGATGGTAAACGTGTTTTGCAAATCGCTTTTCAACAGGTGTTATAATGTCAGAATCCTGCAGAAGTTCCGTGTATATCTCAGCATTCTTCCGCCTGCTTTCGATCCATCCGTCCAGGTGTTTTAACTTAGTTTGGAGAATAACAGCCTGTAATTCATCTAACCTGCTGTTAATCCCAACAAAATCATGGTGATACTTTTCTGATTGGCCGTAATTTCTCATTTGAACCATTTTCTCTTTAAGTTCTTCGTTATCAGTGACTACTGCACCACCATCCCCATATGCACCTAAGTTTTTGGTAGGATAAAAACTAAAACATCCCATATCACCTATACTGCCTGCTTTTTTCCCATTATATTCTGCACCATGTGCCTGACATGCATCTTCTATTACATAAAGACCGTAATCTTCCTTTAGTTTGCAGATAGGATCCATATCTACAGGATGTCCGTATAAATGTACTGGAAGAATGGCTTTAGTTTTCTCCGTTATCTTTTCTTCTATTTTTGATACATCTATACAGTACGTATCTGGACTTATATCAACAAAAACAGGTTTAGCACCATTTCTAATTATAGCGTCAACTGTTGAAATGAAGGTATGTGAAACTGTAATCACTTCATCACCTTTACCTATTCCAATGGATTTAAGGGCAAGGAAAAGAGCATCAGAACCAGAATTCACACCTACAGCATAATTAGTGCCCATATATTTAGAAAAATCTTCTTCAAATTTTTTTACCTCTTCCCCCAGCACATAAAACCCAGAGTTAAGAACTCTCAAAATATTAAAATTCAATTCTTCACTTATAGAAAGATATTCTTTTTTTAAATCAGCAAACAAAACCATAATTACAACCCCACGTCTATTAAATCAGTGAAAAGATCTATTCTAACCATAATAAACATCAAAAAGCTCATCAAGATCAATTTCAATTCATAAGAGTCATAAACAACAGATCTTGCTCCAAATCTCTCTTTAAAATCAATTAAACCACGATTTAAATAATGGCCATTATTTTCTGTGGATATACCAAAATCAAAATATTTTTTTTGGCAGTACTGGTTGATTATCTTATCATAGATGAAACTAGATGCATATAGCTGCATTCCCCTCTCAGTAGCTCCCTGGTACTGTGCATGGACAACATTTTCACTCTCATAAATCAACAGTCCATCCACAATTTCACAGTTATGCTCAACTGCAAAGAGTTTTATATTATCTGGAAACCTACCTGCAAGATATTCCATTTCTTCTGCAGTATGGGTAGGATTTTTACCGTACTTCTTCAGCAATTGCTCTTCTTTCAGATCCATAAAAGTATCAAAATCATAACTTCTTTTTAAGCTTAGATCCTTATTTTCAGCTTTTTTCCTATTTCGCTTCATATTTTTACTAAATGGTATTTTAACATCCATTTTGATGGTTGATGAAACTTCCCTCTTTACTAAAGTAGCATTGTTAATAAAAAGAGCATACAAATCTTCATCAGATAAATATGAATGGTAAATATGAGGTATTGCTTTATAAAGAAGTTTTTTAAAGTCCTTTTCTTTTAAATATTCTTTTAATGAGTCAAATATCTGCAGCATTAAATTAACGTCCATTTTTTGATCGGTTATAATGCCTCCAAAGGTCAGTCCTGCATGGCTGAACAGTGTATCACCACTACGATTTGCAGGCAATAAAGCAACAAGTTCCCCGTCTTTAAAGAAAATTAAAGAATGGTCTTCAAATCTATCAGAATGGTATTCCATGTAGTCCCTCAAAAAAAAGAACACACCATTTTTAGAACCCTTCACAAAATTATCCCAGAGTTCTTTTTTTTCAGGTTTATATCTCTTTATTTCAACCATTTAATCACCATTAAACCTCTAAATTACTATTTATGTACATTAAGTTATAACGCAATTAAAATCCCAAAATTCAGGCTATTTAATCGTTTAAGAATTAAAATTTCCTTTATTTAAAGTTTAAGTAATATACTCACCTGGCAAAATCTATTTTAAATTATAAATTCAACTCATACGAATCATATACCGTAGATCTCGCTCCAAATCTTTCTTTAAAATCAATTAAGCCTTCGTTTAAATAAAAACCGTTATTTTCTGTAGATATACCAAAATCAAAGTACTTTTTTTCTGAATACTGATTAATAATCTTATCAAAAAGTAAACTGGGGACATGTAAATCCATTCCCAGTTCATTAGCTTCCTGGTACTGCGCATGGATTACATTTTTATTTTCATATATTACCACTCCACCAATCATAGTCCCATTCTGCTCAGCTGCAAAGAGTTTTATATTATCTGGAAACCTACCTGCCAGATATTCCATTTCAAGGGCAGTATGTGTAGGCATTAATCCATATTTTTTAAACAACTGTTCCTCTTTTAAAAGCATAAAAGTACTAAAATCATAGCTTCGCTTTACATTTAATCTATTGTCCTGAACTTTCTTAATATTCCGCCTTATATTCCTGCTATAGGAGATCTTATGGCCCATTTCAATAGTGGATGATACTTCCCTCTTTACTAAAGTAGCATTGTTAATAAAAAGAGCATACAAATCCTCTTCAGAAGGGTATGAGTGGTAAATATGAGGTATTGCTTTATAAAAGAGTTTTTTAAATCCCTCTTCTTTTAAATATTCTTTTAATGAATCAAATATCTGCAGCATTAAAGAAGTTTTCATCTTTCGATTGGTTATAATGCCTCCAAAGGTCAGTCCTGCATGGCTGAACAGTGTATCACCACTACGATTTGCAGGCAATAAAGCTACAGGTTTATCATTCTTTAGGAAAATTAAAGAATGATCTTCAAATCTATCAGAATGGTATTCCATATAATCTCGCAAAAAAAAGAATACCCCATTTTTAGAACCTTTCACGAAATTATCCCAGAGTTCTTTTTCTTTTGCTTCGTATCTTTTAATTTCAATCATTTGACCACCATTAGCAGACTATAAGTTTAGAGTAGCTGGAAAAGATTTATTTTAATTAGCCGCTTTTTATTTATTTGGCTTCTAAATCCTCCAGTGCAGCTTCTTTAAAATTGGAGTAACTTCTAATATAATCATCCTCATTAAATGATTCAGAGGCTAAAACTAAGCATACAGATCCTGAAGAAAAATTATCCAGCTCACGCCATACCATCTTAGGTATGTAAAGACCATAATAAGATCTATTCAAATGGAAACGTTCTTTATTCTGGCCATCATCCAGTATAACATCAAAACTACCATTTGCTGCAATAATAAACTGCTCTAATCCCTTATGTGCGTGGCCCCCTCTACTTTCTCCCCCTGGAACGTCATAAAGATAATAAACCCTTTTAATTTCAAAGGGCACATGCTCAGTCTGTTCAATAAATGTCAGATTACCCCTGTTATCTTCAATTTTAGGGAGGTATATTATTCTACATTCTGATATTCTCGGTTCTTTAAACATTAAACCACCTACTTTGTTTTTATTCTTTAATAATTTTAAATGCAATTTTTAAACGTTTTAATCATTATATACTCTTAAATAAAATTTTAGAGCCCATATAATAAACTATACCTAATTTACTAGTAATTATAAACCTCATTATAAACTTTTAAAGTCTTCCAAGCTGTTTTTTTCCAATTAAATCTTTCAGCCCGTTTTAAACCTTTTTTAATAAGCATTTTCATTGCCCTATCATCAGATAGTACCATATTAATGGCAGATGCAAGTTTTTCAGGGTCGTAAGGGTTGATAAGTTTTGCAGCATCTCCGACTATTTCAGGTAGAGAACTGCTGCAGGAAGTTATAACAGGAGTACCACAGGCCATAGCTTCCAGAGGAGGCAGACCAAAGCCAGCATATAAACAGGGATATAAAAAAAGATCTGCGGCATTGTAAAGACCTACTAGATCATCATCAGGAACTACTCCCGTGAAAATCACATGATCTTCAAGACCCAAAGTAGTTATAATCTGGAATATCTCTCCAGCCCTGTCTACAGCACCTCCAACCATCACCAGTTTATGGTCTAAACCGTCTTTTCGTGCCAGGCAATATGCTTCAAGCAGGCGCGGAATATTTTTTATTGGGTGCAGACCTCCTACAGATAAAATAAATCTAGGGGGCAGCCTGTATTTTTCTCTAACTTCAGCTACCTGTCTGGAGTTTAATGGCCTGAAATTTTCGTCCTTTCCATTATATATTACTTCTATATCCTCTTCTGGAACATTGAGGTATTCCATGATATCTCTTTGGGAATTATAAGATACGGTAATTATTTTATCAGCTTTACTAATGGTTTTTTTAAGGAGCAAACGGTGCAGCATTACATCTCCCCTCTTAAAAAGATTTGGAAAGAGCAGCGGTGTCAAATCATGCACAGTGATTACCTTTCGAAACGGCTGGTTAAAAGTAAATGGCCCCAGCTCATAGGGGTCATGAACAACATCCAAATTATACTTTTTCAACTCTCGAGGTAATGTAAAGTGTCTCCAAAACATATAACTTCCCCATCCCCTTACAAATTGGTTTTTAGGGATAATAATGTCACTATTTTGACTGTAAATATCTAAATTATTCTTCAAGTAATGTATAAGATGGTAATTATTCTCATTGTCCATTTTACCCAGATTTTTCACAATTTGATGGGTGTAAACCCCAATTCCCCCATTATATTCATCTATAAAATTACTAACAATACCTATATCCATAATTAACCTCCATTTAAATTTGATTTATCCACGAACCGCTGATCCGTAGATATATGAACCTCCATCATCGTATATCCTGAACCGTTCACTGAGTATTTCATCAGGCGGCCGATAGCCTTCATTGATCACTATGTTGGCCCCTGCCATTTGAGATATCAAGACCTTATTTCTGGCTATATTCACGGTCCCCAAAAATATGTAGGACGTACTGTTGACCAGATCAAAATATACAGGGATCTCCATACAGGAAACCATACTGTTTAAAACACTGGCCCTATTTTTATCAGCGTAAATATCAGTACCATTATAAGAATATTTTTGTAACCATTCGCCACTTGTTACCTCCCTTTGATCGAATTTAGGGAAATCACAGGTGGAACTAAGAGCAATAGAAGTAACATCAGCCCTATCTAAAATTTGATATGTAAAACCAGTGTCAAAAAACAGGAAAACCACCAGAAAAATAGAGATCACCGTAAACAGATTATTACGGTTGATTTTTGAAAATAGTTTAAGCCTTAAAACTGGTTTAAACAAATGGAATACCTTTATTATTCCAATTACACAAAATGGCGCTAAAATAATTAATGACATGTGATAAAGCCTGGAAGTATTCATCTGGCTTGAAAAGAAAGGTAAAAAGACTCCTGCCATTAGTACTATAAATGCAGCTAAACTGAGAGCTTTAAATTCTTTTTTAAACTTCATCCCGTCTTTTCCAAATAACAATGCAAGAATACCTACAGCTATAAATAACTGGCTGATCAGATAGAAATTCTTCTGCAGATTACGCAGAGGAGTAACCTGCTGCTGCATCACCAAACTTAAACCCTGGGTGGCATTCGGATCCATAAAACTGTATAGATTACCTATTATGCTACAGCCTATGTTAACGAAACTCTGGAAAATTGTGGAGTTAGAAGTGTAGATATCCCATATCAAAATAAATAATATAAATAGGGCCACAAATGGAGGAGTGATGATTATCCTGCTGCTTCCAATAATAGATCTGTACCTTTTTATTTTTGTGTTGATTTCACCCTTTTCATGGTCAACTAATTTACCCCTGGCCAAATATTTTTTAAATATATTAACTGGGTTCTTATCAATAAGATACAGGAAAATCATACTTACTGATAAAATAAACATCATAATGTACGCTAACCCATAATGCGCTACAACAATAGACATCCCGAAAATTATGGCCAGAACTGACCTTTTTATTACATCCATCTGTTCATTGACCATTATCATCAATACCAGAACTAACATAAGTTCAGCTACTTGCTGCCTGATTAATGATACCATTTCTGTGTAAAAAGTAAACTGTATCATAAAGAAAAATGCTGCAAAAAATGCTATACGATGGCTGGTCTGTTTATGAAACACGTAATATAAGCCTAAAGGTGTTAATGAGAAAATAAACGGATAAACAATTTTCATTATCCAGATTAATCCCGTGTTAATGAATGTGGAAAAAATAGGCACCATCATCATTACACTTAACATGGAATTATAGTTCATAGGGAGATTCTGATCCCAGAAAGAATTTGCAACAACCTGATTTGCTAAAAAGTACTCAATGTTTACATCCCATCCCCAAATATAATTGGTAATCAGAGATTTGTGCAGTAAAAGGGAAAATGAAATTACAAATACCCATAATGAATAATATTTAGAATTAATCTTCCCTATACCAACAAGCAATGCCATTAAACCTATTAAAAAAATCATCAGCATTGTTAAAATATTAAACTGATATACATTCATCATGTAAGCTCCTAAAACACTTAAAAATGGTATTAAAAGGGGAAATAGGACCTTTGATGTCATCAAATTTTTAACATTTACATGATTTGGCGGTGATTTTTTAATCACCATATCCTTTAAATTTCGTAAAATTAATTTGTACCTCCTGCCTTTATCTATTTTATAACAAATAAAGCACAGAATAACAATTAAAACATTAATAGTGGCGAAAATTGATACAAAGGATAGTGGTTTACTAATTCCAAAAAGGGGGTAAATTGTATTCATCAAAAATCCCACTAACATGAGGCTAGCTAGACTTAATCCAACCGTATACAAAAGGACAGGCCCATTATGTTTTATTCCGTCTAAATCCAGCAAGCGAAGTAAAAGCATGCCTGGAACAAACAAAATAAATATAAATCCAACTATATTTTTAACAATAGGAACATTTAAACCAGCGAAATCCAAAAGAAGGAATACGGAGAATACAACTTGGACCGCAATAATCAGTGAAAGAAATTCTCTAATCCTCCAATCTTTCATACGAAAAGGATTTTTTAAATACATTCTAAAATCCCCCCTCAAGAACCTGGCGGTAAATACTGTTCAACCGATTTTCCATAATTGTCCAGTTATACTTGTTCTCATAGGCTTTTCTGCCGTTATCACCCAACCTTTTCTGCAAGCTAAGATCATTTTTTAAACGAGATACTGCCCAAATTAAAGCTTCTTCATTTCCATAGGGTATTACTATTCCACATTTCTCTTTCAGTACAATATCTGCCATTGACGTATTTTCATTCACAATAATTGGAATTTTAGACGCCATGGCTTCAAAAAGCTTATTTGGGCTGGCGTATCTATTATTAGGAATATCTGGATCATAAAGTGCAATGGTAAGGTCAGCGCCCAGTGTCCCTTTAACTATTTCTTCATAGGGAACTCCATCTAAATACATGTCTATATTGTCGAATTTTTGGCTGAGCTGTATTATTTGCTGCTTATAATCTGTTTCATCACAGTGTCCCCTGATACTTAGTTTTGCACCTTCTATTTTACCAATAGCAGAAATTACAACGTCCAAACATCTTTCTTTTAGTATTTTGCCCCCAATAAAGACTTTAAATGTGTTTATATTATTATCATGATAATTTTTATCAAAATTATATTCTTCAGGGCTGTTATTTATAGTAAAAATGTTTTTGTGTATATTTCCACCTATTTGTTCAACCCTTGCTTCATCGGCCAAAATTAGAACATCTGAAAATGGCAATAAACGCTTATCCACATTTACAATAATATTTCGAAGTATGGACGGCATCATATCCCCATAAAAATCATATACATCATAAATTATAGGTTTATTTTTAATTTTAGCTGCAATCAATGAAAATAAATATGTATCAAAATTTACAGCATGGACTACATCCCATTCCGATTTAAATAGCCAGAAAACAAGGTATAAAAACCATATTGGGAAGTATAATAATGAATTAATACGGCCTATTGGAGCATTAAGTCCCAAACCTTTTACATCAACTTTTTTATCGCAGGTGAATGGCCAGCCCCTCTCCCAAATGATAACTTTAACTTCATACCCACATTTTAGCAGTGTATCTATTTCCTTTCTCAGGCGAGTATCCGGATAAGATATGACCATCAAAATTTTGGATTTTTTATTTGTTTTTCCGTTTTTAAGTTGAATCATCTAATCTACCTGTATAAAATTTCTCAGGATTTTACTGTATAAAGTGCTTAAAAAATTTTATTTTTAAAACTACAATTTATTGTTAGCTATGTTGCTTTTTCAAGATTATTTCACACTGATCTCCAATTTTAAACAAATTTAAAATTGTAGTTAATGGAATAAGGAGCATATTTAGATATAAATTATGAATTAAAATACGTCTAGATTTTTTACCCCTGAAACTTTCCCAAAAATATATAAATGAACTTATAATCTGATATCTGGGATCAGAATTGTATCTTATTTCCAAAATATCAAAATTATACTTTTTAGCATATTTTTTGAGGACACTAGTTGAAAAAAGGTACAAATGACGTGGAGTATCAAGCTGCGCCCAATATTTTCCAAATACCTTCGAAGCCAGGGAGTCACTCACTGGCACTGCTATTATAAGATGACCCCCTGGCTTTAAAATTCGATAAATTTCTTTCATAGTTTGCGAAGGATTAGGAACATGTTCAAAAACATGATTGAGGGTAATAAAATCAAAATATTCATCATTATATTTCGCTTCTTCTAACGTACAATTTGAAATATTTAAGCTATAGTTTTGGGATAATTCCTGGTTGAAATCAACTGGTTCTACCCCATGAGGTTTCATTCCAAGATATTTCATGACTAAAGGGAAATAGCCAATTCCACAACCAATATCCAGATATTTACCGTTTTCAACAACTTTTACAGTCCTGAAATAGGATGAAAACGGTGAAAGTAAAAATCTGAATACCCTTAAAAATCCCAGGTTATTATTTTTTTGAATATAATGATATAATGTTTCAATCAATGTGAAAATTTTTCTGGAGTGGGATGGACCATTTAAATCAGAGTAAATGGAATAACCTGTAGAATAATGTTTTTTAAGCTCTTCAGGACTGGGTTGATTTAAAAATGAAAGTCCACAATTCTGGCATTGATATATCTTAAATTCTCCTTCAATTTCAGGAAACATGCGATCATGATTAGTAAAGACCAATTTATGAAGCCTGGAACCACATAAATCACAGTAATCATGCTTCATCTTTTTGGTCATAATCCATCTCCCTGTGTGTGATAAATTCTTCATTGATTATCTGGAAAAGAGAAAGATAGCCCTCTGTAATCCTGTCCCATAAATAATTATTTTTTACCCTATAGTAAACGTCATCCTTGAGCTTAAGATAACTCTGCTGATGTTTATAAACTGATTTCATTTTTCTAGAGAGTTCTATTTCATTTTTAAAGTAAACTGCCGATGTTCCGCAAACTTCACGGTTAAACTGGTTATCATGTGCTATAATTATATTTCTAGAAATTGCAGCCTCTAAAAGAGAAGGATTGGTTCCTCCCACTGAATGACCATGAATATATGCACAGCAGTTCTGCCGAAGCATATCCAGAAGTTTTTGATTATAAATCGATCCTAAAAATATTACTCCAGGTTGAGTGCACTCTTCTGCTATAGCTTCAATCTCTTCTTTATAATCTTCACTTGTGAAATCTCCAACTATTACCAATGGAATAGAAATTTCAGCCTGAATAAATGCATCTATTATTATATGGATGTTATTTTCTGGCTCTAATCGTGCTACCACAAGATAATAATCTCCAGGACTAATCTCAATTGAAGTATAAGTTTTAAGAAGCTTCAATGATTCACCATTCCATGTAACTCTCTTAGGGACATCGATCCCATAGGAAAGGTAACTGGTTTTGTCCAGATATTTCTTATCCACATAATTTTTCATTGCCTGAGCATCTACAATTATTTTATCTGCAAATACAGTTGCCATATCATGATTTATCTTCAAAAGCCATCTTTCCAGTAGATTAAACTTGCTTCTCTGCCACATGACCCCGTCTATATTAACAAGAACTTGAGACTTTCTATTAAGTATCTTAGGGATGAAAAGAAACATACCCACTTCTATACCCAAAAAGTATATGAGCTGATGTTTCCTGCTTAATTTAATCAGGAAATAAATATCCGAGAGATTCTCATAAATTTTCCTTAAAAAATAATTTTTAGGCGGTTTTACAGGAAAATACTCCAGTTTGGCTCCCATATAATTATCTTTACGAGACTGCAATGGTTCGTGTTCACAGCTTACAGTGACATCATAACCATTTTTTACCAGATTTTCCGTTAATCCCTGAGCAAAAGTTTCAAAACCCCCATATTTGGCAGGAATACCCCGGCAGCCTATAATTGCAATTTTCATCTTCTCACTCTTCTTGTTTTAATCCAGTAACTTAACATTCGTTTGAATATTTTAATCCCGTCATTCAATCCATTTAATTTAGGGGAATCTAATCGATTTTTATAGTTAATAGGAATTTCTAATACTCTGAAATTGTTGTTAGAAATCTTTGAAAACATTTCAACCTCTAAATCAAAACCATCGGAATCTATACCTTCCTGCAAAAGACTGTCTATCACTTTTCTTTGAAAGGCCCAGTAACCAGTACATACATCTGAAACTTTAGAAAACAGTATGCTGGCAAAAAAACTCAACAGGCGATTACCCACCAGGTTAAATCGACTTATAGAGCCTTTTTCACGTTTGCCTAATAGACGAGATCCTAGAACTACATCCGCTTTACCGTCCATCAATGGCTTTAAAAGTTTTTGAGCATCTTCTGGATCATATGTGTTATCTGCATCCAGCATTACTATAAAATCAGATTTTACATTCTCAAAACCTCTTTTTATAGCATGTGCTTTTCCCTGTTTTCGTTCTTTAAGTACATTGGCCCCTGATTTTTTTGCAACATAGGCCGTCTTATCTTTAGAATTGTTGTCAACCACAATGACTTTGGATTTGGAATATCTGCGGATATTTTTGACCAGGACACCAATAGACTGTTCTTCATTATATGCTGGAAGCAAAAAGGTCACATGTCTCATTGAATGATAATATTCCTCGTCAAAAACCCGGTTTACTGTTAGTTTATTGCTATATCTTTGAGAATAGAGTTCTATATCTTTCAAATAGTCTAATTCTTCAAATAACATGTTTTTGTATAGATTTTTTGAATCCAAAGTGATCCCCTTCCATTCATATCTATACGCTCTTATAAATCGTGATATGAATATCATCAAAACATTTAATACTACTCTCATCAAAATGTCTCCATGCTTTTCATGATAGACATTCCCGCACTGTTCTGGCCAAACATTTCAATGCATCTTATAACAAATAGCAAAATCGCAAAATAGTTAGATTTTAATAGTACAGTTTATAAAAGTTAAAATTCTATATTTTTACAAATTAAAACAAAATAAACCACATAAATGGGCTAATTAGAACTTCAAATTAATTTAAAATATATTAACTATCATAATGACTTCAAATATGGTAATATTTAAAATAGACATGTAAATGCAACCTTTTTCACAGATTATTGTCAAAAGTAGTGGTTTATAAAAACTGATAAATTGATTAATACATTTAATGAACAGTAGAGCATTTTAAAGATAGATTAAATAGTGAAAACATATTAAACAATATATCCCCTTAATTTAAATCTTAATTTTATTTTTAATTCATATTTATGAAGAAGTAGAAATTTTTTTATGTGATGATGTGATATCTATGTTTATACTTTATTAACTATCAGTAAAAAATCAGTACAACAGTGGAAAATTTAAATCCATCAAACAATTCAGTATTTACGCAAATACAGATGTTAATAATAAATTTAACAAGTGAGATGAGCATCAATGAATACAAGTGTTCTTTTAATTAAGAATAATATAAATTATCCATTCGAGGCAATTGTGGGATTTACTGATCTTCATCTTAAAGATATGCTTAATTTAGAGGATTTCATTGATTTATTAGAATTTGATGCTTCAGAATTTGATGCTGTTTTGTTTGAAATGGAATGTTATGATACTTTTGAGAAAGCAACACTAGATAGGATCTCAAAAAAGTGGAATAACCCTGCATTGATTATTATAACCCGTGCCAAAAATGAGGAAAAAGTTAAAGAATTAACTGATAATTATTTACTGGTAGAGCAGTTAACTCCAATATTACTAGAAAAATCAGTTCTCCTTGCAATTGAAAAAAAGAAAGTCGATGATTTAAATTGGAAGCTTCAAAATTACGAACAACTTGTAGAAGAAGACATTGAAAAAGAAGCTAACCTTACCATTGAAGACTACTCCTATCTAGAAGAATATGACGATGTTATAGATTTAAACCCCAACACTGAATTTTTTAACCAGTATGATTCCACTGAATCAGAATTAAAATGGCTTGAAATTTTATTAAATGCAGTTCCCTGTGGAATCATTATTTTAGACTGCAGGAAATCACATGAATTTTTTGTAAACAGAGAATTGCTCCACATGTTTGGTACTGATAACTTAGATGAGTTTAATATAGAAAAAAATTTGATAAAAATAAATAATATCAATGCACTCAACTTATACAGCCCAAATGGTGAAAAAATAGCTGGTGAAGAATTCCCCTCAATCAAATCAATTATAAGTGGGGAAGATATTGAGAACTTAGAACAGGTTATAAAATACGATGAATATACCGATAAAACTGTTATGATTAACTCTTCACCTGTTTTTGATAAATCAGGGAATATAATAGCCTCCATAACAGCAATATCAGATGTATCTAAGCTGAAAAATACTGAAAGAGATTTAATAAATACAATTAAAGCTAAAAATATAATCTCAGAGGAGTTTAATGATCGAATTCTAAATATTTTACAGACCATGACCAATCTTCTGTGTGTAAACGAAGAACTGGACCAGCCTGAACAGTATAATAAATTTTATCTAAATGAAAATAAGATAAATAAGGTAGTAGGGTTGAGTTTTATTCAAAATATCCACGAACAACTCCTGTATTATGATGATGTTAAACAGGTAGATTTTAATGAATACGTTCAGAAAATATGTTCTAAGCTTCTCCATATTTATAATGCAGAAAGTTTCGTTGATTTGAAAATTGAAGGTCATGCACCTATGAATCTAGATATTATACTTCCATGCGGCCTTATTATTAATGATATACTCAATTACAGACTTAAATCATTCACAAAAAGTGCCAAAATTAATTTAATGATTGAATCTAAATCACAGGACGGTAGAATAACTATAGAAATTGCAGATAATGGACCCCGACCTAAAGTTCCTGTAGTGAAAAATGCAGATGATTTGAAGCTTACACATGCACTATTAGAACAGTTAAGCGGAATAATAAGAATTGAGACTAATAATCAACAAACTTCATTCTTTATAGAGATATTGTACTTAGATATCAATGATATTCTAAGTTAATGAAAGTAATTTGATTATTGAGCCTTTCTATTTTTTTTATTTAGATCTAATTGGATTTACCTGATTTTCTAAGACTTCGCTTTTCTGAGTTTCTGCCTCAGAATTAATTGATTCATAGGTACAAAGCAATGTGCGTGAATTAGAAGTTATGTATTCCTGTCCAGTTATATCTTTAATAGCTGCAGAAGCAACATTTTCTACAATACAGCTTAAATATACAGAACCATCTTCCTGTACTATTAACTGAGGAAGATAAGAGTCCAATGAATCTTCTTTATCCACTATAATTTTGTGGTCATTTAATCTGTAATTCACTTTTTCAGCATACTTAATATCAGTTTCAAAATACTGAACAACTGAATCTAATATTTCTTCCGGATTATCAGAATCAATATCAATTTTATCTTTAAAGATGTTCCACAGATAATTTTTTTCTTCTTCAGAAATATCAGATTTTTTACTCGTTTGGTGTGTAATCCAAAGTTGTATTGCTTCAAGTATAGCTTTCCCATACCAGCCTCTTCTAAAAGCAAATTTTATTGCTGCATTTCTACGAAAGATCAAATCAATATCTTCAGGTACCGAAATCGTAACCCTATTCATGCCCATTAATACCACCTTCAAATTAATTGACTATTTTATATTCATATATCCAACAATTGAATTAATTGTTTCATATCAAGTAATATTACTCAACTCAAGTAACAGCACTTTTCACGTTTAGAAACATTGATGAATACAATCAATATTGCTGCGTATGATCTAATTTAACGTTCCAGCATATAAACATATTGTTAAATGCGTCCCCTTTTCTATATACATCTATTAAATGTTTCTAAAAGCAACAACGCATATATATGCATATACTGCTAATATTAAGGTATTACTGATTTTTTAATACTAATTCCAAACACTATTTTCATATTAACTTATGATACTAAAATAATAAAACGGAAGTATTACCTCTAATTTAAATAATTAGATATTAATAGTCCCAGATTAAATTTTAAGAAATGTTCAAACATTTTAATAAGTTAACAAACTATTAAATTAATTATAAAAACATTCGAACAGTTATACAATTAGATGAACTATCTAATTTTTCACATGGTTTGTGACATACGTCACCAATAGATCAGTTATTTCCAAACTAGTAATTGTATTAGGTTATAGAAATACTTAAACTATTAATAAATTAAAATTCAGATTTTAACTAAAAGTAAAAAAGTGAATGGGTTAATAATGATAATTAAATGTGATAAATGTACATTACGGAAATGGAAGGCTTCCGATCTTGAAAATCTAGTTAAAAATGCCAATAACTACAATGTAGCATCTACTTTGAGGGATGCATTTCCATATCCATATACTACTGAAGATGGAAAAGAATGGATAGAATTTGCAGGAAATAAAGAATGGGGCCATAATTTTGCCATAACCATAGATGCTAAAGCTGTTGGCGGCATAGGGCTTATTGTAGGTAATGACATAGAGAGAAAATCTTCAGAAGTTGGGTACTGGTTAGGAGAAGACCACTGGGGAAAAGGCATTACATCTTCTGCCCTAGAAGGCATTGTAAACTTTGCATTTAATAATCTTAAGCTGGAAAGGATTTTTGCAGTGCCCCTTGAACATAACACTGCATCAAGAAAAGTCCTTGAAAAGAATGATTTTGTCCTTGAGGGAATTTTAAGAAACAGTGTTTTTAAATCCGGAAAACTCCATAATCAAGCTTTATATGCAAGAATCCGAGATAGTAGTGTTTGTGATGATTAAAAAAGTACGTCAAATTAAGTACGAAGAATTAAAAAGCCTTTTATCGCTTTATGAGTATTTAATCCCCGATGATCCCAAATTAAAAATAGATACTGCTTTAAAGGAACACTGGAAGGAAATATTATCTGATCCTGACTATTTTTATTTAGTAATTGAAGAAGATGAAATGCTTGTTTGCTCGTGCAATTTAACTATTATCAAAAACTTGACAAGGTCAGCCAGACCTTACGGGATAATAGAAAATGTAGTCACCCATCCAGATTACAGAAATAAAGGGTATGGTACGGCAGTTTTAAAAAAAGCAGTTAATATAGCTCAAGAAAATAACTGCTACAAAGTGGTGCTTACCACCAGCAGGAAAGATGAAAATATATTAAATTTTTATGAAAATGCAGGGTTTGACAGGGGAGAAAAAACTGCATTTATTGTGCGGATATAATCATCAAAATCATATCTACCCATTTATAAAATAAACAAATTACTGCCCAAAACGTTTTAAATTAAATATAACCCAAATTAAAAAAAATGAATTGAATAATATATGCTAACTGATTTTGATTGCTTTTTATAATGCGTTAGAAATAGTTACACAGTTGTATTTTTATTTAGCAGCGTTAATACTTCATTCTGTACCTGTTGCAGTTCCCTCAGTTCCAGTAGCTGTTCCTTCAGCACCGGTTGTAGTTCCCTCAGTTCCAGTTGTGGTTCCTCCAGTGCCCGTTGTAGTTCCAGGAATAGGCATGTTACCCATCATACCTCCAGGCATGTATCCTCCCATTAGCACCATGTGTATCAGATATACTAGTCTCACCACGTATGATCCTATAATGTATGTTAAAGGGTTCATTCCCGAATAGGTCATTCCCTGATTAGCATAACCAGTGTACTGATTACCTGTTGCAGTTTGCGCTGCATAACCATAATTTTGTGCAGCTGCTGCCCCTGAAAATCCTATTGCAACAGCAAGGGCAAGTAAAAGAATTCCTAATTGTTTCTTCACTTTTTCACCTCCATGTCATAATATGTAATACAAATACTATTTTTTGTATTACAATCTGATCTATATCAGAAATGTGTTAAAAAGCTTTCGATTAGCTAAAAAATATTTATTTCGTACCTATTTGAACAAAAAAATAAATTTAAAGCTAAACCCTTATTTTAAATATAAATAAAAAAATATTTCGCCAATTGAGGTCAAAAAAAGATATGATGAAAAATATTTGATTTTTAAGAGGTTAAATAAAAATTTAAAGAATATGAAATAAAACAATGGATTTAAAAAAGGGTGTTATTTAAAACTTTAGAGCCCATATTAACATTGAACATAATGTAATTGGAAACATTAAGTATAATTTTGTTGATTTAGCCTGCAATAAAATTATATTTAATTTTAAAATGTAAACAATAAATATAAAATTAAAACGGTTAAAAAATGAGAATAGCTTTTATAATTTATGACAAAATGACAACATTAGATTTTATTGGAGCTTATGACCCTCTAACACGATTAAAGACCATGGGATTTATAAATGACTTAGAATATGATGTTTGCTCCAACAAAAACAAAGTAACTGCTGCAGAAGGTTTAGAAATCACTGCAGATAAAATTCTAAATAATTTAGGTGAATATGATTTTATCGTTGTGCCTGGAGGAGAAGGAGTAAAATACATCGCACAGGACAAAGAGTTTATTGAATGGATAAAAACAGCACAGGATAAATCAACAGTAACATCAGTATGTGGAGGTTCTATAATTTTAGGGGTTGCAGGACTGATTAAAGATAAAAAAGCCACCACTCATCCCATGCTGATTGAAAATCTTAAAAAATTCACATCTAATGCAACAGATAAGCGGATTATTGAGGATGGAAATATTATAACTGCAAGGGGCGTGACCTCGTCAATAGATTTAGGCCTGTTTTTATGTGAAAAAATTGCAGGTAAAGAAATTAGAGAAAAAATTCAAAAACAGATGGATTATCTAAATTATAACTATGATTAAACTGTTTTAATTTTTATTAGCTAAAATAAAGTAAACTATTGAACATAATTAAAACAACCATTTTTCAAAAATACTACTATTAACATTTAATAAATGTAAATCCAGATAATATTTAATAATCATTAAAATATTTTAAATTACTATTAATTCAATCTCAAATATTTTATAAGGACGTGGATCCATGTCAGGAAATACAACAGGCAAAATGTTTAAAATAACAACCTTCGGCTCAAGCCACGGTACTGCACTTGGAGCTGTTGTAGACGGCTGCCCTGCAGGGCTGAAATTATCAAAAGAAGACATACAAGTGGAGCTTGATAAGCGCAGGCCCGGAACAAGTAAAATTACAACTTCCAGGGGCGAAACAGATGAAGTCCAGATTTTATCAGGTATATTTGAAGGAAAAACAGATGGTACACCTATCACAGCAGCAGTCTATAACAGGGACATGGATTCATCAGCTTACAAAGCACTTAGAAATAAACCAAGACCAGGGCATGCAGATTATGGATGGATAAGTAAATATGGACACTATGATTACAGAGGAGGAGGCAGAGCAAGCGGAAGAACTACCATAGGGCATGTAATAGGCGGTGCAGTTGCAAAAAAACTCCTTGAAAAGCTAAATATTAAAATCATCGCCCATGTAACAAAAGTAGGTAGTATTGAAGCTCAAAAGGTCGAATTAACTGAAATAGAAAAAAACATTAAAAATAATTCTGTAAGGTGTGCAGATTTAGAAGCTGCGGCAAAAATGGAAGAATTAATTCTTGATTTAAAACAAAAAGGAGATTCTGTAGGAGGGATAGTTGAAACAATAGTTTTAAATGTGCCTGCAGGTCTTGGAGAGCCTGTATTTGACAAGTTAGATGCAGATATTGCAAAGGTTTTAATGGGAATAGGATCCGTTAAAGGTGTTGAAATTGGAGCAGGATTTGAAGCTGCTGGTTTAAAAGGTTCCCAAATGAATGATGAATTTTATGTGGATAACAATAAGATAAAAACTAAAACAAACAAATCTGGCGGAATATTAGGTGGAATTTCAGATGGAATGCCAATTGTAACTAGAATGGCTGTAAAGCCAACACCATCAATATCTAAAGTTCAGGAAACTGTTGATCTTGAAAAAATGGACGATACAGAAATTGAAATTAAGGGGAGACATGACCCCTGTATTTGCCCGAGGGTAACATCAGTTGCTGAATCTTCTATTGCAGTTGTACTTGCAGACCATTTGATACGAGCAGGCTTTATTAATTCATGCAAATTATAATTTTTATTTTTTTAAGCAAAAATTATTTTTATTCTTCTAATTTAAAGCTATAACAATTAAATTTATTTTTGAGGTAGCAATTGGGCATTTTTACTAAAAATAAAAAATTTAAATATTTATGAAATCTTTAGTGTCTGTAGAATAAGGTTATAAGCTTGTTCAGTCTGATTCAACGCACTTGGTGGGCAAATATACTCCAGTACAAGATAATTGCTACCAGTATCTACAATTGTTACTTTTTGAGCTACATCTGACCCATAGGATCCCAGCTGAGTTGCTTTAAAGTTTCCAATGTTAGCACTTCCAACTGTTGAATTTGTGGTATTCATCACTATCGTATTTGTTCCGGGAAGCTGTAAAGTCCCCTGTGATTTCTTTTGCATTTGAATAACAATATATGATATGGGGCTTTGTCTATCAGGAATATTTGCAGTTAAAGTAATCTCAGAATACAGTGAATTATTGGTAAAATCTCCCACCACATGGTTTTGGCTCCATGACTTAGGGTACTGGAAAGATATATTACCGCTCGTGAATGTGCTATTTCCAACGGATACAGCCAGTACAATAGCAATAATCACTACAACTGCAATGATTATTCCAGCAATAATTAAATTATCACGATTCATTTTATCACCGACTATTACCTATATATTGCAAAATTAATACTTATATTTTTCCTTAAATACATAAAAAAAGATGTTTTGATCTAAACTAAAAGCATTTTAATTATAAAATAAAAATTATTGATTTTAAACCTTAATTGAGTCTGAAAATTGATATTAACCTTAAAGCAAAAATTTAAATTTAATAAAATACATATTAAATTTAATAAATTGTAAAGGGATTTTTATGGCTCATAAAAACCAGAATAAATGGAGTGTAGTGATAATTGCCTGCATGGCAATCTTTATAATTGTTTTAGACTCATCAGCCATGAATGTAGCCATAAGTACCCTAGTTGTAGAATTAAATACAACGTTATCAATTATCCAATCCATAATCGCATTATATGCATTAATAATTGCATCATTTATGCTGCTTGGAAGCAAACTTCAGGATATTCTTGGTAGAAAGAAGACGTTTCTTATTGGATTAATGATATATGCATGTGGAACAATCACAGCAACCCTAAGTGTAAATGCTTTTATGCTCCTTACAGGCTGGTCCATTTTAGAAGGCATCGGGGCAGCTATGATCTTACCTGCAACCACAACAATAGTCGGAGCTGCTTACGAAGGTAAAGATAAAGTCACCGCATTTGGGATCTGGGGAGGAATAGCAGCAATGGGTGCTGCAGTTGGGCCGATTGTAGGTGGAATATTCACTACATTTGTTACCTGGAGACTTGTATTCGGTTCAGAACTGGTTTTTGTTGCCTTCATACTAATTTTCAGACATTACTTAAGTGAATCAAAACCAACGTTAACCTGGAAAGATTTAGACAAAGTAGGCGTGTTACTCTCAATAGTATCCCTAATTTTAATTGTTCTAGGCATTTTATTACTTACAAGGCCAGACTACTGGTCTTACGTGGCAGTACTATTGATTTCAGGTTCTATTCTGTTTATATTATTTTTAGTATGGCAGAAAAGAAGAATTAATAATGGACTGGAGCCTTTATCTGACATATCTCTCCTTAAAAACCGCATATTTGGCTTAGGGAATTTAAACTCCATTATACAGCAGATACCCCTGGCAGGATTTCTTTTCATAATTCCAGTATTCATGCAGCAGGTGGCCAAAATCAACGCATTTATGACAGGTGTTGCCCTTTTACCTGCTTCAATCAGTATTTTAATCTTTTCACTGCTTGGTGCAAAATTATCATCGATTTTAGAATCTAAATACATCATAATGATAGGATTTATCATTTCTGCAGCTGGTGCATTCATATTAGGCGGCGTATTTAACATAAACACCCACATAATCGATATTATACCTGGAACAGTTGTATTTGGTATTGGAGTGGGCCTTTTACTTTCACAATTAACCAATTTAACCATGTCCGCTGCAAAAAGTGACCAGGAAACTGATGCTGCAGGTTTTTTAAATGCATTTAAAAATCTGGGCTATTCTGTAGGAACAGCTTTAATTGGAGTGTTACTTATACTTGGAATATTCGGCGGTCTTACATCTGGAATAGAATCAGCAGGTTTAGATGGAAACATGACAACTAAACAAATACATGACAGTCTTTTTAACTACGTGGAAAAAATGCAGACAGTTCCTCCTAAAATATCTCCAGAATTAGTACCGCAGGCCACACAGATCGTTGAATCTACCATTAGTTATTCAATGAAACAAACTTTCAATGCACTAACCCTGATTTTGATCTTAGGGTTCATTATAAGTGTTTTTATACCCAAAAGGAAATAATTTAATTAAATTTATTTATTTTTTACTTGGTTTTGAAGTTAAAATAAAATTTATTGTTCTCTAGTATCAATCAATTTAAATCTGTTCTTATTATTTGTAATAAATACACAGATATCTCCATCCATATTTTTTTGTATATTGTGAGACACTTTGTATTCATCCTCATCTTCAAACAAGTATGTAACTAATGATATAGCTTTATTCTTTAATTTAGACTTCGGGTCATCTGTTAATTGATCTTTAGTTTCAGTTATTTTAAAACACCTCATTTAATTTATTGAAATAGTTTCTTATATGATTAATTATTTTTCAATATGTTTAAATTTATGTAATTTATTTTTTGAAATGTTATTTAATGGAGGTAAATAACATAGAAATAAAATATAGTGACTCTTTAAGATAGCAACAGAACCAATTACAAAATTAATCACTGATAACTTTCAATTCATGATGACACTGTCATTATAACATAAAGCAGATTAAGGCTTTATTTAATTAATTTAATAGTTATGACTGAGTCATTAAAAATTCCACGAAATAAAAAAAATAGTGCAATAATTATAAATTTTAGTTATCACCAAAAATTATTTATGCATGCCAAGATCCTAATTGTTGAGGATGAAGCCATTACAGCACTGGATATCCTGAGATTATTAGAAGATATGGATTTTGAAGTAGTTTCAACAGCTTCAACTGGAAGGGAAGCCATCCAAAAAGCAAAGGATCTTAAACCAGATTTAATACTTATAGATATAACACTTAAAGGTGAAATAGACGGTATTGAAGCTGCTAAAAAGATAACAGATCTTTTTAATATTCCCGTTATATATTTAACTGGTTATTCAGACCAGAAAACTTTTGAAAGAATGAAATTAACACGACATTATGGATTTATCAGTAAACCAATTAGTTACTATGAATTAAAATTATCTGTAGAAACCGCCCTTTATAAACATAAACTTGACAAAAAATTAAAAAAGAGTGAAGAAAAATACCGTGGGTGGTTTGAAGATGATTTGACAGGAGATTTCATTGCAACACCTGAAGGAGAACTTCTTGATTGTAATCCATCATTTTTGGATATATATGGATTTAATAATCTTGAAAAAGTTATCCATTCAAATATTTCAAAATTCAATCCTGCAAGTTGGATTGATCTTATTACTATTTTAAAGGAAGAGAAAAAAATTAAGAATCGACAAACATGGCTTACAAGGCCAGATGGAAAACGATTTCACGTCATTGCCAATGTTGTTGGCGTTTTTAATGATTTAGGTAAACTTGTTCAAGTTAAAGGTTATGTTTTTGATGATACTGAACGTAAGAAAGCTGAAGAAAATTTATATAAAGAAGTGGAAAGGGAAAGTTTTTTTCTTGAGCTTTACAAGAGTTCACCCAAACTTACAGATAAAGAACTATATAGTTATGCACTAAATCATGCAGTAAGTTTCACAGATAGTGCCATTGGGTTTTTCCATTTAATTTCTAATGATCAGAAGACAATTATTTTAGATACATGGAATAATGAAGCTTTTAAGACCTGTAAAACTTCATTTAAAACCCATTATCCCATTGAACAGGCAGGGAACTGGACTGACTGTATAAAAGTTAAAGGCCCTGTTGTTTATAATGATTTTAAAAATTCCCCAAATAGAAAGGGATTTCCAGAGGGACATGTATCTGTTAAAAGATTTATAAGTGTTCCTGTATTTGATGGAGATAAAGTTAAATTTATTTTTGGTGTGGGAAATAAAATCGAAGAATATGATAATCATGATGTAATCCAGATTCAATCAGTGGCCAATGAACTGTACAAAATCATTAAACGACGTCAAGGTGAGCAGGAATTAAAAGAAGCTCGTAATAATCTAGAAAAACAAGTAAAAGAACGTACGGTAGAATTAAAAAATGCTTTTGAATCCGTTAAACGCGAAGCGTTTGCGGCATCACAAAACGCGAAAGCACTAAAAGAAAGTGAAGTTAAGTTCCGTGAATTATTCAATAAAGCACTCGATATAATAACATTATCTGAAAGTCGTGGAAGTGGGTTATTTGGGAATTTTATTGAAGTAAACGATGCTGCAGTTAACGTATTGGGTTACACGCGAGAAGAATTTTTAAATAAAACCCCTTTAGATTTATTTGCACCAGATAATAAAGAGGAAGTACCTGAATTCATGGCAGAACTTCAAAAGAAAAAATATATCACGTTCGAATCAGTTACTATAACTAAAAATGGAAGGCAAATACCTGTTGAAATTAGTGTGCACACTTTCAAACTTGGAGAAAAAAGGGTAAGCCTTGCTATTGCTCGTGATATTACAGAACGTAAAAAATCAGAAGAAGAATTAAAATCAACAGTAAAAAAATTAGAACGTTCTAATGAGGAACTTCAAAGATTCGCTTATGTCGCTTCGCATGACCTGCAAGAGCCTTTAAGGACTATTTCTAGTTTTACACAGTTATTAGAGCGTCGTTATAAAGAACAATTAGATCATGATGCTGATGAATTTATAGGATATGTTGTCGAAGCCTCACAAAGAATGCAGCGTATGATCCTCGATTTACTTGAATATTCAAGAGTTTCAACAAAAGATGAAGAATTTAAGCTTGTTAATTCCAAAATTATACTTAATAGAGTTATCGAGGGGCTGAAAAATTTAATTGAAGAGACTAATGCTAAAATTACCCATGATCCGCTTCCAACAGTTATAGCTGATGAGAACCAACTTTACAGGGTATTTCAAAATATTATATCCAATGCCATCAAATTCCGAAAAGAGAATAAAACTCCAAAAATACATATTTCAACTTCTATAGATAAAAATAAGAATGAATATATATTTTCTTTTTCTGACAATGGTATTGGAATTGAACCACAGTATTTTGACCGTATTTTCACTATATTCCAGAGATTACATACACTAGAAGAATATACTGGCAGCGGAATTGGTTTGTCAATCTCTAAAAAAATTATTGAATGTCATGATGGCCAAATGTGGGTTGAATCAAAATTTGGTAAAGGTTCTATCTTTTATTTCACACTTCCAAAACCGTAGGTTTTGGAGGCCCGAAAATTCTATGAATTTTCGACGGTTGCCAAAGCCATAGAAAACGAAGTTTTCTCGGCCACAAAATCAAAAATTTTGTTGGCTGTAGGCTTTGGCACATCACAATCAAAGATTGTAAAAGCTTCCAAAACCGTAGAAAATGAAGTTTTCTCGGCCACAAAATCAAAAATTTTGTTGGCCGTAGGCTTTGGCACATCACAATCAAAGATTGTAAAAGCTTCCAAAACCGTAGAAAATGAAGTTTTCTCGGCCACAAAATCAAAAATTTTGTTGGCCGTAGGCTTTGGCACATCACAATCAAAGATTGTGCAAGTTAATAATATGGGCCTCTATGTATCTGCAGAGTTACGTATTAAATTGAATAAATATTTAAAACTTGAAAAATCTCATAAAATGGTCCATAAGCATCATTAACAACGTTGAATCAATGCAAATGGTCAGAATCCATACTTGCCATACTAAAGTAGTGCAAAAAGAAATAAGAATTTCCCCATAATGCTAAAAATAGATCATTAAGTTAAATTTTTTTCAACTTTTAAAGCTTGTAATCCATAATTTATTCTAATTTTAACAATCAGCATTTAACAAATATGAATTATACTAAAATACAACTCCCCTTAAAAAAATGAAAAATTGTTTGAATTATGTTTTACAAAATAAAATGGACTTACTACAAAAATTAATGTGGAGGTTTAAATGAGTGCCCCAGATAATGTTGAAATATTATTAATAGAAGATAGTCCTGCCGATACTCGTTTAATAATGGAATTATTAGATAATTGTAAGATAATGAATATTAAAAGTGTCGATAACGATATAACTGCTATGGATTACTTATATAATAAAAATGAATATAAAAATTGTAAAAAGCCATCTTTAATTTTGTTAGATTCAAGTTTGCCTGCAGAAAGTAGTATAAAAATACTTAAAGAGATTAAAACAGATGATAAATTAAAATGCATTCCTGTAATTATACTTACAGGGTCCACTGACGATATGAATATAAATAACTTATACAAACAATATGCAAATGCATGTATAATCAAACCAATTGATTTAGAAGATTTTAAAAAGCATATGTGTACTTTTATAGATTTTTGGTGTAATATTGTCACATTACCTAAAATAGATGAAAAACAGCTTATAGAATAGCTTACATGTAATATAACCTTGTAGAATTTTAAGGTTTATTACAATTATTTCTATACCCCACTAAAAACTAGTTATCTAAACTTATTTTTGATTAAAAAAACTAAATTAAATATCATGTTAATTAATTCCACTTATATACTTATCCTAATAATTACTGGCGCAGGAGTAAGATTTGCAACTTGGCTTTTGGGTGTGGAGGAGGTTTTATACGTGCCCCTGTTCAGTTCTTGCTCTTATTATCATTAGTATTGATCCTGATACCTCAATAAAAATTGCCTTTGGTACAAGCTTGGCTGTAATTCTTCCCACAGCGCTTAGCAGAACATATATTCACTACTGTAAAAAATGTGTTCTTATAAAGCCCGCAGTAACCCTGGGCCTAATAGAGTTTTTAGGAGGAATAATTGGAGGTTCCATCGCCACCCATGTTCTGCAGATATTTTCAGGATAATATTAGGGCCATTATTAATTGTAGTTTAAATTGATTTTTTAAGGTTCAAAGCACCAGAAAGGCATCAAAAAAGATCTATCAGCAAATATGAATTTGTTTTCTGGGGATTTATGACTGGAATAGCTTCAGGACTTCTAGGAATTGGAGGGGGGTTGTGTTAGTGCACATCATAGTTATAATATTGGGTTTTAAAATGATTGACCCGTGAGAGCGTCTTCACTTATAATTGTATTTACTTCAGTTGGTGGATTATTTCGTATATTTTAAATGGATTATATGTGCCCAGTTTACCTCCTTATAGGTTATATTAACCTGCTTCAGTTTGCTATACTTGCGGTTGCAGGTATCCCAATGGCCCAGATAGACGTTTTAGCAGCACATAAAATGCCAGAAAACAGTTGAGGTACATATTTGGAGTCCTGTTACTTTATATGGTTTTAAAAAACCTCAAAGGTTTTTTTATACTCTGAATGCTTCGCATTCGAGGGGTTTAAAAATGAGGGGAATATTCGATTTGTTTCATCTTCCACTTTAGTAAAATAAATTAATTTATATTAAATTTATCAATTAAAAACAAAGGAAATTCCACCTTTAGCTGTAATCCATTAAAAACATGCAAAAACACTTATGGTTAGAATTATTTAAGATACACATCGCTCCACTACTTTTAAGCATTTATTCTGCAAAAAATTAGTTTTCAAAGATTAGCTCAAAAACTTATAAAATAACTACCATTGTTTAATTAATGAACATATCAAAAAAAATATTTTTTTTCTTTAATAAAACTATTATTTAGATTTATTAAAGTTCTAAAGTTACAATTAAAATTATTTTTAAAACAGGAGGATTTTAGATGTTATCAAACAAGAAAAATTTAGGTGAAATGAGTAAGTTAGAAAGGGAACATACCACAACTTACGGCAGCCGTTATTTCAGAAAAAGCGTGCCTAAGTACAGCATGCCAGATAGAGGAATGCCTGCACGGGCAGCTTACCAAATAATCCATGATGAACTGAATTTGGACGGTAACCCTGCCTTAAACTTAGCAAGTTTTGTAACCACATGGATGGAACCTGAAGCCGACATGTTAATAATGGAAAGTATGGGAAAGAACTATATCGACAACGATGAGTATCCTCAAACTCAAGTAATCCAGGACCGAGTTGTAAACATGCTTGCAAGGTTATTCAATGCCCCCAAAGACAGTGACTCCATTGGAAGCGCTACTATAGGTTCTTCAGAATCTATCATGCTCGGACTTCTGGCCCACAAGTGGACGTGGAAGAAACGAAGGGAAGCTGAAGGTAAACCCGCAGACAAGCCGAATATAGTAATAGGTGCAGACGTCCACACGGTATGGGAAAAGTTCGCCCTCTATTTCGACGTGGAACTCAGACTTATACCCCTCAGAAAGGACATATGCAAAATAACAGATACCAAAATCACCGAGATTATGTCTTCATTCAGTTATATAAGCGGATTAAAAGAAGATATATACACAATAACCGCAGAAGACGTTAAAGCTGCAGTTGACGAGAATACTATAGCAGTGGGGGCAGTAATTGGGACAACATTTACGGGGCAGATGGACCCTATAGAAGATATTAACACGGCACTAGTTGAAATTAAGGAGACTAAAGGGTGGGATATACCGATACATGTTGATGCTGCAAGCGGGGGCTTTATACTGCCGTTTTTATACCCTGATCTCAAATGGGATTTCAGGCTGGAACAGGTTAAATCCATCAACGTATCCGGCCATAAGTACGGTTTAGTGTATCCTGGTATTGGATGGCTGCTGTTTAAAGATAAAAAAAATCTCCCTGAAGAGCTTATATTTAAAATAAATTATCTGGGAGGTTTCATGCCTAATTATTCACTTAACTTTTCCAAGGGCAGCAGCACCATAATAGCACAGTACTACAACTTCATAAGACTGGGGATGGACGGTTACAAAAAGATAATGAAAAACATGCAGGAAAATGCGCGCTACCTCGCAACCAGGTTAAACGGGTCCGGTAAATTTGAAGTCATAAATAAAAGCGTCACATTTCCAATAGTAACTGTAGAGCTCAAAAATACCACGTGCAGCGTGTTCCATCTTTCAGAAAAGCTCAGGCAGAAAGGGTGGATTGTACCAGCATATACTCTACCTGCAAACGCTGATGACACTGCTGTTTTGAGAATAGTCGTGAAGGAGAGTTTCAGTAAAGATATGGCAGAAATGTTCTTTGCGGATATAATGGAATCAATTGAAAAACTTGAACAGTCGGAAGAAGACAGGATAACAGACATAGACCAGAATAAAAATCCTACTTTACTTTATTAATTCAGACAGGATAGGATGACATATGGTCATCTGATTCCATTTCAGCTTCAATTTCAAAATACCGCAGAATGATAATTAATATGAACTAATGGGATTTTAATATAGAGCAGCTATAACCCATGCAATTCCTGCTACAACCAGCAAAAAAGGGAAAAATCCAAACGGTTTGGAATTTCTTTTTCGCTTATACAGGTTTCCCATACCCAATATTATAGATATCACTCCTATTATAAATAAGAAAAAATCCATAGTATTAATTATAAGTTTAAATGTAAATTTTTTTTGATTAAGAAATAGTACAACAGCTAATACTTAAATTTTATAAATTTTCCGCAGGTTTTACAGATAACTGAGTAAATCAGCAGGGCATCAGAATGAAAACAGAGAAAAATAGAAGCAGTAACAAGAACAAATGCAATTTGCTTCCTGTTAACCTGCCAGAAGGCTGGTCATGCCTAAATGCTAAAGGGCCTGGCCCCTTCGCAACAAAGGCTACATTAAAAACCCCTGAAGGTAAAACAGTTCCCTGGGCTTCTCGTCACAATCGAAAACATCATTTTCAGCTCGATAAAAGTAGAGGATCGACATGGTGGGCACCCGGCGCCATAGGATGGTGGATGGGGATTCTTTTTTCGATTGGAGCCACTTGTTTTGCAGTTGGTGCTGTACCTTCCTATTTAACAGCGGTTGGAGATACGTACGACAGCATGACCTTTTTTATCGGTTCTATATTTTTTACATCTGCAGCTTTTTTACAGTACCTTGAGGCCATAAACACCCCATATAATCCTTTAAACGAAAAAGAAAAATTTCGCATTCTTGTATGGGCACCAAACCGTATTGGGTGGTGGGCTGTAGTGGTGCAGTTCATTGGAACGGTATTCTTTAACCTCAACACATTCAATGCCCTGCGCAGTAACCTGTCCATCAACCAGTTAACCTATATGGTATGGATCCCAGATGCCTACGGGTCAATCTGTTTCCTTGTTGCCAGTTTACTGGCATGGATGGAAGTCAGCCATGCCCTATGGTCATGGCGTCCCCGCAGTTTTTCCTGGAATATAGCAGGGCTGAACATGTTAGGCTCCATTTTCTTTGGAATTTCAGCTGTAGGTGCATTTGTTTTACCAGAAACAGGCCTGCTTCTAAACGTGTTTCTAGTTAATATGGGCACATTTGCAGGAGGTGTTTGTTTCCTGGTTGCTGCTATACTATTACTACCAGAACGCGTCCATGAAACAATTAAAGACTCCCCAAGTATCATCTCAAAGTTAAAATAAAAATTTTAATTAAAAAAAAATGTGTGCTGATGATATTAAATCAAGAGCACAAATATTTAATACAACAATGATGGATTTTCCCGTTCTTCTACGTCTTCTTTTTTGATAGCTAATTCTTTCAACCTGCTGCAGGTATCTACCATATCATTAAAGAGCATATCTATCATATCTCTACCAAAACTCTCTTTAATGACCATTCTTACGACTGCAATATCCTCTGCATCCTCTGGAAGGGTATATGCCGGTACAATCCATCCTTTTTCACGCAGCTTTTCCGACAGCTGGAATACATCAAAATCAACATCTTTTAACCTTGCAGTAACTAAAGGAAACATTATATCATTGTTTATAACTTCAAATCTACCAGATTCCTCCAGTTTTTTCGATAAATACTTGGCATTTTTAAGCATATTCTGTATAATTTCCCCATAACCCCTTTTTCCTAGTCTTATGAAGTTGTAGTACTGTGCTATTATGGTGCTGCTGCCCTTGGAAAAGTTAAGTGAATAATTAGGCATTGAACCTCCAAGATAGTTTATATTAAATATAAGCTCTTCAGGTAAGTCTGTTTTATCTTTAAAAACCAGCCACCCAATACCTGGATACACTAGACCATATTTGTGGCCGGATACGTTGATGGATTTAACCTGTTCCAGCCTGAAATCCCATTTGAGATCAGGATATATAAATGGCGCTATAAAGCCCCCGCTTGCGCCATCAACATGTATCGGTATGTCCCACCCTTTATTTTTTTTAATTTCGAGTAAACAGTCGTTTATTTCCTTTATAGGATCCATTTGTCCAGTAAATGTCGTTCCTATAACTGCACCTACAGCTATGGTATTTTCATCAACATTTTCAGTTACGTCTTCTGCAGTTATAGTGTAAAGGTCCCTTTTTAAAGGTATCAACCTTAATTCTACATCGAAGTAACGTGCAAACTTCTCCCATACCGTGTGTACATCTGCCCCCATTACTATATTCGGCTTGTCCACTGGTTTACCTTCAGCCTGCCTTCGCTTCTTCCACGTCCATTTATGTGCTAAAAGTCCAAGCATGATAGCCTCAGAAGACCCAATGGCACTGGTACCTATAGATTTACAATCACTAGGAGCATTGAATAGACGAGCTAACATATTAACACATCTATCCTGTATCTTCTCTGTCTGAGGATACTCATCGTTGTCCACATAGTTTTTATCTATACTTTCCTGTATCAGTTTGTCGGCTTCAGATTCCATCCATGTGGTCACAAAACTTGCCAAATTTAAAGAAGGATTTCCATCCAGATTCAGTTCATCATGGATTATTTGGTAAGCAGCCCGTGCAGGCATACCCTCTTCAGGCATCTCAAATTTAGGCACACTTTCACAGAAATATCGACTGCCGTAAGTAGTCGTATTAACTGTATGCTCCCTCTCACTTTCACTCATCTTACGTAAATCATGTTTTTTAGATAGCATTCTAACACTCTCCATTAACAAAATGAGAACACTCAAATAATTATTATTAATAATTATTAAGTAATTGGTTGTCATTAAATCTTTGCATTTCAAATATTATTGCCTAAAAAAATAAAATCGATGATTATTTATGATTTAAAAACAATATATTATTACAAAAAACTTGTTTAAACTATTTAAAAGAAATGGACACATTATGACCCCATGAAATGAAATAAATAGCTTAAAATGTCTGCTTTCAGATTATTATATTCAAAAAAGGAGATATTAAAATGAAAAAAATCGCAGTAGGTTTAATAGCCCTTTTGACTTTGATAACTTTTGTATCTGGATGTACAAGCAGTAACAACTCAACAGCAAATAATTCAAGTGCACAAAACAATTCAAGTATGCAAACAGATCAAAATGTAATGCTTAAAATTAATTCAGACGGTTCATGGAACGGCACATTAACATATAAAAATGGAAATCAAACTATAAATGGAACTGGAAATGCCACATATGATTTAGGCCAAAATCCAGGTAATGTTAGTGTCAGTGTACAGAAAACTAATAACAACAGCGGAACTATAACACTGCAACTGTTTAAAGGTGGAAATGTTACCATCTATCAAAGCACCACTTCAAATGAAGGGACTGTATCTTTAAACTATAACTTTTAATTTTATTTTATTTTTTAAGAAAATATAAATCAACAAACCAAGATATACACCACTATCGTTTTTAAGTACGAGTCAAGCTTACTGGTAGCGAATATTTAAATAATTTTAGATATACTTTTAATAGTAAAGTAGAACAGGATGAAAATATGCAGCGAAATTTCAAATTAGTCTTCAATGCTTTATTATTCGTTTCCATATTCATGGATATTCTAATCCTAATTTTTCTAGCTTTGGATTTTGCTCTAAGTTTAAAACCAGTTATACTAAGCCTGGTAAACTTTGATATAATCGTTTCTTTACTCATAATTCTTCAATCTGCAAAATGGATAAAGAAACAAGAGCATAAAAAGCGATATCTGACAAAAAATTGGATTTATATCCCCGCTATGATTCCTTTTGCATATCTTATTATCCTACTTTCCCCACATATGCATTATTTAGTTGTAATACTGCTTTTATTCAGAATTTATGCCCTATTTAAATATGCAATGAGAATTAAAGATATAATCCGTATTACAGAAAAAACCAGACTGGATTATGCCACATTTATTCTTGTAGGCACTTTTGTATTTGGCTCACTGCTTTTCTTCTGGGTTGAGTCTCCAGTAAATCCCCAGGCTTCTACCCTTGATGATGCAGCTTATTTTATGATTGTTACCATGTCCACGGTTGGTTATGGAAATATAGTTCCATATACAGGAATCGGCAGATTCATCTCTGTTATAGCAATAATTGTCGGTGTTGGATATGCTGGGTGGGTCACTGCTGCCATTGCTACGTCCCTTATAGAACAGTTGAGAGAAGAACGGAAAACAGAGAGTGAAAAAGAAGTTAAATCCCTGGAGATTATTTTAGATAAATTAGATAAAATAGAAAAAGAACTGGAAGAATTGAAATCTCAAAAAAATAAATAAATTATTATTTCTAATTTTAACGATTAAAAGGGAATTTTGAGTTTAATCCTGGAATAACATGATTATTCCTGTAATTAAAAGCCATATCCCTATTAATGCACCTAAATAAAAAGGATCTGCCACTATTGATCCTATCAGGATGTATATTAAACCCAGAATTATAGGTACAATACTTACCCATTTATTTCTAATTTTAGCAAAAAATGCCATTATACCTACGATTATCAGGAATATACCTGCAATATAAATCAATAAAGCAACTAAGAAACTGAAGAATCCAGGATTTATAATGATACCTATACCCAAAATAATGGCTATAATTCCCAGTATTAGCTCCACAACGCCCATGTTAGTACTTGCACGGATTCCAATTACACCTGCTATCAAAAGCCCTATACCTAAAAATAGCACAGAAATTCCAAGAAGCAAACTAAAAGGGAGTATCCCTAAAAGAGGGAAAGCAATTATAATTAAACCAAGGACTATTAAGATCAATCCACTTGTTTTTGTCTGCATACGTTAACCTCCAAACCTGAATTAGGGTTTTAGTTTAAAAACACGAGTTTTCATCAACTGCAGTATTTAAATAACTAACTCACTTAATCTTACTAAAATATTTGTTTTTAATTGCTTAAATAAATTTTAAGAAATGCTATCGAAATCTACGATTTTCGAGTGTTATCAAAATCATCAAAAATCAAAAATTCGATTTTTGGGAGATAAGAAATGCGTAGCATTTCCTATATTTTCAATTTTGACACCGCAAACACTGTCAAAGTGTTTGACGCATGCAAAATTCGTAGAATTTTAGAAAAATGCAAAACATTTTTCTAACCTTTCGGAAATCAAAGATTTCCGATGCCCCAAACGTCGCTCAAAATCTACGATTTTGGCACAAGCAAAAACGGAGTTTTTGCATGCTTTGCGTTTGAGGTCTCCAAAAACCTTCGGTTTTGAGAGTTTCCGGCCCCGAACATTCCATGTTCGAGGGCATTAAAAATTTTTATTAAAAATAAAAAATTTTAAAAATATTATTTCCTAAATTTCATTTAATAATTATAAAATTGTTTTTTTTCAGGCTTACAAACCAATTAAAACCACATTTTAAGAATTTTAATAAATATAATCCCCTAAAATATTGATTAATAAATTTTAAGTTATTTACTTTTTTTATAATGGAAGCAGACATTTAAATTATAAAATATCCACAATAAAAAAAAATAGAGCTATATACCCTGTTTTTAACTACTTTTGCACCCATGAATCGCAAATTATTTTTAATACTTCCCATAAATAATATCTAGATGAATACAGGCATCTATAGTATTTCATATAAAAATTTACGCAGAAACTGGTTTAGGAATGCTTCTACCGTTTTAAGGATAGGATTTGGCGTGCTCATCTTCGTGATTCTGGTTAGCTCAGGACTGGGAATTAGCACATTCCTTGGCCAAAATCAGGCGGCTGCTGGAAGTTCAATTTTAAATCAATCAGGCGGTAACGGCAGCACCACTAACCTTTTAAATACTGTAAATGAGTTTATAAACTCAAAATTAGGTATAGATATAAATAAATCTCAATTTTTAGGCCTTGTGGAAACTATTTTAAAAAATATCATAAATTTTTTTGATTTAATGGCCAGCATAGTGTTTTTAATTGGAATTTTTGGAATCACCAATGCCATGACCGTTAACTTACTTGAAAGAAAGAGAGAAATAGGCTTGCTAAAATCACTGGGTTTTACAGAACACCAGATCATTTTAAGTCATCTGCTAGAGGCCGGGTTACTGGGATTTATTGGGGCTTTAGTAGGTATTGTAGTTGGAATTTTTGGAATAATCATTTTATCAAAGGTTATAAAAGTTGTACATCTCTCTATTTTAATCCCATGGTGGTTACCAGTCACAGCTTTACTTCTTACAACCTGCCTGAGCATGTTACTGGCAGCATATACCATATTTTATTACACCCGACAGGATGTTGTGGGGGCGTTAAGATATGACTAATGATATTTTAAAGTTTAAAGAAGTTTGGAAGACTTATGGCGCTGATAAAACTAAAATAACAGCTTTAAAAGGAATAAATTTAGAACTTAAGAAAAATTCACTAAATCTCATCTTAGGTCCATCTGGATCTGGAAAAACAACCATATTAAATCTTGCAAGCCTTTTAAACACTCCTACAAATGGTGAAATTTTAATAAATGGTCAAAACACGTCTAAATTATCTAAATCCGAGAGAAGCAAAATTCGGCAAAATAAAATTGGAATCGTCTACCAGCGTGCTAATCTGTTTCCATATCTAAACCTTTTAGAAAATACGATGCTTCCCATGATTTCAAAAGATATGAATAATGCATCTAAAGTCCTCAATAACGTTGGTATTGTTGAAATCAGCAAATTTCCAGATGAAATTTCAATTGAAAAACAGCAGAGGGTAGCACTTGCAAGATCTATGATTAACGATCCTCATTTAATAATAGCTGATGAACCAACTGGAGAACTTGATAAAAAAAGTACAGAAGCAGTAATGGATTTAATTATGCAGATAAAGAGCAAAAACACTATTTTAATGCTATCAAACAATCTTAATTTAACCGAATACTGCGATGAATTATTTTTAATCAAAGATGGGTATTTACAAAAAAGTAAGAACTAGAAAAGAGTTAAAATTGCTTTTTATGGAATATATTCTAATATAATATCCTATATAACCTTATTTTAACATAATAACTAATTTTAGCCCATATTATGTATGAAAATCATTTAAGTACCAAATTATAAATTTTTAAATCAATAATTATTTATATTTATTAATATTATAATCTATTAGGGCTTGTTTGAAAATTAAGGGGGAAATTATATGGCTGAAGGAAATAATATATTATTAGGTATTTTAGCTGTAATTTTAGGTATTTTAGTTATCGCTTTCCCATTGTTCAGTGTATTTACAGTAAGTGCTCTGGCTGGATTTGCTATTATGTTACTTGGAATTTGGCTATTGGTACAGAGTTTTGGAACATGGGGCGCAAGCAAAGCAGCAAGTATAGCTTATTTAATACTGGGAATTATAGCAATAATATGTGGAATAGGATTGTTCGGACACATACTTTTATTTAGCTTCTTAGCAAGCATCTGGCTCTACTTCGTAGGTTTCTTCCTGATAATTTCAGGTATAATGTCACTCTTTGCTAAAGAAGGAACCGCCGGTAAAGGATCTGGAGGTATGGGAGTTATACTGGGTATATTATATATTATACTGGGTACATATGCATGGGATCCTTATTATTTAGCTTTGTTAATTGGAATTTGGTTAATAATTGATGGAATAGCTTTATTTTTTGTCAGTCCATCAGATTTAGCAGGTATGGAAAAATCAGAAATGCCTAAGTAAAATAATTTAAAACCAAACAAGCCCTTTAAAAATAAATAAAAAAAAATTTGAATTCATCTAAAACTATCTAAAGTCTCCTGTTTGGGCATGAACTGGTCAAGATTAATTTTCATACCGTCATAAGCAGCAAAAGTATTTATTCCAGTTTGCTCTTTAACTGAATCTGCTTCTTTTTTAGCATCATTTACCACCATTTTCATCCCAAGATGAGTCATTATAGCAAGTCTAGGTGAAACTTCATCAACAAGTTTTGCAAAATCATGCGTAGACATATGTCCCCTTATTTTTTCATTTCTGGGCCTTATGACACTTGCTATTAAAACATCAGCCCCTCTGTGATATTTATGAAGGTCTTCAAAATATTCGGTATCTGCAGTATATGATATGGAAAAATTTTTTACATTTAAATTAAACCCTACTGCAGTTGGATCTCCATGAACTGTCTTTGTTCCCTTTATTTTAATTTTACCTAACTTCACCGTTTCATTAACACCTAAAATTGAAATATCTGGTTTACTTAAATGATACTTTGAGATACAGGGGCCCCATTGTTTATATCCTTCAATTACACTTTTACTTCCCACTACCGTGCCCTTTTTTCGGGTCATTCCTTTAGTCATTGCCTCTATAAGGACTTCAGCATCAGTATAATGATCAGTATGGGAATGGGAAACCATGACAGCATCCAGTTTAAGGGGGGTCAGTCCAAACTGGTATGTCCTGACCAGTGCTCCAGGTCCCGGATCGATATGAATATTTTTTCCATCAATTTTATCTATTCTAAGCCCGCCAGTCATTCTACGCTGGGTAATGGTAGCGAAAGCGTCCGCCACCACTTCCTAAAAATGTTAGTTCCATTTATTCACCTTCGACTTCTACTTTAAATCATTTGCATAATATATAAATTTATTTTCAATTTTCATCAGCTTCTACACAAGATAACATTACATGTAAGAGAGCACTTTGTCCGCCTGATGCAGAGATTTTCATTTTCAATTACAGCAACGTCACCTATTTTGACACTTGAAGGATCATCTGTGTTCATTTCAATCAGACCACCTGGTCCTGCTATTACATTCCATTCCATATCCAAAGCCTGGACACTTTTATCCAAAAGTATCCCTATTTTATCTCCATTTATACTTTGAACTTTACCTATTTCACCTTCATTGATTATCTTTGATGCCATTTGAATGGATTTAGCATTGGTATCCAGCTGCTGTCTCAAGCCTTCTCTCCATTTTTGAAGTTCTTTAACATCTTTAATCAAGATTTCCCTTAAATGTTTTTGTGCTTCCCTTTTATCCATACCACTGTGCTTGATAATTATGTCATAGTCTTTACTTACAGATGGCGTTTTACCTGATATTTCATCCATTACCTTCTTAAAAACGGATTCCACATTTTCTAAACTTGCTTTAGATTTCCAGTGCTTTTTAATGATTTCATTTGCCATCTGCTTTGTAACTTTATTTCCAAATACCACTATCGAGCTGGCGCCGTTTTCAACCTTTTTAATATCTGACCCTGAAAGCTCTGTAATGATATAACCATTAGTGGTCCCATAAATTCGTTTCCGCTTGGTCTCAAATGGTGTTTTAAACCTGACCTCACCAACCACAACATCAGCAATACTTCTAATTTTTCGAGCATCATCTGATATTTTAAGGGTTACTTCCTGTTCTTTTGCAACTTTAACCAGTTCTTCATCAGTTTGAATAGCTCCAGAATAAAGATATTCTTCAAGTTTTTCTCGTTTTTCTTTATCTCCAAAAAAACCAATTCTTCTTTTGTCTCCGGCCATTACACAACCATTACTTCCAATATATGACATTATAAGGCTCATTTAAACCACCTGATTGTTTTAAATGGTTCAGATCTATTATCACTTATCAACTTTAATTTATAGATCCAATGAAATTTTGTATTTTCGAATTCTTTGATTTGCTTTATTAATCTGTATTTCAACTATATAAAACATGATTTCCTGTTAATTTATCATGCAAACGATTCAAAGACCAATACATTTTCAGTTAACATATATCTATGTTTTATATTTAATTTCATGTTTGATTTTTTAATTATATTAATTTGCTTTTTGAGCCCGTGAAGATAAAAAATATATTATCTTAATGATAAACATAGTAACAGGAAAAAAACTTCTAAAGAAAAATCAAGTTATTCTATATATCTTTTACTAAAAAACTCATTTTAAAGTCCAGAACTTGAAATCTAAGACTACGCAATATATCCTATTTGCTCTAAATAAAACTTTAAAAATATTTATTTTAGTTAAATTATTATCAGAGGTGCAGTATGAACCTTGAAAATAAGCTTAAAAAATCAAACCACCTGATAAATGAAAAAAGCCCTTATCTAATTCAACATGCATATAACCCCGTAGATTGGTATCCCTGGAGTGAAAAAGCTTTTGAGAAAGCAAAAAATGAGAATAAACCTGTTTTTTTATCAATTGGGTATTCAACATGCCATTGGTGTCATGTTATGGCTCATGAATCCTTTGAAGACTCTGAAATTGGGAATTTGATGAATGATATATTTGTTTCAATTAAAGTGGATCGTGAAGAACGGCCTGATCTGGATAATATCTACATGACAGTTTGCCAGTTGATGACTGGAACCGGAGGATGGCCACTTACCATAATAATGACCCCTGATAAAAAACCCTTTTTTGCAGGGACATATTTTCCAAAAATAAGCATGTATGGAAGAGTGGGCCTTAAAGACTTAATTTTAAATATTAGAGATATCTGGAATGAAAGGCCGGAGGAAGTCTTTGACTCTGCAGATCAAATAATTAGAGCACTCCAAAAAGTATCAGAAACATCATCAGGAAATGAACTTGATGAGAACATACTCGACAGTGCATATGAAAGCCTTTCCAATAATTTTGATGAAATCAATGGCGGTTTTGGAGGTGCTCCCAAATTTCCTACAGCACACACACTTTTATTTCTGCTTAGATACTGGAAAAGGAACCAAAATGAAAGAGCATTGGATATAGTAAAAGAAACCCTTGATTCCCTAAGAAATGGGGGAATTTACGACCACTTAGGGTTTGGTTTTCACCGCTATTCTGTAGACCCCATGTGGCTGGTACCACATTTTGAGAAAATGCTCTACGATCAGGCCATACTTGCAATGGCATATTTAGAAGTTTTTCAGGTTACAGGGGATGAAAAATACAGAGATACCGCACAGGAAATTTTTGAATATGTTTTAAGAGACATGCAGTCTCCAGAAGGAGGCTTTTATTCTGCTGAAGATGCAGATAGTGAAGGTGTTGAAGGTAAATTTTATATCTGGAGGAAAGATGAAATTTATAAAATTTTAGGAGAAGAAGATGCCAAATTCGCATCCAAAATATTTAACGTAACTTCTGAAGGTAACTTCTGCGAGGAAGCATCTCAAAGAAAAACTGGTTCTAATATACTTCACCTTGAAAATTCACTTGATGAAATATCCGATACTTTAAAAATTAAAAAGGAAGATTTAAAAAGAAAAATTGAAAAAAATAGAGAAAAGCTATTTAATGCCCGTGAAAAACGCGTACATCCACATAAAGATGATAAAATACTTACCGACTGGAATGGTTTAATGATATCTGCCCTATCTAAAGGAGCACAGGTATTTGATGATGAAAAATATCTAGAAGCTGCTGTAAAATCTGCAGACTTTATAATTGAGAACTTATACGATAATAATCGTCTCTTGCACCGCTTCCGAGATGGGGAAGCTGCAATAACTGCAAATTTAGATGATTACTCATTTTTTATATCTGGGCTTTTAGAACTCTATGAGGCATCTTTTAACTTAAAATACCTTAAATTAGCAATAGATCTAAACAATAAATTATTAAATCATTTCTGGGACGATGAAAACTGGGGATTTTATTTCACGCCTGACGATAGTGAAGATATACTTGTTAGAAAAAAAGAGATTTATGATGGTGCTGTTCCCTCTGGAAACTCAGTACAAATGCTTAACCTGCTGAAACTTTCAAAAATCACAGAAAATGAAGAACTTAAACATAAATCAGTACAAATAGAAAAAGCATTTTCCCAGGATGTTATGAAAACTCCATCTGCACATGCACAACTTATGATCGCTGTCGATTTTAAGTTAGGTCCTTCTTACGAAATAGTAATTGCAGGAACCCCTAATAACAATGATACTAATATGATGTTGAACTCCATCCGAAGCAATTACATACCAAATAAGACCATCACATTAAGGCCTCCAGATGATGAAGCTTCAGAAATAATAAAAATTGTAAACTCTTTAAAATTTAAAAAACAGGAAAATAAGAAGGCAACTGCATATATATGTTCAGAAAACACGTGTAAAGCTCCAACAACTGATTTAAATACCATGTTAAACTTTTTAAATTAGATTAGAGGAGGTTTAAGTTTTGAAAGGGTTATTTAATGCTGCTAAAAATAAAATGAAATGTGAAAAACCATTAACTGAAGAAAAGATCAATGAAATACTTTCTGATAAAAATATAATTATAAGTGAAGATACTAAAAGAGAAAATAGAATCCCTCCAGGGCAGCACGAAATAACATCATTACCAGTGCTGCATGCAGGGTCAGTCCAAAATATTGATACTTCAAAATGGAAATTCAGGATATTTGGACTTGTTGAAGAAGAAAAAGAATTAAATTATGATGAATTTATGTCTCTTCCCCAAACTAAGGTATTTTCAGATATACACTGTGTTACCACCTGGTCAAAGCTCAATAACCTGTGGGAAGGCGTAAGTTCAAATACAATTAAAGAATTTGCAGACGTCCAGAAAGAAGCTAAATATGTTATGGTTCACGCATCTGGCAATTTTACAACTAATTTATCTATTAAAGACTTTTTAGAGCAGGATGTCCTGTTTGCAACCAGACACAACGAAAATCCCATAACTTCTAAACATGGAGCGCCTGTAAGACTTGTAGTCCCAAAATTATATTTTTGGAAAAGTACTAAGTGGGTCAACGGTTTAGAATTCATGGCTGAAGATAAACCCGGGTTTTGGGAATCTAATGGGTACCACATGCATGGCGATCCATGGAAAGAAGAGCGTTACAGCGGGCAAAGTAACTATATTTAAATTTAAAGATAAAATATTCAATTAAAAAAAATAGATTAAGATTAAATAATATAAAATCTATAAATAGGATTAATTATTATCAATATAATAAGTCTTAAAATAATTGATTTCATTTTGTACTAAATATGTACAAATAATGTAATTATTTTTAATGTGGCTATCCTGAAGTAAACTACATGTTTTTAAGATAATTCCCATTTTTAACCTAAAGATAATTCATGCGCGTGTCATAGGCATGAGCGTTTGATTTAAATACATCTTTTAAAAATAGTTATATAACCAGTTAATGTGTTATTTACATAAACCATTTGACTTGGTAAAGTAGTTATATCTTAAATTAGAATATAATTGCAAAGATGAACCACTTATTCTCTAAAGAATAAACATTAAATCAGAAAATAGTTATATCAAAACTTTAAAAAATATCCAAGGTAAAATATTTACAATGCTGAAAATAACGAGATGATTAAATGAGAGGCAAAATAATAGCAGCTAAATCCGAAGAAAAAAAAGAAAATCCGCTTCACAGACAGCTTAAGCAATTTCAAAATAAAGATGTCAATATACTTCAGAAAGATAATGAAACCAAAGAAGGTAAACTTTTAGCTATAGATAACTATTTAAATGTTGCCATTGAAACATCGGTTGGCCTGGAATTTATAAAAGGAACTAAGATATTATACATTCAACTTTTAAACTAATTTTCATAATATTTACTTATTATTTGATAAAATTCATCATATTTACTTAAATTTTTGGAATTTGAAGGTAATGATCATTATTTATAATTAACATTTATAGTAAACTTTATAAGTTCATTGTAAATAATAAGATATAAAATTAGTTAAATTTTTATTTGTAAATACAATTTTGTATTTTTTCAAAAATTAAAAAAATAACATGTAAACTAACAAAATAGATTACTTAACGGTAGTGATATCAAATGGCAGGAATTGTAGGATATGGTGTTAACATACCATCATATAGAATTAAAGTTGAAGAGATAGCAAAAGTTTGGGGAGATGACCCTAATGCTATTTCAAGAGGACTTATAGTACAAGAAAAATCTGTTCCAGCTCCAGATGAGGACACAGCAACCATATCAGTTGAAGCTGCAAGACATGCACTTGCTAGAGCACTGATAGACCCTCAAAAAATAGGGGCTGTTTATGTTGGATCAGAATCACACCCTTACGCTGTAAAACCTACAGCAACTATTGTAGCAGAAGCTATTAGCGCAGCTCCACACTTAACAGCTGCAGATTTAGAATTTGCATGTAAAGCAGGTACAGCAGGTATGCAAATTTGTATAGGACTTGTTGATTCAGAAACTGTTGAATATGGCTTAGCTATCGGTGCAGATACCTCTCAAGGTGCTCCAGGAGATGCACTAGAATACACTGCATCTGCAGGAGGGGCAGCATACATAATTGGAAAAGAAAATACAATTGCTGACTTTGAAGGAACTTACAGCTTTACAACAGATACTCCTGATTTCTACAGAAGAGAAGGAAAACCTTATCCTCGACACGGAGGAAGGTTTACAGGAGAACCAGCATACTTTAAACACGTGCTATCTGCTGCACAAGGTATGTTTGACAAAATGGGCACTGAAGCCAAAGATTACGACCACGCAGTTTTCCACCAGCCAAACGGTAAATTTTACCTGAAAGCTGCCAAAAAACTTGGATTTAACAATGAACAGGCAAAAACTGGTCTTTTAACTCCAGTAATAGGTAATACATATTCCGGAGCTACTCCATTAGGTTTAGCAGCTATACTTGATATAGCAGAACCAGGAGACCGCATATTTGCAGTTTCATACGGATCAGGTGCTGGAAGCGATGCATTCAGCATAACCGTAAATGATGCGATAGAAGAAAGACGAGAAAACGCTCCAAAAGTCGCAGATATGATTAAAAACAAAACTTATGTAGATTATGCCGTATATGCCAAATACAAAGGCAAACTAAGGATGGCTTAAACAAACTAATCTAAAATTATTCATGGGGGAATTCCTTGAGAGACGTTGCAATTATCGGAGTTTCACAGACAAAATTTGGAGAACTCTGGGATAAATCATTTAGAGATTTAATAGTAGAGGCCGGAATAACGGCCATTGAAGATGCAAATGTAGAAGGAGACGAATTAGATGCCATGTATGTTGGAAACATGTCTGCTGGTCTCTTTGTAAAGCAAGAACACATTGCATCATTGATAGCAGACCATTCAGGACTTGCACCAATTCCATGTGCAAGAGTAGAAGCAGCATGTGCATCTGGAGGATTAGCACTTAGAAATGGGATAATGGCTGTTGCATCCGGATATCATGACATGGTAATTTCTGCAGGTGTGGAAAAGATGACCGATGTAGTTGACCCAACTCCAGCTATCGCCACAGCTTCAGACCAGGAATGGGAAGCACAGCAAGGTGTCACTTTCCCATCACTTTACGCAATGATGGCAAGAAGACATATGTACGAATATGGAACAACAAGAGAACAGCTGGCAATGGTTTCTGTTATAAACCATAAAAATGGTGCCAAAAACCCACTTGCTCAGTTCCCAATGGAAATTTCAGTGGATGCTGTATTAAACTCAAGTATAGTCGCAGACCCACTTAGACTCCTTGATTGTTCACCAGTATCAGACGGTGCCGCTGCAGTCATTTTATGTCCTGCAGAAGACGCTAAAAAGTACACAGATACACCAATATATGTTAAAGCTTCAGCACAAGCTTCTGGAACCATCGCATTACACGACAGGAAAAACTTAACCACCATTGACTCAACAGTCCACGCATCAAGAAATGCATACAAAATGGCAGGTCTTGAGCCAAAAAATATTGATTTAGTTGAAGTTCACGACTGTTTCAGTATAAATGGGTTACTTGCAGTAGAAGACCTTGGATTTGTTGAAAAAGGAAAAGGTGGAATTGCCATTGAAGAAGGTATGACTGAAATAGACGGAGATATTCCAGTAAACCCATCTGGAGGACTCAAAGCTAGAGGCCATCCATTAGGAGCTACAGGAATTGCTCAGGCAGCCGAAATCGTATGGCAACTTAGAGGAGAAGCAGGCAAAAGACAGGTAGACGGCGCCCAAACTGGTATGACCCACAACATTGGTGGAACCGGTGGAACTGCTGCAGTCCACATTTTCTCCAATTAAAAGGAATCTTTTGATTCCATTCACTTATTTTTTAGTAGTAAATAACTTTTATTTTTGGCAATATTAAATAAAATTTTTAAATAATGACTCGATAAGAATTGTGAAATTATCAGCCTTATTTATAAAATATTTTTAAAAATAAGTTTTATTTCATATTGAGTTATAATACAAAGGTTTAAATAGAGCTAATTCATATTCAAAAAAATCAAAAAAGACATATAACAATATATTTAACCCCTATAAAGTTTAAAGCCCATAAATATATACTCCATATTAATAATATATTAATAGAAACTTGATACTCATAAATTGCGTGGTAAACAATGGAAATACTATGGTTTTATATTGCAGTGATATTAGCTATCAGTGACGAAGTTCACAGCAAGCTCTTCTGGAACGTTTTTGCTGATTTTTATATCCTGTTATCTGGAATACTGCACAAAATTATACATTCTAATATAAGGCTGTGGATGGTTCATGAATGCATGGAAGCAGTTTTTCATTTCATAGTGTTATCAGTGTTATTTTTATCTCTAGAAATAGGTATCTTAGGTGCTCTTATCCACTTAGTGATAGACCTTTACCATGAACTGGCAGGATTAGATCTCAAATGGCTGCAGCACCGTGCACTGCATTTCACCATAGAATCACTGTTCTTTATACTGTTCTTTTCAGCTTTACAGTAATATAACTAATTTATAAAATTTTTTCCATTTAGTTTATTTAAATGGTTTTTTCAACCAGAAATCTTTTTTTCCATCCATAAATTTCTTATTCACTTAAAAAATGTTATTTCTCAACTGGAAGTCTGTTTCGTTTCCATTTATCTACGCCACCTATGATACTATGAGCCTCCATGTATCCTCTTTTTTTCATTAATTCAACTGCTTTGCGGCTTTTACGTCCTGTTCTACAATAAACAAAGTATTTCTTATTTTTATCCATTTTTCCAAGTTCATTTTCAAAACTACCAGATTTGAAGTTTAAAAGATATGCATTTTCGATGTGCCCATCATCATATTCTTCAGGAGTACGGACGTCCAGAATCACAAAATCAGGGTCATCTCTATGCTTTTCAAGTATGGTAAACACTTTTTTAGGTTCTATTTCTTCAAATTCTTTTTTATGTATAGACATAACAAATACCTCTAATTATTTAAATTTTATCGCTCATGTTCACAAAAACTGTCGGTCTTCAAAAATCTTCGATTTTTGAAACCTCGAAAACAAAGCATTCGAAAATTTACAATTTTCGATGCGTCAAATCAAAGATTCAACAGTTTTCGAAGGTTTTTGTAACCGTAAAAATCGCAGCTGACAAATACTTCGTATTTGTCGCCTGCAAAACCCTTAAAATTCGAAGAATTTTGGGGCATGCAAAACTTCGTTTTGCGGTTGCGAATCGAAGCTTCGCAAACATCAAAAACCGCAGGTTTTTGAAAGCTACGTTTTGCGGTTCAGGAAAACCTTAAAAAATCGTAGATTTTTTACGTATAGAAAAATGCTACGCATTTTTCTCTAACCACGGTTTTCGGGGCGTCAAAATCAAAGATTTTGACAGCTAAAGAAAATACGTTGCATTTTCTGTGTTTGCGAATTGAAAATTCGCAACCGTAAAAATCATAGATTTTTACATGCCGGAGGAAATTTATTTCCTCGGCCGCAAAAACTTCTAATTTTGCGCTCCAAAAAACCTTCGGTTTTTTGAGAGATTTTTACATGTCCATGATCCTATGCATGAGTTATACTTCACGTTAAATTGTAATTTTAATTGATTATATGGGATTTATCTTAAAAAATACAATTTACTTAACCAGACACACGAAAATAAAGCGATATCTGGGCATGAGCGAATTTTATAATCCTCGCAGTGCACAATAAACGTTCACTAAAGATTCCTTTATCATACCTGTGAAGAACTTGATTTCATCTGTTTTAATTCCTTTAAGAAGCCATAATACAAATATGTACAGTGCAAATGAAAATAGTCCAGACAGTACTATATTAACTGGACCATATGGATTCAGAAGAATGAGTGATAGAGCCATGAAAAATGCGGCGTATATAGTTTTTTTTGCAAATTTTACGTAGAAATCGCACCGTATATAGTTCAGGGAATAATAAACTGTAATTAAAAAGGCCGTTAGATAAAGAAGCAGCGTTATAATTGCTATACCAATAATTCCAAGGAAGTATCCAAATGTTACATCTAGAATAATATTTAATATTGCAGAAATAGCCCATATATTACCAGTGATCTTTGTTTTCCTTTCCATGACTATTATTTGAGTTATAATACAATAAAGACCAAAGAACAATCCACCAGTAGCTAAAATTGGAGTTATAAGATACCCCTGGTTAGCCAAAGTTGGAGTGGATAATATATACAATAAAGGTCGAGCCAGAATAGATAATCCAATTACAGCAGGTACAGCCACTATTAAATACAATTTAATAGCATAATTTAGAAGAAATCTAGTTTCTCTGATTTTTCTTTCAGCATAAAACTGCGATAAAATAGGAAGCAGAACCGTATAAATTGGTGATGTGAGGATGGTAAGCAAAGAACTTATTGTATAACCTGCAGAATAGTAACTAACCGAAGTTATACCCAGTACTATCCCTATTATATAACGATCACTTGCATCTAACACCCAAAAAGATGCATTACTTGGAATGGTAGGTAATCCAAATGTCAGGTACTGCCTTAAATTATGGAACCTTGGAATTTTAAATCCAATCTGTTTAAGCACAAATGTAAACATTATTAAAGAAATTAAAGTCTGAGTTATTAAAATTCCTGTAACGGCCCCCACTACTCCCCTTCCCATCAATACAAGCAATAACGCGAAAATAACCACCATATACGCCTGCAGAGTTGTGAAAACAGCATACTTTGTCATCTGGTTAGACGCCCTGAAATAATCAACAAAAACAAGCTGCAGCGCGGACATAATTACAGTAAGTGGAAGAATCAAACCTACCCCTACATTTCCATTGAAAAGTACATGGGAAATAGGCACAACTAGAATATACAATGCAACAGCCCCCATTATACTGGCAAATATAACTGTAAATAAGATTGAATAGAACGCTTCTTGTATTTCTGTCCTACTTTTGGAAGCAGATAAAAATCTCACCATTGTATAAGGCAAACCCAATATTGCAATGGCAGGAATAATTGTAATTGTGATTTGAAACTGAGTCCATACACCATAGTCTTGAATAGAAAGGTTTTGAGTTAAAATAGGCAGGAGCATAATCCCAGTTATAGTTACCAAAAAAGTTGACGTTCCAATTAGACCCATTCTCTGTAAAAACAATTTGTACTGATCCAAATTTTCACCTCATAACTCAAAAATCCTTAAAAAAATCCCTTACTTCAGGTTCAGGAAAATACTACACATTTTTCTTCAACCCAATTAACCAAATATTACTTATGTAAAAATTATTATTAAACCGTTTGCATTACAGAATATTAACTATCCCACTGAATTAAAATATAAAAGACAATTCAAGACAATATTTAACGCAAACATACAGAAAAATAGTTTTTAAAATAATAAAAACAAATAATCAACGTTTAAAAAATATAATAAATTTTTATGATTAGTTTTATAATTTAACAAAACAACCACTGCACAACAATTAACTTCTCAGAACATTATCATATTCTAAATGAATCTAACTTAAAAACAAAGAAAGAGACAAATTAATCTAATAACAAATTTCAAAATCCTCAAACTCCCCACTGTACTCCTGCCATTTTACATCAACATCCCGAACTTTAGCCCCTGAAGGCCCTTTACCAACAAAAGCAATGAGTTTATCAACATTCTCCTTATTTCCATTAAAAATGGCCTCAACCCTGCCATCAGGAAGATTACGGACCCAACCAGTTACTCCATACTTTTTAGCTTCACACCTTGTTTTATATCTAAAATAGACCCCCTGAACTCTTCCAGTTATAAAAACATGAGCTTTAACCTGCAAAAAATCACCTTTTTCCGTGTAAATTATCACCACTTTTTATTTTTAATCCCAAATTAAAAAATTTAATGTTGTACATAATTTTTTAGATATCTAAAAGAATGCACAATAAAGAATCCATTTCCATTTTTAAATACATTTAAAACTGTATTTTAGAATATTAAACACATTTAATAAAAATAAAGCCAATAATATTATTAAAGCGGTGTTTAACATGAAACGAAAAACTATCATTATCATTGTTTTTGTATTTTTAATTGTAATTTTAACTCTATATTTCATTATACCCAAACCAGCAAATCAAAAGGGCTATGAAACGGAAATTTTAGTTCAAGATCTGAATACACCATGGGCAATTGATTTTCTTCCAGACGGTAAAATGATCTTTACAGAGCGTGGTGGAAGAGTAAGTATCTTTGATAAAGGTGCCACTAAAACTGTTGGAACTATCACTGTCACCCAAATAGGTGAGTCTGGAATGCTGGGAATTGCAGTAGATCCTGAATTCAACACAAATAAATTCATATATCTATATTACACAGGTTCAAATGGAAATAGAATTTCAAGATTCACATTAAACGGAACACTGAAAAATGAAACTGTTTTAATTGATAGGATACCAAATGCACAATTCCATAATGGGGGCCGATTAAAGTTCGGGCCTGATGGAAAATTATATGCTACCACAGGAGATGCCACTAATAACCAATCAGCCCAGGATATAAATTCTCTAGGCGGCAAAATACTGAGAATCAATAAAGATGGTACTGTACCATCTGATAATCCATTTAGAAACTATGTTTACTCTTATGGACATAGAGACCCTCAGGGAATAACATGGAACCCCTTAACACAAGATATGTATTCATCCGAACATGGAGCAACAAGAAATGATGAAATAAATATCATTACAAAGGGCGGAAACTACGGGTGGCCTCTCTATCAGGGAAATGAATCAGCGCAAGGTTACATTAAACCACTTGTAGTTTATACAGACTTCACTCTTGCCCCATCAGGAGTAGCTTACTATAACGGTGTTCTGTATGTTGCAGGGCTGCGCGGATCGCAGTTACGTAAAATAACGCTTTCAATAGATGGAAATAGTGTGACTGGTCAAGAAGCTCTTTTTACTAATTTAGGAAGAATTAGAGAAGTTGTAGTGCATGACGGATACATGTATATTGCCACATCTAACAGAGATGGGCGAGGTATTCCCCAATCTGGTGATGATAAGATTATAAGAATTAAAGTTTTATAAGAGTTAACTGCAATTTAAGCAAATTAAAACAACCTAAATTTAAAAGTAGCGTTTTTTCCAAATTTAAGATTAAAACCAGTTAACTGAAATTAACAGTTAATTTATAAATACATTCAAAAATAGCTGATTTCATTTAATATTTGATTTCAATTAAAAAAAGAAAATAAAATGATGTTTATTACATCATTGGTGGCATTCCACCAGGCATTCCACCCATACCTTCCATTCCTTCCATTCCTTCAGCCCTACCAGCACCAGTTGATGCGATAACGTCGTCGATACGGAGGATCATTTCTGCAGCTTCTGCAGCGGACTGCATAGCCTGTTTTTTAACTCTCTGTGGTTCGACTACACCAGCACGGTACATGTCAGCTACTTCACCTTTGAAGACATCTAATCCCATGTAAAGGGATTTTTCGTGTGCTGCTCTTAAGTCTACAAGAGCGTCGATGCTGTCTAAACCTGCGTTTTCAGCTAGTGTTTTTGGAACAATTTCTAAAGCTTCTGCAAATGCAGAAACAGCTAACTGTTCTCTTCCACTGATTGAGTCAGCGTATTCTTTTAATCCTTTGGATATTGCTATTTCAGGAGCTCCTCCACCAGCAACAACCTTTTTGTCTTCTACTGTGGAAGCAACTACACCAATTGCGTCGTCGACTGCTCTTTCGATTTCGTCTACAACATGTGATGTGGAACCTCTAACCAGTAATGTAACAGCCTTTGGATCTTTACATTCTTCAACAAAGATCATGTCGTCGCCGGAAATTTTTCTTTCCACTACTTTTCCAGCTTGTCCTAAGTCGTTGAAGGAGAGATCTTCAAGGTTAGATACAACTTTAGCGCCGGTTGCTTTGGCGAGTTTTTCCATGTCTGATTTTTTGACCCTTCTTACAGCGAGGATGCCTGCTTTTGCAAGGTAGTGCTGTGCAAGGTCATCGATACCTTTTTGACAGAATAAAACATTTGCACCTGAGTCTTCGACTTTGTAGATCATGTCTCTGATCATCTGTTCTTCCTGTTCGATGAATGCCTGCATTTGAGCAGGGTCTGTGATCCTGATTTCTGCGTCTACTTCAGTTTCTTTAACTTCTATTGCAGAGTTGAGTAATGCGATTTTTGCATCTTCTATTTTTGATGGCATTCCAGGGTGTACTCTTTCTTTGTCTATGATTACACCTTGTACAAGTGAAGAATCGTCCACTACAGCACCATCTTTTTTCTCTATTTTTATGTGATCTATGTCAACTTCACCGTCTTCTTCAACCTGTTTAACAGCACTTACGATGAGTTCTGCCAGTGGTTTTCTAGCTTTTTCGGTTCCTTTACCGGTCATTGCAGTCATTGCAACTTTTAAGAGAGTATCACGGTCATCAGCATCTATTGAAATTACGTTTAATATTTCCTGAGCTTTTTCTGCTGCCTGCCTGTAACCTGTAGCGATTACAGTTGGGTGTATGTCCTGGTCGAGTAATCCTTCTGCTTTTTTGAGTAATTCTCCAGCTATGATTACTGCTGTTGTTGTTCCGTCCCCTACTTCGTCTTCCTGTGTTTTTGCAACTTCTACAAGCATTTTAGCTGCAGGGTGTTCGATATCCATTTCTTTTAAGATTGTTACACCGTCGTTGGTTACAACAATATCTCCAAGGGAGTCTACAAGCATTTTGTCCATTCCCTTAGGACCTAAAGTAGTTCTTACTGTTTCAGCGAGTACTTTTCCTGCCATGATGTTCATTCTTTGAGCATCTCTACCTAACAACCTGTTAGTACCTTCTGGTAAAATTAAAATTGGTTGGTTTCCACCACCTAATTGTGCCACTATATCACCTCAAATTTTTTTTAAAATAATTTTCAATTGTTTTGTATTTTATCAATGGGTTAGAGGTTCTATAAGTAGTTTTCGATTAAGCTCCCCTTTAAATAAAACCATAATTTAAAATAAAAATAGTAAAAATCAAAATGTTTAGAACGGTAACGATGAATAAACACCTTTCAAAATATCGTTTTTGGTGTTCCAATTACGTATTACTCCGAAATCATTGATATTATTTGATGCATCAGCACAGATCCATTTTCCATTGACAAACAACTGTGCCCACACATGACCGCACCATCCACTTGAAAATTTACAGTTTGCATGTACATACCTTGCTGGAATCCCTGCAGCTCTTGAAAGAGCTACTATAAGATGTGAAAGGTCAACACAGTTACCTTTTCTATCTCTTAGTGTACCTACTGCCCCTCTTCTTGTATTGTAATAGAATGAATAGTTTACATAATCTCTTACCCAGTTGAAAATATTGGTGGCTTTTTCTAGAGTTGTGAGTTTCTTAGTTACTGTTATATTTTCTTTATATTGACTCAATTTTTGTTGATAACTTGCATAGTCCTGCAAATATTGATTATATTTCTGTTTTGCTTTCAAATAAGAGCTATATGATACATTTGTCTCATTCCAGGTATCATGCGCTTCTTGATATGCAGTTTCATTTCCATTAAAATCTGCAATTTGCGGCTCACTGCTAGGTTCTGAAACTGGATCTGGATTTTCCACATGTTCTGGTGCTGTTGGTTTTGGGTTTGGATTAGGTACAGACACGTTTTTAGTTGCAGGTGTTAAACTTTTAGCAAGTGCTTTTATTCGTGCATTACTGGATTGAGCATTTTTAGTTGCCTTTTTACACTCCTTGGGAGGAATATTCCTTACTTTATAGTTTTTATAGATATATTTATAGTAAGGTTTGTACACATACCTGTAGCTATATCTGTATTTATACGTGCTTCTCCACTTACCTTTATATTTATACCATACTTTTACTCTAACTTTTACTTTGGTTCTTATTTTGCGGTAAGCTTTAACTTTTTGTTTAATCGTTACTGAATAATACGCTGCATTTACCTGTATAACGTTTTTATCATTTAAACTAATATTTGTATTATTATTATTCGATGCATACTGGTTTTCTGTTAAAGCTGCAGAAGGAAAAACACAGATCATTATACTTAATGCAATCAGTAACGAAAAAAATGATTTTCGCCTAATTTTATCGCCTCCATGATAGCATTGTTAAATTCATTTATTTAACAAGCCACAGGACTACTATTAATAATTTTTTTTAATAATATAAATCTTTTGTTTTCATTTTTAAAAAAATAAGTTAATTAAAAACTTATGTAAGTTTAAAATTACCTAAAAAATCGTTTTAATGCATGAAAAATTATTATTAATATTAATTTATGTTTTTAATAAGTTATTATATACTAAAAGATTTTTGTAAAAAATTTAGATAATTAATATTCTTCTGCATCTAAATTATGATTTTAGAGAGTCCACAGGTAACATTAAAATAGTATTTAACTCCTTATCCTCAGTTAAAATATTACTTTCTAAATATATCCATTATCCAATGAAATATGTAGCTATTACTCCCTATAACTGATTTTAATGTTTTATTAACAAGACTTTTAAAAATTAAGTTAAATTCTATTTCAGCATAAAATCTATTAAATTTAAATCGCTTAAAGAAACTGAATTAAAATATTAAGAATGCATGCATTAAACCAATGAAATCTGCAGAATGAATTCAAAAATTTAATTAAAAAAAAGATGATGATCTATTAAAATTAATTTAATTCTCTATTTTCTGCCAAAAAGTTATTTCATTTTCTTTAAATGCTTTAAAATAACCTTTCCTTTCTAAATTCCTCAAAATACTGCTAAAATTATCAAAAGATAACTCTTTAAACCCTATATCTCGTATTTGTTCATAAAGTTCTTGAGTGGTACATTTATCCATGCCCAATAATTGATAAACCTGGGATTGGAAGGAAGTCAAATCCTTTTTTGGTTTAGCTGTAAGTGCGTCAAAATGTCTTTTAATTTTTTCAAGTTCTTCCAGTTCATTATTCCTTTCATTCAGGAGACCCATAAGTTCAGATATTTTCCCATCTTTTTCTTCCAAAGCCAGCTTAAGTTCCTCTATTTCCTGATTCTTTTTATTAACTAGCTCTGTATCTAATTTGCCTGAATTTTTAGATTCAATTTGACATTTTTTAAGATCCATCTTTAATTTACTAATTTCAAGCAAGCAAGCCTTAACCAGTTGTCTCAACTGTTCCCTTTCGTTATCTTTCAGTAATGCCATTTTATCATGTATAAGTTATGTTGAACTAGTTTTTAAGTTTAATGTTTTACTTAATTTACAATAACATTTCATTAAACTTTATTATATCCTTTTCAATCATTAGAATTAACAAAGCGCAAAATATACCAATTAAAGCACCTGAAATTACATCAAATGGATAATGAACTCCATTATAAATTCTTGAAAATCCCACCAGAAATGCAAATACCAACAGAGGATAAATTAATCTACACCGTTTACCTTTAAATTTAAAGCTGTAACTCCTCCCAATTATAATTGCCCCTATGAAAGAAGCAACTGTGTGACCTGATGGCCATGAAGAACCGCTCATATCTGTTAAAACTCGTATTCCATTAAGTGCAACATACGGCCTTGGCCTTGCAACAATATACTTTAAAATTTCTGTCAAAAAATAACCAAATACAAGGGCAACTATACAAACTAACGCGACATTCCTCCCTTTCCTCCCGCCAAATACGTACAGTAAAACACACAGTCCGATCCAAATGCTAAAATATCCCACACTTGATATCAAAGGCATTATAACATCAAAGACTTGATTTTGCATGTTGATATTAATTATATAAAATATTAAAATGTCTATCTGATTTAATGATGCAATTAGTCCGTCCAGCATGTATATCACTATTACTTAGTAAAATAAGGAAATAGTTAGTATTTGACTTTCAAGTAATTAAAGATTTTCAAGTTGATGGCAAATTGCATCTTAAAAATAACGTCGCTTATTTTAATTTTATAAACAGTTAAATTGTTAGTTCAACTGCTTTTTATAGCTGTGTATGTCAACTGGTTTTGATAGTTCCCCGCACGTGCATAATAAGGTATACCTAACGTTAAATAAGTGCCAAAGTGATTTTTAAAACTATCAGCCGGCATTTGCACGGCGATGCCCGTGTTTGTAGTTAAAATATTCACTGAAGAACCATCTTGAGAGTTAATTGTGAAAGATGTTGGTGTGAACACATTAAAGCCGTCTGAAAACTGCGTGCTTGCAGATCTTACAAGAATGTTAATAGATACTTCTCCAGCATTTTTAATGTATATGTTACGCTCCAAGCCAGTATCACTGTAAGCTGTTTCACCAGCAAGAGGGTTATGGCCATCAGTGGTCATTTTAATATCAGTTGGGGTAACCCTTAATGCAATATCTTTTCCAGAGCTGCTAGATGAGTTTTGATTACCACTACCACCAGAAGTACCATTGGAAGTTCCATTTGACGTGCCATTTTGATTACCACCGTGAACAACTAATGTGACAGTCTGCCCTGCCGAACTTGATCCAGATGCTGCTGCAGTATTATATCCTGCAGCAAAAACTGCTATAAATAGTATTGCAGCCATTAAAAAAGTTATACCAAATGTTTTCTGGTTCATTTATTTCCCCTTTATCAGTTTATAACCATAATATGAGGCCAGTTAAATCCGTGAAAATTGTCACAAATATATCACTAATTATTTGATGAAATGTGATATTGTTGTTATTATGTATAAATATTATGTATTTATTTGTGGAATAACTTAAAATAAAGGTTCAAACTGGTATGCCCACATATATACTATTATTTAAAATAAGATTTAATATTAATAAATGCTGATTTTATATTTAAAAGAAACAGCATATAAATGCTAAAAAATAAATAAAACTCATTTTTAACACTTTAATGAACGTAAATTGGTTAAAAATTTAAAATTTCAAAAAGATATAATCCTTCATGAACTTTAGAAAAATACATGAAAAATATCTAAAGCTGTTACAATATCTAAAAATAAGTAAAAAAAAGGAAATATTTAAATTATTTTTTCCTTTCTACCTTAATTTTAACCGGGGATTCAATTCCTTTTTTCCTGATGATCCAGACTGCTGCAGCCAGTATCAATAATATTATTAACCACACAGGGATTACAAGAATTGTATCATGGGTCTGGAGGACCTTATCCTGCTGATACCGTCCGTAGTCTATTTTTGTGTCTGCAGAGTAAAGACCAAAGTCTGCAATTCCAGGTGTCCACTGTGCAGTTAAGGTATAATTATCCTCAGGGTAAACCCCTCCTTGTATAGGCACAACCTGTTTACCAATCAAACCGTTTATTTCAATATTTCCAGTCATGTTAGCGTATACAGTACCATTGTTGTTTAATTGATATACAAAGTTGCCAGGCATGTACGAAAGAAGAACTGTAGGCGCACTGTGGTGTATCATCTGCAGTGATTCAATTATAGGTCCCGGAAGACCTGCTATTATTGGAATAACAAGTTCTACACCCTGTTTAATAGCTAAACTTTGGCTTAAATTGCTGCTGTTCTGTATCGGCACCCCAGTTATGACCATTGCACCCATTGCATCAGAATAATTTATTTTGGCAGGAGCAGTAAGGGTAAATGGAATCACCTTTGAAGCCTTAGGTGCCAGTGTGAAATTGGTCACACCCAGATTTATCCACGTGGCAATTCCCTGATCAGAGTAAAGCAGATGGATGCTGTCCATTAAAAGTCTTTTTTTGTTAACTGTCACATTTAACGTTTCATCCCCAATATTTGTAACTGTAACCTGGCCTGAAACAGTTTGTGATGCGGTCAGGTTGTATTTAAACTCGGGGGGTGAAGCCAAAAGCCCTGCACCAAAAACAAACCCAACTGAATTGATCAGTATAAACAATATCAAAATTACAGGTAAAACCTTCTTAATATTTCCTAAAAACATATGAAACCCTCCAGATCATCATTTATATGGTAATCTGATTCTACAAAATAGTATACTTTTGAAGTACTTAAATATTATCTAAGTGAAATTAAAAATAAAAAGATTTAAAAGAAAAAAGTATTTTCTGTTTATATTTATTATGTATGTTTTACTGCAGTGTAAGTTACTGTGTTAGTGTATGTACCATCTTCAAGTCCTGCAGGTACATATAGTGACTGGCTAGCAGTGAAACTGTTACTGCCTTGATTTGGAGTGTGTAAGTTACTGTAAATAGTATTTGCTCCAGTACTTGGTATATTAACGGTACTACCACCAGTAACTGATACAGTGTATTTATCATCACCAGAAGCAGCTATTGGAATTGTATCAGTAGAAGTTAAAGTAGTAAATGCATTACCTGAACTTATAGAAACATCTATTCTTGTGTTTCCAGTGTTGGTCACAGTGTAAAGAGCATTACTTGTATAAGTTGAACCTGTACCTGTTCCAGCTAAAGTTGTATCTCCACTAACAGTTATTGCTATGTTTGAAGGAACTGTCAATGTTGCAGTCTGAGTTGCTGTCTCTGCAGCTGCAGCCTGATTGTCCCCTACTGCAAAAATAGCTACAAACATCATTGCAGCTATCAATGGAATTATTCCCACTATTTTTTGATTCATTGTTAATCACGTCCTTATATTATTGATATAAATATTAAGCCATCATTGTATTCCATTAGTGACTATTGTCACAAAGTTATAACTAGATATCAACTAAATTGTGATATTGTTATCATAATATATAAATATTATGCGGTTTTCCTGTGAAATGGGAATATTACAGAACCCTAAACTTAATAATAAATTATTTAAAGTATTGATTAGGATTTAATAAAAATTTAGTATTACAAATAACATAATAAAATACATAAATCTAATTAAAATGAAAAATTCATATTATAACACAACAAAAAAAGAGTTTAATAGAAAAATTCAGATCAAACTAGTTAAAACAATGCCCGCACAATTAAAATTAACTAGCAGTATATATTACAGTTGTACTGTAAGTTCCAGGCTGAGTATTTACTGGAACAGTTAAATAATAGTTCATACGATATGTTTTGGTATTAACTAAAAAATATGAAAACGTATCTACTAAAGTAGGAGTAGTAGTAAATGATGTTTTACTTATAGCCGGACTAGCATCAGAACAGCTGTATTTAAAATTGCTAACCGGGATAGTGTCAGAGCTACTGACAAAATTACCGCCAACACTGGTATATAAACTGGCACTTAATCCAATTGCACTTACAGTAACGTTAGTTGCGCTGGTATATGTATGTTCAGTTCCGTCAGCATTTAAACTCCCAAAATTAATGGTTGTTGGAGTCTCTGAGACAGATACCCATATTGACATGGGCTGAACTACCGCATTCCCCGTTAAATTTCGTGTAACATTGGTTGTATTGGTAGTATTAGTGCTATTTGAGGAATTTGAGCTGTCTGCATATACAGAAAATATGCTCGCAACTATAAAAATTATAGAAAATACTGCAAAGAGTATATTGTAACTTTCTTTCACAAACTTCCCCTCATTTTAAACTATAACACAACTGTGATTTATATCACAGATCACCAAATTACCATTATTAACTCGTGATTGAATTCACTTATTTAATAAATTATTATATATTCACTGTGATTTTAGTTCAATGTTAATTTAATAATCATATATTTAATATAAACTTATCTTAAATCTGCTGGTGATCATATTAGAAACTTAGTTAAGTAATACTTTGAAAATAGAATTATTAAAATAAAAAATAAAAAAACCCTGCAAGATCTGCAATTTTAAGGGTTTTAAATATTCATAGAATTGCTTTCTTTAAAAATATTCTATTTTTATGCAGTAATCAAAATCTTATCCATGTTTGAACACTACATTATCTCAGAAATAAGTTCTGCATTCAAAATAGAAGCACCAGCAGCGCCCCGTATAGTGTTATGCCCAACTAATACATATCTAAGACTGTTATCAAATGCTGCATCTTTCCTTAATCTTCCAACAGTTACAGCCATGCCGTTATCGGTATTCCTGTCCATTCTTGGCTGAGGCCTGTTTTCTTCTTCCCTGATTACAACCGGATTTTTTGGTGCAGAGTGGAGATCTAACTTTTGTGGAAGGCCTTTGAAATTACATAAACAATTTTTCACATCTTCAATTTCCAAATCATCTTCCATTTCAATGAAAACTGCTTCAGTATGCCCATTGACAACAGCAACCCTGTGACAGGAAGCACTTAATCCAAATGGCGCAGGGACTACAGATTCTCCATCAAATTCACCAAGCAAGTGAAGTGTTTCAGATTCCATTTTCTCTTCTTCGCCGCCGATAAAAGGCACGAGATTATCCACTATTGCCATTGAAGGAACACCATTATAACCAGCTCCAGAAACCGCCTGCATGGTTGAAACATACACCCTTTTTATGTTATACTGATCATAAAGCGGTTTTAAAGTGAGAGTTAAAGCTATGGTTGAACAGTTAGGATTTGTTACTATGAATCCATCCCATCCTCTGTTTTTTTGTTGAATTTCTACTAAATCCAGATGTTCCGGGTTAACTTCAGGTATCACCAGGGGAACATCGGGCTCCATTCTCATTGCACTTGCATTTGATGCTACAATACATGATTTGGCAAACTTCGGCTCCACAATCGCTGCAGTATCTGCCGGAAGCGCAGAAAATACAATATCCACATCCTTAGCTTCTTTAGGGTCTGTATCCACTACAGTAATGTCTTTAACACTTTCTGGTATCGGACTATCCAGATACCATGTTGCGGCGTCTTCATATCTTTTTCCTGCTGATCTTGCAGATGCTGTAAGAGCAGTGATTTCAAACTTTGGATGATCTGCCAAAAGTTCAATGAATCTCTGCCCAACCATTCCAGTTGCTCCGAGAATACCTACGTTTACCATATAATCACCTATAATACAGATTCATAACAAAATATCGTAGAAATGACTTTCCATTTTATTTATGTCATATTATCTTTAATTTACTAAATATATCTAATAATTTATGTTATCTACTATAAATTTATACACCTAATAACTTTATTTTTCCGTCGTTCTTTTGAAGTCCTAATCTTAATTCTCCTTCATGGACCTTTGTATAGCCGTTTGTTATTTCCAGCTTGATACCGTATTTAAGTTTTCCACTTGGAATTATATTATCCCAAAGCTCTAAAGTGATATCTCCAGTGTCATCTTTAATTTTAACAAGTGTTAAAATCTTACTGCCATACTTAGTCTCCATTTCAATTACTTCTTCTATGCTTACAACTTCTCCATTTATCTTAATTTTACTTAAACCTAACCTCAAATCATTTATGTTAAATTTATCAGTACCCTTTGATAATTCTTTTATTGTAAACTCGCTATGTCCTTCTATCCTGTTAAATTTACCTGAAATTTCTACTTCATCGCCAATTTTAGATGAATTCAAACTTCTGCTATCTCGCAAAAGTTTCACGGCAATATCTTTCCTTGTTTTTCCCAAAACATACGCCTTTTTACTATCTAAATAGCCTAGAATTCCGTTAAACTTTAAAGTTCCATCATCTTTTACCCGCATTTTCTCCTGATTCACTATTTTATCAAAGTCCTTTCTGTATCTTTGATATATCCCAGATAGATGGTATGATTTACAGGATAGCACATATTCATCATTAACATATTTATTTGAAGTTTTATGGCTCCATAACCTGACAAAAAAGCCCACTCCATTTTCTACAGCTTTTCGGTCATTTGTATAAATATTTGCTTCGATCTGAGGCTTTCCTTCATAATCTCTAGATGATCCAAGACCGCTTCCAGTTAAATTTGAAGATCCAGCAATCATTTCAGTGTCATCGACAATTATCATCTTTGCATGAAGATTATTATTGTATTTTATAGATATATTGTCACCGAAAATACTTTTCCACCTTTCAACATCATCTAATTGATGCAGCCTTCGAAATACATCTTCCTTTTCCAGTTTAGTGATAAGATATACTTCTACATCTTTATTATTAGATAAAGCATTTTCAAAAGGAATGATAAATTCTTCACCAAGCGTGATCCATGGATATACAATGTAAATATGATTTTGTGCACCACTTATCATTTCATGAATCTTTCTTAAAGCAGAACGGTCTTCCTTTAAGAAAGTTGGAACAAATTCAGTTACTGGTTCACGTTTCTTAAAAAGCATGTATCCCCCTAAAAAATAAAAATATTATATAAAATAAGCAAATTATTTTTTTATTTTATACCGAGAACATCTCCCATATCGCTTATTTTCTTCGAAGCCCCAACAACATATCTTACTGCTTTAATTACTCCCGATACAAATGCCTGCCTGCTGTGTGCTCTGTGGACAATTTCAATTCTTTCTCCTTCACCTGCAAAAAGTACAGTGTGGTCTCCAACGATATCTCCGCCACGGACAGCGTGTATTCCAATCTCTTCAGGAGTACGTGCACCTACCACTCCTTGCCTGCCGTAGACGCCACATTCATTCTTATCTCTTCCAAGTGCCTCTGCCAGAACTTCATAAGCTTTAACAGCTGTTCCTGATGGTGCATCAGCTTTATGCTTGTGGTGAGCTTCTATTATCTCCACATCATAATCATCTTTTAAGATTTTAGCAAGGTCTGCAATGATTTTAAAGAATACATTTACACCTACTGCCATGTTTGGAGCAATTACTGCTTTTACTTTATTATTTTCTATAGCATTTTTCATTTCTTCCATTTGTTCGTCTGAAAATCCAGTTGTACCTACAACTACATTAACTCCACATTCTGCTGAAGTTTTAATTGTACCTACAGCGGCATTTGCTATAGTAAAATCAACAAGCACATCTGGCTTCTTTTCTGTTAGAACTTCAGCAAGTTTTTCAGCACCGTTTACAGGAACACCAATGGTTCCCACACCAATTACTTCACCTACATCCTTTCCCTCAAAAGGAGTATTTGGTGCTTCTATTGCTGCCACAACTTTCATGTCATCCTGTTCAAGTATGGTCCTAATTATTTTAGAACCCATTCTTCCGCTTGCGCCTGTTACAGCCACTCCAATCATTTTATCAATCTCTCCAATATTTAATATTTTGATTCAGAAAATCTCTGATTTCGACCTAAAATTTGCTATTTCTGGCATAAAATCTTTGATTTTTACCAACTTCCCCATAAAAAATTATAAAAAAGCCCGAAAAACCTGCAAAAACATAGTTTTTGAGGGAATTCTCGAGCGGTATAAAAATTAAATAATAGTTTTAGCAAATGTGCTAAATAATAATTTAAATTAAATCAAGGTTTTTAAGCACTTCTTTTAATTTAGCCTTGTTTTCCTCATTAATAGGTGCAAGAGGCATTCTTACATTACCTGCCGGCCTTCCCATCATACTTAAAGCTGTTTTTGCTGGGACTGGATTTGTCTCAATGAATAAAACTTTCATGAGATCATAAAGTTCGTAATGGGATTCAGATGCAGATTCAAAGTCCCCTTCCAATGCATAATTAACCAGCTGGCTCATACGTGCTGGATCAACATTTGCAACAACACTTATCACTCCTTTTGCACCCAAAGCTATCATAGGAAGTGTAAGATCATCATTTCCAGATAGAACTGCGAATTTATCAGTTTTACCTATTTCATCAATTTTTTTAATTATTTGAGATACTTTATCCAGGTCAGGGTTTGCTTCTTTAATAGCAGCAATGTTGTCAAGTTCTGCAACTTTTCCTATAGTTTCAACGTCTATATCTGTACCTGTTCTTGAAGGTACATTGTAAACTATTATAGGAATATTTGTAGATTCTGAAAGTAATTTATAATGCTCATAAAGGCCATTTTGCTGCGGTTTATTGTAATAAGGTGTTATAACCAGTGCTCCATCTGCACCTATATCTTCAGCATGTTTAACAAGTCCAAGAGCTTCCTTGGATGAATTACTACCCGCACCGGCGATAGTCGTAACTTTACCATCAGCTTCATCAATTAAAATATCTAACAGCTTTCTGTGCTCATCGTGAGATATTGTAGCTGATTCACCAGTTGTTCCTGCAGCTAATATCCCATTAACGCCGTTTTCTATCAAATAATTTATGTTTTCACGAATTCCTTCTTCATCTATTTCATCGTTTTTCGTGTATGGAGTCACCATAGCCACGGTCGTACCTTCAAATTTCATTTTAAGACACCTTTTACAAGTTCATAAGCCTTATTACCATCATCCCAATCCACAAAAAGAACAACAGAAGTCTGACTTGAAGAAATTTCAACAATATTTATTTTACTTTTTTGTAAAGGTTCAGTTATTTCTGCTATTACTCCAGGAGTGTCTATAAAATCCTGACTTGCAACAGTTATCATTGCAATTTCTCTTCCCAGAGAAAGAGAACTTAAATCATCAGTTGTTACAACAACTTCATGGAGAACTTCATGAGCACGGTCTGAATCAGATTTATTAACGAATACAGTTATGGAATTTTGACCTGTAGAAATTCCATAGATGTTAATTTTATGTTTTGCAAGAGTATCTGTGATTTTTGACAAAATTCCAGATTTTGTTAAAATCTCTTCCCCAACAACAGCAATAACAGATATAGGTTCGTTGTTTATGGTTGCACATTTGAGTAATTCATTATTAGAAGGACCTATAATTTCTGTCCCAGGAGTAGATAAGTCTCCTTTCTCATATCCAATTATTTTAGCATCTATTTTTGGATCTTTGTATTTTAGAGCATGGGGGTGCAATACCTGTGCTCCATGAGTTGCAAGATCCCTCATTTCTTCAACAGAAATTTTATCAAGCTTTTTAGCCGAGAGAAGTTTATTCGGATCGGTAGACATTACTCCATCAACATCAGTTACAATGATAACTTCTTCAGCTTTGAGGCAGTGCCCAAGCAAAAATGCAGTTATGTCACTTCCTCCTCGTCCTAAAGTTGTGATGTTCCCTGATTCATTTTTTCCAAGGTATCCACAGACTACAGGAATTATTCCTTCGTCTATCATTTCTTTAATCTTGCTTGATTTGTCTTCTGTTACTTCAAAGTTAATTTTTGCACTTAAAAAATTGTTATCAGTAATTACGGGCCAAGCATCTGCATATGGATCTACATATTCGGATTTAACACCTAAAGATTCAATAGTTGATGAAAATATTCTAACACTGGTCATTTCTCCCATTGAAACAACTTCAGCAAGCTGTTTGTCTGTTATAGATTTTCCCATAGCAGTATCTACAATTTTTAAAAACTCATCTGTCGTTTTATTTATTGCAGATACAACAACTACTACCTTTTTACCTTTCATGTATTCATTTACAACTGATTGCGCTGCTTTTTTAATCCGTTCACCATTACCAACGGATGTTCCTCCGAACTTGGCCACTATAATTCCCATTAACTGTCACACCTGAAATCTATTGATATCTATAAGATCTATTGAGGTCCTTGTTTTACTAGTCTAGTTACATATCCTGCAATTTTATTTCTAAGATGTTTTGTACTTACAGTAGAAAATTCTTCTACTAACTTTTTATTTTCATCAAAATCTGTGGTAAATTTACCCTCATATGTTTCTACTAATTCTTTTGCAGTTCTTTTTACGAATGATGTTCTTATGTTACCCATTAGTATTCCTCCTAAGTATTTTTTCTTGTTCTTTTTTGTTTAATTCCATCAAAATATTCATTATTTTATTGATGAAGTCTCCATCTATTTCTTTGGAGATCTTTTTAATTTTATCTTGAATATAATCTTCTCTTTTTTTATCTTCTATTGGAATGCCCAAAGCTAGTTTTGCACTCGCAATATCTTTGGCAAGAGATGTTCTTTTTTCTATTAAATATATTAGTTCTTCATCTATTTTATCGATTGCGACTCTAGATTCTTGAAGAACTTTTAAAGCTTCTGCCTTATCCACTTTTTCACCTTAATTTGTTTAAAAAAGGAGACTTATTAACTCAGAATTTCCTTCGTGCCTTCATTATCAACTTCAGTATGTATAATGTTACCTTCATAAGAGCTCCATGAGTCTAAAACATTATCTAAAGCTTTATCATCAGTTACAGCCACAAATGAAGGCCCTGTACCTGATAATCCGGCCGCAATTGCACCTGCACTTAATGCATCAAGGGCAATGTTAGGATTAAATTCAAGAGCTGCACAATATAAAAGTCCATTTAAAGTTAGAGCCTTATATATATCACCTTTTAAAGCCTGGTCAAATGCAAGCTTGACATAAGGTGAGAGAAGTTTCATCTTCAAAATATCAGATTGTGCAGTAAGTGATTTTTTATCTGGCATATATATTAATATATTTTGCTCTTCCATGTCTTGCTTTTTCAAAATTTTTCGGTTCATGTTGTCGGTTACAGTTAATCCTCCAAAAAAGGAAGCACTTGCATCGTCGAATGCACCAGTAATAGTAACACCCGCCTCTAACGAAGCATCTATAGCTAAATTTAATACATCCACATCAGACATATAACAATCAGGACCATATTCTTTTGATAAAGCTGAAACTGTAGCCAGAACAACTGCATTTGAAGTTGCACTGCTGCTTGAAAGTCCAGATGCAACTGGAAGATCAGAATATATTTTAACTTTAACTCCAGTATCAATATCAAATTTATGGAGAACGCTTTTAACACATAGCTCCATTAAACTTGTGTCTACATCTTTATCTGACTTACATATTATATTTGATGATTTTAATTCCACTTCTGCAGTTACATAGCGTCTAATACCAAATGCAGAACCACAACCAGTGGCTATAGCATTTATAACTGTTGCAGAACCTGGCGATTTAACAATTGTTTTCAATATATCACCTTTAGGTGTTATCATTATTTAAACTAAATAAGAAGATTATGATATGTACTTTTATAACTCCTGATATTTAAATAAAATAGACATTACCCTTTTAAAATCATAATTTCATGACAATTCCATTTTAAATCTAATTTGTATGGTAAAAATATAAAGCAGAAACAGAATTTAAGGATAAATGATGAAAAAATAAATCAGTAATATGCTGAATAACTTTACCGCGCCCCCAAATTTAACTAGTTTAGAAAAATTAAGACTATCACTTAAAAGATACACTTCAACATGTTTTTATCTGCAGTAACTTGCGGGTTAAATTTAAATCTTAAAAAACCCAAATAGATATTTTATTAAAATAGAAATGCTAAAAATATTGAATAAAATGAACAATGTTAAAATAAAAATCTTATATAATGGAGGTTAAATAATGGCTGTTAAAGTAGAAGTATTTACATCTCCTTCATGCCCATACTGTCCTATGGCCATAGAAGTTGTTGACGCAGTAAAAAAAGAAATGCAAGACGATATAGAAGTTGAAAAAATTGATATAATGCAAAATCGTGAAAAAGCAATAGAATATGGTTTAATGGCAGTTCCAGCCGTTGCTATAAACGGTACTGTGAAATTTGTAGGAGCTCCTGAAAAAGACGAGCTAGAAAAAGCTATTAAAGAAGAATTACAAGCAAGCTAATTTTAGAAAAATGGAAATCCACAGTGTGCATCTCATTAATAAGTCCAGAGATACAGGGGAATTAATGAAAAATAATAAAAATTCCTCTTACGGGATTACAACAGGGAGCGCTGCAACTGCTGCTGCTGTTGCAGCACTTTTAACTGTAAATGGAAATATTACGCCACAGATAGATATTGAAACTCCTTTTGGAATACTTAAAATTGATATAAATTGTTCAAGAAAAATTAGTTCTAATTCTGGAATGGCATGTGTAGTTAAAATGCCATACAACGACCCTGATGTCACCACAAACCTTAAAATATGTGCTGACGTGAAGATAACTGAAGATAGTGAAATAAAAATTAAAGGCGGGGAAGGTGTTGGTAAAGTAACCAAACCAGGTTTACAGATCCCAGTTGGAGAACATGCTATAAATCCTGTTCCAAGACAAATGATAGAAACTAATCTCCAAAAGATGCTCCCTAAAGGAAAAGGGGCAGAAGTTATAATATTTGTCCCAAAAGGAGAAGAAATTGCAAAAAGAACCATGAATTCTCGTCTTGGTATAACCAGAGGTATTTCAATTCTTGGAACGACTGGTATCGCAAGGCCTATGTCTTCTAAAGCTTATAAAGAATCTTTAGCCTGCCAAATTGATGTTGCAGTGGCTGAAGGATATGAAGATCTTATCTTCGTGCCGGGTAACATTGGAGAACGCCTTGCAGTTAAAATTTTAGATGCTCCTAAAGACAAAATAGTCCAGATGAGTAATTTTGTAGGTTACATGTTAGACAAAGCTGAAGAAAAAGGCATCAGCAAAATTATGTTATTTGGACACGCAGGTAAACTCATTAAAATCGCTGCAGGTATTTTTAACACTAAAAATAGTGTTGCAGATGGAAGAAGAGAAATAATAGCAGCATACTGCGGACTTTTAGGTGCAGACAAAAAGCTAATAGAGGCTATTTTTAAATCTAAGACTACAGAAGACATGATAACTATTCTTGATAAAGAAAACATGACCTTCCCTATTTTTGAACTCATAGGTAAATCTATAAAAGAGAAATGTCAGGAAAGATATAACATAGATTTTGACATAATTATCGTTACAATGAACGGCAGGATTTTAAACAAACAATAACTGCTTGTATAGTCATGTGCAAAAATTAGACCATCTATCCAAATGAAACGGTGAAATAATTGAATTTAATCAATTTAAAATCATTATGCCTAACTTTCAAATATTGTAAGTTTAATTAATTACGCTCCTGACTATAAAATCAATAATTAAATAAATTTATAATTTTTACAATGATATAATTAATTTAAGGTGAACATAATGAAGATATGTATGTTAGGTCATTTTCCACCTCATTTAGGAGGTATTTCTTCATATAGCTATCTTTTATCCAGAGAACTGGTAAATCGAGGTGATAAAGTATGTGTACTCACATATCCCCATGAAAATATTTCTGATATTGAAGGCATTCCTGTTTTTACAGCCCAAACTGTAAACATTAAGGGTATACGAGGATTTTTATTTTCAATATCTGCCACTTTTAAGCTTTTGAGCATGATTAGAAAATATAAAATTGATCTTATACACGCCCATTATGTTATGCCTCCAGGATTAATAGCAGTTATTTGCAGTATGTTTTCAGGGACTAAAACAGCGATTACTATACACGGCTCAGATATATTTGTCCTGGCACGTAAACCCCTGTTAAAATCAATGATTAAATTTATTTTAAAAAGATCAGATTATGTATTCGTTGTAAGTGATTCGCTCAAAGAAAATGTCCTTAAGTTAGGCATCGAAGGGCTTGATGATAAACTATCAATCACCTACAATTCAGTAGATGTTGAAAGATTTAGACCAGATCAGATAAGTACATTTAAAAAAGAAATACATATAAACCCACAAAAGCCAGTTGTGCTTTTTGTTGGTAATTTAGTGTGGCAAAAGGGTGTTGAATATCTTATACGAGCAAAAGAATTCCTCAATGTAGACGCAGAAATAGTGATTGTTGGAGACGGACCCCTGCTTGAGGAACTCAAGGGCATTGTAGAATTCGAAAAAATGGAAGGAATTACTTTTACGGGAGCAAGGAATGATATTGAAAATATAATGCCTTCAGCAGATGTTGTAGTGGTGCCTTCGGTATCTGAAAGTTTTGGTATTGTGATTTTAGAGGCCATGGCATCTGGTAAACCAGTAGTTGCAACTAAAGTTGGAGGAATTCCAGAAGTTGTAAATAAAAAGATTGGAATACTTGTAAATCCCGAAGACCCTGTAGGACTTGCAGAAGCAGTTAATAAAATACTGCATGATAAAGAACTTAAAGAGAACATGGGAAAAAATGCAAGGGAACAGGTAATGAAATATTCAAGTATTGAAATTCCATATTGATTAACACTCATAAATTTAATAATTCACTAGGAGCTGACTTAAATGGAAGAAAAATCATTTACACACCTTTCTAAAAAAGGTGTTCACATGGTAGAAGTATCAGATAAACCTGTTGTAAAACGAACTGCTGTAGCACAGGGTAAAATCTACTTAAATGCAGAAACAATTCAACTTATAGAAAAAGAAGAAATTAAAAAAGGTAATGTCATTACTACAGCCCAAATTGCAGCTATTGGGGCTGTGAAATCAACACACCACCTGATTCCTCTGTGCCATTCCCTTAAAATCACAGGTGTCGATGTAAAATTCGATGTAAAACCCCAATTTATACAGGCCGAAGTCAGTGTAACTTCCCTGGGAAAAACTGGTGTTGAAATGGAAGCTTTAACTGGTACAAGCGTGGCACTTTTAACAGTATGGGACATGGTAAAAAGTGTTGAAAAAGATTCTGAAGGCCAGTATCCTTCCACTAAAATTTCAGATATAATTGTAGTTAAAAAAGAGAAAAAAGGGTAAATTTATCCTTTAATTTATTTTTATCCTTTTATTGCTCCACCTATAGCTCCGCCGATTCCCATAAGAACTAGAGACTGGATTATTGCAACTATAACAACTACTAATCCAACTGCAGCGCCTGCTAAAAGTCCTGCAATGCCTGCAAATAGTGTTCCTCCAATTACAATCAGTATGGCTGCGATTATTCCGCCAAATGCACCTGCCACAGCCGCGTTCCACGCGCCGTTTAAGGCTCCATCTCCCACCATCAAACCAACAATCAGTCCAGCTATGAACAATCCAAAGTAATTTCCACCATAGAACAATCCACCAAATAGCCAGGACAATATTATGGATAGAACAAATCCTATAACTATTGCTCCCCAATTTACCATCAGATACCTCCTTTAGATACAGAGTGATATATACTAATTTATTTTTAATTTTTAATAAACTTTTCCTTTTAAATGCCATAACTGGTTGAATTAAGATTAAAATAAGTACTGTAGAAAATAATAGCTTTATTTAACTGATTTACTCAGTTAATAAATTAAATAGCCATATTATTTAAAAAATAAGTTTTGAAAAATAAGTATATGCTCTTAAAATAAATTATAAAGGATTTATCCAATTCTAAATATACAGATAATAATTATTTTATCTTGTTTCTGTTTCAAATATTTAACAAAGTTTACTTATAATTTGAAACATATTTATAATGTTAAATATAATTTTGATCCTGATTTGGCTAATAAAAAACGGGTTAATTCGTCAAAAAACAAAATTTCATTTAGATGTATGTCATCTCTAGCTTAAAACTTATTCTGTTTCACCTACAAGGGGAAGTTTACTTATTTTCCAGGCCACAAATCCTCCCAGTATATTATAAGCTTCATTAAATCCAGATTCTTTCATTTTACCCATAAAATATTCGCCTCTAGCACCGCTTTTGCAATATATGATATAATTCTTATTTTTATCCAGCTTTTCTGCCTTTTCCTGGAAATGATGTCCATGATAATCCAGATTTTCTGCTCCAGGGACATGTTCTTTTTCAAATTCATCCTCAGGTCGGATATCCAGAATAGTTATTTCATTACCTTTCTCTTCCATTAATTTAAATGCTGCTTTCGGAGTTATGGTTTGAAATCGAGGCATGATAAACACTCACAATGATCTTTAGTATGAATATATACCTAATCACTATTATTTTTTTCTAGTTATACTGAAATTTTATGGCCAAAAAAGGTAGAATTAATAGTTTTTAACTTATTGGAGATATATAACTCAATTATTAAATAAGCATCAAAGGTATAATATAAAAAGCAGAATGCACTATTAATTTTTATGGAAAAAGTAGATCAGAAAATCAGAGATATAATCAGTGATTGCTATCCAAAGATTAAAGAACTAAATCCTGCGCAAAAAGCAGTTTTAGATTCAGGATTACTTGAAAATAAATCTAATTATATAATAGCAATTCCAACTGCAAGTGGAAAAACACTTCTTGGAGTAATTGCTGCATTAAATACAATTTTAAATGGTGGAAAGGTAGTATACGCCGCACCGCTTATATCCATACAGAATGAAAAACTGGCAGAATTCAAGAAGTTTGAAAAATTTGGCATAAATGTAGGGAAACACCCCAAATCTTCAGACCTCTCAGTTATGGTCTTTGAATCATTTGATGCTATCACCCGTTTTTCCTGGAACAATTTAAGAGAAATGGATCTTCTGATTATTGACGAGTTTCACATGATTGGTGAATACTCAAGGGGCCCCACAATTGAATGTGCACTGACACGATCAAAAATTATCAATCCATCCCTAAGGATCATTGCACTTTCAGCAACTCTCAAGAATATGGACGAGCTTGCAAGCTGGTTGGATGCAGAGATTGTGGAGCATGATTACAGGCCAGTTCCACTTTATAAGGATGTCCTCATAACTGAGGAGCTTGGGGTTAAAAATAAAAATGATGTTGTTTTAAAAGTTTTAAACGAATCCATTGAAGATTCATCTCAGATCCTTGTTTTTGTATCTACAAGACGGTTTACAGAAGCTCTTGCAAATTTTATCTCAGGTAAAGTGAAAAAGAAAATTCCAAGGGATAAAAAACTTGCATTTAGAGCCGTAGCTCAAAAAATACTGGACGTGCCAAGGAAAAGAGGGTCACGCCCAACTTCAGTGTGTTTAAAACTTGCAGAATGCATTGAAAATGGAATAGCATTCCACCACGCAGGCCTTTTTGACAAGCAGAGAGAAATAATTGAAAATGAGTTTAGAGCAGGAAATCTTTACATGATAACCGCTACTCCAAGTCTCATGTACGGAGTAAACCTCCCCTCTAAAAATGTTATAATAAGAGATTACACACGCTGGACATCAAGAGGTCCTCAAAGTATCCCTGTATTTGATTACGAGCAGATGTCAGGCCGTGCAGGTCGGCCAGGGTATGATACTGAAGGATATTCATATTTAGTAGCCAAAAGCATGGATGAAGGTTATAATTTAAAAGATCATTACGTATACGGAGAAATAGAGCTTACATCTTCTAAACTCATAGAAAATAAAGACGCTGTTTTCAGACAGATAATAGCACAGATAGCATCTTCACTTGCCAGAACCCCACAAGAAATAACTGAATTCTTCAGCAAAACGTTCTACGGCCATCAAATGAACTGCAATGATTTCTTTGGTGCCCTTGCAGTAGATACAATGGAATACGAAATAAACAGTGCACTTGAGTTCCTGATTCAAAATGGGATAATCCAGCTTACTCCTGAAGGGCTTAAAACAACTGATTTTGGAAATTTAATTGCAAGAAGCAATTATACTGTTGAAACTGCAGTGAGACTTAAAGAATACGCTAAAAGAGCTTCAGATCTTGATGTCTATCAACTTATCTATGATATTTCAAGGACTCCAGATATGCCCAAAATCTCATTTAAAAGCCGTAAAAGCAAGGAACCAGTAATGGACAAGCTGAATGAATATGGAATATTTGCCTGCGATATCAGCAACGATGAAGCTACAACTGCCGCCCTTTTAGAGTGGATAAATGAGAGAAGTGAGTATGGAATCGAAAATGCGTTTAATGTGTACGCTGCAACCACAAGAAGGGCTGCTTATGAAGCTTCCAGGATGGTTAAGTTCTTTAAAGAGATTTGTCATGTTTTAGATAATTATTCCTACTCCAGCGACCTCGATAAATTATCTGCACGTCTTTACTATGGAGTCCGCGAAGATATCATTCCACTTGTTGTAAGTGTTAAAAGGCTGGGGCGAAAACGTGCCCGTGCGCTTGTAGATGCGTTCGGAAGCGATTTAAGTTATGTATCAGAGAAAGAACTGGTTAAAATAGAAGGAATAGGGCCTAAAACTGCAGAGTCTATAATGAATAAGTTTGGTAAAGACCAGTTTGCAAAATTTAAACCCTAAATCCTATTTATTTTAAATAATTTAAAAATCAATGTACTGGTACTTAAAATGGTAAACAAGCTGGAAAACCTTGATTTTACAGGCAAAATAACAGTAGAAGAACTCTTACTTGTTCTTAAAAAAGAAGCTTCAGATATCTCTGTAACAGATATTATGACTGCCTATTCTTATTTAGTAGCTGAAGGAAAATATGTGCAGGGAAATTACAGGGAAGAATATTTAAGGGCATATGTAAAAGGGTTTATTCTACGGTTAAAGGAAATAAAAAATAATCAAAATAAATTTAAAGACACTGTAAATACCTGCGAACTTAAAGAAGCAGTGGAACTCTTGAATGAACAGGAGCAGATGCTGCTTAAAATAAGGTCAAAAGAATCCCATTTTTTTAAGATATACAAAATTATATCTATCTACACCACATTTGTCCTTGATGAGCCAATACATATAGTCGGAACACCATTCCCCGGCGGGTTTAAAGTTAAATATGAAAATGGAACATATTTTTGCCCTGTAAAAGATAAACAAAATGATAATCCGGGAGCTGTTTGCGGATTCTGCATTGCCGAGCAGGACGAAGACGTGTGAAAAGGATTAAATAAGTTAGACTATCCCCTTAAAGATATCTTCTAATTTAGAAAAATTAGTCATTCCATTCACCAATATGCTGCCATCTTCCTGAATTCTAACTTCAATACGGTTAGACACATCTGATATTCCATATTTAAGATGAAGATAACGTGAAGTAAGGAAATGATACCTCTGATTACATGAACCTACCCATAAATTAGTTGGATCAGGCCCTCCTGAAATATATGGGCCATCAATTAGCAGGTCAGTGACTGATAACAAGTCCTGCCAGCCAGGATCAGCGGAATTTTGGATATTTTCCAGAGTGTACCCGGTAAATGTAACTACAGATAACCCTTCTTCTTGAACTATATGGCCCAAAGAAGCTAAAGATTCTGCCTGGTCAAATGGTTCCCCTCCACTAAATGTTATACCTTCAATATTAGGTATATTTAAAATTTTTTGGACTAATTCTTCTACTTTAACCTTTTCTCCGCCGCTTGTGGGCCATGATTCAGGTACTGCACAATCAGGGCATTGAATAGAACATCCTTGAACCCAGATGCACGCTCTATTTCCCGGTCCTTCCACTTTAGTTTCAGGTAAAAATCTTCGAATTCTTATAAACATTAATAATCCACCAGACGGCCTGATGTTGAAGTCTCTGATTCTTCATTATCTGGAAATTCACCAGAAATAACTATTAATGGCCTAACTCTTTCAATTATATGAGGTTTAAGTCCTAAAATCTCACCAAATTCATCTACAGATTTAAATGGACTTGATTGACGTGTTTCAACAACCTTTTTGGCTAGTATAGGTCCAACTCCAGGAAGATCAGCAATTACTTCTTCAGGATCATTGTTGATGTCAACAGGTTTTGACTGTACTTCTACATCTTTTACATCTTCTTTTTTAATCCCGCTGTTCATTGAAGATCTTTTAAATGGATTTTGAAATTTACTTTTTTCTTCATTTCCATAAGCATATTCCATGGCATATTTTCTTTTTAAATATTCATCATCTCTAATAGGTTCACTTATGGCTTCTAACCTTAATAAATATTCATTACGCACCCATAATGCATGGATCATGGAAATTATCCATAAGCCAAAGAAATAAAAAATTTGTAGATCCATGATCCAGCTATCTTCTGGTACCATTATTGAATAATCTGCTGTTGGACCTATTAACATGGCTGTTATAGCCGAGCTAGAGTATATCAATCCCCATAAAATCCATTTTCTTTGCTTTGTCCTAAATCCAATATAAAAAAATGACACCCAGCTCAAAAATCCAAATGCTAATGTCCATAAAATCCATAAAGAATGTGTTAATTCCCATAATGTACCTTTTGATGTATCAGCCATTTTACCGCTCCCTAATTCTCTGTTCTTGTTTTTCAGTTATTTTCACTGTTTCAGTTTCGTGAAATTCAGGAGTATAATTAGAATCAACAGCCTCAGCTTCCAAAAGTTCTTCCAGGATGTGGATATATTCTGTACATCTTTTCCCTTTTATTCCCTGAATCTCTGTTTGGATCGTACCGTCTGGAAAAATCTGGATCTTAATTTTCTTGGTCATATTTTTACTCCTGTAAAGCAAACGTAAGCACAATTGAATTGTCTTCTTTTACTTCTTCTGATTCAAGTTGGAGATTATGTCCACTAGCATTTTTTAAAAGATTCTGATAGACTTTTTCCTGGACCAATTTAGTGTATTCACCATTTATATCTGAAATAAATTCTTTAGCTTTCTCTAGTGAAATATCACCAAGGAATACAGCATTGAATACCTCATTTTCATCCTTTTCAAACATGATTCTTACTTTATCCAACTCTGTTTCCAGATCATCTCCAATTAATACATTTTTACAGCCATAAATTTTCAAAGTCTCTTCTAATAATTTTGTATCTTTAATTCTAGTCCCTAGGGTAAAATAACCAGAGGATTCTCGATTTTTTTCATTTCTCAATGTCCTTGCTAATTCTTTATTATTTTCATTTCTAGTTTTTATTGCCCCTGCTACGGCTGCAATTGCAATAGGCATAAGTACAATTTCCACGCTCATATTAACCCTCTTTAAACATCTATACTTCGGCCACCGCGGGTGATATTTACATCACCACCCATATCCGCGGTTTCATTCTGATATCCTTTACTATCTTCTTTAGATGTAGCTGCAACTGCACGTACATTTGCCCATTCACGGATCCTCATAATTTCTTCTTCCTGTGTTTTAGAAAGAGGAACTGTACTAATAATCGCCTTTTCAAAATCATGCAAATTAATACTCCTATCTTCTGAAAACGCGTCAAATAGTGCAGATATAACCACCTGTTCAATTTCTGAACCCGAATAGCCTTCAGTAAGATCAGCTAAATGATATAACAACTCATCACTTAATTCAAAGTCACCTACAACATTCTGATCTATAAGACGTTTTTTGATATGAATTTGGAATATGTTTACTCTTTCTTTATGCGTAGGCATATCTACAAAAAATATTTCATCAAACCTACCTTTTCTGAGGAATTCAGGAGGAAGTAATCGAATATTATTAGCAGTAGCAGCGACAAAAACCGGTTTAGTTTTTTCCTGCATCCACGTAAGAAATGTTCCAAAAACTCTCTCGGATGTTCCTCCATCACCGCCGCCGATACCCCCAAAAGCCTTTTCTATTTCGTCAATCCACAATATGCATGGAGATATAGTTTCAGCAATTTTAATGGCTTCTCTCATATTCTTTTCACTACTGCCCACAACTCCACTGAACACCTTACCTATATCCAAGCGTAAAAATGGTAACTGCCACATAGAACTAATAGCTTTCACGATTAAACTTTTACCACAGCCAGGAACTCCCGTAATTAAAACTCCCCTTGGTGCGGATATGCCGTAACGCTTTGCTGAATCAAACCACGATTTATTACGTTTTTTAAGCCATGTTTTGAGATTTTCCAATCCCCCAACGTCACTCATTTCAAGATCTGTACTGATAAATTCCAGAATTTCAGTTTTTTTGATTATCTGACGTTTTTCTTCAATAACCACATCCAAATCTTCAATATTAAGACAGCCATCTTCCACCATAGAACGTGCAAATGCATTTTCAGCTTCTTCTAATGTTAAACCAAGGGATGCTCTTGCTAAGCATTCCTTTTCATGTGGATCAAGATCTACAGTTATCCTGTTATTTCTTTTATTTGTTTCAATCATTTCTTCAATTAAACTTATAATTTCATCAAAGGATGGAAGCTCAAAATCAACAATAGTTATTTCCTTCTGTAGATCATCAGGTAATATTAATGATGGAGATACAAAAATGACATTTTTAGGGTTCAAACTTCTTTTAAGAGCTGAGGATACGTCCCTAATCTTACGAATAACATGAATGTCCGGAGCAGTTCCTGAACGACCAAAATAAATATGGAAATCTATAAGTACAAATATAGCAGGCTCTTCATACTTTTCAATAAAGTCAAGAACCTCTATTGGATCTTTTATTACCTTTTTCGTTAATGATTCACCAGTAGAAAGTCCGGTGGTGATTTTCCATGTGAATAACTTCCTTTTTGTTTTAATTAAAGAATCATCATCAATTACTGAACTTATTATAGATAATAAACGATCTTCTTCCCAAGTAGCTATATACAAATAAGGAAATCTGGCTTTAAGTAGATTACAAAGAGATATTTTAAACTCATTTGAATATGATTCCATGTTTATGCCCCCTTAACACTTAAATCATTTTATAACATTACCTTAAATATATTATTATTTGTATTATACTCAAAAACAAAGAATAACCCCCGAACTGTTTGCGGGTTCTGTATTGCTGAGCAGGGCAAAAATATGTAACTACAGGATTCATCATTACAGAAAGAAACCATTTTTTAACTTTTATATAATAAGTTAAACAAAAACAGGTTTAAAATTTATAAAAATTAGGGTATTATTATATGGTTGAAACAATTGAAGAACTCGATTTTTCCAGGAAGATATCAAAAAATGAACTTTTAGGTGTTTTAAAACAGGAAGCATCACGAATTCACATGCACGACATAATGCTTGCCTCTGCTTATATTCAGGAAGATGCTAAATACATGCATGCAGGGTACAGAGAAGAGTTCATTGAAAATTTCACAAAAGCATTCATAAACCGTTTCAAAGATATCCGGGAAGATAAAGGAAACTATGAAGGACATATTAACAATAAAAAGTTTCAAGAATTTCTGGAAGTGCTCAACAAACAGATAAAAGGATCTAAACTTAGATCAGAACTTTATTTTCTACGTTTAGCAAAAATTGTTTCTATTTATACGACTTTTATTTTAGAGGCATCGATTCACCCTGTTGGAACTTCATTTCCTGGAGGATTCAAGCTTAAATTTGAAAACGGCGTGTATTTATGTCCTGTAAAAGATAAACAAATGAATACGCCGGGTGCTCTCTGCAGGTTCTGCGTTTCAAAGCAGGACAAGAGTGTAGAATAAATATTGATCTAATTGTTATTTTATAGCTATAAATCATGATTTAATTTAACGCTCATGTTCATGTGTACACTTCATGCTTTATATTAAATTATAATATCAATTAATTATTATGAAATTATATTTGGAAGTGTAATTAACCATATAACTCATAAAAATTCAAAGTAACATCGGCACAACCATTTAGACATGAGTGTAATTTAAAAATAAGCTAAATCTGGATAATGGTGAGAGAACTCTCAAAACTCCCACCATCTCCTCATTACCAGATTCTAAAAGAGAAATGATGAGAGAAACATCTCTAAAAACTCTCATCATATCTCAACTGACTACCCCTACCTTCAACTTGATAGCAACGATTTAACGGATAATCAAACCATTATAATTCAATTTTGAATATGTCAACAAAGCGGAGGCATCCCCTCACTCAATTACAGCAGGTTTGATTTCCCCATTGCATTTTGTGATATATACTGGAACATATCCAGTACAAGCTAGAACTGGTAGTTAAACTTTCATTTTACCAGTGTGTTAATCATAATACTGTGCTAATTAGTATTATAGTTGTCATGCTTATTAAATGTTACGGATGATTAACCCATTTTTTAAGTTAATAAGGTTAACTAGATAATCTTACATTATAAAAGTACAAAAATTGTATTAAAAAATTATAAATTTTTAATATAAATTTTTATTAGAAGATCAAAATGGTTTTAGAGCAATTTTATCCTAAAAGAACAGGCTTTTTATAAGAATACAGCAATATAACTGTAAAACTTTGAAGTAAATTTAAAAAGAAATGAATTGAGTAAATTAAGGGCACATTAAACCTAACACTTCCTAATTTATAAGAAGCATCATAATTTCTTATTTATATATGTTTTAAATGATTCAAAAAATTTATAATTGGATTAATCAGCCTATTCTTGCCAAGTTTCTAGTAATCAGAGTCTAGATCTAGGCTAGAGACAACAAAATAGCGATACTTGAAAATGGATTCATAAATAAAGAATCCGTTAAAAAATAGTTTTAGTTTATTATTTTCTATTTCTATTAAAAGTTCACGATTAAATTACTAACTGGTAGAATTTACTTAAAGCAAAAAATTTGATTATTTCCCAACAGCTTCAATGGTTTTTAAAAATTTTTGCATCATAAACAGGTTTAATACCATAAAAACTTTTTTTCAAATTATAATAAATCATTAAACAGGTTTAATGCATTAAGTACAGTTATTTTAAGTTCAGGAAGTCTATTCATTAAAACTTCATAAACAATATCTAAATCAACACTAAAATAACGATGAATAAGTTTATCCCGCATCCCAGCGATCTCTTTCCATTCAATTTGAGAATTATCAGCTTTGAAATTATTGGATAAGTTTTTCACAGCCTCTCCAATTATTTCAAGGCTCCTTACACTAGCTCTTTGGATAACCGGGTCACTTAAAAGCTCTTTGCTGCTGTTTATTGGGAATACTTCTTCCAAAAATTCAATTTCGTCTAGAATATGTCTTAAAAAGATTTGATCCCTATTCACACCAGACAACCTCTTTTTCAACAATTGGGCGTAAATAAGGATTTAAAGATTTTTGAGTAACTAAATCAACTTTCCTATCGAAAAGATTTTCTAAATAATCAATTAATCCCATAAAATTATGCAGTGTAGGTTCCTCAAACTCTACAAGGATATCTATGTCGCTTTCTTCATTTTCCTCATGCCGAACATAGGAACCAAATAGACCAATCCTTTTAACATGAAACTTCTCTTTAATTTCATTTTCATGTTTTTTAAGGACATTAAAAACATTCATACCGTCGCCGTCCATATATGTATATTTCTAAATCATTGTTTAAATTTTATTTGATGTTACTTAATATTTAATTATTACACTAGAAAAAGAAATGAAATTAGAAATCACTGCACTCCACATCATTCCAAACCACCTTTTTTCAAAAAAAAACCCTCAAAATCTCTGATTTTGGGGCACCAAAATTCTACGAATTTTGAGTGCATGGACCAAAAAATCCTCGCTTCGCTGCGGAGAAAAGCGAACAATCTTAAAAATCACTGCACTCCACATCATTCAGGACCGTCGAAAACTGTCAAAATTTTCAATTTTGACGCCTGAGGAAATGTAATTTCCTCTGCCCCGAACATGAAATGTTCGAGGGCATCGAAAATCTCTGATTTTCGAATGCTTTGTTTTCGGGTCTCAAAAATCTATGATTTTTGAAGACCAGCATTTTCTTTTCATCTTCATTAATAACAACAAGCAGTTTCTCATCCAACCTTATTAGTTCTGCTAGTGGTTTTCCATCTAATTAAAGCCCTAATTTTCTTATTTTCCAGCTATGTGCTGCTAGCCAAGTTTCTATATCGCTGGTTATTCCCATCTTAGAATATTTTTATTTAATTGAAGAATTTTCTTTATAGTTGATTAAAAGCGGCATCTTTTTCCCCTCCAAATATTTTTGTATTCTTAATTTTTCCTCTAAATTTTACCTAATAGTAATGTAAGTCCTTACTTATAAATATTTCCCTATATAATAGGTATTTAAACGAAATAGTAATGTTCATACGGTATAAAACGATATATTACGCTGCTGGTGGGTAAATTGTCATCTCAGATTATCACAAACATAACAAACCAAAAACAACTGGAAAAAATAGGAAGATATTTTAAAAAAGATATAATTACAGTATCTTCAGAACCTCCAAAAGAAAATAAGACCTTTTTAAACATAAAAAACTACCAGTTAACTGATAACTATGAAGATTCAATTAAAATAATGAATCATATCTTTCAGGAAAATGACATAAAAAATGTAATTATAAATTCAAATTTGTTTGGTACATATCTGCATGCATTTATTTCTGGTTTTAACAAGTTACCTTTAATTTATATCTGTAAAAATGGTAAAATTGAGCCCATAATTGTTAATCCAACTATGCTAAGTGAAACTAAAATAAAAATACTTGAATATATCAATAAAAATCCGGGATCTAAGGCTTCTGAGATATTTAAAGGTGTTGGAATTACCGCTGGAAGTTCTCAAGGTTACAGGCAGATAAATTCCCTCAAATCTTTAGAGTTAATTGAAGAAAATAAAAATGGTTATAGTCACTGAATTAAGTAAAATTTACTTAAAGCAAAAAATTTGATCAGTAATGAACATTACAAACAAATTGATTATCAAAATTAAATTTATTTTATATTTTTAAGATTTTCTTATCTATATTACATCTTCATAAAGATATAATGACTTTATTTAACCTCAAGGAGGATAATACCCGTCAACTTCCTTCTTATGCTTGATCCACCCTTCTAACATCCGGTCGGCTATCTCATACTTTGATCCACTGCCAAAGGCAACTATACCCTTATTCTTTAAAATATCCAGATACTTCGTAAAGGTCATCCGTGAAAATTCAACCGATTTTTCAAGTTCGCTCCAGCTTTGAGGTCCATTTTGAGCTAAAGATATCAGTATATCCTTTTCTTTCTCGTTAAGCGTTCCCCATATCTTTATCCACATCACGGTGATCTGGTCCATTTTCTGAAAGAACGTCTCTTTGATAGTCTCTGAATTGTAAATTTCCCCTGAAGACATAGTATTGCAGAAACTGTTTATAATTGCAGGCACGCCTCTTGTACATTCATAAAACCGTTCCAAACCGTCTTCTGTAAAATTAATTTCAGGCACCCTTTCTTTAAGGTACCCCTCAGTTTCTTCCCTGGTGAAAGGGTCGATATTGACCTGTATCATCCTGCCCCCGAAGGCACCGTTCCCGCCGTTTATCATTTCAACGATTTCGCTTGTCTTAGAAATTGAGCCTGTGAATATATAACTGACATTGTCCTGGTCTTGAGTGTAACTTCTAATCAACCAGAAGAATGAATTAGGGTTTTCTAACTCGCCCAAAAGCTGGAACTCATCTACAACAATGACAAAACCCTTAATCTCCCCTTCTGACGCGTCAACTACTTTTTGTGGAAATTCCATTACAAAATGGCTCAGCTTTTCATAATTATCACTGGTTTCAGGCACCGCTATGCCTAAAATATTTCCAGCTTCTTTAAAGTCGTATTTTTTCAGGGACATTTTAACTAAAAAATCTTTTATGGTATGATATATTCCATTTAAAGAGTTCTTTTCGTATCCTTTTAAAGCGTTGTTCATGGAATTCAGCAAGCCATGCATTATCAATTCTTCATTGATCTTTCCCCTCTGGTTCCCGTATACTTTAGAAATGTCAATATACGTAACCAGGATGTTATCCGGCAGTTCTTTCAACAGTTTTTTCAGAAGATATGTTTTCCCCACACCTCTAAGCCCAGTAACAAGTATCTGATCAGATATATCTTCATTAAGGGCATTTAAATGGTTTTTAAGTTTTTTTAAATCCTTTTCTCTGTTGTAAAAATATTTATCTAAATCATTTGGAATACTTAAAGGCAGGAGCGGCATAGAATCACCTCTACTTGTATATTTTACTATACTCAATATAATATTTAATATTATTATATTTAGTATAATTTGTTATACTAAATACAATCTTGATTACAATTACGGATGAGTATACTTTACTATACTAAGTATAATTTTATTACAATTAGGGACAGGTATACTCCACTATACCAAATACAATTTTTATTGTAACGCTCATGTTCACAAAAACTTCGGTTTTTGTGACCGTAAAAATCGCAGCTGACAAATACTTCGTATTTGTCGCCTGCAAAACCCTTAAAATTCGAAGAATTTTCGACGGCTTGCAAAATTTCTAATTTTGCGCATGCGAAAGCTTTGCTTTCGATGCACCAAACACTACGTGTTTGAGTGCTCCAAAAAAACCTTCGGTTTTTTGAGAGATTTTTACATGTCCCTGATCCTGTGCATGAGTTATACTTCACGTTAAATTGTAATTTTTAATTGATTATAGGAAATTTATCTTAAAAAAATACGATTTACTTAACCAGACACACGAGTGAAGCGATATTATTTACACAACATTCTGGGCATGAGCGTATTGTAATTATAATTGGCATAATCTGAAATACAGCTAAAAATAGATTCTTGCAGTTCATTTGTTATAAAAAGACTATAAAATGTAATTATCATAAAATTAATAAAATTCCATTAAAATTCAGGTTTAAGTTACCAGCACGTCTTAATCTCATTACATTTTCCAGCAATTCATTCAAGCTCTTCAAAATTAAACAAATCCATGGATTTTCATCTTCAAAGGGCAGATGGCCCAAATCTTTCATTTCAATTATCATTCCAACCCAAAATAAATTAACTAAAATCCTTGTCACTGAAAATTAAAACCTGTTTTACTTTAATTATTTAATAAAACAAGCCCTAAATACATTCATTGTAATTAAAACAAAATGTTTATATAAAACTTCAAACCGAATAAAATTATCTTGAAATAGAACAGTTTAAAAATGATCATCATGATACACATGCATTATACCAATTTGAAGGCTTTAACTAATTTTAAAATCTGCAAAACCGCTTCTTTTCAGGATTAATTACCAAAAAACAAGATATATTGTATATTATTCCAATTATACAAATATTTAAGATATTGTCGAACAATCAATCCCCAAGAGGTGGAAACATGATTCTCCCTGAATCAAAAAACAAATTATTAAATCTATTTAAAACATTTTTACTGATCATTATTGTTATCGGGTTTTCAGGAATTGGATGTGCGCAAGCAGTTGCTGGAAGCTCTTTAAACACTGCAAATATTGCAAGTACAACTGTCAGCGTTGAACAGGGATTTTCAGGCACAGTTACAATTAAAGACCCTATGTTTAATGTAACATCAAATGTAACAGTCAACTACCAGCCCTACAGCTACGGGTCAGGTTTTATTATAAATAAAAACGGCTATATTGTAACTGCATTTCACGTTTTAAGTGATTCCAGGGCATTAGAAAGTAAAAACCAGCTTAAACAAATGAATTCTAGTGATATAAAGTGGTATGTTGAAGAGGCAGGTTTATTGTACTATTTAAAAAATAAAAATCCAATACTTGCTTACCAGTTGTTTAAAAATGTGCCCAAAACTCAAACTGACCGCAGGAAAGCCTTAGAACGTGCTACAGATGATTTCATTAAAAAAGGACGGATATCTTCAAACTCGTATAGAAGTGAGATTTATGTCAAAGGAAACGCATTACACAACATCAATACCAGTAATTCACTAAAAGCCAGTTTGATAGGTTCTGGAAATACCGCAAATGGTGAGGATATAGCACTTCTAAAAGTAAATACCAGTGGTGTGAATCTGCCCATGTCGGGTATTAGTTTAAACCACAAAATGAATGAAAAAGTTGTCATACACGGCTATCCTGTAAATAAAAAAAACAGCACCCCATCCAGCTCATCCGGTAATTTAAAAGCAATGGCACCTAACCCAAAAGGCACTATTTACTACCTAACAAGTGCTATTACTGGCGAAGGTTACAGTGGAGGGCCTGTTGTTAACAGCCAGAACAAGGTGATAGGTGTCTTAGGTTATGGTATTTTTGATAAAAAATCTAAAAAGATTGCAGGCAGTCTTTTCCTATCCTCAAGTTACATCCAGAAAATATGTAAAAAATATGGAGTTACTTTAAATTAACTTCATTATTATTCTTTTTGAATCTAATTAAAAATCACCCCCCATGAAGCCTGCCCACAGACCTGCTGATTGTCCTGTATCCATTAAGTTTATCTTTCAAAACCGCTGCACAATTACATTCAGGGTCGTGTTCAAAATACAGTAAAGTAACGGTTCCATTTTCTTTTTCGAAGTTCCGGATAATAGAAATAAGCGTCTTCTTCTTTTGAAGTTCCATGCGGTATTCCTCTTTAAACCCTTCAAAATCTACAGAGTCCTCTGTGACCCATTTATCTGTATTTTTTGAGGGGGCAATTTCTTTAAGCCATAAATTTACCTTTGTATCTTCTTTTGATAACTCTTCAGGCCATCTATTATCCACCAGAATTCTAAATCCGTCTTCATCATCTGCAGGTTCGTAAATACTTTTAATCTTGAACATTTCATATCTCCAGCGTAAAAATATTTAGTCAGCACATGTGTTTATTATTAATTATAATTGGCTTGTTAATAACTTTACTATTTAAACACTGTTTAAAAGTGAGATATTTACCATGTGCATCTATCCAGGAAACATGCCGCTAAATCTCTTGTTTTAGGGCTTGAGCTGTCCAATTGTGCCTCAATGAACTTTGCTACCCTTTTTTTGTCATTAATCTCAGGATACATCTTTCTAAGTGCTTCTATAACATATGACTTGAGCAGCTCATTCTGCCTGCCCTGGTGAATGTTGTCAATATCTAAAAGCCTGTCGAGTATTTTTGATTGGAGTTCGGGCTTATTCAATGCTATTTTACTGGAATTAAGGGCCACGTGAGAAGCTGTCATGATCTTATCCCCTGCAAGAATTCCGTAGTAGTCCTCAAAAATATCTTCGAATTTATTTTCTTTATCTACCGCAGTAAGGTCTGCCAGAATATAAATAGCAATGTATTTATGGTAATTATTTTTGCTTAAGAGCATTTTATGGAAATAATCCCACTTTGGATAAAGAATTTCTGGTTTTTCAACACTTACGATCTGGAGTACATTAAAACTATTTGATCTAGTAGTGTTATCCTTAGATACAACCCCTTTAAGCAGTTCATGTAATAAAACTTTATCATTCATAGCTTTATCTGCTAATTTTTTGATATCTATATCTTTTTTATCTAAATCATACACTGTAAAACCCCTTTTCAACCTTTTAAATTTCAAATTTATTACTTATCTTTAATCATTTTGAACTTACTAATTGAAAGTCCTGTCTCTTTTTAGATCATAAAAAAAATACCCTATTAACGAGTAAAGTTTAATATAGTTATGATTTTTTTCATATTTATTTTCTCTAAAACCAAGCAAAAATTTATTCCAATTTTTAATAGTGTTTTAAATCATTGGATTCAAAATAAATTAAAGATTCCTTATCTTCAAAAATTCCTTTGCCTTAACAGCTGCATATGTTTTTCCTTTATAATTAAACTTACATGGAATTGCCCGTTTAGGACAAAATGAAGTACATCTTAAACAGTATTGACAGTTTAATCCATGTACAGGATAGTTTCCCCCATCTATCTTGATATTTCTGGTTGGGCAGATGCCTACACATATCCCGCATTTATTACATTTTTCTTTATTCACCTTAAAGAGAAAAAGTTTCTGGTGTAAATCAACTCCAGTTAACTTCAAAGTACCCCTTGAAAATAAGTTCACAGCATCGGATAAAATTGGAACACGTCCCCATTCCGCCTTTTCATTTACAAGATCTAATGCATATTTTTCAGCTGCTTCAAGCCCCTTTTGAACTTTATTTTTGTTAGTTTTTTCATCCTGTATAAAAAATATATTGGAGGGCATCTGGATTTCCATGGCCCCAACTGGATTGTAACCATTCTCTGAGACGATCTTTCGAAGTGGACCAACAATTCCTCCAGAAGTACTTCCCAAGGTGTCAACCATGAAAATTTTGGTACCACCTGCACGGGGCAACGACTCTATAAAATCCCAGACTAAAGGATAAGTTGAAAATACTGCCACAGGAAACGCTAATCCAATCATATGATCTAAATTGACTTCATCAGGAGTTGATCCTTCAATTTTATGCAAATTTACAGTTATGCCATTTTCTTCAAATGTATCACGCATCTTCTTTACTACAAGCAGAGTATTTCCAGTCCCTGAGAAAAAATAAAAGTCTATTATTTTTAAATCCATAATATACACCTTTTACTGAATTTATTAAATACTAACTTTAAAGCCATTATTAATTTATAATTTTTAAACTATTAACTTGTAAATTACACGTATTTTTATTTTTCAGGCCTGCCAAAAGCATATTTTATTGCTCCCTTTGGACAGGAATCAACACATTGGCCGCATAAAATGCATTCAAAATCATGTATATCTCCATTTTTCACTTTTTGCTGCACATCAAGACTCATCGGACAGTTTCTACAGAGCCTGCATTCAGTACAAAGCTCTTTATCAGTTTTAATGTGAAGGGAAGGCCATCTTAAAAAATTCTTTATTTTTGTTCCAATAATCATAAATGGGGCTATAAAGCAGAAATAGTGACAGCTGGCCCTTTTACCCAATATTAGTGAGATTAAAATTGTTGATAACAGCACGCCGTAGTAAATAATGTACATAAATGGTTCTGAAATAGAAACTCCACTGCTGGTCATGAAAAAAGGATCAATTTTAGTTAAACCGCCTGCTAATAAAGCCATTATTGTAATGATAGCCAGCCATGGTACAAAGAGGAAATATTTAATCCAGTTATATTTTCCACCCCTTGTTTTTCCATCATTTATTGAGAAGCAGTATTCCTGAGCTCCTCCAGTTGGACAAGCCCATCCGCAGAATGCTCTACCAAAGAACAATGATAAAATGAACAGAGCAGTGAAAGTTATAAAGCTGCCTGTAATTATCCCCAGGGAAGCTCCCCATATTATCAAAAAGGGTGAAAAGTAAAACATGGTAACTGGGAAAAGTAAAAATGAAATTAACAACGTTGTTTTTCTAATTTTCTGTTTTATATCTTTCATATAATGCTCCTCTTATTTTAGCATAATAATCATTATATTATTAATTAAGCCGTAATATTGCTTTAATTATTATTTAATTAATTTACACCAATATGCTCCTTTTTCAATTGGTTTTATAAATTTTTCTTCAAATCGTTTTACCACTTCTTCAATATTCAGCTGCTCATCAAGGATCATGTAGCATATAATTCCATCTAATGCTGCTGCCAATGTAACTGCACTTGTCCGGGTATCATGTGGAATAAATTCACCTGTTTCAACTCCCATCTTAAAAGCTTCTTCCAGATATTTTATATAATCTCCAGTAAACTGCTGATAATACTTTAAAAGTTCAGAATTGTCTAAAATTTTAGTAATAGACAGGAAGAGAAAAGTAGTTTCTACAGGGTGTTCTAACCAGTACCTGAGATAATTTTCCATATAAAAAAGCAGTCCCTCTTTAACAGACGGCATTTCCATTGATGCATGTCCTATTTCTTCTAATTTTTCGCTTATCTTTTGATTAACAAATATCAATATCATATCCTTGCTTTTAAAGTGGTGATACAATCCCCCTTTACTTATACCTGCTTTTTTAGCAATTGATTCCATTGTAGCATTTTCATAACCTTTTTTTAGGAAAATTTCCATGGCAGCATCAATAATATCATTGATACGTTTTTCTTTGGATTCTTTTTTAGTCATTATGTTTCTCCAAAAAACCGACTGTCGGTTTGTTAAAATAACAGTAATACATCCCATTATATAAAACTTTTTAAAACTTGCAAATCATTTTAAAATTTATAATTTTAAAATATTTTGAGGTTAATCCCGCTTGAATCTCCCAAAATTAGTTTAAACAATATAATAAATCATTTAAAAAATAGTATATTCAATATATAAAAATATATAAACATTGATGGATTAAACTGCATTAAATCTCAAAATTAACCATTAAATTAAGTTAATGTGTCAAAAGCCCAATTATGGGAATTTTATGGTGAATTTTGTCCCTTGAGTTCTATCCATATCTATTTCACCATGTATCTGATCTACCAGACTATTTACAATTCTTAAACCTAAAGAATCTGATTTTTTGTAATCCAAATCTTCTGGAAATCCGATTCCATTGTCAGATATTATCAATACATATTTTCCACCATCTTTGTAGAACTTTATTTTGATAATACCATTTCTGCCGTCAGGAAATGCATGTTTCAGGCTGTTTGATATAAGTTCATTGACTATAAGCCCTAATGGAATTGATGTTTCAGTATCCAGTTCATGATCTTCTAAATCAAAATTAATTTTTATATTATTAGATTGTCCAGAATATGTTTCGAAGAGTTCCATAGATAATTTTTTGATGTAATTTGCAAAGTTAATCCATTTAAGGTCAGTTGTCTGGTAAAGTTTTTCATGAATTAAAGCCATGGATCTTGCACGATTTTGACTGTCCCTGAAAATATTCTGCGTTTCTATATCTTCAATATACCTTGCCTGTAAATCAAGAAGGCTTGATATAACCATTAAATTATTTTTTACCCTGTGATATGTCTCTCTAATTAACATTTCCTTCTCTTGAAGGGAATTTTTAATTTTATCTTCCATTATTTTACGTTCTGTGATATCACGTGCTATGTGCACGCTCCCAAGCGTATTTCCAGATTTATCCTTTATAGGAGCAGCCGTAACCATAAAATATCCGCCCAAATTAGGTTCATACACTTCTTCAGTATGCCCTTTATTATCCATCATCATTTTCGCATGGGGGCAGTTATCAACAGGCAATTTAGTACCGTGAATTGCCTCAAAACATCTGACTCCTAAACATGAATCTGGTGAAGTATTTAAACACTCTGCCATAGCAGTGTTCGCCCATATAATCTCATATTTATGGTTTAAAATAGCTATAAGATCAGGTAATGAGTTTAATACAAACTTCCACCCTTCAATATCTTCTAAAAAAGATGTTACTTGGTATTCTACATTCATTTTAATCATTTACTGAAAGTGTTTTATTCAAGTAACTCCTTTTATAATTTGAAACTTTATAAATAAACTGCTGTAAGTCCCTGCAATAATAAATAGGATGGATTTTTTAAGAAAAAAACTAAAAATAGTAGTTTATTTTGCATTTTCTCTTGATTCTATTAAATTAACGATTTTGTAGGTAGCTTGTGAATATTCCTTAGAATATTTTTCAATTGCGTCATTTAAAGCCTGGAAAATTTCCTGATTTTTATCATGTTTAAATGAACTAAGTGATTCACGGTATACATCTAATCTATCCAGGAAATTTTCAAAGTTTTCTTTAGTTAATAATTCACGGAATTCACCATATCCCAGTTTTTCGATATACATCGCATTAACAGTCTGTTCTGGTTGTTTCTTTACAGGAATACAAAATATTGGCTTTTTAAGATACATTGATTCACTTATCAAAGTAAATCCGCCGTTAGAAACCACTGCTTTGCACGATTCAAAGTCTTTGAAGAACTGGTTTTCGTTAAATTTCCGGAAATGAAGATTTCCATCCTCTTTTTCCATGTTAAAACCATAAATTACAAATTCTTCATTAATAGATTTTAATGTGGAAATAAGCTCTAAATTGGAATCACTTGTTTGATAAACAAGTACATGATTACCATTTACGGGGTTAAGATTTAAAATTTCTTCTCTAAGCACAGGAGGGAATAACTTTACTTTCTCCTTATTTTTAATTTCAGGATAAAAAAATGTTGTAATTAAATAACACTTAGGCCTGTTTATAAATAAACGTATAACTCCCCCAGCCACTATTTTTTCACTTAAATACCGTTCAGGGAGGTCTAATTTACACTGCGTAATAACATGTATATTATCAAGACTAATAAGAGGTATTCCAAGTAGTTTACTTAAAATGTTGGAAAATGCCTCAAAATCAGAAACTATAATATCTGGTTTAAAAGCCCGGGCGATATTATAAAGCAGTTTAATATTAAATTTTAAACTTTTTGGGAGGTCTTTAACTACAGAAAAGAATGTAGATTTATACTGCGCGTTATTTCCGCTGTAAACGGTGTTAGGCCCTTCTATATAATATACATCATCGAATTTTTCTGAAAGATAGTTAAATGCTCTCCCTCCAGCAAAAATAACCACATCATTTTCCTTTAACAGATGTTTAATCATTACTGAACTTCGGATAGCATGGCCCATTCCTTCCCCACATACAGAATAAAGTATCTTCTTTTTCTTTTCTTTGGAATGTCCAAATGTGTAGTTTAATTCACCTGCTGTAATTTTCTTGCCCATGAAGTCGTACAGGGTACTCTTTGCATAAATTAACGCCAGGCTTTTAAGCCCTTCTTTTTCAAGCCTTCTTGTGGATATAAGGAGTTTAGGCTCTCTTAGCACCTTAAAAGAGTGTATTTTCCCTATCCTTTCTATATAATCACTGTCTTCTCCAAAATCAAGACATTCATTAAATCCTTCTGCTTCCTCATGGATATCTTTCTTGGTTAAAATTCCATAACAGCCTGCACCATGGGGCTTTATTGACTCTACAAGTTTCATAAAGAAGTTCGCAAAGTCATGTAATATTTTATCTTTCTTACTATCACTAATTGGAACTAATTGAGTTATACCGATATCAAGATCATTTTCAGTAAATTCATTTAATGCAGATTCCAGATATCCTTCTGTTAATATCGCATCAGAATCCAGGAATAATAAATATTCCCCTTCTGCTACTTCAGCCCCCTTATTTCGACCCACAGCAGGAGATCCACCATCTACAACTTTACATCCGAATGATTCTGCGATTTCTCTTGTTTTATCAGTTGATTTAGCGTCCGCTACGATAATTTCATAATCTTTGAAATTCTGATCTTTTATACTTTGAAGTAATTTAGGGAGATAACACTCCTCATTGTATGTTGGAATTATTATACTAAGCATTCATAGATTAGTTTATTTTAATTTATTTTTAAAGCTTACTATTAAAGACATAATTAATACTAATTATTATGGTTTTTATGTATAAATATAAACTAATTACCGATACCTATAAAATCCATTTTTAAGGAAACTTTTTAAAAAATTGAATTATACCTCATTAAAAAGAAAATAATCCCAATTTAAAAAAATATACATACTCTAATTAAATTTAATGTAAAACAAATGAAATTTCTTTAATTTTTGTCAATTATACCTGAAATAATTTATTATAAACTCCTTTTTTACCCATATCTGCCCTAATTTTACATAGAACGCATCCTCATTACCCATTCTACATTTAACTATCTTTTTACATGAACCCCCATGCAATTTTAACGTACGATCTCAGTAAATCAGGCTTAAACTACAATTATCCCAGTAAAAAGCACTTAAACAGTGTATTAATCTTAAAATAACAAAAACATCATGATGGTTATAAAGTTTATAGGAGTTTATCCCGATTTATTCTCGGTCATATTAACCCATTCAAAATCATTTTAATTTATTCCTCCATAATGAAATTTTATTTACTACTACCCCATTAGTTTTAATACATCATTTTTAACCCTTGTTATATCTTAATACTCTCCTAAAAAGTTAGATTCTTAATTAACTAAATTTTATGAATTATATAATATATAATCACATGTAAAATTAATATTACACTAAAAAAATAATTTTAATGCAATAAGGTGAAATTTTTGATAAGTCTTTATATCTTTCAAAGTACAATACAATAATTGCAGAACAAAAATTATAAATAGAAGTTAAAATGGAAATTTCGATTTTTGATTTTATATTGTTTTTAACTTTTAGTAGAATGGAGATGTTAACATAGACAGTATAGACGAATATTTAAGCGAATTTTTAGAATCTGCTGGCAAAACAGAAGAAGTTAAAAAAATAGATGAGCAAATAACCATCTATCAAAATGAATTAAATAATCTTGAAAATAAAGACACAATTACTACAAACAATATCACACGCACAGAAGAGGAGCTTAAATATCTTAAAGAGAATTTAAAAGAAAATAACAGTGATTCAAGTCTTAAAGATATTGAAACTACAAAAATTAAATTAAATGATCTTGAAAAACGCCATACAACAATTAAAACAGTGATATCTGAAAAAAATGAAACCCTAACCAATTTAAATCATGAAAAAGATGAAATAATTAAAAAATGTCTTATGAAATTACATGCAGACATGAAAAAAAGTCACAGAAAAGTAACTGAAGACCATGATAAATATGTAGAGTTATACACAAAAGCACGGGAAGAAAGACACAGTATAGAAAGAAAAATGAGGAATTTAAAAGTACTTGTCTACAAAACTTACAAAATACGACTAAAATAGATTTGACATGTTTTCAAATTTTATATTAAATTTTATAATTGTTTTAAAACATGAGTTAATTACTTCTTTTTTGTATATCATTAACTTACAAAAAATAAGCGGCATAATTGCGGTAAAAAATTAATTAATAAAGTAAAACTATTTTTAAAGGATATAATTTATCCTCCACCGTCACAGAGTTCGGAACTCATGTCAATATCTTCATCAACAAGTTTCTTCCTGTTTTTAAGTTTTTCTTTGATGTCTTCTCTGGATTCTTTTTTAAGTCCATTTTTTTCTATTTTTTCAATGGCCTGCAAATAATTGCTTTTATACCAGAGATCTGTATCTTCTAATTTTGCCCAGGTAGCTTCATTTTCAGTTTTAATGTCAATAACTTTACCAATTGTACCCGTGCCATTATATATAACATAGGAACCTTTCATTATAAGTTTACCGCAGAAATCTGAAACTTCCATTATTTAACCTCCCCCTAAAGTTAATAGATTTAAACATCAGTCCTCTTTAGTAAGAGTTAATCTTGTCTTTTCAGGAGCTTTTTCCTCTTCTTCTTCAAATATTCCTTCTATTTCAGCTTCTTCAAGATTTAAGATTAAATAGTCCCCTACCTGTTGAATGTCACGGGGTTTAATTTCAAAAGTTCTATTTCTAACCCACACTTCACCAGTAGATATTGTGATTGTGTCTATAATACCTTCTTTTGGCATCAAATCAACATCAGATACTTTGCCTATTTCCATTGCATTTTTATCCAGGACTTTTCTACCCATTAACTCGCTTACTTTCATAAATACACCTGTTTTTAGTCTATTTTTTAAAGCATATATTTTTTATGAGTGCACAATATAAACTGCAGTATAATTATTATTAACTGTCCATATACCTTAAATTTAAAATATACCTCAAAAATCTATTTAAAATTTAAATTAATTATTTTTAGGAGATATAATTTTATTAACTTGATGGAATCATAGTAATATAGTGATGTTATGAAGTCTTCATTTAAAATATTCAGAGCCTTTGGAATCCCTGTGGAACTGCACATTTCATTTTTATTATTAATGCTTTTTATATATGTTATAGCCTTTCTAGGAATAATATCTGTGTATATCGCGTTTTTAATCACGTTACTCTTTGTAACAGTTGTTGTACATGAATTAAGCCATTCGTATATTGCAAAGAGATATGGAGTTAAAGTAGGTAAAATAGTTCTCTTACCCATTGGCGGCGTGTCTGCAATGGAAGAGATTCCTAAAGATCCAGACAAAGAACTTAAAATAGCTGCTGCCGGGCCGCTTGCAAACCTTTTAATAGCATTTGCCTGCTTTATAGGGCTGTTGATTATTGGAGGTGTAGGATCTTTAACTCTTGAATCATTCTTTATATCTAACACCCCTTCAGCAGATCTGTCATTGTTCCTTGCTAACTTTTTAGGGGTTAATTTAGTACTTGGACTTTTTAACCTTCTTCCTGCTTTCCCCATGGATGGGGGAAGAGTATTAAGAGCTTTTTTTGCAAAAAGAATGAGTTATAGCAAAGCAACTAAAGCTGCTGCTTCAGTAGGAAAACAGTTTGCTATCTTAATGGTTATCTTAGGCATATTTTTTAATTTTATTTTGATATTGATAGCCATATTCATTTACTTAGGTGCAGACCAAGAATATAAAAATGTCATGATTTCATCAAAGCTCGAGGGAATCAAAGTTAGAGATATCATGACTAAAGATGTAAATACACTAACTCCAGACACATCTGTTTCAGAGGCATTAAATACCATGTTCAAGCAAAGACACATGGGCTATCCTGTAGAAGATCATGGTGAGCTTGCTGGTATCGTTACTTTCGATGACATTTCTAAGATACCCGAAAATCAGAGGGATACACCTATTGGAAATATAATGACTAAAAAACTTATTTTAGCAAATCCTGAAGAGCCTGCAATGAATACTCTAGAAAAAATTACTAAAAACAATATTGGAAGACTTCCAGTTATTGAAAATGGAAATTTAGTTGGAATAATCTCTAAAACAGATATAATGAGGGTTTTAGAAGTATTAGATACTAAACCCCTCGAATAAATTCTTTTTCAACACTTGGTAATTAAATTCACGTTTCTTCTAAGATAATTGTAAATTTATATACCGGTTCGAACTCAGATTCAATACTGTTTAAAGAAGATATGCCTCTAAATTTATATGAAACTGGTTCCATACTTCCATTAACCTTGTCTAATGAAATTAATTGACCATTTTTCACTGTCTGGTTTTCATCATTTTTATCTTCAAAAAATTCATGAATTATCTTTCCAATTTCACCTACAGCAGAAACATCGACCCTTTTAATTTTTTCTTTATCATTTTTTATCTCAACGAAATCTTTCAAAACTTTAAGTTTGTATTCTTCATTCCCACAGACTTTACTAAATGTTACTTTATTTACAGTCTCGCCCATAGAATACCTCCTGTATAATCCATGCAATTTCCGAGTATGAATTAATTAATTTTAGATATGAACTGAACTTATAAAAAAAATTTACTATTTTAAAGTCTAATTCAGAAATAGTTCCTAAATAGTCAATAAAAAAATATTTAATTAATTTAAAATAATTTCCCATTTTAGGAAAAAATAAAAATTTGACATACATAACTATTATATTATACCAGCTGTCTATAAACTTATTAAATAGAGAATTTTCATTTGATATAAAACTGAATATTATCTTTAATCTAACTACCTCAAAAATCTACGATTTTCGAATGTTTACAAAATCAAAGATTTTGTAACATGTGAAAATTTTTAATTTTCACGGTTGCAAAACTCCATTTTGCAAACAGCAAACACGAAGCATACAAATACGAAGTATTTGTTGTGTCAAATCACAGATTTGACAACATTCGAAAATTTTTAATTTTCGATGTTTGCGAATTGCAAATTCGCAACCGTAAAAAATCTACGATTTTTTACATGCGCCAAAATTCATTGAATTTTAGAAAATGCTTTGCATTTTCTAACTCCCAAAAAAATCAAAGCCTTCAAAAACCTGTGGTTTTTGATGCCCCGAAATTCTATGAATTTCGAGGGATTTTTTTGAGGATTTTGGCAGTGTTTTGTATGCTCTGATTTTTTGAGCATTCGATTTAAACACTTATTTTTTGGAGAAAATAATAATGGAAAATGCATGCAAACTCATAATTAATCAAATAATCAAGGGAAAAATTAAAACAAAAAGAGATCTAGAAAAAGCAAAACATAAGGCTTGCAGAGACTACAATCTTGAAAAATTTATGAGTAATTCAATGATACTGCAGAATGCAACTCCTGATGAGAGAAAGAAAATAGCACGGATCATACAAAAAAAGCCCACAAGAACTATATCCGGTGTTGCAATAGTTGCAGTAATGTGTAAACCACATAAATGCCCTCATGGCAGGTGTCTTTACTGCCCAGAGAGTGATATAGCTCCCCCAAGTTACACTGGAGAAGAACCTGCAGCGCTTCGGGCCAGAATGTTTAAGTTCGACCCTTATTTACAGGTATACAACCGCCTGCTTCAACTTGAAAGTATAGGGCACCCTTTAGACAAGGTAGAATTAATTATAATGGGCGGAACATTCCCTTCATATTTCCTGTGCTATCAGGAATGGTTCGTCAGCAAGTGTCTTCAAGCTATGAACGATTTTGGAGTAAAAGATGTGTCCATTTCATCTGAAAACTTTAAAGGGTCTAACGCGGCAGATAATATTGAAATCCCCAAGGAGTTCGTTTACCTGAAGGATGTTCAAAGTGAAAATGAAAAATCCAACGTGCGGTGCGTTGGGATGACATTTGAAACCCGTCCAGATTACTGTAAAACACAAGATGTTGATAGAATGCTCAATATGGGCGTTACAAGGGTGGAACTTGGAGTCCAAACCATTTACAATTATATATACAAACGGATTGACCGCGGACATACAGTAGAAGACTCCATTGAAGCTGCAAGAATACTCAGGGATTCCGGTATCAAAGTGGCAATGCACCTTATGCCCGGCCTTTTTGCAGATTTTGATAGGGATTTGAGAATATTTAAAAGAGTATTTTCAGATGAACACTTTAAACCAGACATGCTTAAAATCTACCCATGTTTAGTAACTAAAGGTTCAAAACTCTATGAAATGTGGGAAAAAGGAGATTATAAACCATATACAAGTGAAGAAGCAGTTGATCTGATAGCTCAAATTAAAAAGAACCTCCCAAAATGGGTCAGGACCATGAGAATCCAGCGGGATATACCTTCCCCTCTAATTGAGGCCGGAGTTAAAAAATCAAATCTTGGCGAACTTGTATACAAAAAACTTCATGATCTAGACGTCAGTTGCAAGTGTATTCGATGTAGAGAAGTTGGACATAAAGCAGCTCATGGATTAATCCCAGATATTGATAACGTGAAATTATTAAAGGAAGAATATCGTGCTGGAGAAGGTGATGAAATCTTTTTATCATTTGAAGATGTTAAAAAGGATATCTTAATTGGATTCCTAAGGTTAAGGATACCCTCAGAACAGGCCCATAGAAAAGAAATAGATGATAAAACAGCACTTATACGAGAATTACATGTTTACGGCTCGATGATGTCTATTGGTGAAAGAGAAGAGGGGCAGTGGCAGCATTTAGGCTATGGAGAATCATTATTAAATGAAGCAGCTAGAGTTGCATCTGAAGACTACGGCATGGAAAAGATACTTGTTACAAGTGGAATAGGGGCTCGAAACTACTACAGAAAATTCGGGTATGAAAAATTAGGACCTTACATGGCAAAGAAGATTTGAATTAACTTTTCAACTACAAAAACATGATAAAATGAAGGGCAATCCCATTCAGCATGAAATTTTAGAATTATTATATAAACAGGAAAGAAGATGCAGTGCCAGTGTAAACAAGGATTTCTTAATAGAAACTAGAAGAAAAAAATCGATGCCTATAAATTAAAAGTTCATGTTGATTTTTAGCTGAAGGTGAATATATCCTATAAAATCAGTATATGATGGTTTTGCAACAATGTAAAAATTACCATCACTGCAAAAGGTACAGATCTAGTTGAAAATCCTCGATTATAAGTTTATATTTAGAGAATTTAAAAATTAAAATGGTGTTTACATGATAAATTTAGTAGAATCTCCAGAAAAAATAGCAGAAATCATCGACCACACCAATTTAAAGGCCGATACACGAGTAGAAAACATAAAAAAGTTATGTAATGAAGCAAAAAGTTATGGGTTTGCTTCAGTCTGTGTTAACCCTGCAAATGTTGAATTATGCGCAGACTTTTTAAAAGATTCAGATGTGAACATTTGCACTGTTATAAGCTTTCCTCTTGGAGCAAATACGTCCAAAATTAAATTCTTCGAAACTAAAGACGCCGTACAGCACGGAGCCTGTGAAATTGATATGGTGATGAACATTGGCGCTCTTAAATCAGGGCTCGAAGAGACAGTGAAAACAGATATAGAAGGAGTTATAACTGCAGCAGAAGACAATATAGTCAAAGTAATCATTGAAACAGCCTTATTAACAAAAGAAGAAAAAATTCTGGCATGCGAGATAGTCAAGGATGCAGGTGCAAATTTCGTGAAAACCTCAACTGGTTTTGGATATCCTGGAGCTACTGTGGAAGATGTTTTTCTAATTAAAAAAACAGTGGGGCCTCAAATAGGTATCAAAGCTTCAGGGGGCATAAGAAATATAAAAACTGTCTTTGATATGGTAAAAGCCGGCGCAACACGGATTGGAACCTCTTCAGGTGTTAAAATTATGGAAGAACTCTTCAAACTTAATCACGGCATGGAACCACCTAAAAGGTGAATATTATGGAAATTGAAATAGAAATAGTAGGAAAAGGCAAAGCTACTGGAAAATTAGATGATAGGAACCCAGAAACTGCAAAGAAATTATATGAAATATTTCCACTTCCTGGAACTGCACATACCTATCTTGAAGAAGTATATTTCAACATGACACTTGAATTAGACTATGAAAACCCATCAAAAACCACAGAAGAAGGAGATATATGTTACTGGCCACCAGGACCGGCTTTCTGCATATTCTACAGGAATTCACAGCCGGTTTCTGAAGTGAATAATATTGGAAAAATAACAAAAAACTTAGAACTGTTTAAAAAGTGTAGAGATGGTGATGAAATAATAGTAAAAAAAGTAAAGAAAATCCCATAAATTCATAATTTATATAAAAATTAAAAATAGAAAATTTTAGTAAATAGTTTATATTTCCCCTATTTTAGTATACAGAGTATTCCTTCGAGCTGGGATTCTTCCAATATCTTTTATTGCTCGTTCTAGTTCACTTGGATGGGTAGATTCCCCATAAGATGCCCCTGCAGACTTGGATATGCTTTCTTCACCTAAAGTACCTCCAAGGTCATTTGCACCAGACATAAGACAAAATTGGGCAAATTTAAATCCAAGTTTCACCCAAGAAGCCTGTATATTTTTGAGCAGGTCACCAAACATTAACCTTGAAACTGCATAGAGCCTTAAATCGTCTGCTCCTGTTGTTCCAGGGCTTGAAATCCCGCTCCTGAAAATTGGGGCGTTTTTATGCATAAATGTTAAAGGAACAAATTCTGTAAACCCGCCTGTTTTTTTCTGTATGTTCCTTAAAATCTCCAGATGCTCAATTCTATGATTTATATTTTCAACATGGCCGTACATCATTGTACATGTTGTTGGAACTCCTGTATTATGGGCCGTTTCGACGACATCGATCCACTCTGCCGTGCTTAACTTTCCCCTGCATATGATATCCCTTATATCATCACTTAATATTTCAGCAGCAGTTCCAGGCATTGAACCAAGCCCTGCCTTTTTCAACATCTTGAGCGTGTCTTCTACCTCAAGTTCCGCTTTTTTGGACCCGTAAAATATCTCCATTGGAGAAAAAGCATGAATATGAACATTTGGAACTTCCTTTTTGACATTTAAAAGAATATCCTCATAAAAATAAGCATCTATATCGGGGTGCAGGCCTCCCTGTATGCAAACTTCAATTGCACCCTCATCTGCAGCATTTTTCGTTCTCCGCACGACCTCGTCAATCTCTAAAAAGTACGCGTCTTTATCATTTTCGTCTTTTTTAAACGCACAGAAGCCGCATGTCCCCGAGCAAATATCAGTGAAGTTGATGTTCCAGTTTTGGATATAAGTTACCTTGTCTCCCGCCAGTTCTTCTCGGAGTAAGTCTGCAGTGAAAATTAATGCTTGAAGTTCCCTTCCCTTAACTTGCATTAATTTAAGCGCTTCATCCTTTGTAATTTCTTCATCAAAAGATTTTTCAAGTATTTCTTTTATCTGAGGATCGATGTTCATTGTGTCAAACATACAATTCCATATTCAGGTTAACTTTTTTAAAAGTTTTGGTGGTTAATTCAGATGGTTTCATATAATTGTTTGGCACCTGAAATTAATTCTAAATTCTGCAATGGGCTATATATCCATGTTTGCACATATTAATTCCATTTACTGTACTGAAACAAACAAAAATTTATTTAATTCACAGTTAAATACAGCTAAAAATAAAACTGCACTTTTACAAATCCCCATAAACTTAATATTAAAAATAAAAAAAGAAGCTATCATAACATTTATACAACATCAAAATTTGAAGGGGCTAAAAGAGTTCATTAAGAGGAAATAAAATGTATCGTTTGACATCCAAATTGGTGATTTACAAAAACATTGACAAAGACAGCATCTTGTTTAGATTATCTAATATCTGCCAGCAGTTTGCAGCAGGCGATTATGAGAAAGCAGATCTGATTACAGATATTTATGTCGAAATCAACCGCATGCTTGACATTTCAACGCGTTACGGCTTTGACAAAAATCTGTGGCACAACTATCTGGCTTTTGTTTTGGCCATGACTGAAAACCCATTTACACTTGTTTCGGAAAAAGTTGGGGCGAGTGTAGGTACTGTAAATAAATTCGCCAGGAGCGATTTCTGCATCTTCAAGCAGTTGTTCGACTACGATTTTTCCGAGATGGAAAAGGAACTGGATATAGACTGCTTTACGATTATCACAAATTATGAGGCTGTTGTGAAAAGTGAGCAGATTTTCAACAAGGGCGTGAGCGAAAAGGTTCAGCAGCTCAGCCGTGCTATTGAACAGGCTAAAGATGAAACTGAGCTGTATCAGATCATTACAGATTTCTACAAAACATACGGCGTTGGAAAATTTGGGCTGAATAAAGCTTTCCGTATTTCAAATGATGATAAGTCTGGAATTCTCTGCCCCATCACGGCAACCAGTGATGTAATATTGGAGGATTTGGTCGGTTATGAATCTCAGAAGAAAGAACTGGTACAGAATACAGAAGCGTTCGTTGAAGGGCGCAGGGCAAACAATGTCCTTCTCTACGGCGATGCAGGCACCGGCAAATCCGCAAGCATAAAAGGAATTTTAAATCAGTATTACAGCCACGGCCTCCGTATGATCGAGGTCTACAAACATGAATTCAAGGAACTGCCAAAGGTCATTGAAGCCATAAAAAACAGGAACTATCGCTTTATCATTTATATGGACGACCTGTCCTTTGAAGAGTTCGAAATTGAGTATAAATATTTGAAGGCAGTTATGGAGGGCGGCTTGGAGTCAAAACCTGAAAATGTACTGATCTATGCAACATCCAACAGGCGCCATTTGGTTCGTGAAACATGGAGCGACCGTTCGGATATGTCGGAAGATGAACTGCACCGTTCGGATACAATGCAGGAAAAACTATCCCTGGCGGAGCGGTTCGGAGTTACCATCGCTTATTTCAAGCCTATGAGGAAAGAATATTTCAACATCGTTATAAATCTTGCAAGGCGACACCCTGAAATCAAACTAACAGATGAAGAACTGAGAGCAGAAGCAAGTAAATGGGAAATGCGTCACGGTGGAATGTCAGGGCGTACAGCACAGCAGTTCATCGATTCACTGCTTGGATCTGTTGATCTCTCTTGATTCTTTTTTAGGAGATAAAATGTAGAAACTGTCTCCGATTGGAAAAATATAGAGAGCATGCAGCGCAATTACGGATGGGCACTTATCCTCTTCACGAATAATTACAAAATTCTCTTAAAATCCTCCAAAATCTGTCAAAAATCGTCGATTTTTGACGTATAGAAAAATGCTTTGCATTCATGATGGTAGTTTCTTTAAATGGATTCCTTAATAATATCACAGAACCCATTTTATTAGATTTCATAAAAAGAATTCATTTATGGTCTCTTTTAATGAAATCATTTGGTAAGCACCTTTTTATTGAATTCGTTTGACGGTGCCCCTATAAAACTATCATAATTTTTTCAGATTGCATTACTCCCCCAAAGCTCTTTTAAGAATCATATATTTCTTTTTTTAAAGTTTAGACTCCCCTTAGGGGCTACTCTTCTAGGACTTTTTGTGATATATTTCACATTCCAGAGACTATCAGCTACCCCCAATGTTATGTCACATTACAAGTTGAGGTATATATTCAAAGTTCATGAACTAAAATATTCTATTAATGTTATGTCATGCTAAAAAATTTACATATAAAGCAAGCTCATTTATTGAAACAGTAGGGAGTTACCCATAGCCAAAAACACTATGAAAATCGATAAGTTTAAATGTTATAGATGCAAATCTAAATTAGGAGGTGAAATTATGGCTGAATTACCAATTGCTCCAGTTGGAAGAATCATAAAAAATGCTGGTGCTCAAAGAATTAGTGATGATGCAAAGGAAGCTTTAGCAAAATCATTAGAAGAAAAAGGTGATGAAATCGCTAAAAAAGCAGTAGAACTTGCAAAACACGCAGGAAGAAAAACTGTTAAAGCTGAAGACATCGAAATGGCTGTTAAAACAGCCTAAGTTTTCCTTTTTTATTATTTCGAAATATTTTTTTTCTTAGTTTAATTTATTCAGTAATTTTTAAAATAATACATCTATTTTTGATTAGTATACTACTTCTATTTTGACTTTTAAAAGTTATTACATTAATAAAATGAAATTTAGGCTGCTAAATAGTCATATAATGTATAAAAATTTAATACCATCCAATATTCCATTCTCAGCAAAGAGAATCAAGATATTTTCAACGGTCGAAAAAGATAAATATTTATTGAACCAAATAAAAGCTTGATGTTAAACTAGCTAACGGAGGCCGTTATATGAGTACTACTGAAAATTTAAAAGAAGCTTTTGCAGGTGAATCTCAGGCAAACAGAAAATATCTGGCATTTGCTAAAAAAGCTGACGAAGAAGGATTTTTCCAGATTGCAAGATTATTTAGAGCTGCAGCAGCAGCAGAGACCGTACATGCTCACAACCACCTTAAAGTTCTTAAAGGAATAAAAAGTACCGAAGAAAACCTCAAAGAAGCAATAGCAGGAGAAGTAGCTGAATTTAAAGAAATGTATCCTGCAATGATAAAAGTAGCCAAAGAAGAAAACAACGAAGCTGCTCTCTGGAGCTTTGATGTTGCAAACAAAGTAGAAGAAATTCACGCTGACCTTTATGAAAATGCACTTAAAAACATTGGAAACAATATAGAAACAGTTTATTACGTGTGTAATTACTGTGGAAACACTGTAGAGAAAGAAGCACCTGAAATATGCCCTATCTGCGGCGCACCTAAAAAAGAATTTACAAAAATAGAATAAATTAAATTTATTCTAACTACTTTTTATTTAAATTAATTTTATTTTGAAGGGCGAATTTTATTTAAATTTAGCAAGTATTCGGAGATGCTGCTTCGCCCTTCATTTTTATTATTAATAATTATTAATATCATATTTATGGTAGTAAAAAAATAAGAATAAAGTAAAGCCATTGAAATTGATAATTTTAGAGCCTCAAAACCTAAAATTTTACTTACAACTCTTTGATTTTCAGTTCTATGTTTGTTAATCTATTAAATGAGCTATTTTATGCCTAATTTTAAAAAAGAAGTAATATGCTCAAAAAATAATATATAGACCTATCTCTCCAACAGGTGCTGTTCTTATGTTTCAAAGAGAATATAACGAGAACCTAATCCGCAGCATTCCCTCAGAGATAGTTCTATTCAAATATAGAGTATGAAATAATCCAAATTATAATATTAAACCTAATATACTGCTTAATAAAGAGAAAATAGGACTTAATAAAGCTAATAAGCTCTCCAGCATAACTTTCACCCCCTCTTGAATCATTTATGGGATTTTACTTCCATGTACTAACAAATAAGGTTTGATTATTATTTATATAATTTTAAATTCATAGTTGCAGACTAATGCATAAACACAATAATGAACTAATGCAAAGATGAGCAGGTAATTTATTTACACTCAAAAATGCACATGTATACTCCTGCATACCATCACGAAAATGAAGTTATAAATAAGTGGAAGTTGGTATTAATATCTACCCCATACCCTTACTCATCTTGGACAATTACTTCTTACAGGTGTCCAAGATGAGTTAATCTATAAAAAAACAAATTAAACTATGAAATCATAAAAAGAGTAATAAGAATCAAAAAATTATAATAAATAACTATTGTCCGCAGTTATCTAACACCCAATCATCATGTAGCTCTTTCGTTTTCTTATATTTTATATTTTCTAATCCTTTTTGTAATCCATTCTGCAATTTAAAGCTTGCATTAAGATGATCTGCAATTAATTCCAATGCTAACTCTTCATCATCATTTTCTTCGTTAGATGTGTAACCAATAATAACAAATAGAGATTCATACCATGCTTTATATTCATCTGTATTTTCAAGAGCTTTTATTAAGTCTTTATCTATCCCATTTTCCTGATTTTCATTACTCATTTTTGTTTCTCCTTCCAATTTTCCATTTATGTAAGCACTTATATCAACAATTGATGTTACCAACCATTATAAATTAAATTATCTGTTTAAATCATCTAAAGCTCTTCTAAGATTCTAGTAAAAATTACTGTTATTTTAACTTTTAAATTCAAAAAAAGTTTAATTTTTTTGTTTTTTAAAGTATTAAGGAGAATTAGTGGTGAGATGAAGATTGTCAGCTCTTCCAGTAATTAATTACCAGATGTTTTGGCTGGCAATCTTTTTTCGTACTATATCTCTATATTATTAGAAAAGTACGAAACACCTATCGTTATAGCATGTTTATATCTACTTAACAAGTATTTAAACTTTTATATTATTATTAAGAATTAATTAACATTCAATTTGTTAAAATACATTTTATTAGTTGTTTTCAGTTACATCTTCAAAATTCAATGTTAGCTTATTAAATATTTTCAAAAAATTTAATTCTTGTGGGCTGAATTTTACAAAATAGCTTTTCAGCATTTAAAAATATTAATAAGAGAATTCAAAGATTTTAATCATACCGGCTATGACCCTAAAACATAAAAAAATAGCGCTCATGTTCACAAAAACCGTCGGTCTTCAAAAATCGGAGCCAACAAAAACTTTGTTTTTGTGACATGTGAAAAATCTATGATTTTTCACGGTTACGAATTTGCAAACATCAAAATTCTATGAATTTTAGAAAAATTTGATGAATTTTTCTAACCTTTCGGAAATCAGAGATTTCCGATGCCCCAAACGTTGCTCAAAATCTACGATTTTGGCGCAAGCAAAAACGGAGTTTTTGCATGCTTTGCGTTTGAGGGTCCCAAAAAAATTAAAAATTTTTTTGATGATTTTGACAGATTTTTGAAATTGAAAAAACGAAGCATACGAATCTTCGATTCGTGTTCCAAACCCTTCGGGTTTGAGAGTTTCTTGAATCGCGAAATCTAAGATTTTGCAGGCGACAAACACATCGTGTTTGTTAGCCGTCGGAAAATCGTAGAATTTCCGGGCAGCAAAATTCTATGAATTTTGCAAGCTGTCAAAATCTTTGATTTTGACGCGACAAACACATCGTGTTTGTTAGCTGTGATTTTTACATGTCCATTATCCTGTACAGCTTATACTTCATTAATATGTTGCTTAATTTAAGTTGAACCTGTTTTAAAAAATTCCATTTATTTAATCAAAAATTACATAATAACCTAAATGGTAATATTTGCACAATACTCCCACGAAAAATGGATTATAAATTATAAAAGTAATTATTATTTGTTAAATCTCAAATTAGCTTTGTATTCACTTCTTATCAAAATATTTTATTTTATAATATTGAATGCTACTACATATAATATTATACCTGCCTGATTAAATGGTTTAAAGGTGCAAATAACAGAAAGTAAAGTAGTACAATCCCAACAAGAGCATGAACTAACCAATTCTTTGGTTTTTCCAAATAATCTATCACTAGCCCCCCCCCCTTATCACTCCTATATTTTACTTATTTCTGGTATTAAGTCAAAATCAGCTTATGCAGTATGTATTATTTGCTCCATACCTTTATTTACCTGATAATATTTTAAGTTTTAATATTTTTACAGACACATGTACTGTTTACCTGCACAAAAACCAGTTTATTCTATTTCTAAGTTAATATATGCAATTAAATTATAATATTAATGTTAAAAATAGAATAAACCCTAAATTTATTTTCTTAACTTTTATTTAAACTAGAAAAATAAAAAAAATATAGGTTTATGTACCTATAAGTTTAATTCCAGTTATTTCTGCTATATTTGTATTCAATGCTCGTAGATCATCCATAGAGAAGTTGTGTATATCATTGTGACCTGCTAACTGCGCCAGCATTTTTGTTTCTTCAGTCATAGATTTTATGTAATTTCCAACCCTCTCTGCAGATAAATCAACGTTCATTCTTTCTCTTAAAATAGGATCTTGGGTTGCCACACCTACAGGACATTTTCCAGTATAGCACATACGGCATGCACGGCATCCTGCAGCGATCATTGCCCCTGTTCCAATGTATGCTGCATCAGCCCCCATAGCCATAGCTTTAGCCACATCAGCACCGCTTCTTATTCCTCCCGTAATTATAAGGTCTATTTCATCCTTCATTCCAATTTCTTTAAGGCCATTTACAGCTTGAACAAGTGAAGCAAGTGTGGGAACTCCAGTATGTTCAATAACTACTTCAGGGGCAGCACCAGTTCCTCCTTCCATTCCATCGACTGAAATGATATCTGCTCCAGCTTCTGCAGCAATTTTGACATCTTCATCAACTCTTCCAGGTCCGAGTTTAACTATTATTGGAACGCGCCAGTCTGTCACTTCTCTAATTAGTTCAATGTGTTTTGCAAGGTCCCCCTCTCGGGTCGCATCAAGAAATCTACATGGACTTAAAGCATCAGTTCCAATTGGTATGCCCCTTATCTGGGCTACTTCTGGGCTTACTTTTTCAGCAAGGAGATGACCTCCCATTCCAGGTTTGGCCCCTTGACCTATTTTCACTTCGATAGCATCACCCGCATTTAGATAATCAACTGAAACTCCAAATCTACCTGATGAATATTGAACAATTAGTTTATCTGCTTCTTCTCTCTCTTCAGGGAGCATTCCACCTTCTCCAGTGTTTGCACATGATCCTACAAGTGAAGTACCCTTAGCAAATGCCACTTTGCATTCTTTGCTTAGTGCACCAAAAGACATTCCTGCAATTAGGATAGGAGTATCTAAAACCAGAGGTTCTTCTGCATAACGAGTTCCAAGAACAACTCCTGTATTACAAGCCTCCCTATATTTATCTACAGGAGCAATAGATGCTTGAGCTGGGAGAATTACAATATCATCAAAATTAGGGAGGCTTCTTTCAGTTCCAAAACCTCGCAATACATATTTTCCAGCTTTAGAAGTGAATCTTATATCTGCAATGGTTCTGGGATCCCATATACTTCCAGCACCACTTGGTATCAAAACAGGACATGCTGCAAAACACGACCCGCACATTATACATCTAGATTTATCAATTTCTGCATGGTTATCAATTATTTGGATTGCATCTGTGGGGCAGACAATTTCACATGTTCCACAAAATACACAGAGTCCCTGTGTTGCATTAGCAAGATCTGATGATGAATAAGGAGTTAATGAAGATTTAGTTGAGTTCCCATTCATTTCAAACCCTTTTTGGACTCCTGCAGCTACATCTTTTACATCTACTGCTTTTAAACATTTAGACTCGCATGCATCAACACATACTGGTCTTCCACCATTAGAAGCGGTGCACTGCTGTTCACATTTTAACATCATGTTCTCAGTGTAAGTTATACTCCCAATAGGGCACATTAATACGCACAACCTGCATCCTATACATTTATCTTGGTCAATTTTTACAACACCATTTTCACGGTATATAGCGTCCCTAAAACAGCCCTTAATACAGGAAGGATTAATACACTGTTGACAGACAATAGCTTGGTATCCCTCGGTCATTTTATGCAAAAATAATCCACTTCCCCCGTTAACTTTAGAACACGCTTCTACACATTCATTGCACCCATCACAGTTTTCAGGATTGGTTAAAAGAATTTGCTTCATTTTTCATCACCGTAAAATGGTCTTAATCTTTTTGGCTCTATTTTAATAAAATTACCAATATCTGCATCTATTTTATAAATATCAAAAATTTCTTTGAGTTTTTGCCTGTCATCATCACTCATTTCACGAATTTCAGCATTTGTACCAGTATTATAAGTTCCTCCAACATATATCGAGCCCCCGATCATCCAGTCACCGGTGTCGATACCTGTGCTGCCTGTTATAATTATATCCCCACTTAACATGTACAGGCCTGCCAGATTTCCGATGTCTCCATCAATAACAATTAACCCCCCTTTATTTAATTGCCCTATACCATCACCTGCACTTCCATAGACTACAACTGTGCCTTCATAAGTTCCAAAGCCTACACCATCTTCAGCCGAGCCATTAACAATTATCTCACCGCCAGTCATGTTGTTACCAACATATCGTCCCACATTGCCTTCAATCTCTATTTTAGCACCGTTATTAAGTGCTCCTACGAAATCGCCGACATCACCTTTTAAAGTTATACTAACTCCATCTCCAAGCCCAACTGCTATGGAGTCCAATTTTTTAGGCATTTCAATTGTTAGAAAATGTCTCTCATCGGCTATTTCATTTTTAATCTCCACATTTACATGACGTGTGGATATTTCACCTTCAGATGTTATCACATTAGTCATATTATTCCCTCAATCATTCTTTATTTAAAATAAATTAGGAACTTAAATAAACCTTCTCATGCATATAACATGTATGGTTGACCAGTCTACAATTGAATGAGACTAAGTAACATAATTAAAATACCTAAAATTATTAGTTAATTACAGGTGAAAGAATGAGAACCCTAATTACAAACCTCAAGGGCCAGTGCTTGTTTAATGCATCAATGAAAACACAAGCTGAAGGCGTGATCATTTTAAGTGGAAAACATCGCAGAAGAACTGAATTAGATAAATTCATTAAAGGCGGTGAAATTAAAATTGAAACTGAAAATCCTGTAGAAATATGTAAGGAGATATCTGAAGTTATAAATGCAGCTAAAAAGCATGGTGAAATATTTGTTGCATATGGAGGGGACGATCTGGGTTCTTTACTCAATTTTGTGGCTAATAAAGAAGGAATAAACGCAATTTTCAGCTGCCATAATGAGAAAGTCATAAGAATTCCCCTTTTAAAACTGGATGTATCAAAGACAAGACAAAAAATTCTGGAAGTTTTAGCTAATGAAGATCTAAGTGCAGCTGAAATCGGGAAAAGTGTAAATATATCACGTGCAATGGTATACAAACATTTAGCAGGACTTATGGATAGAGGTTTAGTTAAAAAATCAAGATTATTTGAAAAATACTCCATAACTCAAGCTGGAAGAATCGTAATTATTTAATAGATCTATATTTCTCTATTTTTACCAGTATTTGCCCAACTTAAAGATAAAATACTAACTTTACATTTGATAAATTCACCAAATTTTCCCTTATTTTAATTTAAATTTTTTACATATTTTTATAAAAAGCTAATTATTTTAAACAATGTTCAGAAATAATGGCAATTGTCTGAGCAATAGGGGGATCTTTAAGGAAAAAATTGAAAAATATTTATATACTAGTTCTGACACTTTATTATTGTATAGAAAATATTGGCATATGATGTACATATTTCAACAAAACAGAGGATCCAATAAAAAAAATATGAAATGAATTATATGATCTGAAAATTTTGAGATAAGTACACATACTCAAAACAGGTGGTATAATGGATGAAATGAAGGATGAAATCATTAAAATGAGATATATGATTCTTGTAAAGAAGGGGATTGTAGATAAAAAATATGAATCATACCAGAATATATCTAAAATTGTAAAGGAATACGAGAACCAGTTTATTCCAGGAACAGTCTTGTTAAGCGAGAAAGCCGGTTATAAATTACGTATTGAGTATCCCATGGAATGATAAGAGGTCATACATCTGTTATTGATTTTAAAACCATTAAAAATTGTAAATCTGCTGTAGCATTTGTTAATTTTTACAGATTAAATTTCAGGAGTATTTAATGAGGGGCATTAATATGTGCATGAGATCCAGCAGCATAAAAAAAGGTGAACTTCCGCGAAATATAACTAAATCTTTAGTGGATACATTACAAAAGGAAGGCTACCTTGTAAAACAAAACTTTGAATATCCTAATAAAATTTCAAGCAATTTTGATGTTAAATATCCTAGCTACACATTAGATATATTCGCAGTTAAAAGAAATGATATAATGGTAATTAAATATGAAAACTGCTCAGATGTTTTATCTAACAAACATAAGAAGCTTTGGAAAGCATTATCTTCTAAACCTGGAGTAAATTTTCACATATTAGTTCCATCTTACTGCAGCGAAAAAGCTCAGTTAAAAAGCAGGATGTTAAATGTTCCAGTAAAGATTTTATGCCTGAATGATTGGAAAGATTCATTTGAATCCAGTTTAAGAAATTCTAAATAAACATGCCCAAAACAGGAACAGTAATTAAAATAATAAAAACACCAAATACATTCATTACGAAAAACTTTACATTATATCATCTTTAAAAGTTCATTCTGGTTAATTTTTTCATCATTTAAAGAAATAACATATTTTTTTCCATTTTCTTCAATTACAAATGCAACTGGAATTATCCATGATCCAACAATAGTCATCTTATTATCCTTTAAAATGGAAACTTTAACTATAGGATGGAGAATTTTACCTTGCACCTCAATAGATTTACCAACGATAGTATCAACATCAAAATTCTCTGCAAAGTTAGTTTTAACCATTGTTTAACCTCTAGTTTCTCTTAATTCTTTTAAAAGTGCCCTTACAGGTTTCTTGGTGAAAGCCCTTATAAGTTCAACCACTATCCAAAAAAGCCGGATTTTTATTTTTAAAGTTGCATCTGCTTCTATTTTCTCATTTAAAAAATCAGGTTCCAGTGATATGTAAGCGTTAGGAATTAGATTTAACAAAGAGGATGCAGCCCAGAAATAACCGCTGACTGTAGCAGTGTCAGCAGGATCTCCCAATCCTAAAATTAAATTTAAAGAAAATATTTCAAAAGATGTGGATTTTAAAAAGCTGTTAAATACCCTCTCAAGATAAGGCCATGATTCTACCAAAAGAGACAAAATTTTTGGAATACGGCTTATTTCAAATTTAGTTTCCTTTTCATTTTCTTTCTTTGGCGCTTGTTTTTCTGAAGGGATCTCTCTCTGGATTAATTTTATTTTCATCCAGGTTAATCTAAAAGTCCCTGTGATCTTAAAACCAGTATTGTATATATTCAGGTATATATGAAATGGAACCACCAAAATTCCAGTTACAATTATTAAAATAATCAGGATTATGGCGGTCGCTATGAGCATTAAATTCACTCTTTAAAATTCCTAATTACAAAAAATAAGTAGAAAAGATTTTATTCACTTTCTTCCTTTTCTTCTTTCTTTTTCTCCCTCATCTCTTTTACAGTTTCTTTACCTTCTTTCATAAGGTCTATTACTGCAGGCATTGCTTCAGATACTGCTCTACCCATTGGGCTAGGCTTGGTTAGATGCATAACTCTAACGCTTTCAGGACCTGTCATACCTTTAAAGACAACTACCATAGCTATTGGTTCAATACCAGCTCCACCACCAGCACCGCTGCCTTTTCCACTTTGATCTTTAAGTGCACTGCCTTCAGCGCTTGCAGCACCAAATGCCATTCCAAATTTTGTAACTGGAATAATTATTTTATCCTCAGTCTCTATTGTCTCACCAATCACATTTTCAGTTGCCAAGACTTTTAAAAGCTCATCTACTGTAGTTTTTATCGGCTCCACGTCCATATTCCAACCCTCCCCGGGATTTTTATATATAATAAGTTGTTTTACTAATATTTATAATTAATGTATGCTTTTTTACTTAAATAATCCAAAAATAATTCCCAATATTCAGTATATAACAGATATTATGTTTTAATCTGTAAATTGCATAAATTAAAATTTTAAAAAATATAATGTATAAACACATAGGATAGACAGCAAATAATTTAAGCCAGTTTAACAAGAAATGGTTAAAAAGTCGGAATAATTTGATTTATTTTACTGTTTCACAAAAAAATTCCATTGAAAAAGGGAAAAGGTTATATAGGAATACAACTATATTCAAGTTAGACGCACTCCGGGCCGGTGGTCTAGGGGTATGATACCTCCCTGACACGGAGGTGATCACGAGTTCGAATCTCGTCCGGCCCATTTGCCGTGGTAGTTCAGTTGGGAGAACGCCAGACTGAAGATCTGGATGTCGCTGGTTCAAGTCCGGCCCACGGCACTCAAATTATTTTAACTAACTATTTTTAAATCATTACAACAATTTTCTTCCAAATCTACTGTTTTTAAATCATATTTAAAAAGACTTAATATGTTAAAAAGTAATATCATTTTGGAGGAAAATCATGACAAAGAAAAATTTGTGTCCGCGATGTGGTTCCAAAAAAATGAAATGGCATGACCCCCAACTAGGGATCTGGGAATGTGGAAGCTGCGGATATCGGGGTTCTGTAGTCGTAGAAGACAGCAGTGTGCAAAAAAAGGTTAAAGAAGCTAAAAAAATGGAACGGCTCTCCTGGAAACGGCAGCTCAAGTAGTTTTATATTATAAACACGAAACTTTTCTCAATTGTAATATTGGTTGTTTTAAAAATTAAATAACTTCAAATTATTATTTTTTCACATTAACTGATTTTATTTATCCATTTGCCTCCTGACAAATATCCCCATCGCTCCCCCAACAGCTGTCAGTGCCCCAAATACAATGATTCCTATAAAAATTATTAAAACCCCTCCAAGAAGCCCAATAACTACTGAAGAAATAAGACCTACTAAAAAACCATTGACAAGCCCATCCACATAGTCTCTACTTCGGCTCACATAAGCAGTTAAAACTCCAGAAACTATTGCCAAGAGCAGTCCCAATATCATAGCAATAAAAAATGCAACTGAAAAACTAGAATAATATGAGGAATACCCATATGAATAGCTACTTACAATTGAGAAAAATAAAATCGATCCCAATATAACCATACTTATTACAAAAAATCCAGTTCCTGCAAGGACTACTAACCAGTTTATCCTTTCAAATAAGTCCTTTGGCTCATTAAAATCATTAATATAATTTTTTTCTTTTCTAGATGTCCTGCGTGATAATTTTTCCAATTCTTTAGATTCTTGAAAATTTTTAATATTACTGACAGCTTTACCGCCTTTCACCGCGATTAGTCTTCCACCACAACTAGAACAAAATATGCCGTTTTTATTTTCCTTCATGCAGTTTGAACAGATGAGCTTAGGCTTATCCCTCTTTTCCAGCTCTCCAATAACTTGTTCACTATAACTCAGTTTACCTCCGCATTGACAGCCGTTAAAATCATCAAAAGATTCCCCTTCTTCAAGCTCGTAGTATCCACCGCATTTTTCGCAAATCAAGTATCCCATAAAATCACTACTGAATATTTCATTAAAATAATATTTTATTATTTGCCATAACAGATAAATAAAACCCCAAAAATAAGGGATTTTTGGGGATTTTGAGTGAGAAATATATGGAATAAAAATTAAAGGATACATAATACATTTTTAAGAAAGGAAATTATGTTTAATTGTTTAAAAATCGAATTTTTAAATTTTAATTAGAACGCAAACTGCAATTAAACCATTTAAAACTGCTAAAAGTTTACAAAAGGAGAATATAATCCGTAAATAATGCAAAGCATGCGAAAATTAAACTATTGATTTATTGAAGATCCATTACTTCAATTCTCCAGTTTTTCAGATTCTCAGTTTTCACATTGGAATAATTTCCAGGCCCAGATTCTATTTTAGCATAATCAGACCATTTCTATCCTTTAAAAGTTCTGCACTGGCGGCATTGATAAAATGAAAACCCATTATTTGATGAAATATCAACATTTATTGAACCCGTAATTGATGAAGAGTCCGTTTTAGCACTTATTATCAGCATAAAATTTTCCCCTTTAATTTCAAATTGAGGAATGTTCTGATTTCCATATTTTTAAAATTTGCTACACTAACCTTATTTTTTGAACATGTAGAGGTAGTATCTACACAACCTGCAGTCAAAATAACTAAAAATAAAATAAAAATAGCGCAAAAATATCTCTTCATAACCCACCTGCAAATTCTACAATATTAGATTATAACTCTTTAAAAAAAATAGGTTAAACACTTTAATGAATGTTCTCATTTATAAATTTAAACTGAATCATGTTTAAATACTTAAATCATATAAAAACATGATTCAGCAGCTAAAAATTAGTTATCATAAATAGTTCCCTTTAAATAGGTACTCGTAACTTCATCTATCTTTACCTTAACAAAAGTACCAATTTCACCGTTTTCTATGACTACATGCTTGTAAGAATCTGTCCTTCCAATGTAACCGCCCTTACTACCTTTTTCTGTTATTAAAATTTCATAAACTTTTCCGATTTCTGCAAGGTTGTTCTGGTAAAGTATCTTTGATTTAAGATCATTCAGTGCTTTAGACCTTTTTTTCATAATGTTATGATCTATTTCAGGCATTGAAGATGATATAGCCTTTGGCCTGTGCCTGTATTTCGAAATATGAATAAAATTTGGCTTAATATCTCCAATTAACTTTAAGGTGTCTTCAAAGTCTTCATCAGTTTCTGTTGGATAGCCCACTATTATATCTGTAGCTATAGAAATCTCGGGTATTTTTTCCCTGACTTTTGATATTATATCTTTATACTGTACAACTGTGTGATCACGACCCATATGATTTAATACAGGGTCGCTGCCGCTTTGAATAGGGATATGCATGAAGTTATAGACATTTTTATGCATAAAAACCTCGATTAACTCATCTAGATCTCTCATCATGCTCTTTGGGTGCATCATTCCAACTCTTAACCTGAAATCACCAGGAATCGTAGTTATCTCTTTTATAAGTTCCGAAAGTTTTCCTCCAGTATCCATCCCATATGCAGCTGTATCTTGAGCCGTGAGTTGAATTTCAACACATCCATCCTCTACTGCGCTTTCAATCTCTTTCTTTATATCTTCAACTGGATAGCTCTGGAGTTTTCCCCTTGCAAACCTTGTACAGCAGTAAGTGCATCTTCCAACACATCCCTCACATATTTGAGATATATGTACAAATGGATTGAAACGTATCTTTAGAAGGCCTGCCTTTATGTCATCACTATGACCTGTAATCCTTGAAGTTTTATCATTCATGCATGACTTCACAACATCTATAGTCGATTTAATTTGACGCGGTCCAATCCATCCAGCAGAAGGTGCAGCTTTTTTAAGTTTATCTGGATCAATTTCCACCATACATCCAGAAATTATCAACTTTTTATCTGGAAACTGCTCCTGAACCTTCTTAATCCTGTTTATAACCTTCTGTTCTGTCGGCTGTTTAACATAACATGTGTTAAGTATGATCACGTCTGCATCTTCCATCTTTGAAACTAGCTGGGCATTGTCTTCCTGCAGAAGCCCAGCCATTATCTGTGAGTCACCCTGATTAAATGTACAACCAAATGTATCAATATAAACTTTCATTTTATCGACCTGATCCTGTGTAAAAATATAAATTGAACTGTGTGATCTAATCTAAAATTAGCTATAAATATATTATTTTAACTAAAAATTAGCTGGATAGTATGATCTCTTTAAAAGTAATATCTCGAACCTATTCAGGCCAGCCATGTTTCCCAATCATCGGAACAAAAGCAACTCCACCCAGTGATTTCTCTTTGAATTCAGTTTCGGATTTCTTAACAATACAGATAAGATCCTGGAAATATGCCTGTTCTCCAACTGGAACTAAGAGCCTTCCACCAACCTTAAGCTGTTCTTTAAGGGGTTCAGGAACATATGGGGCACTTGCAGTCCCATAAATCCGATCGTATGGCGCTTCTTTTTCATATCCAAGTGTCCCATCACCAATTATCACTGTTACATTTTCATCGTAGCCAGTTCTTTTAAGGTTCTCTTCAGCCAGTTTTGCAAGATATTCTATCCTTTCTATGCTGTAAACATGGCCTTTTTTGCCCATGGCCTCTGAAATAACAGCTGCATTGTATCCAAAACCAGTCCCAATCTCTAAAACTTTCATATCCCCTTCAAGTTGAAGTCTCTCACATATCATTGCCACCATATGCGGTGCCGAGATTGTTTGGCCCTTTCCTATGGGTAAAGGTTGATCGACGTAAGCATAAGACTTATTTTCCTCAGGTAAAAATTCTTCTCTTGGAACTTTTTCCATAGCATGCATTACATTTTCTGATTTTATGTATCCGAATTCTGAAAGTCTCTTAACAAGTTCCTTTCTCTCATCTATCATCATACTATATTAGGACTTAAATCATAATTATATCTTACGAATTCTTCTAAAGGTCTTCCATAAACTCTTTTAGTCACATATGCCTTTGCAAAACCTTTCCTAAGTTTTCGTTCAATTGTTTTTATGGAATTTATTTTAAAAATTAAATTTCCCATTTTGACTATATCTCCAACAGTGAATTCAAAATCCCTATCAACATCAACCTTTTTTGAGGTAATTCTGCCACCGAAATCCACTGAAATACCAACTCTTGCAGGCATGTCCATTGAAGATGCCCAAATAGTTTCTATATCGGACACAGGACTTCTATAAACCCTTGCACTAGTTTTTATTTCAATTGAGTTTACTGCAACTTCTTTTCCATCGAGGTCTAAGATATCATCTACCATCAGTACTTCATCGGGATAAAGTTTTACGAAATCTTTTTTAGATTTTTCGAACTCGCTTATAACAATTCTGACATCTACTGGTTTTTCTCGTATTATAGTTTCCCTATAAATGTTACCGCATTCTTCACACTTCAAAAGAAGCTCTTTTGAGTGCTTGCCTTTTGATTTTAAAATTTCATATGATTCAGATTCACATACAGGACATTTCATTTACTTTCCTCAAATTTTTAATAAATTTATATTCAATACTATGTACTCTATTCCGTATATACTAAAAATAAAATTTTATTTAAACAAAACCCTATTCTTCCTTGAGTTTAAGGTAATGATTAACTAATCCGCCGTCTTTCAAAATATCAAGCATGAATTTTTTAAATGGCTCAATTTTAAATGTTTCATTTGTTGACTGATTTTCTATAATGCCTTTTTCCATGTCTATTTTTAAAATATCTCCTTTTTCGGCATTTATATCGGCCACAATAACAGGTAATCCAATATTTATTGCATTCCTGTAAAAAATTCTTGCAAATGATTTTGCAACTATTGCTGAAACACCTGCGTGTTTTATAGCTACTGGAGCTTGTTCTCTTGATGAGCCACATCCAAAGTTCCAGTCAGCAACTATGATATCGCCCTTTTGGACATTTCCTGAAAAATCAGGGTCTACACCTTCCATTACGTGTGCTGCCAGATCATCCAGGCTGAAAGTTCTCAGATATCTTCCAGGAATTATCACATCAGTATCTACATTATCTCCAAATTTCCAGACTTTTCCTTCTATTTTTTCATTCATATGAATCAGTGATGAGTTTTTAAAGAATTTTGATTAATTTAGCGATGTCAATATTATCATTTAGTTTTTATATAAATGATTGTTAACTAATAGTTCAACACAATAGTATTGTATAAACAGGCTATGTTAAAATTTTCACTTTGATTATTCCTTGAATTTTGAACATCATCAAAATTCTTTTTTCAGCGTAGCACCGCTATTTTTAGCTTCAGTAACAATAACTTTTCCGCCAATCTCATTCATAGTACTCTGAGCTACTTTTGATATATCTTTTGTGTTTGTATCAGTTACCGCATAAATAGTAGGGCCAAATGAACTCATTCCAACCCCCGCTGCACCTGCATTTCTGAGATTTTGAGCTATTTCATTAATTACAGAATCTTGAAACCCAACTTCTATTTTTTTAAATCCAGTATTCTGGATTTCATTAACTGCAGAGCCAAAAGAGTCTAAATCTTCTTCCACTAAAGAAGGCATCATTTTCATTAATATCAAATGAGATAATTTCTGTACTTCGTCCAGCTTAATTGGACAGTACCCCTGGAAAATATTTACCTCATTTTGACCTGATGCACCTGCAGGGACATTTGGAATTGCAAGTACTACTTTCCAATCCTTTGGAAAATCATATCTTGCTATTAAAGGTGCAGGGCGTGCATTAGATGCTGATGATGGTAAAAAATCAGGTTTTTCATCCACCTTATGCCCGCCATCAATAATAAATCCGCCATGATCGAAGGCCCTGACTCCAATACCTGAAGTCCCACCTCTTCCAACGATTTTTGCTATTTGCCAAGCATCCATATCACGATCATTAAGATTTAATATAAGCTTTGCAACTGCAAGGGATAGTTGAGTACCTGAGCCCAGTCCAGAATGTGTAGGATAAGCTGTTTTAACCTCAAATTTAAATCCAGAGTCAATTTTCAGGAAATCAGTTATTTTCTTAACTGTATTTTCGATTTTTCTCCCATAATCTGCCATTATTTTTTCATTCAATTTATGGGATTCCTTAAAAAATATATCGATACCCTCATCTTGATATTTTGCTTCAAGAACAAGTTTAGGTTTTTTGATGGTAAGTCCTACACCGCCATCAACTCTTCCAATAGTTCCATTAAGGTCTATTAAAGTCATGTGTAGCCTTGATGGAGTTTCTATAATCATTTAAACGACCTGCTATTTGGTTTATTCCAGACTTTCAAAGAAATGGTACTTTGTACTGTTTTTGTTATATTTTTTGTTAAATTATTAATAGTTGATCTCTTGTTTAATTCTGCATATTAATAGTTTTCTGAACTTCCAGAAAATAAGTCTACAAAAGAGAATTAGAAATAGTTATTTTAATTCCGAGTAACAATTTAACTCAATTTAGGTTTTATTTGAAGGTAAATCAGATTTTCCTTCTAATCTCTCACCAGTTATATTCCCTTTCTCAAATGGAATCGCAAACTTCTTCTCTATTTCCTCTCTGTGAACAGCGTTCATAGAACAGAACGGTATTATTCTTCCATCTGGAACTGCATAGTGTATTACACACCTTTTTACCCTATCCTGATCGAAGTTCCATGGGTCCATGAAGTGCATGCATCCAATAAGAAGTGTTTTATGGTGGAAATCCCCAAGAGCGCTGTAAGATCTCTCTTTAAATACTGAAGTCAGTATAGATCGGATGTCAACTGTACTTGGTGATTTTGACATATCTACTGTTCTTGGAAGTTCAAGTGTAGCCCTAGCTACTGTTTTTGCTTTTCCAGTTAATCCGCCGTCTTTTATGTCTTCGGCACTTTTTGAAAGTAATTTAAAGAATTTATCCACATCTACAAATTGTGTAATTGGGATAATTTCGCCATCATCAATAAAAACATAGGTAGCAGCACCGCAGTGAGGGTGACAGGTAAATATAACCTGCTCTTCGCCTTCAATAGCTTCTATAAATTCTGAAATTGGAGTAACGCATGATGCAGGATGGAAATCTTCAACTTTAATCTTGGAATCAGTCTGTTTTTCCACCAATTTTTCAAAATCAGGGATTGTTACACGCTGCTCTTCCACTTCATCTGCCGGAGTTCTACCTGCAAATGATACAGGCTGGAAGTTTACTCCCCTTATTATATCGATGTTTTCAACTGCAAATTTTATTATATCACCAATCTGGTGGTCATTTATTCCTTTTACAATTGTAGGAACCAACACTATACCTAAATCTACTGATCTACAGTTTTCTATTGCCTTAAGTTTGGTTGCAAGTAAGTCCTTGTTCCTTGTCTTAAGATATGGTTCTTCTGTAACTCCATCAAATTGAAGATAAACAGTGTTTAAACCAGCTTCTTTGAGTTCCTTTGCAAGTTTGGGATTTCTCGCAAGCCTTAATCCATTTGTAGCTATCTGAGTATGTCTAAATCCTTCTTCTTTTGCAAGCTTAATCAGTTCAACCAGATCTTTTCTTACAGTTGGTTCTCCACCCGCGTATTGAATTGCAGGCGCCGGAACTGGTTTATTAGATCTTAACGTTTGAAGCATGCCCCTTATTTCTTCATAAGTCGGTTCATATAAACGGTTTGAAACTGCGGCATTTGCAAAACATATAGGACATTTTAAATTACACCGGTTTGTCACATCAATAAGACCTAAAATAGTTTGACTTTCATGATCCTTACAAATTCCACAATTCATAGGACATTCTTTTTCAGATGAAGTTTGAGGGTTAACTATTCCATTACCCTTGTGATCACTCTCTGAAGCTTTTAGGTAGAGTTCATCACTACCCCAATAAGTACTATCAAAAATACCATGCTCTTTGCATTCTTTTTTTATCATAATTTTGTCGTTGTCTTCATAAACTTCAGCATCTACCACTGAAAGACATTGAGGACATAGACTTTTGGTTTTCTTTATAACCATCATCTCACCATAGATATATTTATAAATAACATAATTATTATCTTGCTTTAAAACAGGAGGTAAACCATGGATGCAAGTGTTATCAGTGTTTTAGTTTTATCAGCATATGTAATATACTTTATGTTACCGGCATACCTTGCAAATGTTTCAGCATTAGTCTTTGGAGGCGGTAAACCACTGGATTTCGGCCGTAATTTTCGTGACGGTCGTCGTATCATAGGTAATGGAGTAACTTGGAAAGGAACTATTATTGGAACTTTAATTGGAACTTTTATAGGGATCCTTCAGGGATCTGTATCTGCGTATTATGGAAATATTTTTAGCTTAATACCTGGAATTACGATAATCCAAGGACCAATACCGACAAGCATACTTCAAGGTGCCATTGTAGGACTTTTCCTAGGAGGTGGTGCTTTAATTGGTGATGCAGTCGGAAGCTTTATAAAAAGAAGAATTGGAATCGAAAGAGGAAAAGCTGCCCCATTTCTAGATCAACTTGATTTTGTAATTGGTGCATTAATATTTGCTTCGCTTATAGTTTTTATACCATTAAACATGATTATAATTATACTTATTATAAGTATCGTTCTACATCTTCTAACTAACATGATTGCATATTTAATTGGTATGAAAGATGTTTGGTACTAAAACCAAACTCAAAATCTTAATCGTGTAGATTGATCAAATTACACATTAAATTTCTTTTTTTTTACAATTTTTACAAAGAAATAATTTGAAAATTTTAATTTCACTATTTTTTTTATGAACTAGAATAAATTTTCGAGTATTACTAATATGGTCATATCATAGCCACAATTCCAAAAATTAAATTTATTAAGGATTAATGACAATATAATATAACATACGATGTCTATTCAACAATAGGAATATCCAAATTGATTCAATCGCTTAAAACATGAATTAAAATTCAGTTTGTACAAGGATCTTGAGGCATACAATGAAAAAACCTGTTAAAGTACTACTGGTTGAAGACAACCCTGCAGACATTAGATGGACAGTAGAAATTTTTAAAGAGTACCATATACCCACTGAAATACGCACTGTTAAAGACGGCGCTGAAGCATTAAATTTTTTATACAGAAAAGGGAAATGTAAAGATAATTTTAATCCAGATATAATAATATTAGACCTGTATTTACCTCTTATAAATGGACACGAGATACTTAAAAGAATTAAAAATGATAAAAATTTAAATTCAATACCTGCCATAATTCTTACAGCTTCAAATTCCCCTGAAGATGTTAAAATTGCTTATAAAAACCATGTAGATTGTTATATCTCAAAACCTCTTGACTTTAGAGGATTAATGAAAATTATACAGCATACTGGAAAATTCGGGCTTACAGTACCATCCATGCTTGACATATCTAAATGCCAGGCATGCGATATTTTTAGGTTTAAACATTACCCCGTTTAATGAATTCATAATTTTTCAGTTAATTAAATCCTGTTTTAAAGCAGCATTCTTTTTAAAGTTTACATATTTCCAGTAAATGAATATACGACGGGAAATCATTGCTCCCACTGCCATAATAAGAAACATGGCTGTTAAAAGGTTTAAGTCTATAAGTCCCATGCTGCTAATTTCATTTCTTCCATATATCCTGACTAGAATAATTGCAGCCCATAGAAACACTGCAATAACCGAACCCTTCATTATCATAGAGCCATTTTCATCCATCTTAACTTCCATAAACCTGGATATTAAAAAACCCATTAATACCCCTATTAAAATGCTAACAAATATAACTGCAGCGTTGAAAACACTGTACATTTCAACATAAATCATAGGAATTGTAATTATAGACAAAATTACAGGCATAATTATTAATTTTCTTAATTTAATTTTCCTTTCGCGTAACTGCAGTATAATAATCAGCATAATTATGATAAGAAAAGAAGGACTGGCCATAAAATTGCTATCTGGTACTATCACTGTCATTGAATATCAACTCATTATTGAATCTATTTCAAAGTATATAAATTACATACTACAGAATAATGAATAATAAAAAAAGAGGCATTATGTGTCACCAAATGACAGATTCAGCATTGTAGCTGGATGCATATTTTTAATTGTTTTTATATATACATTATATATTAAAAGTTACTTATATGCCCTCGGATGGCTTATACTAAGTGCAGCACTACTTTTAGAGGCATATACTCCTCGAAAAATTGGAGATAGAGAAATTTTAATAATTATAAATGTATCACTACCTTTTATAGCACTAGGAATATTTATCTATACTCTAATTTATGGATAGATTATTTTTTAGTTTTGAAATTCATTGATTTTAAAATGCAAAATTTAAAAAAGTTAAACAATAATTGATATGAAAAATGTTGATTTTTCATTAATTATATCGAATTATAAGCCGTGTCAACTAAATTATAGGTCACATTATAGGCTTCGCTGTAACTCACCCATTCAGGGATCTCATAAACAAATGTAGCGTGTCCAGTAGCTGCTAAAGGTTTTGTGAAAACTTCGGTTGATGAACCTTTCTTTTTAGGATTTTCATCTGACGGAAGGAATCTTAACCCAGACATAGCTTTATCGACTTTTTCTGCAAGTGTTACCGACTTATTATCCATTGAAGGAGTTGCAATGTAAAACCCTTCACCATAACCTTTTTTATGATCATGACATATTATTATAACATCATAATCAGATTTAGCAACATCTTGAATGATATAATCTGCAGCAAGGCCTTCTCCTTTCTTTCTACCTGCAGTATAATAATCAAAGTTCTCGTGCACTACAATGGTATACTGTACGATTTCCACATTGTGGGATTTGGCATAGTCTTTTACCACTGCATTGGAAGCATTTATTGAGAGTGTTTCTCGCATATGTATACCTGTAACAACTGCCACTTTAACCTTTTTTTGAGAAGATGTACCTGTGATATTTGCTAATTTAGAATTTAAAGTTTCATTTGGCATATATACGTCTTTTATAACATATCCTCTGCTGTCTGAACCCAAAGTAGTATGTTTGGTTGAACTAGCTGTATTTAAAGATGCAGCTATTAACATGATAACAATTGCACACAAAGCAATTATAACTAATTTTTTTTTAATCATTGAATCCACCTAGAAATCTCGGAAATTCTTGTCAGCTCTGATTTTTGAATATTTAGAGATTTTACATATCTTTTATTACAGATCAAAATTTTGGATAAGATACAAATTCACAGAATTTGAGTATCGAAGTTTTTGATAGTTTTCATATAGTGACAAATTGTAGAATCTGTCAACAGTTTTCAAAAAAACATAATTTTTTTTTTTAAAGCCTCGAAAATCCTTGATTTTCGACTAGAGAAAGATTTGATCTACCCCTATAAAAACTTTTATAAAAATTTTTATTACTAAAAAGTAAATATGTCCAAGCCGCTTAAATGGACTTAAAACAAGCATCAATTAACCTATTAGTGTTGCTATAAACATCAGAATCATTTAACCATTCTGGAATCTCATAAACAAAAACAGGAGTCCCAGTAGCTACGATCGGGTCATCAACCCCGGTAATAGAGGTACTTTGAGTTTTTGAATCTGCATCCCTTTGATAATAATTAAAATCAGGCAGGATATTATGGACCTCTTCTGCCAGAGCTATGGATTTTGCATCCATGGAAGGTGTAGCAATGTAATAGCTATCATTACCGTAACCCTTCTTATGATCATGACAGATGATCACCAGATCATAATTCGACTTTTTAATATCCGGAATTACATATTTAGCAACGAGACTTTCACCATTATGTCTGCCGGTTGAAAATACAGTTGGATCATCAGTAACGGTTACCTGGTAATTTACAATTTTAACGTTATTGGATTTAGCATAATCTTTTATAACCTCAGGCACGACTACTTTAGCTGAAATCTCTCGAGGATGCATCCCGGTCACAATTGCTATATTTTTAGTCGATGCTCCAGACGGATCATATACTGTTTTAGTGACAAATCCTTTGTTATTGGATCCCAAAGTAAAATGTTTAATTGAACTGGCCGTATTTAAAGATCCGGCCATAACTGCAATGATAATAACAACTATACCAATTATAACTAAAGTTTTTTTCATAATTATATTTCCTACGAGTTTTAACATTCGTTCAAAATAAAAAGTAAATGTAGTTAATTCTTTAAATTGAATTAAAACAGGCATCAATTAACCTATTGGAGTTAGTAAATACACTGGAATTACTTAACCATTCTGGAATTTCATAAACAAATACTGGAGTTCCTGTATTTACAATTGGAGTGTCAACCTGAGTAATTGATGAACTTTGAGCTTTTGAATCCGTGTTTCTCTGGTAATAATTAAAATCAGGTAAAAGATTGTGCACTTTTTCTGCAAGAGTTACCGATTGTGAATCCATTGTGGGAGTAGCAATATAATATCCGCTACCATAGCCTTTTTCATGGTCATGGACTATTATTACCAAGCTGTAATTCGATTTTGCAATATCTGGAATTATATATTTAGCAACCAGACATTGACCATTGTAACGGCCGGCTGTAAAATCCTGCGGGCTGTCAGTAACAGTTACCTTATAATTTACAATTTCAACATTGTGTGTAAGCGCGTATAATTTAATGACCTCTGGTACAACTGTTTTAGCAGAAATTTCCCGAGGGTGCATTCCAGTTATAACTGCTATTTTAGGTCCAGACGCACCATAATGAGCATATACATCTTTAGTAACATATCCCTGACTATTTGAACCTAAAGTAGAATGGTCACTGGAATTATACAACATAAATGCTGCTGCAGCCGCTATACCCACAAATAAAATGAGTATTATAAACATCTTCTTAATCATTAAATCACTACGCTCTCGGTTTATGTTCCGTATTCAAAAGGTTTGATTTTAGTTTAAAACTTATTATAATTTGTTGTTATTAGATTCAGAGATAATCTTAATTTAATAAAAAAGTTGAATTTAATTTAGTCTTTTAAACTATCCCTTATCATCAATGCTGTTCCAACTGCAGGGGCAACAACACATTCTTCCTTTTTAAGTATTGTATCCATACCCTTTGATTCAAGTCCGGCTACTTCTGCTGCTTTTGCACCGACTATATCCATGCCAAGCCCCGTAGTTACAACTTTTGTAAGATTTTCCCTTTCGCAAACTTCTAAAAGAGCTTCAGCTACTTTTTCAGCCTGTCTTTTGTAGATGTATGCTGCAATCTTTTCTATATCCGATTCGCTCAGCATATCCATATCCCCACAAATAACCCTTGAAATCCTTCTCATACACTCTTCTTTTGATTTTCCTGCCCCATCAGAAGTACTGCAGCTGTAATCTTCTTCAGTTATGTTTCCAAGTACTGTGTGAATATCGGCAGTAGCTGCGAAAAGTTCTGAAGATACCCTCACCCAATCATCTCCTAAAGGTACTTTATCTACTATTGCAGCCAAATTTGTCCTGAGAGTTGCACTGTATACCAGTTCCCCTGTTTTTAATCTTTCAAGGTCAGATCTACCTTTAGCACATTCAGATCCATTTTTAATTGGGATGATATCTGTGGTTGTGCTTCCAGTATCTATCATTACACAATTTTCTTCTATTTCTGCTGCTATTTTAGACGTTGCAATCCAGTTTGCAGCAGCAACTTCATCAGGCCTTTCAACAAGCTCTTCAAAATTTAAAACACCATTTACGCCTATGAAACCTACAGGAACAGGAAATGCTTCTTTAGATTTCTTTGCAATGTCAATTACCCCTTCTCTTTTTGTCTTATAGGCGTCCACAAGTTCTGCGGTCATACATATACCTACAGCATCTACATCTTTTAAATCATCTCCAAGTAAACGTATAAGAGCATCGCCCAGTTCATCCTTTTTTAACCACATTGGAAAATACTCAAAATCTGTTTTAATTCCAGTTATATTGCCCTGATCGTCAAAGTCAACCACTGCCAGGTCTGTATTTGCTCCGCCTATGTCAAATCCTGCAATTTTCATAAAGATCACTCTGTTTATTTTCAATTATTTACAGTGTACCCAATTTTCTGAATTTTAAAGATTTTTTATCAATGATTTATTTTCTTTAATTTTTCAAAATCTAATGCATTTCTATTAAATTTATGACATCTTTAATCAGTATTTCATGCTATCTTTTCAAGCTTTAAAACATCATATTTTTTACAAAATGATATTGTTCCGCTTAAATTAATTTTTTTAGGTAATTTACCACCATAGATAGAATCCAAAATAGCATCACCAAGGTTAAAATTTAAAAGACGCCTTAATGCTACATAAGGAGTTGTAATCCTTGAATTTATCTCAACCAGATGCACTTCCTCTCCCAGAATCATGTCAACACCAACATAACCATTAAGACCATCTATTGATTCTACAGCCCTTTTTGCCACTTTTTTTGCTTCTTCTTCAAGTTCATGAGTTAAAGGCACCTTCCCCCCATTATAATTTATCCCCTCGTCTGAAAAATGAATATCTTGAAGGTTCAAGCTTAACGGAACTGCTTCACTGCCGTTGCTTATCAAACTCACACTGGCTGAAGTTCCCTCTATAAAGTTTTGAATTATAAAATAGGGAAGATTGGTTTCAATTAAAGAAGCTGCTTTTTTCATTTCACCCTTTGAGTTTACAACATGTACACCCGAGCATGAAACTCCATCAGCAGGTTTTAAAATCCGTTTATGATTAAAGGGTTCATAACTATCCATATCTTTGAAAAATACTTTTTCAGTTTTAATTATGGGAACATTCTCCTTGAGAGACTCATACATCCTGAATTTGTCAGAACATATCATTACAGCATCTGAACTTGATCCTATAATCCCAACGCCTTTTTTTTCTATGAAATTTACTATATCATATAAAATAAAATCTTCTTCAGGAGCTATTACAAGACATGAGTCATAATTTGATATATTTTGATCTAACCACTCCATTAATTCTCCTTCAAGTTTAACGGGGTTACAATAATTATTACGGGAAATAGATTGGTCTAAAGATATGAGATAATCTACATCCATATCTTTAAAATCTTCTAAAAATCCATCAAGCATCGCCTGTCCTTCAGACCATAAAGATGGATCATCAATTCCCATGGCTGTGATATATTCAAGAACAAGTATTTTCAAATAATCAACTCCAAAAAAAGTTTAAAGCCGTCCAATTCCTTTAAAAACAACGCCTTCCCTTTTAAAATCATCAGGATTCAAAACTGGTCTTGTACAAACGAATATTTTGTTTTTGATCATTCCAGGTGTGATTGATTTATATTCATCATGGTCAGTTATGAGCACAACACAATCGCACTCCAGAACCTCCTCCATGCTTACAGGTCTGGCACCGAAAAACTCTATCAAATCATCAGAAGTATGCGGGTCGTGGGCATACACATCAAAGCCTTCCTCAAGCAGAAGTTCAATCAATGGTTTTGCTGGTGTTTCTCTAGCATCCGCTACATTTCCCTTGTACGCAACACCCAATATACCTACTTTAGAGCCTTCAATCTGTTTTCCGGCATCATTTAACGTGTTAACCACAATTTCAGCAACATGTCCCGGCATTCCATCATTTATAGCCCGGGCATTCTTTATTAAAGGAGATCCTATCCCTTCTTGTTCAGCTATCTCTACAATGAAATATGGATCAATAGATAAACAATGCCCACCGACACCAGGACCAGGAGTATGAATATTGACTCGTGGGTGATGGTTCGCAGCAGCTATAGCTTCTATCGCATCAATGTCGAGTTTTTCACAGACCTTTGCAAGTTCATTAGACAGCGCGATATTAGTATCCCTGTATGTATTTTCCATTAGTTTGACCATCTCTGCAGTTATCAAATCATTGACCTTTATTATTTTACCCTTTGTAATGTGTTCATAAAGGGAAACAGCCGTATCTGCGCTTTTTTCGTTGATTCCACCAATTACCCTTGCATTATGAGTCATCTCATAAATAGTGTTATTTGGAAGCGCTCTCTCAGGAGTATATGCTACTCCAAAGTCTATCCCTGCTTTTAATCCACTTTCTTCAAGTATTGGAATTACAACGTTTTTACAGGTTTTTGGAGGTGTAGTACTTTCTATTATAACAAGATCCCCTTTATTTAAAGCTTTTGAAATGCTTCTACAAGCGGATTCTACAGCCGATAAATCTGATTTTTTAAATTCATCCACAGGTGTTGGAACAATTACTATTTTGATCCTTGAATCTTTAGAAGCGGTAATTCCATCATCAGTCGCAGTTAGTTTACCGCTTTCAACTGCTTTTTTCACTAGTTCATCAAGTCCGGGCTCCCTAATTGGAGTTTTACCTTTATTTACATACTCGATAGTTCTTTTATTTATGTCAACTCCTGTAACCTGCAAACCGCTGTTTGCAAAAAGGGCCGCAGTTGGAAGCCCAATATGGCCAAGACCAAAAACTGTAATCTTTGAATTTTCGAGAATCATTGTTTTATCCCTTTAAGTTAATTATAAAATTATATAACAAATATTTAATTAATATTCAAAATTTATTGTTTCTATCCATTTTAGTTAAATATGAAATTATATAACAAATAATTTTAATTAATTTAAAAAATTTAATTATTCAATATTAATAACTGCTTCCATCAATTAAAACTTATCCCCTTTTAAAAAAAATAATTATAATAAATCAAGCTGCTTCAAATAATTTTAAGTATTGATAAATAGTTATTATCCATACTGCTTATCTATTTTCAGGGTTAATCCTCTTTAAAACTATCAATTAATGCAGTCTTACCATTTAAGTTGAGATTTTCATAGGGAAATCTGGCATTACCGTCTTCAAAGACTATTTTCACTATTGAATCCTCATTATTTTCAAATTCCTGTACCAGTATATCCTCTTTAATTTCAATCAGTTTACGGGTTCTGTTTTTCATTATATCTTCGGGTACCGTTATTTTAAGTTCACCCTGATGGTATAAATCCAGTATTGCGTCAAGAATTTCTTTTGAGGAGTCACCAGAACCGTAAGGATTTTCAGCCCTGCTCATTTTATCGTAAAGATCACTGTTGTTTAAAATTTCTTTAACAGTGCCTGTTATTTTATCTTTTTCTGCCCCAACAAGGATATTTCCCCCTGCTTCAACTGTTTCAGGACGTTCGGTGTTATACCTTAAAGTCATGCACGGCACGTTTAAGGTAATGGCCTCTTCCTGCAATCCCCCTGAATCAGTCATGATAAATTTAGACTTTGACATGAGAAGTAAAAAATCAAGATAACCTACAGGCTTTATAAGTTCAATATGGTCTGCATTTTCTAATTTATCAAACATATCAAATTCTTTAAGGGTTTTAACTGTTCTTGGATGTACTGGAAAGACAACTGTTACATCATCTAATTCAAGCAGTGCATCTATGATATTTTGAAGCCTTTCTCTGTTATCAACGTTCTCTGCCCTGTGCATGGTGAGGGTGAGAATATCTCCCTCAAAATCAAATTTAGGTTTTTCCTCTGACTTTTGCGCTATTTTAAGGTTTCTGATACATGTATCAACAATGGTGTTTCCTGTTATAAAAATATCTTTGGGGCTGATTCCCTCAAAAAGCAGGTTAACTGCTGATTCTTCAGTTGGTACAAAATAAAGCTTGGAACATACATCTGCAATTTCCCTGTTTATTTCTTCAGGCATGGATTTATCGTAAGACCTTAAACCTGCTTCAACATGCCCTACAGGGATATGGAGCTTCGATGCCACAAGTGCCCCTGCAAGCACTGCATTGGTATCTCCCTGAACAAGGACTATATCCGGTTTTTCTGCAACTAAAACATCTTCAATACCATTCATCATGGTCGCTGTTTGTTTCCCATGGGATCCAGAGCCTACCCCTATATTAAAATCAGGTTTTTTTAATTCTAAATCTATAAAAAACTGGTCAGACATCTCATGGTCGTAGTGCTGTCCAGTATGGATCAATATGTAATCGATGCTTCGTTTTTCTATTTCATCGATTACCGGGGCCATTTTGATTATCTCCGGCCTTGTCCCAATAATAACTGCAATTTTCATAATACAATTTAATATTTTAAGCTTAATAAAGTTAATTCTTTGAAATTTTTAAGGCTATACAAAATTTCTATCTTAATAATCTTTATCATATGAACTAAAGCATATATGTTGATTTTATGCCGTGAATATACTTTACCTACTTATTTTCAAAACTTACATTATTGATATTTTCTTCGGGTTTGTACTGCAAGCATCTTAGGCCTACTATGGTACCTATTTAGAAAGAAATAGTTTACTTACAAATAAAAACAGATGAAAAAAAGCAGAGAGTATCTGTCTTAATCACCACTTGAAGGCCTTCTCCTTTGGGCCCGGTACTCATCAATCATTTTTAAGAGCTGCCTTTTCTCTTCTTTATTCCGCCTGTTCTCCACACGGGTCTTCCAGTTTTCAATCTCATTATCTAAAACATCCTTGTCTATAACTGCAAATTCGTCAATCATCTCAAGATCAATCTTATTTGCATCCAGCACCGGTACCATATTTTTTTCAAATTCTTCTTCTGCAGGGTGCGACATTTTATCCACAAATATTGCCGCCTTTATACCCATGTTAATCAGCATTGAAGCGGTTTGAGATCCCCCACCTTCCGAGCTTGATAAAAGAACCACATCTCCCTTTTTAATGGTCCAGTAGTCCATAGCCTCTTTGATTTTTTCACGGGTGAACGATTCAATGATCTTGACAGGGACAGCCTTTTCAGAGAGCTCCATAACCCTTATTTCTTTCATGGAGCGCAGGTTCTCTTCAAGTTTTTCTCTAAGCACCTTTTCTTGAGTATACTTCTCCTGAAGCCCTTTTATAATAGATACTTTGGAAGATATCTCTTTTTTACGCAGTATATCCTTTGAATATTCATAATGCAGTTTTTCTATTTTATCTTCAAGTCTGGAAGTCTTCTTCTTGTAGTGCCTGACATCCTTTTTAAGGAGCTTATTTTTCTTCTTTAAATAAGCCATCTGTCTTTCTTGAGACTTTATTTTTTGTTTAAGTTTTTTGGCAGCTTCTTCAATAGCCCTGAGCTTTTCTTCATCTATTGACTCCAGATCATTTTCCATTTCCCCGATCTGAACTTCCAGATCATCCTTACCTTCAGGAATCTTTAAAACATCGCCTATTGCAGAAGTAATTGGGCGGTCGCGGATGACCATGCTTTTAACTTCATCCACTTCGTCAGGGGTTAAACCCAATTTTTCAGTACGCCTTTCAATCTGCTGGAGCTTTTTTTGATAATGCTTGTATGTTTTAATTGCAGCAGCCAGGGCATCCCTTTCATGGGCATTTGCAGGGTAGTTATCAGACGATATCTCATTAAGGTAGCTGTCTACAAGTTCCGTCTTTGAGCTGACGGTGAATGTTTTAGATGGCGAATAAATTTTAGAGTTAAGTGTTGATGCAAGCTTTCTAACATTTTTAGGGACAGGATAAACATCAGTAGCAATTAAAACAGTTTTTCCATGGTCTATGATGTATCTTATCACCTCAGCCCTTGCCATTTCCTTGCAGCTTTTGGTTGCAACCACATTTCCAGACAGATCTAAAATAGCTATTCCCACGGTTAATCCTGGATCAAAACCTACAATAAGCCACTTTTGTCTTTCCTGTGATGATTTAGAATTTAAAAATAAGTTCGAGTTTTCAATTTCTTCAGTTTTATCTATGTTCTTATAAACCAGGGAATTTCCTCCTAAACACCTGTTTCATGCTTTAAATAGGGATTATAAGATAAATATAATATTTTAAATATTGTTATGTTTGATTAATAATAGGGGTTAATACAATTTATATTTATTTATTAAAATTTAGAAAAATGAAAAGTCATTTATTAGAACTGAAAAACAACGTGAAACGATCATATCAATCTTAGATAAATTTTTAACAGAAATATTTCTACCATACTTCCAGAAACTATATTCTTATCCATATATAAGTTCGTTAAACCACAAATAAGGTAATATATAGCTAAATATGGTCCAATTTAACGGAATATAAATCGATGCAGCCCCTAAAATATCCTGAAACCCCACATAATATTATCTAACTTTTTCTATTTACTAAAAAACGCATGATACTTATATACTTATGAACAATTCCTAATTCAGTGAAAAATTAAGTATCAGAACCAGGATTTAAAAAGCTGAACACTGCCATATTAATGAAATGGAGATATTAAATTGAATAATTTATTAAAGAAATTAGGATGGAATGCCTTTTTTGGTAAACATTTTAGGGAGTATGCAGAATTATATGAACCAGCAAGGGTCTCAACTGTATATAAAAACGGTTATAAAGTGTATACTAAAACTGGAGAGGTGCGTGCAAGAGTTTCAGGTAATTTACGCCAAAATGGAGAACTTCCCGCAGTAGGTGATTGGGTAGCCATATCAAAAGATGACATAGGTTCTGCTGTTATACATGCAATTCTACCTCGAAAAAACAAATTTTCCAGGAAAGGAGCAGGGAATGTTACTGAAGAACAGATAATTGCCACAAATATTGACACTGTTTTCATAGTTACCTCATTAAACAAAGATTTTAACTTAAGAAGGATCGAACGATACCTTGCTATTGCCAATGAAAGCAAAATAGAACCAGTAGTGGTTCTAAGTAAATCAGATCTTTGCAAAGATGTTAGTCAAAAAATAAGAGACGTTCAAGAGATTGCACCCAATACAAATGTGGTTGCTATTAGTTCTATAGAAAATAAAGGCATAGATCAACTATCACCTTATCTTAAAGACGGTAAAACAGCGACCCTTTTAGGATCCTCCGGCGTGGGCAAATCTACACTTATCAATATTCTTGAAGGTTATGAAAGACAAAACGTCGGTGCAATCAGGAAAAAAGACAGCAGGGGGAGGCATGTCACAACTGAAAGAGAAATAATCCTTTTAGAAAACGGCGGTTTAATTATAGACAATCCAGGAATGAGGGAACTGCAGTTATGGGATGCTGGAGAAGGATTGATTGATCTTTTCAGTGATATTGTAGAACTTGAGATGCAGTGTAAATTTTTTGATTGCCTGCATGAAACCGAACCGGGATGTGCCGTCAAAAAAGCAATAAAAGACGGAACACTATCAAATAAAAGACTGGAAAGTTACAGGAAATTACAAAGGGAAATGCAAGGTGTTGAAAGGAAAAAGAACCCTAAACTTGCAGAAAAAAAGAAATGGAAAGATATAAAAAAAATGGCCAAAGAGATTAAAAAAACCAGGAAAATAAAATGATTGTATTGGATATCCTATCTTTCTGCTCATTTCAGATTGGCCATGTCACTACAAATCAGATATAGCGGCCATGTGGCTAAACATATCAACGTTTAATGATCATATAACTAAAAATAGTAAAATTAAGGAAGAAAATTTAATTAAAAATTAAAGCTTCTTCAATTTCCCTTTTTTTCTTTAAAACCATAATCTTAGAGATGACTCCGATCTCCAATTAACTTTACAACCTAAATGCATTTCAAATTTCGCCTTTCATCAATTCCATTGTAATTTCTGTTATTTTCTCAAGTTCCCCAACCGAAGTGCACTCTTCACATGAATGGCAGCCGTTCATAGCCGCCGCCAGCACAAGCCCGTTTATACCGTGCTGCTCTATGTTGTTGTTATCGCTGCCGCCGAGTGTAGAACACAGCCTGCAGTGAATATCTAATTTTTTACATACATTTTGAAACCTTTTTATAACAGGATGGTCTAACGGCGTTTCATATGCGCTTATGCGGATTTCATGTGCAAATTCCATTTTGGCCCCGTGTTCTTCAGTTACTTTGGAAAATATTTCTACGACTTTATCTAATAATCTAAAAGTCTCATCATGAGAGTAACTTCTTATCTCCCCTTTAACAGCACATAAATCAGGCACAATATTTGGGGCACGTCCCCCTTGAATAAGCCCTATGTTGCAGGTAGAGTTTTCATTAATCCTGCCCGTTTTTATCTGGGCAAGTGCTTTTGCAGCGATGATTACAGCGTTAACACTTTCTTTACACTTAAAATTTGAATGGGCTGACTTTCCTTTTACAATTATATCAAAAGTGAGTAGTGAAGGCGCTTTATAAGCAGCTTCCCCAATTTCTCCAGATAAATCAAGGGTGTATGATTCCTTTGATTTTACCATGGAATAGTCAAAATACTTCGATCCAAGACCATATATCTCTTCTGCAACGCAGAACAACACTTCTATGGGCCTGTGATTTACATTTTCTTCTTTTATTGCTGTAACCGCTTCTATAATTGCAGATACTCCAGATAATGCGTCGCACCCCAAGATAGTGTCCCCATTTGATGTAATTGACCCGTCGTCGTGGAATACTGCTTTTTTTCCTTTGGCAGGTTCTACTGTATCCATGTGCGCGCAGAAAAGCAGCGGCTCTAAAGATTCGTCCCCCGGTAAAAATCCATATAAGTTACCGCTGTTTCCCCCAATTTTTTCACCTACCAAATCTTCATGAAGAGTAAATCCTAATTCACTAAGCTTAGAACTTAAATAATCGCAAACAAGTCTTTCTGAAAGGGAAGGGCTGTAAATTGAAACTAAATCTGAAAATGTATCCAGTAATCGCTGTTTATCCAAAATTTTCACCTGTTACTTAAAAAATGTTTAAGTTTTTAAGTAAAATGTTACTGCAGTGAATTTAAACTTTTTTGTTGGTATTTGAAAATCAAAATTAGTAAGTACTTTTAGCAGTTTAAACAACTATATACCTATTTTAGGCTTGTAGAAATTATAATAGAGCACCATAACATATACTAATCTCCAGAACACATGTTTCACTTAAGTAAAAATAAATTAAACCGTTTTAATTAAGCTACCAATATCAACTAGAGCACCGGCATACATTAAATGTCAACTGAAGTGCATATAATATGTCATTTAAGTAAAAAAAAGCAAGCTAAATCATTTTAATTAAGCTATCAATATCAACCAGGATACCTCATAAATATCAACCAAAAATACATATGCTATTTAAATAAAAACAAGTTAAACTGCTTTAATAAAGTTCCAACATGAATCAAAGTACCACAAATCAAATATCGGCCTATATACATTATGGTTTAAATGAAAAAAAAGTTAATTAAGCCCCCTATCAACTAAATTATCATATAATATCCGGCAGAATACAGGCGATATGTTATTGAAAACAAGTTAATAAAATTAAATTATATGAACTAGAGCCTTCCATATTCATAGATTAAATCTTCTATTTTCCCTCCAGAATTCAGGTGTTTTATCAGTCTTTGAGCAGGGTTTTCTAAGGATTTTGCCCGCTTATACAATGGATTTAATAGTTTTTCCTCTTTGTTTCCCCTTTCTTTTAGACTTTCTGATGCCAAATCCAGAATTTTAATTAAAAGCTTTTTAAGTTCACTTTTTTCTACAAATTCTGGAAAATAAGATTTTGCAAAGATTTTCCGCAGCTCAGTTAGAGAATAGGGCTTATTAAATAGGACTGTATCCTCATCTAAAATTTGATTTATTTCGTCTACCTGATTTATAAGTCCCATGTGAAATGCATGAGCAGTCATTGTTTCATTAACCGGCTGGCAGCAAACCGATCTAAATTCTATTGTGCCCCTAAAAGTTAAATCTACAAATTTAAAAGGCCTAAAGTAACTAAAGTCTTCTTTTTTTGGTTTAAAGGTTATTTCATGATATTTTCCATCTTCAAAGTATTCTCCATTTACTTTCTCTTTTTTGAAAAATTCAGTTACTACGGTAGGCTTGAAGTTAATGTACTTCCCTTCCTGTTCAGTACAGTATATGCTTGTACTGAGCAAATATTCAAGAAGTTCTCCAGTACTTTGCGGTAGGGTATCGAACATTCCAATGTTTTTCTTATTATACCCGTGCATACTGTCTTCCCACAGCATATCGCGGCTACAGGCCAGTTCCATGTTTTCTCCGTTTAACACGGAGTTAGAAAAAAGAATAGCTTTTACTGGCTCAAGCTTGGAAAATGCGTTTAGGGCAGGTATTAAATTATCAAAATTAACGTCTACATGGGTCTGTGATGCGCTCGTAAACATACCAAATTCGGGCATATCATGAAAGCTTATTTCATCCCCATACTTTTTATATAAACATAGATGATGATACAGCATTCTGTATCTTCCATTAGGCACAGGAAGACGTTTGTTGTATTTTCTATAAGGATTAATACCTAATCCAGTTAAAGTATGGTTTTCTTTATTCAATACGTCCTGAATAAATTTGTAATATTCTTCAAACCGTTCTTTAACAGGGTATAAATTTTCTTCTTTTCCAAATGAGATTTCAAGGTTGTTATACGAACAATCAAAAGTATAAATGTCACCAGTCACATGATCTTCAAGGGCACAGATTACATCATTTTCATCTCTGGCTTTTACTTTGAAGTCGAAGTAGTTTTTAAATTTTACAGTTAATTCATGGACCAGTTTTAAATCCACTGCCATTTTATTTAAGTTGATAATGGGTAATTCAAGTTCTACTCCCACAAAAACATCTTTTTTTAGTTTTGTAGGTTCAATAAACCGTTCGTACATTAAATTTTTAACTTCCTCTCTTTTCATTTTCCCACATATAGCATTTGTAACGCTTTTTCAATATCTGGGGCTTGCCATGTTTTATGGCATAATGTGAATAATTCAAGGAGTTTCGAGGGCTCCGAAAAATCCCTCAAAATCTATTATTTTTAAACGTCAAACAAATTTAAATCCATCATTAGACTTGGTATACGTTTTATAATTCATTCTACAATTTAAAACTTAACAAAAACAGACCCGTCCTCTACTTCAACGTTATAACTGTTCAAATCACGTGACCCGCCGCCGGTAAGAATCTTCAAAAAGCCAGGAACGTCTTTAACGAGTTTTCCAGTTTTAACATCGTACTGGGAGCCGTGCACTGGACAGGTTACAATGCCGTTTTCAAACTTGCCAATAGGAAGATATCCTCCCATATGAGGACACACAGCATCCATAGCATAAAATTTTCCACCTAAATTCACCAGAAGAAGATACCTTAACTTAACAGTAAAACCCCTCATAGTCCCTTCTGGAACATCCGAAACACTACATACTTTTTCCATTAAAGTCACCTGATTTAAACTAAAAAATATTAAATCAACCATTACATCATTTTATTTATGTCATGGCTCAACTTCTGCAGTTTACCTGAAGATTTAGCCTCAACATAAACTCGAAGCAGCGGTTCAAACCGGGAAGGACGTACAAGAACAAAAGAATCTTCTTCCTGCATTTTAATTCCTTCAGTGGTATCAATCTCACCAGTGCCTTTTAAATTTTCTTCTAAATTCTCTAAAACCTTCTGTTTTTCATCATGTTCGCAGTCTACAGAAAAAACAGTTCTGGGATACTCTGGTATTTCATTAACCAGAGTAGAAAATGTTTTATTATGCTTGCAAACTATTTCTAACATTTTGACAGCAGCAAAAATTGCATCAAAGCATTCCTGGAACTGCGGAAATACATACATTCCAGAATCATCTCCACCGAATACTGCCTTATTTTTTATTATTTCATCTAAAACACAATCAATTGGTGCTTTTATGAGTTTACTGCCGTGATCTGATACTATTTCATCCAGAGACATTGAGGCTGTAACTGATGATACGATTGTTCCTTCTGGATTTTCAATTAAAGCTTCCCTTGCAAGTATTGCAAGTACAGTTTGGTCCCTTATTACATTTCCTTTTTCATCAATGAAAATTACTCTATCTCCGTCGTTATCCATTGCAATTCCCATATCTGCGCCTACGGCATTTACAAGGTTTGAAACCAGAGAGACGCTTTCAGGAGTTGGTTCTGCAAATTTTTTAGTACTTACATTGGTGGGCTGGCATCCGAATAGTATGACATCACAGCCTAATCTGCTTAAAATCTCGGGTAAAAACTGTACCGCTGAACCATTTGCACAGTCTATAACCACTTTAGGTGCCCTGCTGCTTATAACCTTCTTTTCTGTATTTTTTAACACTGCATTTAAATATTTATCAACATAATCATGCACATATGAAAGCTGGCCCACCTTATCCCATGATACCTTCTCAGCATGCCTTTGAGTTAATGGTATTTCATGATTGCTGAAGACTTTAATATCTATTTCTTCAGGGTTCATATGGGAAGCAGTTACAGTAACAAAAACGTCTGTATTATATAGATCTGCACCATAGTGAACAGTAGGTATAGGTGCAACACCAAAATCAATTACATCGATCCCTGCTGCCAGTATACCTGCAGTTATGGACCGCTTGATCATTTGAGATGGATCGTTTATATCACGTCCCACTATCACTTTTTTTCCAGATCTAACAAAATTTCCAATTATATTACCCAAATTTGATGCAAACTCGTTGGTTATCTCAGAATTTACAACTCCCCTAATTTCGTTTATATATAATGACATTTTAATCTCCAAAGAAATTTTATCCATATAATTCATTTAGATAATTTGAATGAGGGAGTTATTTCCTTAAATAAAGAACCCTCTAATTTTAAAAGAGTTTTTTTGTTTTATGCAAATTATATAGTAGATTATTTGGCCTCCAGCACATAATCTGAATCAATTATGGAATTTGGTACAATTTTCATATTATTAGTTATAGAACGTGAAGAGCGCACGATACTGTTTCTTCCAATTTCAACAAGACTTCCAGTTACAACTCCATTTTCTACAACGGTGTTTTTATCAATCAAACATTTTGTATCTATTATACATCCATTTAAGAAAGAATTATCTTCAATTATACTGTTTGGGAAAAGAACTGCCCCGTCGATGTTTACATCCTTTCCAATTGAGACATTATCTCCTATTACGCTTCCCCTGGATATTTTACATCCTTCCTCAATTGTACAGTTGTTTCCAATTACTACAGGGCCCTCTATCCTGGCTTTTTCATCTATAAAAACATTTTCTCCAACCCAAATATTTCCTATTTTTCCAATACTCTCTTCCATTTTTGTTTTATAGAAGTTCTGATGTGTTTTTTGGTCTAAAATATCATAGGTAGCTTCAAGATATGTTTCAGGCCTGCCAATATCGTTCCAGTAACCATCAAATACGTACCCATATATTCCTGCATCCTGTTTTATTACTTCAGGGAAAATATCCTTTGAGAAATCAACTTCTTTTTCTTTATCATCGAAAAAGTCGAATATTTCAGGCTCAAAAATGTAAATTCCAGTATTTGCAACGTTACTGAATGCCTCTTCTGGAGATGGTTTTTCAAGGTATTCAGTTATTTTATGGTCCTTATCCATTACTGCTATTCCAAAATGGGTGGGATCTTCAACTTCAGTTAGTACCATTGTTGCAACTGCCCCTTTTTCTTTATGGTACCTTACAACATCTTTAAAATCAACATCAGTGAGCACATCCCCACTTACAACCATGAAAGTATCATCTATATACTTTTCTGCCTTTTTAACACTTCCTCCAGTTCCAAGAGGCCATTTTTCAACCGAATATCTTATATCCATACCAAACTCAGAACCGTCTTTAAAATATTTTTTAATATTTGTTGACATATAATTCAAAGTCATTATAATATCATTAAATCCAGATTTTTTCAACTTATTAACAGTATATTCTATAATAGGCTTATTTACCAACGGTATCATTGGTTTAGGCCTTACTAATGTTAGGGGTCGTAATCTTGTCCCTTTTCCGCCAGCCATCATTATTGTTCTTATAATATCACCCATTATTATTATTCTAATTAAACACTTAAATAATTATCGTATTTCAAAATAAAAGGAAAATATAGTTTATTGTACAATAATAGCTTTTATAATCTCGTTTTTTGTTAAGCAAGTTTGATCATTATAAATCCACATATTTTATTGAATTAACAATATTAAGAGCATAATAATGCACATTTAGATAAAAAAAATATGTTAAATACTATTATTTACTTTTAAGCTTAAAATAAGCATAATATTAAAATTAAAATGATTTATAACAGTTTTTAATAAGCAATAATTTCTGGATAAATTATAATTAAGAGTAATAACTTAACTGATTAATGGCCAATTAATTCATCCATCATGATCTTTTCTGCAGCAGCAATAGTCTGATTATATGTATATTCATCCATAAGTGCAGATAAGAACTTGCTTTTTGCATATTCATCATATTTGAAGGCCACTCCTTCATAAATTGTATCCATAAGAATAAGCCCTTCTGGAGGCATGGGTGTAATAGCAGCAGTAGTTGATGGATCAAAAAATGTTTGAAGCTTTTCTATGCTCAATTCGCTAGTTCCAACCAAAAAAAGGGTAGTTGCTATTTTTCGAACCATATTCCATAGAAAACTTTCCCCAATTACATCAATTATTAAAAGGTTATCATTTACATTTATTTCCACATTATCTACTTTCCTTACAGGATTTCTTTCACTTCTTTTTGAGAAATTAGAAAAATCATGGCTGCCTTGGAAAATTTTAGATGCCTCTCTAATTTTATCTAAGTTAAGATCATCATTATTTACAATAGTATACCTGTAATGCCTGTATTTTGCAAACCTTGGCTTAAATCCAAAACGTACTCCTGCTTTGGCTAAAATTCGTATGTCTTTAGGTAAAAAATCATTGATCTGGTTTATTATGACATCTTCCTCAGTTCTAAATGAAACTACATTACCCAGGGCGTGGACTCCCCTATCAGTTCTACCAGCTATTGCATATCCTGAATCTTTTAGATTATCTATTAAATTAGCATTCTTTAAAGCATCTATAAGTTCGCCCTCTACTGTTTTAAAATCGGGCTGTCTTTGAAATCCATGAAATTCAGTTCCTATATACGCTACTTTTAAAGCTACTTTCCTCATTGTTTCACCTAGATAACGTTCTATTTAATTTAATATATGCATCAAGATACAACAAAAAATTATTCTCAGTTATATCATATTCAATATAAATTGATCTTGTAATTAGACAGAATTTTGAAAAGAATAGATCATGATTTTGTCTTTATTTAAAAATTGTATTTAATTATAATTAATACAAACCTTATGATATCCCATATACCTATTCTATAAAATAGAGAATTACTTAATTTAAAAAGCAATTTAAGAGCATTAAAAATTTAATACTATTAAAATAAGTAAAAAAAAATTAATTAAGGATATTTACGAATTCCAACACGTGGTGGGAATGAAAAACAGATATTTGGATACTTTCTTTTTTCTTCTTGCCCTATTTTTTCGATTATTTCAGCTTCAAGGTCTTTAGTCTTAGTTGTATCTACAGAAAACACATTATCTTTAAATGAAGCTTTAATATCTTCTTTCCCAAGCTTAATATCAAATTTAACTTCTTTTTTATCGTCTATATTTTCTAAAATATCATTTAAAATATCATCAGATAATTTAAGAAATTTACCCTCATCAGGAATATATGTATTATTTTCCGTTTCGATCTTTTCAATTAAAAATGGAGCACAGCCTTCACTTCTTACACCCTTACGGTTAGTCCAGAACAAACCCATTAATAATTTCCTTTTAGAATCCATATTTCCAGTTATTTCCACAGATTTCATATTAATCCCATTTAAGTTAATTCCATACCCCCACATAATCATCAATTATTAAAATGTAATATCTCTGCTTATTATTTGTGATAATAAATTTATAAAATTTACTACAAATTTATAGTGAATAAATTAACTTTCTAAACTTATAAATTTTGGATAGTTAATCGAGATTTTCTGAACATTCGAAAATTTAAAAAAAAAATTTCAAAACCCAAAAATCTCTGATTTTTTGAGGTTTAAAGTACATAAACAAATTTCTTATAAAGAGTTATCAAAAATATTTGTTTATTCACTATAAATAATATAAATCTGCATAATAAAAAAATTAAATTAAATAACTGATATTACTTTAATGTCAATATTTACATGGATAAATACCAATTTATTTTTACCACTACATCTTATGTCCCCGTACAAAAAAATCTAAATACTTAATGAAACAAACAGAGTCATTGTAAAAAATATAGAGGTATGAACGAAATGGGACTATTTAAAAACCAAAGTACTCATAAAAATAAAAAAGATGAAAATAGATATAAAGACATCATAGAAGAAGTTAATCATTGCAAAGCTGATGATTTAGAGACTCTACTTCAAAAAATAGAGTCTGAAATTGAAAAAAGCGATAAAAAAGATAAAAAGCTTTTATCTGCAAAAACTATGGTAACAAGTAGAATTGCAGTCAGAAATAGTTCAAAATAAATTGTAATTTTTGTAAACAAGGGTAAAATTAACTCCCTTGGCCTCTTAAGAGGCAAATTTTCAATAATAAATTCAATCATAATTTATATCTTGTTTATTTAGATATCAAGGCTATTTTAAAAGTATATATTAGATCATTATTATTATCTTCTAAAAACTTCAAAAAAAAAATTATAAACTACAATATATCATATTTTTATTTAAACATGTAAAGAGGAGTAATATGTTAATAATTCCTGCTGTGGATATTAAAGATGGAAAATGTGTTCAATTAGTTCAAGGGAAGCCTGGAACTGAACAGGTAATCATTGAAAACCCTGCCGAAGTTGCGAAGGAATGGGAAAAAAAAGGCGCCAGTATTTTGCACATTATTAATTTAGATGGCGCCTTCGGAGATAAAGAAAAGAATGTCGATGTAATAAAAGAGATCATAAATGCAGTCTCAATTCCAGTTCAGCTCGGAGGAGGTATAAGGACAAAAGAAGATGCTGCGGAATTACTTAAAATGGGTGTGGATAAAGTCATTTTAGGTACTATGGCAATAGAAAATCCCGAAAACGTTGCAGAACTTTCTGGTGAATTTGGTAGTGAAAGAATAATAATTGCTCTAGACAGTAAAGATTCCAAAGTTGTGGTAAAAGGCTGGACCGAAAAAACCGAAAAAAGCGCACCTGAATTTGGAAAAATATTTGAAAAAAAGGGAGCTGGAGGTATTCTATTCACTAATGTGGACTATGAAGGTCTTCTTAATGGATTTGACACTGCGCCATTAATCGAATTGTTAGATGAGGTGAATATACCCATTATTTACTCAGGCGGAGTTACTTCAATAGATGATATTAAAAAACTGAGCCTTACAGACGTATATGGTGCGGTAATAGGTTCTGCATTGTATAAAGGTAAAATTGACTTTGAAGAAGCTCTATTGACCTCAAAATCATGAATTTAAAAGGCCATTGATATTCTATAAAAAATAGAATATCGTGGCGTTAAAACTTTAGTTTTTACAGTCCTCGAGACTGTCGTCTCGGGGCCTCGAAATCGTAGATTTCAAAGGACTTAAAAATTCCATGAAATTGAATTTTCGTGGCGTTAAAAATGAAATTTTTTGAAGGCCATCAAATCTCTGATTTTTTAAATTCTTTGAATTGCCAAAATAATTAACTGTTTTTTATTTGACCAATATAGAATGTGTACAAAAATATAACACAGATTATATCATGTATTAACTTAAAATACTGATCAATCTAAGTACAATATATTCAAAAATTATCAATTAAGTTAACAGAGCGTTTATGTAAGATGCAGTATAACATTAACCAAATACTGAATTTAAATAAATTAATTTCTATGAAGTAAATCCACGCTTTATAATCTCATTTTCAACATTATAAACAGTTTTTCGTATTTTAAGCACCTGATCTGGATTTGTAGAAATGCTGCTTATTCCAAACTTAATGAGTTTTTCAACAATTTCAGGGTCTCCCCCCGCATGTCCAGACACACTGCTTTCTATACCATATCTATTACATTTTGCAATTACCATTTTTACCATTTTCAAAACAGCAGGATGCATGATATTGAAGAGTTTGGCAACTTTAACACTTCTTCTATCAACAGCCAGTGAGCACATAGCCAGATCACTCATACCCAAAGACATAAAATCAATTCCTTCCTTTAAAAATTCATCAAATGTAAAAACCACTGATGGTGTTTCAACAGAGACACCCACATCAATATCTTTATGCGGCATTAATTTAACGTCTTTTAAAATTTTCTTTGACAAAATATACTCACTAATATCTCTCACAAATGGAATTTTAAGCCCAATATTATCATAACCATCATCTAAAAGATATTTAATTGCCTGAAATTCGGCCATTAACACATCCATCCTATTTAAATCTTTTTGTATGCCCCTAAGTCCTAAAAGAGGGTTTTTTTCATAAGGTTCTACATCTCCCCCTCTTAAACGTTTCAATTCATCAGTTGGTATGTCAAATGTTCTAAACCATACCGGTTTTGGATAGAATGCATCTGCAATTTTTCTCACTCCACTGACAATAACATCTATTAATTCCCCATCCTCCAAAAGTTTATATGGGTGTTTTAGTGTCCGCACCATCATATTTTCAATCCTTATAGAACCGACACCATCTGAATAAAGTGCAGCACTTTCTGCAATCTCAGGGACATTTAAATTAACTTTAATTTTTGTTGCAGGATTATAAATATCAAAAAGTTCTTCTTCACCTTCAATTTCCATAAAACCCCCATAAACATTTCCAGTTTTACCATCAACAGTTACTATCATCCCATTTTCAAGAATTTCCGTTGCATTTCCAGTTCCAACTATACATGGAACTCTCATTTCCCTAAGTACAATCGCAACGTGGCTGGTAATTCCCCCATAATCTGTTATAACTCCACCAGCCTTTTGGAGATGTTGGAGCATGTCTCTTGAAGCTTTTGAAACCACTACAATTTCACCTTCTTTGATCTGTAAAATATCACGGTCAGTTTCAATTTTTCGTACTTTCCCAACTCCAACATAGGAACTTGTACCTATTCCTTTCAATAGTTTCATATTAAAAGATATATCTTTATTACACAAATATATTTACATTATATAAAGAATTAGGAACCAATATAGGAAGCATAATTTATTTAATGTTAATTCATATCATAATTTATTTAAAGAAAAACAAGGTGAAGAAATGAAAACAGTGATGGCAACAGGGACATTTGATATAATTCATCCAGGACACGGATATTATCTTGAAGAGGCAAAAAAACTAGGAGGGGATGATGCAAAGCTTGTAGTAGTTATTGCAAGGGATTCTACTGTAAGGGCAAGGAAAAGAGTACCTGTTGTGGGTGAAAATCAAAGGTTAGAAGTTGTTAAAATGTTAAAACCTGTTGATGAAGCTTATTTAGGTCATACTAGCGACATGTTTAAAATTGTTGAAGAAATAAAGCCAGATATAATTGTTATAGGTCCTGATCAGGATTTTGATCTTCGAAAACTTAAAGAACAGCTCAAAGAAAGGAATATCAATGTAGACGTCGTAAAAGTTACAAGCTATAAAAAATCTCCACTCGACAGTTCCTGTAAAATAATTAAAAAGATCAAAGAAATGGAATTTGACGAAAAAATTTTTAAAAATGGGCCGTAAATCGATTAATATTGATTAACTGATTATTTTAATTTTAAATTCATTAAACAGTAGTAATTAGAATTATTTTAAAAATTGCTCATGCGCAGAATGTTGTGTAAATAATATCGCTTCACTCGTGTGTCTGGTTAAGTAAATCGTATTTTTTAAGATAAATCCCATATAATCAATTAAAATTACAATTTAACATAATAGTATAACTCATGCACAGGATCAGGACATGATCAAAAAAAAACATATGCTTTGCCTAGAAAGGCAATTCCGCATATGTACCATAATATGTTGCTGTTGCAGTATTCCAATTATTGATAACACCGAAAGTGTTCTTGGAACTGGTTCCATCTGCATTGTACCATTTACCGTTCACCCATACTTGAGCGATGACGTGTCCGTACCAGGTACCACTTGTAAATTGAGCTTTAACATGCTCATATCGTGCAGGAATTCCTGCAGCTCTTTCAAGAGCTATTAACAAGTGTGCGGTATCCACACAATTTCCGGTTTTGGCATTCAATGTACCTACCGCCCCATATTTAGTGTTATAATAGAAGGAATAACCTATATTATCCCTTACCCAGTTGAAAATTGCTACCGCCTTATCGTAGGTAGAAGATTTACCGCTTGTTATTGATTTTGCCAGTGCTTGAATCTGTGAATTGGTTACCTGACAGTTCTTTGTTTCCTTGAGATACTGCTGTAACTCTGATGGTATAGGCACTGTTGAAACTGCACTCCAAGGACTTACTGAAACATAATTTGGTAAAGCCTTGTTTGTACTGTCATATGCAAGTATCTTTGAATACATGTAAATCAAGGATGGATATCCAATTTCACCAAGAGTAGTTGTTGCATGGTTTGGTAAAGCTCCATTTGCATCTATGAATGCTTTGACCCTATTTGCAAGATCCACATAATTGGCTTTAGTTATGTTTCCACCTTTAATGCTTTCACTTGGTTTTGCTGCTGCATTTACTGTTTTAAGTGATATCTGTGCATTTGATCCATCATTTACCTCGATTGTACCTATAATTAACAAACGTAAGAAATCTGTCATTTTAACCTGTACTAAACCAATTGTTACATAATTCGGCAGATCATGATTAGATTCTATATAAGATTTGACGCTTGTTGCCGCACTTTTGATCTGGCTTAATGTAAATACCTGTGTGGTTTGGATATCACTATCTGATGGTGGTGAAACTTTAACACCAGGATCCATTGAAACATAGTTTGGTAAAGCCTTGTTTGTGTTGTAGTAGTTCAATATTTTAGAGAACATGTACACTAGCTGTTCATACTGGACTTTTCCGAGGCCAGTTGTTGCATAGTTTGGTGCAAGACCGTTTGAATCTATGAAAGAATTGATTCTCTGTGCAATATCAATGTAGCTTGTTTTGTTTATATTTCCTTTAGTAAATGATCCTGTTGAATTTTGAGGATTATTTACTGTCTTAAGTGTTATTGGTGTTGTTATTTTGCTGTTTATCTGGAGTAACCCTTTAACCATTAGTTTCAAAAATGCAGACATTGTAACCTGGGTGGTACCAATTGTTACATAATTCGGCAGTTTGTGATTAGTTTCAATGTATGCCTTTACTTTCGCTGCAGCACTTTGAATGTCACTTGTATTGAAGCTCGGTGGAGCTATGAAATCTTTACTGATTAATCCATATCTGTAAAGTGCATATCCAGATGCCCCATTACTTAATGCTGATTTAATGTCTGCATTCAATTCACCAGCGCTTAATGGTGTTGTATCGTAGTCTGAAATATAAGACTGAAGTCCCACAATTACTGGCTTTCCACCTGCATTATTAACTATGTATTTTGTTGTCGTTCCAATCCAGGTAGTGTTTTGACCGTAATTTCCTTTATAGATCATTGGAACAATGAAATCAAGATATTTGGAAAGTTGTGTATAGTTCTGTCCATAAGTGTTTGCATTTGTTGCTCCTTCAGGCATTACTGTTGCTGAAACAGCAACTTTAGGTTTTATCGATTTAACGGCGTTATAGACTTTTTGAACGAATGATGTTATTGTTTTGGTTCCACTTGTACCTGCGGTATTGCTTCCTGCTCCAGAATACCTTACGTAATCCAGAAAGATACCATCTACGCTGTAATTGGTTACGATCTTTTTAATTGCATTCAACAAGGTTGTTTGCTGAGTAGTATTTGCTGGATTAATCCATTTACCATTTGCATCCTGGAAACAGGTGATCCATGCATGAATTCTTATTCCAGAATTCTTGAATTTTGTTATAATACCCGATAACACGCTGGAATAAGTTGGTGCTGAGATTAAATTTGCTTTTACGAATATATCTGTAATATTTGCTTTTTTTAGTTCACTTACAGTAATGTTTCCTGCATCTTCGGCCCTAAGCCAGATGCCATGAACATTGGTGTAAGTGGTTCCTGCTGCGGGTTGAATAGTCGTATTGTTTGCTGAATTTGTTAGAGATGCATTTGCTGAATTTTGATTGTTAGTCCCTGCAGTTTGTAATGCGTTTTGTGTATTTGTTAATGTATTTATTGAATTTTGGCTGTTTGAACTTATATTCAATGTAGAATTTGCAGTGTTTTGAGCCTGTAGATCTTGTGTTGTTCTGTTTCCTGTAGTTCCTGTTAATGAAGTATTTTGAACCCTATTTTGGATCCCTGTTTGGTTATTTTTAACAGTTTCAACTGGGTTTTGATTAACTGTTGTGTTATTATTTAGAGCAGAATCTGCAGTAGTTTCCGCTGATTGCTGATTATCTGCTGCGGCATATGAACTACCAAGGGTAGACATAGCCATGATGCAGATAATTAACATTACAAGCAACGAGTGTCGCTTGATAATACCGCCTCCTATTGTTTCCAAATTGTAAATAAACCATTGAGGTTATTTATTTACAAAGGGAGATAGGGAAATATAATATTTAAAGCTTTGGATTTTAAATTGAAAAAAAGACATTTAAAACGCTCTTTTTAGAGTTTAAAACATTTTAAGAGCTTATTTGAAATGCAGATCAGAAGAGACCATAGTGGGTTTATACTTTTATAAATTAAAAGCTCATTGGTATATATTTAAAGTTAAAAATCATTTTAAACAAATTCATAAAGTTCTATTACCATTTTTAAAGGATTATCAAGCTTTTTAATTATGTACATCTAACTAAATAGTGTAAACAGATATTTTAAGTGTGCAATGTTTCTTAAAAACAAATTTAATTAATCAGCACAGCACGTGTATATCTAATTTACTACTATCATAACTCAGGTGTCTTAAACCATTAGTACACAGTAAAAGGAATACTAATTTAATCAATGCATAGCCCTAATCATAATACTAAGCAAACAATGATATTACAATCCTATTAAAAGTATAATTTACATTAATTGCCATATTTAGATATAATAATAAAATAAAAGTTCTTATTTGTCTCATATTACTTTTAGCATAATTTCTGCTAATTTTATATGAATATAAGGACAATAAAACTAGTAAACATATTATAAAATATTAAAAATCTGTTAATTAATTTAAAAATAAGGTAACTAAATAAAAATAAAAAAAAAGCTCAAACACAAATGTTTGAGTTTCAATGTATTTAAGGTGGTTTTCAATAGCCATGTACTTAAAATGATAGACTATTGTGATAACCTTGGAATCTTACTACTTTTCCCCTCATTCCACCAAAGGTGTTTCTGTTGCTTGATGCATCTGCAGTGTACCATCTACCATTGGCTTTTATTACAGCCCATACATGTCCATAGACTTTACCACTAGAAAATCTAACTTTTCCATGGCCATATTTTGCCTGTAAACCTGCAGATCTTGCTAATGCCACCACAAGGTGTGATGTATCCGCACAGTTTCCTTTTCTGTATTTCAATGCACCCGCTGCACCAAGTTTAGTATTGTAGTAAAAGGAATACCTCAAATTATTCCTTACCCATTTAAATATTCTAGCTCCTTTCTGGTACTGTGAATGTGTACCTCTTGAAAGTGAATGAGCTAATGATTTTATGCTTGCACTGTTTGCACTTGATCTGTGATATCTATGAGCTTTACTGGAATGCCTGTAGGTATGAGATTTTTTATATTTGTGAACTTTACCGTGGTATCTGTACCATTTACCATGGTATCTGTACCATTTGTGAGCACGTTTTACTTTCTTTTTATGCCCATATGCATACTTAGGTTTCTCCCCATACGCATATTTAGGAACTGATTTTGTTACTGTATTATTTTTTGCCTTCACTGAATTTTTACTGGATGAAGTTGCTGTTTTATTTTTGTTCACAAATTGTGTAATATTGTTTGTAGTGTTAACAGTCTTTTCAACTGTTTTAGACTTTTTAACGACCCTTTTTTGTGTTTTGATCGGTTTTTTTAGAGTATTTATATATTTATCATGTAAATTTATATCTTTTTGCACATTATGGTGATTACCAGTCTGTGTTGTAGCAGTCCCAACATTTGCTGCGCTTACGCCAGCAATACCAATCAGTGACATACTTGCCACTAATAAGACTGCAAATAACAGTTTCCTCGTAATTATACCGCCTCCAATTGCCAATCATTGAAAAAATCCATTTGAGTTTTTCTCGCGGTTGCCACTAGTTTAACATCATACCTTATAAAGGTTTCGGTAAAAAAGTTTAAACAAAGCATTCCTATAAGCCTAATTTTAATTTAAACCATTCTAAATGGTTTTCATAAAATCAATGAAAGATCATGCATTGAAGTTCAAGCTGGATCATATTCAAAATACACCCTAAGTGAAATTAGAAAGAAAATTAAACTAATGAAATATTAATGCCATGTAAATGGTAGATATGTACCAAATAGAATAAATTAATTATATTATTTAGAACACACCATTATGACCATTATCTTAAGTAATTGAATCATTATAAGACGAGAACATATCCCTCAAATTACCATTTAATCGCCACAATTTATTATCAGAATATTTTAGATTTTTTATATGTAATAACTAATTATATTAAAAACTTAATTATTTGCATAGATATCAAAATCAAAGTTTATAGAAATTTAACACTTTACTTAAATACAATTGGAAATATGACATAATTTAAGAAAAATTAATAAGATATACCCAATATGGTTTTAAACCATTAATATAACTTATTAATAATAAAAAAAGTATTATTTAGTATTAATATTCAAGCAAATTTTAACCTATGTTAAGTTTGTATTTTAAGATTTATAGCATTAAAAATTTTTTTATGTTCAAAAATAAACACTACTAAAACAAAAATGCCCAAAAACTTTCAAATCTATGATCTGAAAGTTTTTGAGTAGATTTAGAAAGGCAGCTCTGCATAGGTACCTTCTATTGTTGATTTATTTTTGTCCCAGTTATTTATTTCACCAAGTGAATTTCTGATGCTTATTCCATCTGCACTATACCATTTACCATTTATATATAACTGTGCCCAGACGTGCCCATATACAGTACCACTTGAAAACTTACAATAACCGTGTACGTATCTTGCTGGAATTCCCGCTGCTCTTGCCAGTGCTATCATAAGATGCGAAGTGTCGACACAATTTCCTGTCTTTGCATTTAATGTGCCTACTGCCCCGTATCTGGTATTGTAGTAAAAGGAATAGCCCAAGTTATCCCTTACCCAGTTAAAGATCTTTTCGCCTTTATCATAGGTCGAAGTTATACCTTTTGTAAGTGACGATGCAAGTGATTTAATTTTAGGGTCGTTTGATTGACAATTATTGGTTGGTTGCAGGTATTTCTGCATTTCGGATGGTAAATCGTTCCATATCCCTGGAGCCATTGTTACATATACAGGTAAATATTTGTTTGTCTTGTAAAAGTTCAATATCTTTGAATACATGTAAATGGCAGATTCATACTGTATCTTTCCCAAAGAACTTGTTGCATAATTTGGTGCAATACCCTTTGTTTCAATAAAGGACTTAATATTCTGTGCAATCTTTAGATATCCTGCTTTATTTATTATCCCATCTATTGTATCTCCAGTAGACTGTACTGGTGAACTAGTACTTTTCAGTGTTATGGGTGTCTTTATTCCGCTGTTTAATTGTAAAAGACTTGCAGTCATTAATCTTAACATATCAGGCATTTTAACCTGAGTTGTACCAATTGTCACATAATTTGGAAGGACATGATTGGTTTCAATATATGCTTTGACTCTGGCTGCAGCATCTTGAATTTGGTCCATTGTGAACTTAATCTGAGTGCCAGTACTGTTTTGACTTGTATATAATTTACTATCTATTAACCCGTACCTAAACAATGCGTATCCTGATGCTCCATTATCCCCAGCTGCTTTAATGTCACTCTGTAATTCGCTTGCTGGTATTACTTTTACATTTTTATCTGAACGGTACGTCTGAAGGCCAGCTATAACCGGTGTTCCGTTAGCCTGGCTAACTATATATTTCACAGTTGAGCCTATCCAGTTTGTACCACTTTTTCCATTACTACTAGTACCTTTTGAACTGTTGTATCCATAGTTGCCTTTATAAAGCATTGGAACCATGAAATCAAGGTATTTTGCAAGTTGAGTATAGTTCTGCCCATAATAATATGCGTTCATTTTTCCTTCAGGCATTAACTCTGCCGAAACTGCTACTTTCGGTTTAATCGATTTTACAGTTTTATACACTTTTTGAACGAAAGATGTTACTGCTGCGGTTGAACCTGAACTTTTATAGGCATTACCTGGATATCTAATATAGTCGAGATTGATTCCGTCTATATTATAATTTTTAACTATTTTTGAAATTGAAGAGATCAATGAATCTATTTTAGATGTGTTGTATCCATATTTTGTTTGATATTTGTACGTGTATTTGTACTTATAGTAATATTTCCATTTATATTTCCATTTACCATTGTATTTGTACCAAGATTTGTACCAAACCTTGTATTTAATTTTTTTATCAGGAACTTTTACTGTATAACTGTATTTTCCCTGAGGATCGATCCAATTACCATTTGCATCCTTAAAACATGTTATCCATGCATGAACCCTAAAACTTGTGCCTTTAAGCTTCTTTAAGAGAGCTGTTAACACGTTTTTATACGAAGGAGCAGATAATAGGTTCGATTTGATGAATATATCTGTAATTCCTGCTTTTTTAATTTCACTTATATTCAATTTGTTCACATCTTCGGCTTTTAGCCATATCCCGCGAACATTTTTATATAATTCAGCTCCTGCGGCGTCAGTAGAATTTTGAACGTTTGTTATATTACTGTTATTTGTTTTCATTCTGCTATCGCTTGAATTCGATGCATTTTTTAGTAAGCTTTGGTTTTGTACTGTGTTAGTAACAGATGCTGTTTTATTTACAGATTCTGTTGTATTTTGAATAGTAAAATTATTTGAAGTATTATTTGTTATATTTTCTTGAATTAAACTGGTGTTTAGGTAATTATCTGTAATCTGCGAATATTCTGTGGCGGCATATATATTAGTTACATTAAACAGCGCTGCAACAAAAAGGAGCAACACTGTAAGCAACAAAAGTCGCTTCATTTTATATTGCCTCCCAGTTTTTTCCAGATGTCAGATCAACACCGATTTGGAGTTATTGACAATTAAAAAGTTGTTGCTTTGAACATATAAAACTTTTGATTTGAAATTTCAAGCGGTATGTTCCTAGTACTTATTTTTAAATTTAAAGCACTCTAAAAAGGAATCAAAATCATATTTTATATTAATAATAACTTGATTTTGTAAGTAACAACTAAAAATTTGTGCAGAATTAAATTAAAAACAATTGAATTAGTAAAATATTACTTTGATATAATTAATAATTATTTATTTAAAATAGATACCAAAACAGCAGGTCTAAATAAAAAATAAATACCCTTTAAATCCTAAAAAATGAATTTAAAGAGATTTTAACTAATTTATTATATTAACCTTTTTATTTTCTGAATTTAAGTAGCTTCAAGTCCAGGCAGGTACGTAAGAGCATCCAAAACCATATCTAAACAGTACAAAACCAGATGCTCCTCCAGCATTTGCAGAATTTACATCCTGTTGTAATGCATTTAAACTCAACGATTTAAGATTACAATCAGAACAGTATGTTGTCAAACCTGCATATACTGGTTTTCCTTTTGCATTGCTTACGATATATTTTATTTTATCAGTTATCCATGCATTATTTGCATTATAATTCCCCTGATAAGTCATTGGAACTAGAAAATCAACGTAATCTGCAAATCTTCCGTAGTCCTGACCATAATAATATGCATTTTTTGTTCCTTCAGGCATTACTGCTGCTGAAAGCTCTTTAGTTACCGTACTTCTGACACTTTTAACGAATGATGTTACTGCATTTACTGCTGCATTTACCCCACCATGCTGTTGATATGCTGCATTACCATATTTGGCAACTCCAGAATATCTTACATAGTCCAGGTGAATTCCAGAAACAGCGTAATTATCATTGATATTTTTAATTGCAGCTATTAATTTCTTATTGTAAGAAGTATCATAGCCTGTTTTTGCCACATATTTGTAAACCGGCTTATATATCCAACCTTTTTTATATTTAGTTACATATTTCCAGGTATATTTCCATTTATAGTGCCATTTACCCCGGTATATATATCTTGATTTGTACCATACCTTCTTTTTAACTTTGTATTTAGATTTAATGCCCCAATACTTCTTTGTTTTTACGTAAACCTTCATTTTCTTACTGTAATACCCTGAAGGGTTTACAAAATGACCATTATAATTAAAACAAACTATCCACGCATGGACTTTTATTCCATACTTCTTTAACTGACTTATAGCATTATTTAATTCACTGTAATGATATTTTCCACTAGTGTCCCTTGTACAAACAAATACATCCGTAATTCCCTTTTTTTTAAGAGCGGCTGCTGAATTTGAATTTAACTTTGCAGCTGATGACGAAAACATCCAGTAGCCCTTCATTGAACTTGTTGACTGTTTAGTCACTTTAGATACATTAGATGATGTAGCGTGGACAGAATTATTTAATGTTTTATTCAATGTTGCATTGGACGTGCCGTTCATTGTGGCAGAATCAACAGCACTAACAGCACCTAAACCCATCAATACAATGCCAAATATCAATACTACAAGCAACACGTGTTGCTTAATCTTATCCCCTCCCTATCCAAAGATAATTTAACCTATGGAAATTTTAGGCATGTATAATGTATTTAAATCATAAATATATAAATATTATGTTTTTAATTTATAAAAAAAAGGTTTATAATAACAATATACAGATATAAAACTCTATTAGGACTAATTATATAAAGTCATAAGGTATAAATTTCAATAATAGCACCATATACATACTTTCAGCCATTTATTTATGCATTAGATCATTTATGTGCTTTAAAACAAAATCAGTCTTTAATCGGGAGCGCATATAAAAAAAAATATGAAAATCCATTTTTATTGAAGTAGTTTATTAGACTAGATAGTACCCTTCCTTATTTTAATCCTAATCCTTATATCTGATTACAGATATAGTAATTAGTTATGGAAATAGAGAATCTGAAAAAAGCCGTTGAAATTATACAAAACTCTGAAGAATTAGCTGCATTTATTCCAGAGGTACGAAGTAATATTGTAATGGCAAAAGAGAACGCAAAAGATGTAAATGACGTGGCAGGAATTCCAGGAAGGATAACAATAGTACATGGTAAACCAAAAGCTTTCGTAGAACCAGAATTCGGAGTATCTTCACACATGGCCAGATTAGTATTAAGCATGATGAAACATGATTCTTCAAAGAGAAGTGCCATGAATATTAAATATAGCCCCAAAATAATTGAAATAAGTGAAAAATTAGGGCTTAAAGTCTCATTTTATGATAGAAATGATGAACCTGAAGACGTGAGGCAAGTAGAAGGCGGTACCATCCCATGGGGTGTTGAGACTGCCGTTAAAAGAATTGGAGATATTCCAGACATTATATATCACAAAGGTGCTTGGGGAAAAGAGCCTTCAATTACTTTAATTGGTACCAGTGCAGTAGATGTTGCCAAAATGGCAGCGTGCATCGCGAGACTTTTCAATACTAAAGAAGGTTATAAAGTAATTTTTACCCCTCCTGCCGAAAAATCAGATCCAAAAAGTTCAGATATATCATGTATCTTCTGTGCAATGGCAAAAGGTGATCCAGAAGTTTCAAAACATGTGCTTTACAATGATGGAGAAGATATGGTAGTTTTAAATATAGCTCCTTATACAACAGGACATCTCCTTGTTATTCCAACAAAGCATTACACCGATTTGAATGAATTAAATCCAGAATCTCTTAAAAATTTATTTAACACTGTAAAAAAAGCAGAAACGCTTATAAAAGAGGTTATACATCCAGATGGGATAAATATAGGAATTAACCTTGGTGAAGTGGCAGGACAACGTATACAACATATCCATGTCCACCTTGTACCCCGGTTTAAATTTGAGTCCAGTTTTATAGGGACAACTGCAAATACTAGGGTTATTAGAGAAAGTCTGGATGAAACCTATACTCGATACATGGAAAAAATTGAGAAATTAACCAATGTTTAAACAATGCAGTTAATGTAAATCTTTAATTGCATATATCCATTAAAGTGAGTTTTCGATGAAGCATTTTAGAAAAAAAGTTTATGTGAACGAATAAAGTAAAGTAATTATACTATAAAATTCTGAAAGTATTAAGGTGAATCCCTGAATATTTAAAATCAAAGAATTGATCAATATTACGCCAAATTAAAATCTTAAAAATGAATTTATGGCATGAAAATTAAGGTTGAGGGAAAATAATGAAGTATAAAATGTATGATGAAATTATAGAACAGCCGAGATCCCTGAAAGATACTTTAAGTGAAGAAAAATCACATATGAAAGAGATTGCAGAAAAGTTTGAAGAATTTGATAAAGTATATCTTTTAGGATGCGGTAGTTCACTTTCAACATGCTATTCTGCAAAAAGCGCGCTTGATTTCATATCAGATAAAAATATAGAAGTTTACACAGGATATGAATTCTTTTACAATAAGAAAATTGAAAATGAGAATGCTGGAGCTCTTTTAACTTCCCAATCAGGAGAAACTGCAGATACTGTCGCTGCTCTTAGGAGGTCACAGCAAAAAGGCATTTACACAGTAGCAATAACCAATGAAAACCAGTGCACAATGATTAAAGAAGCTGATGACACTGTGATTACAAGAGGTGGGCGAGAGAGTGCAATACTTGGAACTAAAACTTATGTAACTCAACTTATGAGCCTGTATGAAATTCTATTCAGCATGAATGATTTCAAAGATGATGATGCCCATAAAATAAAAAAAGAAGTTTTAGGAAATATCGAAAAACTTCCATCTGCAACTGAAGACCTGATTAAAAAAACAGAAAATGAAGGCAAAGAGATTGCTCTAAAATTTAAAGATGAAGACATATTCTACTGCATGGGAAGCGGGCCGAATTATGGGCTTGCATACAAACTTGCAATGACCATGTTCATGGAAGGAGCTTTAAAACATGCGTGTCCCCTATATTCTGGAGAATTTAGACACGGATTAATTGAACGTGCTGAAAAAGATGTTCCAATCGTGTTTTTAAATGCAGATTATCCTGGAGATGACATGACCACGCGTTCCATTGAATTTTGTGAAAAACTGGGAACCAAATCACTCGTTTACAATATGAAAGATTATTCAGATATGAACCATTTAATGTCGCCTTTTTCCCTTGTAATTCCACTTGAATGGTTTATTTACTATCTTGCAGACATTAATAACGAAGATCCAGGGGCTACAAGGCACATTGGGAAGGTTAGATATTAACCTTCTTCTTATTTTTATAGTAAATAAAATAACTTTTTAAACTTAATACATTTCGGATATTTAATTATTTACCATTAATAAAGTAAACTTCTTATATTTTTAAATTCTAGCCATATCAAAAGCAGTTTAAGTTTATTAAGTGAAAAATAAGCTGTTCAGTACCTATTAAAAAGAGAAAAGAATTAGTGAATAGGCACTTCATGCCTTACTTTTTTCTCTGCTTTAGGCATAGTAACAGTTAAAACACCGTCTTCAAGTTTGGCAGCTGCTTCTTCTACTATAACTTTTTCTGGAAGCCTTACAGCTCGTTTTATTTTGCCGTGTCTTCTTCCTTTTGATTTTACTTGAGCCCCTTTTTCCAGTGGAGTCTCTTCATAACCTAAAACTTTAATTTTAAGTTTTTCTTCTGTTAAATCTATTTTTATATCTTCTTTTTTAATTCCAGGAAGATTTGTGCGGACTATTATGTTATCATGAGTTTCAATTAAATCAGTTTCTGGAGCGCTTGTATAACTGCTAATAGATCTTTCAATTTCGTCGCTTACATCATTGATATAATCCATAGCATCATCTATTATCTTATCAATCGAAGTTCTCCTTTTAGGCCTTCCATTCATTATATTTCCTCCATTTAATTCAAACTATGACATACTCATCAAATATCTGTTTAAAAATGAATAAATGGTCATGAATTCATGATCTATTTAAAATAAAGTAAAAATTTTAAAATGAAATTACAGGTATATTTAGTCAACTTTTACCTGGAATCTCTTTTTTTCTTCTAATTTAGGAAGTGTTACTGTTAAGACACCATTATCAAATTTAGCTGATGCTTCTTTGACCTTAACTGCTTCTGGCAGTATTAAAGATCTTCTTGCTTCACCATATCTTCTTTCTTTTTTGATGAAGTTTTTACCTTCCTCTTCTGTTTCTTCTTCAAATTTTGCAAAGATTTCTATTGAGTCATCTGTTAAGTCAATGACTATATCTTCTTTTTTAACACCAGGAATATCTGCTTTAACAATTATATTGCCATCAGTTTCTATTACATCAGTCGCTAGTTTACTCGGAGCAGATGCCGTATATTCAGATAGAGCTTTCTCAAAGTCTCCCCCTCTTTCGCGGAATGTACCTATCATATCATCAAAAAACTTCTGTGCAGCTCCTCTTCCTCTTTCTGCCCTGGCTTCCCATTCTGATTTTCTTTCTGATTCAGGTTCGGTTTCTACTTGAGGTTCATCTGGAAGTTTTTCTACTTCTTCCACTTTAACTTCTTCAGGTTCAGTTGATTTTGACACTGGAACATCTTTTTCAGCTTTTTCCATTTCTAATTCTTTTTTAGTCTTTATTTCCTTTTTTTCCACCATTAAATTCCTCCAGCTCTTCAATTATTAAATCCACGCCAGAACCTTCTGATGCTGAAATCATTAGAGGTTCATTCAGTTTACTAATATATTCATCTAAATACTTATTATTTTCTACCAAATCCATTTTGTTAAAAACACTTATTATTGGAGTGTCAAAAACATGTTTTATTTCTTCATATAACCTCATCTGAGCATCGAGTGGATAACCAGATGTTTCAGATGCGTCGAAAATATATAAAATGACGTCAGCTAAATGTTCCAGTGCAACCATAGCGCGGAGTTCAATATTGTTCATGTCCCTTATAGGCCTGTCAAGAAGTCCGGGTGTATCTATTATCTGGTATTTTTTCCATCTTTTCTCAAAGTGCCCTATTTGAATCCCATGGGTTGTAAAAGGATAGTTTGCAACTTTTGGCTCGGCAGGAGTGATCTGGCGAAGCAGTGTAGATTTTCCAACATTTGGGAACCCTGCTATAACCAGTGTGAATGCTTCAAAATCTATGGTAGGCATATTCCGAAGTTTCCCTTTTACAAAATCTAAGAAGTCAAGTTCCTCTTTTATTTGACGCATCACAGATGCAATTCTACCGAATGCAGCCCGTCTAACATTTGCTGCATTTTCAGACTTTGACCTTCTTACTTTAAACACATATTCATTTTCAATCTTGGATACAATACCTACTGCCCAGTTTAAAGCCCCAAGAGACTTTTTAAGGTCATCTACACCAACCATAACATCGATATAGTCCTGGTAAAACATGTGCATTTGTTCCACCTGCGGTGTCTTATCCAGTAAATTATTTAATGTATCTTTTGTAACTTGACAGGCTGTTTTTATTCTGGCCTCTTCTGTTTTTTTCGCCATTTGATAACGGGGGACCTTGGATGTCCTTACCTTATCGGCTGCTTTTTTGGCCCTTCTAAAGCTTTTATCTAAGATTTCATCAGGCGTTGGTACTGTTGGTATAAACATATAATCACTTTAATTCCTTTAATTAACTTGTTAAGCAAAAAGTATGATAAAAATCAATATTTTAAGGGATTTGAAATCTTTTTTCAAGACTCCAGTATTTTCATAATATGATATTGAATTTCATAAAACAAGTATTTATTTATAAATCACTTTTTTTCTAATTTAGATATATATTTGAGATATATAAAGTTGTAGCTTTAAACAAGTTTTTATTTATTTTCAAACGCTCATGAATTGAATGTTGTGCAAATGTGACTATTTAAATTTATGTAAAATTCTTGATTAAATGAATTAAACTTGTCTGAACAATTTCAACTTAATTAATCAATATTGCAATTTAATGTACAGTACTATTTCTACACATGATCATAGATATGAGCGTTAAAAGGGAGTTATTAGAACTCACTGAATCTTGAATTCTTCTCAAACATGAGTTTCGATTATATATGAAATCAACCCAGTTTTATTAACTATTTGAATAAATTTATTAACTTTCAAAAACATAATATGATTAAACACAGGAGGTATTCAATTGTCAAAAGGAGATGTTTACAAAGTTTTTAAGAAGGATCATGCCCATATTAAAAAATTGTTTAATGAAACCTTAAGAGATACCTCAAAGTATCCTGAAGCCCAGAAAGAACTGGAAGCTAACATGCTTGGTGAAGAACAGTTTCTTTATCCTGCAATGGACTTTATCGATGAAGAATTGGTAAATGAAACCAAAAGAGAAAATGAAGAAGCATTCAGAACAATGGCAAGAATGAAAAATATGAATGAAGAAGACCGTGAATGGGCAGACAGCTTAAGGCGGCTGAATGATCTTGTGGTTCATCACATGGAGATCGAAGAAAAGGAAAATGGACTTTTTGATAAAGCATCTAAGGTTTTAAGTGAGGAAGCAGAAGAGGATATACTCCATTTATACAACGAGCTGAAGTCAGAGAATCTTCCGCCTTAATTAAAAAGAATTAAAACTTTACTTTAGTTTAAAGGGATTAAAAAGAATTTTTTAGTATATTAAAAAAAATTAACAGCCTTATAAATAGCGCATTAATAACTATCAAATAAAAGATCTTGATTACTTTTCAGATTACCCATTGAATTTACAAAGGGAGCTATAAATCTCCTTAGACAGACACATCGTATACAAATATAAGTGATTAAAAAATTTCAAAATGGAATTAAAACTGAGGATAGTTAACCCTAATACATAACATCTGAATTAAATCTTATATCCATCCATTCACGGAATGGAATTTAAAACGTTAGATAAATACAATTAACAAATTTAAGTAATTAAAAAAAATTCCAATCTCATATTCATTCATGAAAAATTTCAGAGTGGAATTTGTATATCTTTACATCATTGTAGAGCCAGCAGTCTGCAGTAAGCCCTGCTTTTGTACAGGTATTATATAAGAACTCCTCTACATTCCATCCCCATTCTACAGCTACTTGCGGAAGTAACAACCCTTTGAATGGGCCTCTTTCTATAATAAGACCATCTTTACCTATTTCAATCTTATCCAGATATTCTTCAGATTTCTCAACCTCAATAATCTCAGGTTTTGTAAGTACACTTACTTCAATTTCAAGGTCATCTATTTCATCAAGGCTTACCGGTGGAAAACGAGGATCATTTACTGCAGCAGATATAGCAACGTCAATTACAGCATTTACAAGTGGCTTAACGGGTTCTGAATAACCTATGCAGCCCCTGAGCATTCCATTCTTATTTAAGGTTACAAATGCACCCATATCTTCTTTTAAAGTATCAGGAACATCTTCAGGTACATCCATAATTTTTCTACGGACTATATAATTTTTTATAGACTCCTTTGCAAGTTTTACCAGAAATTTTCCTTCTTCTTCAGATACCATTAAATTTACCCCCTAAAAAATGAAAAATAAATGAAAAAAAATTAATTTACATTGCCCCTCCAACGGTCGCTTCGCTGACCCTTACATGAGGTCCTCCATCCCCAACAGGAGCAGTTTGACCTCCTTTTCCGCAGAATCCAATGCTTAATTTGAAGTCGCTTCCAACACCGTTCACCTTATTAAGGATTTCCAGGATGTTTCCAGATAAAGATACATCCCTTAAAGGATCTTTTACTTCTCCATTTTCTATCATGAACGACTCAGCAGCATTGAATTGGAAAATACCTTTTCCAGTATCTACTTGCCCTCCTCTGGAACCTTTAAGGTAAATTCCATTAGCCATATCTTCAATTAACTCTTCAAATTTCATATCTCCAGGTTTAAGGTATGTATTACTCATTCTAACAATTGGCTGATCCCCGACTCTAGATCTTGCATTTCCTGAAGATGAAATTCCAAGTTTTGCCGCAGACTCTCTGGAACTTAACAGAGATACAAGCATTCCATTTTTAACCAGCACATTTTCACTGCTTTTTACACCCTCTGCATCGTATGGATAATAACCAAATGCATCCATACTGGCATCATCTATTATTGTAACCAATTCTGATCCAATTTGAGTCCCCATCTTGCCTTTAAGAATTGAATCATTCTGTAAAATTAAATCAGCTTCAGAAGCGTGACCTACAGCTTCATGGATAAATACACCCGTAAGTTCAGGGTCCAATATTACTGGAAATTTCCCCGAAGGTGGCTTACTAGCACTTAAAAGCCTTACTGCCTTATCCGCTGCTTTTCTCCCGAATTTTTCTATATCTTCCTTTTGAAGCACTTCAAATCCACGTGCCCCCCCAATACTTCCATGCCCAAACTGGATCATATCCTCTTCCGCTGCAACAGCGTTTAAAAATACTGCCACCCGAGATTCTTCATTTGTAATTGAAGTACCTTCCGTGTTTAAAAATAAGCTTTTTCCTTCCGCATCAACATAACTTACAGTGGTACTGACTATTTTTTCGATGGTTGCAGCCTGGTTGACTTCATTCATGAGGTCCTTTTTGTCCTCGATTGATACATGGGAAGGTTTTATTTGGGCCTTTGATTTGACACTGTCAACTTTTGACTTAACATCAGCAAGTTCCACATCACTTTTTAATGATTTTACCAGTTTAAGGGCAGTTTCTACGACTTCATCCATCCTTGAAAGCTCGGTTGTAAATGCCGAACCCCATGCCCCATTTTTCAAAACCCTGATAACAGTTCCAAAATCAGACCCGGATCTTATCTCCTGAACTTTACCATCTTTCATAGTAATAGCTGTATTTTGACTATCACTGACTCTTATATCAGCATAATCCACTTTATTTTCTATTTTATTGAGTATTCTCTCAAATAAATCGAGATCTAGTTGATTTGTCATTCATATCTCCCTTTAATTGTTAGTTTTCTCTGTTTATCCAAAATAAATCTACTTAAATTATTGATATTAATATAAATGTTAGTTTAGCCATAAAATATGGCAATTAAGAAGTATCATGTCCCCATCAATTAATAACCACTGGCAGCGATTTTTTTTAAAAGATAGAGCTATTTATATTATGTAATAAGGCCTTTATATTAATTATGTTTAAGCTGGTTGTTGAATTTAATAACCATACCCAAGAGATAAAATTGACATTTCATTATTTAAAATGAGTGATGTTTCTTAAGACCACCATTTGAGTTAAATATATCTTAGAAAAAATGCAATTATGATAAGGTAATATAATTGACAACTTTTGATCTAAAGCTCTTTATTTTAGGGGACGAAAAATTCAGTTATGTTAATTAAACTTTATTACTATTGCATGCGGAGGTAAAATGTACATTAAAACATTTCTAAAACCAAAGCCGACTAAATTAAAATAGATTCAAAATCTATTGCTTTTATAAAATCATTATAATAATATTAGACGTGGTGAAATGAAGACAATTAAAGAGATTAACCAAAAAATCGAAACTGGTGACGCTGTTGTCTTAACTGCTGCAGAGATGACAACTTTTGTTGAACAAAACGGTGTAAAAGCAGCTGCAGAAGAAATAGATGTTGTTACAACAGGTACATTCGGTGCTATGTGTTCTTCAGGAGCATTTTTAAATTTCGGTCATTCTGATCCTCCTATTAAAATGAACAAAACATATTTAAATAATGTTGAAGCCTATTCTGGGCTTGCTGCTGTTGATGCATATATAGGAGCTACTCAATTAAATAGAAATCCCCAAATAGGCATGGATTATGGTGGCTCTCATTTAATTGAAGATTTAATCAGAGGCAAAGAAATAGATCTTGCTGTAGAAGCTTATGGTACTGACTGTTATCCTCGGAAGGAGATAGAAACCACCATTACCCTCGATAAATTAAATCAGGCAGTGATGGTAAATCCACGAAACTGCTATCAAAATTATGCCGTTGCTACAAATTCAACTGAAGAAACATTATACACTTACATGGGAACACTCCTGCCTTATTTTGGGAATGCAAGCTATTCAAGTGCAGGGCAGCTGAGTCCGCTCCTCAATGATCCTTACTTTGAAACCATAGGCATGGGAACTCGAATATTCCTGTGTGGAGGAGAAGGATACATAATCAGCGAAGGAACACAGCACTCTACTGATGCTGAACGTCGAAATGGAGTTCCTATCAGCGGTTCCGGGACATTAATGCTCATGGGAGATATGAAAAAGATGAGCAGCGATTTCGTCAGGGGCGCGACCATGCAGAAATACGGCCCTACATTATATGTTGGTGCTGGAATTCCTATTCCTGTTTTAAACGAAGACATAGCTAGAAGAACAGCTATAAGCGATGAAGACATCGTCTGCCAGGTTGTAGACTATGGAGTTCCAAAGCGCAGCCGTCCAGTTATAAAAGAAACAAATTATAAAGAACTTAAAACAGGTAAAATTGAAATTAACGGCGTGGAAGTTAACGCATCACCATTATCATCCTATAAAAAAGCTGAAGAAATTGCAAATGAACTTAAAGCATGGATAACTAAAGGCAACTTCTTCCTTACAGAACCCATCATAAAATTACCATCGGAAGGGTACACTGTAAATCCACTTGAAATTACAAAGCCTACTACTCTTGTAAAGAATTTAGAAAGCAAACCTGTAATAAGGGCATATCCAACAGAGAGGATAAGCGATGTTGCCAAGAAGCTTGTTGATAACAACATAAACCACTTACCAGTTGTAGATGAAAGTGGCAAGCTTAAGGGAATCGTGACTTCATGGGACATAGCAAATGCTATTGCCAAAGGTAAAACCAAATTGATGGATGTCATGACAAAAAGAGTCATAATAGCACGTGAAGACGAACCTGTGGATTTAGTAGCAAGAAGAATAGATAAACACGAGATTTCAGGGCTCCCAATTGTTGATAAAGATAACAAAGTTAAGGGAATGATCACTGCAGAAGATATCTCCAGATTAATTGGAAAGGAAAAAAATAACGACGAGGTGTGCAAATGAAGGCCTGGCTAAAATTTTCACCGGATATAACCAATAAATCAATAATTTCAGACACAATAAAATCTTATGATATAGATTTCAATATTTTAAGGGCAAATATAACTCCTAAGGGAGGTAAACTGCTGGTTGAAATATCAGGAAATCAAGTTACAGAGAGTATTGAATACATGGAAAGCCAGGGAATTAGTGTAGATCCTATTAAAAAAGTGGTGAAAAAAGAGGAAGAAAAATGCGTGGACTGCGGAGCATGTATTTCTTTATGCCCCGTAAAAGCCATATCTATCTCTGATGACTGGACCATACTGGTAGATGACCAGTTATGCATTGGATGTGCATTCTGCACCAGTTCCTGCCCAATGAAAGCTATAAAAGTCACTGAATAGGATCCAAGGCATTAATTAAATTTAATGCTTTTTAAGCATTAAATTTTTATTTAAATCTATAAACTCTTTTTTTAAATTATTTAATTATATTTTTTTTTTTTTTTTTATAATGCTTTTTTAGCATTAAATTTTTATTTAAATCTATAAACTCTTTTTTTAAATTATTTAATTATATTTTAATGGTTTAATTTTTATAAAAAAGTTAATTTATTTTTAAATTTGATTTCCAATTTATTTAGTTTAATTATAACTTAAAAAAAGTAGAAGAATAAGTTAATTACTTATTCTTGAACTGGAGTTTCTTTTATTTCTGCTCTTATTACAGATCCAAGAACTCCACCAACTATTGCTAAAATTATATCTGCAACCACGTAAATTACCAGATAACTGAGTATGGATGTTATTAAAGATCCATAACCCTGGGCAGCGTATATAATTACCAGTATTATAAGGAATATAACTGCACCTATTACACCCATAATTGTTCCATTAATTGCTCCATCCTTAATTTTTGCTCCAACAATGAACCCGACTGCTATTCCAGCCAGTAAAAAGTCAGCGGTTAATAAACCTGAACTAAGCATTGATAACACACTTAAAATAACGGCAATTATTGTACCAATAATTATAGGTCTCCATTGAATCATATTATTAGCCATATTTTTTCACTTCCTAATCTATATAATAGAAAATTAGTAAGACCTATTTAATAACTTTTTCCAAATTTACACCCAAATTTATACCAGATCAAAGTTATTTAAGAAGTCTCAAGTAATTAGGACATTATCCATTATAACAAAAGCAGGCAAAATAATTAAATCAGTAATTGATTAATTATTTACATTCATTTAATAAAAAAAGGCAAAAATAAGTTTCATATCTTGTTTAAAATAACAATTCTAATTGTAAACATTATCCAATCTGGAAACCTCATAAATTAAGCCATTTTTTGAAAGCTCCATAATAAAGTCACTGACCATTCTCCCCAATGATTTTTACCCAATTCCATGAAACAGTGCAAAATTTAACTTAAACTTAAAAATAGGATATTTTATTGAAATGAAGTTGAAAAATGCATTTTTATACAGCTTAATAAGAAACAAAATAAAAAAAATAAATAATTTCGATTATTATAAACCGAATGATTTTTTAAGGAGATCTACATTTACGTATCCTGCTCTGAAGAGTTCACCTGTTCTTAAATCGTTTATGACCACTTCAGCAGGTGCAAACATTCCTTTGTCAATTTTGTAGAAGTCGTATTCAGCTTCTTTAAATACATCGTAGAATGGTTTTCCGTATCCTTCAGATGCGGATGATGGGAGATTTTCAGCTAAAGCTTTTAAGTCGTCTCCTTCTTCAGACTGGATGTAGTAGTAAGTCCTACCACCGAATAAAACAGCGTCATTTGTTTTACCCATTGCTTTAAGCCCATCTGGGTCAACAGGTGCTATTGGTGCAATTCCTGCAGCAAATTTAACTTTTGTAACGTCAAAGTCTAAAGCTTCCATCATTTTGTATGTACCGTTTTCTACAACTCTTCCTGCTATTTGTATTGAACCTACGATTGATGATGTTGGTGCAACGAGTACTGTTACGTTTTCTGGTGAAACACCGCAGTCTTTTGCAATTGCGTCGGTTACATCAGCGCCAGGTAATTTGTCAGCTTCAAGGGTGAGAATTGCAATATCTGCATCGTCTTCGTAGCCGATTACTTCATAGGTGTGGGCTGGTTTTTTAGCTAATGCCCTTGCAGGTCCTGAACCGAGGGCGAAGAAGTCACCTACGCTTACAGACCATCCTGCTTTTTGTGCTCCAAGGGTTGATATTGCTGGAGAATTGGTTTTGATCTTCACAGAAGGTAACGCAAAGCTTTCGGAGAGGTCTCCTGGAATTGAAATTCCCACTTCTGCAAGTCCTCCAAGACACACTTTTGTGTAAAGTTCCCCTGCTTTAAGGCTTCCAGAAACGTTTACACCAGCGTCGATAACTGTGGAACCGTTTTCAAGCTTTTCTACGCTTATATTTAATTCATCTGCGTTTTTTATCATTAAGTCTACTGTCTTTTTTGCTTCAAGATTGACACTTACCATAATTTCACCTCTAATAGTGTGATATATTAAATGAATACAAAATTTGTTTATCAATGGAGTTTAAGCTGTTGTCCTTTAATTAATTTACTATTTTATTTTTTGGATTTTGAAAAATGTGCCGTTAATGATTACATACTTTCTAAAGTTTGATGATCTAGAAAAACTATTTATATGATGTCAGTGTAATATCAATAAAAATATATTGTAAAACGATAAATAATTTACTATAATCAATATACAATAGTTGAGTGAGGTGTTTTTACTTGAAACGAGGATCAACATTATTTCTAAAAGCAGTAATTCTACTCATCGGAATCGGTGCACTTGCAGGTATAATTATATTTCCCCAGCTTGAAGGTAGAAATATAAACGCCGACCTGTTTAATATTTACTTTCAGGACCCGTTTTTAGCATATGTGTATACAGCATCTATTCCATTTTTTGTTGCGTTATATCATGCATTTCAATTGCTCGGATACATCGGGCAAAATAAGGTATTCTCGCTAGACTCCGTGAGAGCTTTACAAACTATAAAATACTGTGCAATCATATTGAACATTTTAATTGTGATGGCCGCGCTATATATAAGGATATTCCATGCTAAAGGCGATGATCCAGCAGGTTTTATTGCTCTGTGTATTGTGACTACTTTTATTTCGGTTGTAATCGCTGCTGCCACAGCCGTATTTGAAAGACTTTTACAAAGTGCCGTAGACATAAAAAAAGAAAATGATTTAACGGTCTGAGGTAGATAACGTGGGAATTATAATTAATATTGATGTGATGTTAGCTAAACGGAAAATGAGCGTCACTGAACTTTCACAGAAAGTTGGAATAACCATGGCCAATATTTCTATATTGAAAAATGGAAAGGCAAAGGCAATTCGATTTTCAACTTTAGCAAAGATCTGTAAAGCTTTAGACTGTCAGCCAGGAGATATTTTAGAATATAAAAATGATGAGACCGTTTAAATAGCAAAATTCATTAATTTTATAATTTCTTATTTTCATCTAAAAATATTAAATTTAACTTGTTTTCCTATAGTCACCAAATAAAAAGTTCGTATAATGAACCAGTACATAAACAACAAATAAAACCGCCAATAACTCCTCAAAATACCCAATATATTGCATTATTGGCATTTTAAGATTCATATTTGCCAGAAAACTATTTGCATACTGCATTGCAATGGCGCTGATTACCAGTGGAAATGCAAATGCAGAATAACTCGGATAAAACTTTAATTTAAGCATTTTAGGCATGTACAGAAGCACTGCAAAAAACATGACTATTGCTGAAATAACCAGTCCCCAGAAAATATCCATGTTTATCACATCAAATGAACTTAAATATCCTGCCAGGCAGATGCTTGAAGGCGCTGCAAAAATGGTTAACGTAGGGATGGCAGGTTCTGGAAAAGATTTAATTACAAATACCCTATAAAGCATTAAAGGCAATAAAATCAAATAAGATACAAATCCGAAGTAGAATAACACTCTACCGATGTCTGCAGCGTTAAATATCGGCGCCACAATGCTTCCCACTGCAACTCCAACATACACTACAAAATAACATGGGAATACTTTGTTTATATCAAAATTAAAGACAAATTTCCGGGTAAAAATGATTACAATAATAATTTGCATTAAAATCCCGGCAATCCACATGGCATAAGCCTCAGATGGGAAAAAAGAATTAACATACGTCGATAAGACAATGATTCCCATTGGAAATGTTGAAGCAACCCCTGCAACAGCAGGATTATTTAAATCCGCCTTAAGATGTTTAGGATTAGATGCTATTTTTATTAAAATCAACGCTAAAATTAGCGCAGATATAGACCCAAATATAATTTTAAGTATAACTTCTTGAGAAGATACCAGATTTCCTGCTTCCGCCAGACCCAGCATTAAACCAGATATTGGTACAGAAATTTTGTTTAAAATGTCTTTCATACTCTAGTCCTTACTTAAAATAAAAATAATTGATAATTACATTCACTATAAACCAAATAACTGCATGCTTAAAGTTTTCTTAGCGTCATCAAAATTAACTTCATATATGTGGGCACTTATAGAATGAATTGTAACTTCTCCTACTTCTACACCAAGCTGATCAGCAGCATATTTGGTTAAATAAGTTAAACCAACTGCATTAGGGAACCATGCACCGTATATGTCATGTGACCTCCATAAACCAGTTGTATAAAGTTTTCCATCCCTTATTTTGAGATCTACGAGGATCATACAAGGTACTTCATCGACTTTTGTATCAGTAGTCGGGTCCCATGTTACAGAAATGGATCTTCTTGATTCAGTACAGTTTTTAAGCCTATCAATAGCTACCTGAATCTGATCAATGCCCTCAAAGTGTGCTCTCAGGCGGTTTCCGTATGTATAAACAAATCCCTGTTTATCATCACTTATAAACTGCTCAGAATAAATTTTAAGCTTTTCCCCTCTCCAGAAATAACCAGTTGGTATTTTTATATCCTCAAACATGTCATTTTCATCTTTGTTTTTAGACCTCTGTTTTCCAAGGGGGTCTCTTATTGTAACAAGAGTGTTCAAAACTTCTTTTGTTAATGAACCCCTCTCATCATTTATTTCCTTACCTTCTTCCATGATCTTTTTTACAAGTGTTTCCCAGCCGTCTGCTATTTGGTTGACTTCAATTTGAAATGACATGTTATATTCTCCGTTAAATTAAATCTTTATTAAACTGTTATAAATGTAATGTTTTTTGAATATTTAACCCACGTCTGTATTACAATTTATAAAATTAAGTAAATTCTAAAACCGCAGGCAATATCAAAATCAAACCTTAGCAACTATCAAAACCTCTCAAAATTCGAAGCTATAAAAAATTGTGGTTTCCAATAATAAGTTAGAAATTGTAGATTTTTTATCAATTTGTGGCAACTGCCAAAATTTTAATTTTAACGTGCCAAAAATTAGAAACCTTTAGCAACGTCTACCATTACTTTAAGCTTTGAAAGAGCTGCCTCCCTTGACCTCAGCCTCATTCCACAATCAGGGTCGGCAATCATGTTTTCAGCACCGATAAGGTCTCTACCTCTTTTTATCAGGTTTTCCACTTCGTCCCTGCTTTCAATTTTATCAGTTTTGTTATCCAGACACCCGAACCCTATTTTTTTTCCGCGGAGATTCACATTTTCAAGCGCGTTGATATTGGCCGGGATACCTGCAAATTCAAAGTCCGCGATGTCTACCGGAAATTTTAAAAGATGGTCAAATATATCCACCACTTCACCACATACATGCATGGATACTGGCACGGACAAACCATCTGCTATGATCCCTACAGCTTTCTTTGCAACGTTAATATCTACAACTCCAGTAGAAATAAAAGGTTCGTCTATTTGTACCACTGCAGCCCCTGCATTTTCAAGATGTTCCGCTTCTTTCTTTAAAGCATAAGCTAAATCTAGGACTGCATCTTCTTTTTTATCATAGTATCCTTCAATTCTTGATGAAAAAACAAGTGTAGAAGGGCCTGTTATTATCCCCTTAACTCCTTTAACACTGCCTTCAAGGGTCTTCTTAGGTTTTTGGCCGTATTCATTTGAGATTCCCTTTGCTATCTTTATAGCAAATTTAAGATCATTTGCACATACTGATTTAGGTGAAGGCATTATCTTTCCCACAATTTTGGGAGTGTTATCTTCAACAGTCATCCCATAAATAGAACTGGCAAAAATTTCCACCATCCCATCCCTTACCTGTCCATCAGATATTATATCAATACCTGCATCGATTTGATCCTTCACTGCAAGCTCTATAGCAGGTTTATACTTATCATAAGTTCCGAAAATATTAGAAATTTTATCTGAAAATGATGATGGGTTTTTCAGTAAGGGAGGGTAACTTCCAACGACTGTAGTTAACATGATTGGCCTCAAATAATATTTTAATTGTTAATTTTTTACTCTAAACTTCTATACTTCATATGATTTTGGATCTATAAAAAAATATGCTCTTAGTTCCAGATATTTTTGTCTTAATTATTTTTTAAGTATTGACTTTAAATTGATTTAAATAGAACCTGTAATTAAAAAGAAAATGAATTATTTTTCTTCAGCTGATTGTGGACGCACAGCACGACGCATTAAATCCAAAACCACTTCTAAGAAATGTTCTGGATCTATATTCTCTGCTTTTAAAATTCGCTGTGCATAAGGAATTGGTTCAAGTGCCGTAAAAAGTGACATCCTCATAAATAGTATTGTTGGCAAAAGATCTAATTCAGAATTTATGCAGCCCTCTTGAATGCCCCGCTTGTAGATATCTTCCATTAACTGTGACATTTTTTTATCCTCTATCAAAAGATCTCTTATATTCTCATCTGAAATATCTTGAAAATCATTGATATTACACCCATTATCACTGCAGGTAACATTTATATTCCCAGTATCATAATGAACTAAAAGTAATTCTTTAAATGCACTCCACTTATCCGGATGTTTTTCTTTAAATTTAAGTACAACATCAATCGTAGCTTTTATTTTTTTACATGCATTCAAACAACTCGCACTTTCCTCTTCCATTATTACTCTCATTTGCCTATTAATTCTAGCATTAACTGCTGCACAAAGCGAATTTTTATTTTTAAAGTACACATAAAGAGTGCCTGTGGCTACATCTGCTTTCTCTGCCACTTCTTTCATAGTCATGCCCTGAACTCCTTTTTGGGCAATCATTTTCTCAGCCACATCCATGATTTCATTTCTACGCTCTTTTTTTCTGCGCGCCATTCTCTCGCTCATGAATCAACCTTTATTTATTCTAATATTTATGTTATTCTTTCTCAAAAATCTATGATTCTGTATGTTTAATATTTTCAAGATTTAAGTGATAATATGCCATTATATCTTAATCTACGCTATTTTAGAGCCCATATACAAAAAAGATAAAAAATATTCATTATAATATAAAATAAGGTGCAAAAAGAAATTTAATAAATAATAGATAACTATTTCCATCATATTTTACATAAATATACTTTGTTTTACTCCATTTCCGGTTTCATTAATCTTTTAAAGAAATGACTAGATCCATAGAGTGCTGCAGCAGGGTTATGTAATGTTCGTCGGTCTTTGACAATTAGTGGAGTGACAGGTGCTTCAGAGTGTTTGATAAACAGTGCATCATGGCCAGTACATAGACCCAAAAGGACATTAAGGTCCGTTTTCTCATTATTCAATAAAAATGCCTGCCCTATAGGATTACACAATGGAATATCTTTTTGCCCACCTGAATTTACATTTAAGTTGTTTGCTGACTCAAAATCCAGTTTTAAATCAATATCATGTAATCCAATATCTCCTTCAAAATTATTACCAGATTTGCAGCATACTGATTTAACTTCAAATCCTTTTGTCTCAAGTATTTCAGTTAAGATTCTTGATTCAGAAATTAGGGCTATGCATGTTGCTATACCAAGCTTTTTATACCCCATTTCTCTTGCAAAATTTATTACATCTTCTATACGTGTCCATGAGTTTGCAATACCTTTAATTACAGTACAAGCAGCGGCTGACATCATCTTTTGATCATCTAGATTGAAATATTGTTTTAAAGCTGCATCCAGTACATCTTCTCGTGTATTCATCGGGCAAAATTTGGGCGTATTTAAAGGTTTATTTTCTAGGCATGCAAATACTCCACACTTACTGCATTTTACAGATTCATCAGACATAGAATCACCCCTATAGTTTTTTAAACTCAATTTTAATTATTGAATTATATTCATTTATGAACTATGTTCAATATTAGATGATAGTTCATTTTATATAAAGATTGTCATTTGAATAATATTGATTAAAAATAAGAAGAAAAGTAAAAAGGAATAAAATCGCAATTTTATTAATTAACCACAATCCAGTAGTCCACAAATGAAATGTTTTAAGTTCTAAAGGATTTTATACAATTACATTGAGTATAAATATATTAAGATCACTTCAGAAACTTTAGAACCATTTCATCCACCATTTCGGCCTGTACTGACACCAAATCATGGCCTGCACCTGGAATAATATCTGTTTTTATTTGAGGGGCCACAGTATTAAGATGTTGAACTGCTTTTTCGGCAGAATAAATCTTCTCATTTTCACCTACTACATAAAGCATTGGTACTCCTATGCTTTTCCATTCATCATCATCGAAAACTGTTGGTTCCGGAGGACGTCTTGTTTTAAAAGATTTTGACGCCAGAAACATAGCATCCACTAATTCACTCATTGCTTCCTCATCTTTCTTCACTGCATCTTCCATAACCCAGTACATTAATCTTTTAGTAAAATAGCGGACAGGCAGCATGCTAAAAATAGCCCTTATACCAAAAGCAGAACTTACTGGCAATACGGTAGCAGCTGGTGCTAATAATGTAACTTTATTGAGTCTATCTGGGAATCTGAGTGCATATAGACCTGCCTGCCAGCCACCATACGACATTCCCATAAGATTAATATTATTACCTAACTCAAGGACATCAAATAACTCATCAAGCCAGTTTACAAAGTCGTTTGAGTCCTTGATGGTTTTAGTATATATACTTCGCCCGTTTCCATAAATATCATCTATGGCATAGGTTCTATAATCTTCAGATAAACTTTCAATGTTTCGCAGCCACATAAGTGAATTACTACCCATTCCATGTAAAAGAACCAATGGAGGAGCATCTGCTGGCCCACTAATGCGCACAAATGTTTTACCATAAGATGTATCTATCATTTTAACTTCAGAAGGAAGTGGCCAAAGCTTTGCAGTATCATCGTATAATTTCAGATACGCTTCTTTTGCATCTTGGGATTTAAAGGGATGATAATTTTCCATAAGTCAATCTCCATCTTAATTTTTTAGGGTTAACAATTTTATTCAACAACAGCATGTGCAAAGTATAAAAGCTCACACACCTCTCTGTTTTCATTTTTACCGCGGAAATACATGTCTTTGTAATTTTCACTGGTTACATTTTGAATTCCTGAAAATCCAAATTCTATAAGAAAGTCTTGGATCTTTTCTTCTTCAATTCCAAATTGGAGCGGTTCTCCCTGTTCTGCCACATGATTTCGGATATTTGTCCCTATTTCTAATTTACAGGTCCCATCAACTACAGATTCAGGATAATAATCAAAAATAACCTTACTACCCTTACCAGAATTTTCTACAATAAATAGGAGAGTTTTGGCTACGGCCTTAGGAGGAATGTACATTATAAGCCCTTCCATAATAAATAAAGTCTTTTTTAAAGGATCATAGCCATTATCAAATAATTTTTGACCTAGAGTATCCTTTTCAAAATCAACAGGCACATAAACAACATGATCAGGACGAGAACCAAAAATATCTCCAATCTTTTGAATTTTAAAACTCTGAGTGTTAGGATGATCAACTTCAAACACTTTTATATCCTTTAATTCCTCAATTCTATATGCTCTAGTATCATATCCTGCACCAAGCACAACTAACTGCTCAATTCCTTCAACAATTGATTTTTTAGTAAAATCATCAAAATATCTAACTCTAGCCATTATTGAGCTGCTAAGCCCTGGAAAGAGCTTTTCCATTTGTTCTACTTTTTCTTTGGCTTCTTTCGGATGTTTCATCCCAAATTTTATTATCTCAGGACTGATAAAATGTACAGCATAAGGATCATAACAGATTCTTTCACCTTCAGGCTTAGCTGATTCACCAAATCTTTGCATTGCAATTCCTTCAGCCATTTTACTTGGGTTTTCCCTATTAACTTCAACTTTATTTTCAGACATTTAAAAACCTCAAAAATTTTTTATTTTTGTGGTCCTCGAACACTTTGTGTTCGAGACATCGAAAAAAATTTCATTTTTTCGAATGTTCAGGAAATGCATGCATTTCCTTCTACCTCTTTTTTAAAATTTAAGCGTCATTCTATTCAACCACTGCATAGGCGAATGATGATAAACTATTGACCTCTCTATTCTTGTTTTTCCCATGGAAATAGGCTTTTTTATAGTCTTCGCTGGCCATATTCTTGATATTCTTGAATCCTCTTTGAACTAGAAATGATTGAATTTCTCCATCTTTGATACCAAAAAGAAAAGGCTCTCCAACTGCCATAACTCCATTTCGCCAGTTCTGTCCTGCTTCAAGTTTACATGTACCACCAACCACAGATAGTGGGATGTAATCAAAAATTATGGCACTGCCTTTGCCGGAATTATGTACTATGAAAGATAGTATCTCGTCCACGATTTCAGGAGAGAGATACATTAAAAGCCCTTCCATAATAAAAAGAGTTTTCAGAGACTTGTTATAGCCACTTTTCAGAAGCTGCCGGCCGAACTTATCCAATTCAAGGTCCATTGGAACATATGTTACATGATCAGGAAGTGAACCAAAAATCTCAGTGATCTTCTCGATTTTTATACTCTGGGTGGCAGGATAGTCTACCTCGAACACTTTAACATTATCCAACCCTTCAATCCGGTATGCTCGGGTATCATATCCAGCTCCAAGTATGACAAGCTGTTCAAGGCCTTCATTAATGGATGACTTTACAATATCATCAAAAAATCTAACTCTAGCCACAATTGAGTTACTGGCCCCTGGAACTAAGCTTTCATTTTGAGCTACGAACGCTTTATACTTCTCAGGGTTATGAGCCGCAAAATCCAGCACCGCCTGGCTGACAAAGTGAACAGCATACTGATCATGACAAATACGCTCATCTTCAGTTTTTCTCGATTCACTCATCCTTACCACAGCTATTGTCTCAGCCGTTTTACTGGGGTTTTTTCTATTTACCTCAATTTTATTTTCGGGCATTTTTTCACTCCATATTACAAGCTATTTTCAAAAAAAAATGCTTAATAACAATTTTTGATAATCTGTTTATTTATTCAATGACACCATGTCACTGACATAATGTCATTTAATGACATTGTGTCATTATATATTTAAAGTTTTTGATAAAAGAGTCCATCATTAATTCTGAACTAAAATTAAAAATAGCATAAAATTCAAATTAAAACTATATAAACTGACTATTAACTATTATTTGTATAAAATCAGCATGTTAACTAAAAAAAATAATCATTATAATAAAGTAAAATCAAAATTCACCCATCTAACATTAAATTATACAAAATATACAATCAATACATACATAATCAAATAAATTATTTAGTTTTCCTTATATTCTTTCTGTTACTAATCATATTACCCATTAACTCTCCAACATCCTTTAAAAATTCTTTCTGACTGATATTCTGGCTTTCAAGTAAATCTTTAAGGTCTGGAGGTAAATTATCAATACTATTTGCAATTAAAGTTTGCAGAACAGTCACTTCAACAGAATTGACATCAGGCCTAACTATCCCTTCTTTTTTACCTTGTTCTACTGCACTACTAAAAATATTCAACATCTCCCGGCGCAAAATAAGTATTTCATTTAAATATTCGCTGGTTGTGAATTTTGGTATTGGAAAATTAGGTATAATACCTTTCTCTAAATTTCTTATATATATTTCTTCAAATTTCTTTTTATATTCAGAATAGAGTTTACCTTCAGAAGAAGGAAATAGTTTATATTCTGAAGGCTCAATGCCCGCTAAATCAAACCTTCCAGACAGCAAATAATTATATGCTTTAAGATAATCCTGATGTTCTTTAGCAAAGTTATAATAAGCATTTCTAAATCCTGCAAGTTTTGAAAAACTGCTTTTTCCTTTCTTCACTTCATCATTAATCATTTTATATAATATTCTGGTTCCACGAAGGACAATTGCAAAAAATAATTCTTCTTTATTCTCAAAATATAAATAAAGCGTAGATCTACCTAATTTCACTTCTTTAGCTATATCCTTTAAAGAAACGTTTTCATAACCTTTAGAAAAGAATAATTTCTCTGCTGCGTTTAATATATCATTTCTTCGCTGTTCCTTTTCTAATTCTTTCCTGGCTATGAGTGACATTATCTTTTCACCTGTAAAATGTATCAATATTAGTTTACATTTAATTTATAAAGTAATTTCCATCCCAGTATAAATGCTTTTTAACTTATCGCTTAAAATTGGTTTCATTATATTAAATCCACGTTCTCCAGTACAATGACCCGTGTAAATTTGTCCTGTAGCTTCCAATTTTAACCACTCCGCTATTTCTTCAATTTCTTCTTTTTTGGCCACCTCAAATGTACGGGCTCCCGCCTGGAGATGAAACCCTCCAATCACAGTACCTATCTTTTTATCAGGAAAAACTTCTTTAGCTGTGTTTACGATATTTTTTGTTCCACTGTGCCCACAACCAGTTAAAACAGTTAAATCCTTATCATTTTCTATTACCATAAATAACTCATGTTTAAAATTATCCATTACTAATTTTCCATTTATTTCTTTAAATAAAACATGATTACTACAAGAGATTGGGAAATCTTTCTTGATATTTGGAACTAAAAATACATCCTGAGCAATTTCTGCGGTTTCATCAACAAAATGTAACCTTTCCATATGTTTTTCAGGTATCTCACTGTCAATACCTATGTATTTTTCCCCTTCAGGGCGTTTAGAATAATAAGAACCTAAAGCTTCCTTTTTAAGGTAAACTGGTGCTTTATCGTTAATCTGGAAAAATTTTAGAAGTCCTCCAGTATGATCGTCATGTCCATGAGAAATGATTACAGCATCCACTTTCCGTAGATCAATGCCTAATCTTGACGCATTTTTTATTGCACTTTCCTGAGGGCCTCCAGTATCAAAAAGGATTTTATAGCCATTTTTTTCAATAAATAGTGAGATCCCATGTTCTGCAATTAAATCAGAATTTTTTAGCTTGGTATTTTCAGTCAAAACAGTTATTTTCATTTTATCTCCAGATTTCAATTGATATAAATTATAAATATCGCCCATCTATAATCCCAAACTGACATATATAACAAATTAAAAGCTATTTCCGAGTTACTGCTTTAATATAATTAGCTGTAACATAGTTAGGGTTCGTTTCGTCACAAATAATTTCTTTACGGAATACCTCAAATCCAGTCTTATCCAGCATATCTACTATCTTTTCTTGATTTAAAAAATGACTTGTAGTGGGGATCTTACGATAATTTACAAGCGCTCTAAACCTGAATTTTAAGTCCCCATAAAACGATAGAAAAGAAATATCTGGATCTACTATTATGAGTAAACCTCCAGGTTTTAAAACCCGGCAGCTTTCTTTGAGAGCCTTCTCTGGTTGAGTAAAAAGAAGAACCAAACCCATAAACACAGTATCAAATGTTTCTTCATCAAACTTAAGGTCCTGACAATCCATAACCTGAAATTCAAATTCTTTTAGTTTTTCCATGGCAATAGACAGCATTTCCTCTGAAATATCAGTTGAAATAATACTTTCTGACTTATTTGCGAGTGTTTCTGTGAAATAACCAGTGCCGCAGCCAAGTTCAAGAAGGTTTCCTAAATTGTCTTCTTCATTTAACTTTTCCTGTATTTTTGGCCTTATTTTTTCTCCCATGATATTATCTATAGCTGAATCGTATCTATTTGATAATTCTGCCCAAAATTTAATGAATTCTTCCGCCAAAGAAACCCCTCTTATTACAAAGCATGCTCCAGATAAAAAAAGAATATAAATTGTATTCAGCCAAAATTAATGAACTTTTTAGGCTCAAAGTTGGTTGTCATTGTCCAGAAGTAGGCTTTACCTTTGGCAATGCGGAAAATTATAAGGCCTGGACTATCAAATGTCATACCAAATTCCTTAAGGAATGGCCTATCTTCTAAAACCTTTTTTTTAAGATCGGGGTCATCAACAAATTCTATTTCACCAGCTACCCTCATCATTTTTCCTGTCGCTTCATCTGGCTGCCAGAAACATGCCTCTACTTTAGGATTTGCTTGAAGCTGTCCGTACATGTCTTTCATACCCCCAATCTGGAAGTAAAATCCATTTTCATCTGCAAACCAGAAACCCAATGCCCTTACTCTAGGTTGATCCCCTTCTACTGTTGCTAGATAGCAAACTGGTGTTTCATTTGCAAAATTTATACAGTCTTTAAAATCCATTTTTAATTCCTCCTATTTTATTTATCTGCTACTTAACTTTAATTTTATTGTTTTTTTTAAATATTAGTAGTATTCCATATTTTTTTATTAATTTCAATTACAAAAAATGCGCATCATTAATACTAATGAAAACATTTATCTGATATGAATTCAAATCCACATTAATGAAATTAAAGGGTTTAAAACCCATTAAATGATTAATATATTTTACCCTTCAAAATTAGGTTTCGTAATAATCCATAAAACGTGGAAATAACCCTTTATAAAATTGAGTAACTATTCAGATTATTATTTCAAAGAGGTATACAAATCAAAAGTTAAACTTTAGGAGCAAATAAAATGGCAGAACAAAAACCAAGACCATACAGATTTACAGAAGCAATAAGTGAAGACTTAAGTACTGCGTTCAATAATCTAGCTTCAGAAATAATGAAAGAAGGAGCATTATCCCCAAAAGAAAAGTCATTAATAGCACTGGCCTGTGCAGTAGCCGTTAAATGTGAACAATGCGTGAAAGCACACAAAAAACAGGCTTTAATGGCTGGTGCAAGTAAAGAAGAAATGCTGGAAGCTGCAGCAGTAGCAGGACAAGTTCGCCTTGGATCAGGTTTCACTTTCGCATCTTTCCTTCTTGATGATTAAAATGGTGAAATAATGACCAACAACATAAAATGCCATAAATGTAACAGGGAAATCCCTGAAAATGAAACTTTTATATCCCGAGGTAATACCCTCTGTGAAGACTGTTACATCGATGCAACACACAAAATTAGGGTATGCAACCCCATGGGAGAAAGAGCCAAGACAGCTTTCAGAAAAAGCCATGGACTCGGAGGAACTGATGGTTTAACAGATCTTCAAAGAGAAATATACCATTACACCCAGTCAAAAGGTAAAGTAACGAGACCTGAACTCCTCAAACAGTTTAAATTATCAGAAAATGAGTTGGAAAATAATTTTGCTTTCTTAAGACAGTCCAAGTTGTTGAAAGGTAAAAAAGAGGATGATATTGTTTATATCACTCTATGGTCCAACCAGGATCAATGATTTCTCTATTTTTTCAATCCTATAATGCTTTCACAGTAATCATCACCAGTGCACATTCTTTTAGTAAACATTTGAGTGTATTTTGGGTTAAGGGACTCAACAGCACTGGTACAGTAAGCCTGACAAAGATCGGGCATGCTGATAACGGGGATATACATCTCTGCATTAACATTAAAGTTAGGACAACTAGTACAACGATCTATAACAAGTTCACTGGCTTCATCTTGAGTTTCATGTTCTGATTTTCCCATAGTTATCATTCCAACAATTTTCAACGTATTATTGACATCTATTGCATTTTCAGAAGGTAATTTCAAAATATCTGCAATTTTTTTTACTTCTCTACCACCTTCAGCCCATACTATCTCTTCTACGTTCCTAACAGCTTTTTCATCCATAATTTGCCTAAATGATGTGCCATAACCTAAAAAAAAGCTTTGAAATGTCTTTATGGCGATTTTCCACTTTAATTCAGCAGGTATATTATCCAATTCCATAATAGCACCTCCAAAATTTTTGTTAACAAAAATTTTGGGATTCTCAAAACCCTAAGTTTTGTATGCATCAAAAATCTTCGATTTTTGAATGTTTCGGAAAATTAGAACTTACGAAAAACTTAATTTTTCGTGCTCCAAAATCGAAGATTTCAAGAGATTTTCCTTCAACCTCCAAAAATCCGTAGGATTTTTGGGCCGTCGAACACATAGCCCTCAAAAACTGCCAAAAAATCATGGATTTCCTTCAACAGCAAAAAACTTTGTTTTTTGCGGTTGAGGAACTACGTTCCTCAAACATCAAAAATTATAAATTTTGACAGTTTTCGGGCCCTACAAATCTTTGATTTGTGTCCGAGGAAACATAGTTTCCTACGGCTTCGAAAATCATAGATTTTCAAATACTAATGTATTTTCTTCAACATGATTACACAATGATAATACTTTTGTTGATAATATGTCATAAAATATATGGCTTTTTGTTGTGTTACATACCTCATGAAAACATGCAAACAGCTTGGTAAATTCATATTAAAAACTTTTTTTCTTTTTGAAGCTGCTAGAAACCTTCAGCTATTACGTGTCATTCAATACTTTTAAACCTAGGGCATAATCTCTGGTTTTAAAACTGCCCTTGCAATTGTACTAACTATAGATTAGACAATGAATCATTTTATTTTTTTTAATTCAACAACGTATTCACAGTATTTATCGCCTTCACACATTCTTTTACTGTAACTCTGCGTATATTTGGGATTTAGTTCTTCTACAGCACTGGTTGAAAAGGTCTGACAAAGATCAGGCATGGTTATAATTGGAACATTCATCTCCTCATGGTAATTTAGATTTGGGCAGCGGGTTATACGTTGAACTACCTTATCACTGCTGGATTCAATGATTTTATAGTCCATTTTTCCCCATAAAATCATCCCTATAACTCCAAATGCATCATCCACCTCCTTAGCATTTCCTGCAGGCAAACCCAAAGATTCAGCCATACTCTTTATTCCTTTTCCCGCCTCAGACATGATAGCCAATTCAATCTGCCGAACTGTATCTTCATCCAATATTTGCCTGAGAGCCATCCCATAACCTACAGCTGATGCCATGGTCGCTTTTGTTGAAATTTCCCACCGTACTTCAGCAGGAATATTCTCTAATTCCATACTATCACCTCAATCTTTTATTTATAATGATATTTATTAATAATACATCATAAATTATGTGGTATACTTATAAATAGTACAATAAGATGATAATTAAAAAATTGATGTGTTAATAAATCTAAATAATTTAAAAAAAGAGTTCATTGATTTAAATTAAAAATTTAATGCTTAAAAGACATCATTAAAGTTTGTTTAATTCACTCTCTAATTATTTTAAAATTAAAACAAGAATATCCAAAAAACCTAAAATAAAATGTTAATGCTAAAGAAGCATTATTACATTACTGGTATCTATAAAATCAGTTCAAACTAAAACATTTAATAACGTAGTATCAATTAAATAAATGTTAATGCTAAAGAAGCATTATTTAATATTTAACTTCTTTACATTGTCTATTTCTTCTTGACCAACAGGTATTTCAACTACTGCAGTTCCATGGCAAGGTTTTGTATAAGGAAACAGTACAGTACCTTTTTTTTCATTGATACCTACAGATATTGGAGGTATTCCAATAATTCTAGCACCTAAAACCTTATCTCCCGGATTAACGTAGATTATTTCAAGAGCATTTTCTTTAATAACTTCGATAGCTTCTTTAAAACCTGTTCTGGCTATTAATACTTTATAATCTTCAGATTCTTGCAAATATGTTTCAAGGCAGAACATAAAATCCCCCTAAGATTGATTAATTCCTATTAAATTTTAAATTCAAAGAACATTGGATTCTTCAAGCTTTTTGATGGTTTTATCAAATTTCACTCTGAGTGGAGTCGGATTGTGATAAGCCCTTGCAGATACAATTTCTGCATCTGTACTTTCTGAAACGGTATCTATAAATTCAGCAAGCTTATCCGCATCTTTTTCAAAAACTATAGCTATAGACTTTGTATCCAATATACTATAAAAAGTTACAAAGTATGAAACAGCTGCATCTTTATGAATAAACCCTACTAAAAGATCAAAAGTACCTTTGTCCAGTTTTTCAATACATGAATCGATATCTACTTTATTTTGAATATATAACTCCGCAGGATCTCCCACTTCCAGCAGTTTCATTGCAGAAGGAGTACTTGCCGTTGTAACTTCATACCCCATTTTTTTAAGTTTATATGTAACATAAACAGCCATTGGAGTCTGAGAAGGCGATTCAGGGCATCCCAATAATATCAATGCTTTTTTCATTTTTTTTTCCTCCAATCATATTTCAATTTTAACGCGTACTTCTTTTTACCATTACAACATGGCCTAAAACCAGTGCACCCAGAAGCATGAATGTTAAAAGAGCCATTCCATTTATATCCCTGTTAGAGAAGAACAGCCCCATTATTGCCTGGGTTGAAAATGCAGTGAGCGCCCCTATAAGCAAAGCTTCCCTTCCAAGATAATTCCTGTTACCGCTTTCCCTCTTCTCACGGTATGCCAGCAGTATTTTAAACCCTACAAAAATCACGCCAGCACAGTATATTAAAAGGCAGATCAATGTAAGGTACCCAAAGTCAAATGCCCATCCAAATATTCCCGGCAAGAAATAATCTATTACGTCTTTTTTACTTACTAAAACTCCATAAAATACTGGGAACGGCAAAGTAAGCATCGTGATCAATGTTAAAGGTAAACTCACATAACCACTGGCAAATCCAGTGTCAGCTGAAGCCCAGTAACTTGAACCCTGAATATGGCCTAAAAGGGCTGAATTCTTTAAAACCATGGTAATACTTGGGAGAGCATTTTCTTCAAGCCGGCTGAACCTTAAAATAGGGCTTAATACAGACATATTTAAAGCATCAGCTAATATTTGAAGAGCTCCAAAACTTACAACCACCAATCCGATAATTGTAACTACTCTTTTAACTGTAAGGAATGATTTCTGGCGGAAGGATTTTGATATAATAAAGAATCCAATCAAAAGCCCTAAAAGCCACAGGATCAGGAAAACCCTGTGTACTATTCCCCCAGCAATTGCAATTGCACCTATAATCAGGAATATGAATATTCTCAAATTAGCCACTCTTATACCTACTTCTTTCATCATTGGCAAAGCAGCGAGTAAAGTTACAACAGCAAATAAGGCTATTGGACCATAGGGAATACTGAATTCATGGGCATATGACACGAATAAAAGCCCAGCATCAACACCAAACAGCAAAGCAAGTCCTACTGCCAAAATAAGCGTTGCAAAAAGCACGAGACTCAAAGATATTGGAACTATATTAAGCAGTAATATGATCCCTATTTGTATTATAAGTCCTACTTCTATTATGAATTGTAAATGATTTTGAGCGATTAAAACCAATTCTATTCCTCCAAGCCCTCAAACATTTATGTTTGGGGCATCAAAAATCTACGATTTTGACGCGACAAATTGAAAATTTGTCAGCCCTTGAACATGTAATATTTTAAGAGGCCCACTAAATTTCAATTTTGTACGGTCTCTCATGAGAGACTTATTATTCGATTATTCTGAGTATGATATAATTTAATTTGATGAAATTATTTCCATGTGATAGAAAAAATTTAACATTTAAACATTCTTAATCTCAAATTTTACTTTTATATATACGGACTCATCTATACATAAACTCATTTAAAAGTTTTTTGGAGAGTTCACCCTTATTAATTTATTAAAAATAAACTATAATTTGTTCATATTACTATAACTTATTAATGGTATTAAACATTTGATATTTGTGATATCCTGACTTTTGTATCTGGAGTTACAGTTTCATGTTTAATAAAACTTAATTTATTGAGTCTTATCTAAAAATCTATAATGTTTTATCTTTTTTTTACCATCAGAATATGACCCAAAACCATTGAACCTAAAAACATGAAAGTTACAAGTGCTTTTCCATTTATATCCCTATTTGAGAAAAACAGACCTTCTACCGCTTGAATTGAAAATGCAGCGAGTGCCCCTATAAGTAAAGCTTCCCTTCCAAGGTAATTTCTATTACCAATTTCCCTTTTCTCACGGTAGACAGCAAGTATTTTAAATCCTATGAAAATAACCGCAATACACCCCAGTAAAAGGCATATCAATGCAATGTATCCAAAATCATATGTGTACCCAAATATTCCTGGCAGGAAATAATCTATTACATCTTTTTTATTTGATAAAACCCCATAAAATATTGGAAATGGCAGAGTGAGTGATGTAATTAATTGGTAGGGTAAACTTATGTAACCGCTGGCAAATCCAGTATCCAGTATGCCCCAATAACTTGAACCCTGAACATGGCCGATAAGTGCCGCATTCTTTAAAACTAATGTAAGACTTGGAAGTGCTTGTTCTTCAAGCCTTGTTACCCTTAAAAGCGGGCTCAAAACAGACATATGCAAGATTTCAGATAATAATTCAGAAGCTCCAAAACCTATAATCATTACCCCTATCACTGCAATTACTCTTTTAACTGTAAAAATAGATTTTTGACGGAACGACTTTGATATGATAAATAAACCAATCAAAATCCCTATAATCAACACTGGAAAGAAAATTCTATGTACTATACTCCCAGTAATTGCAATTAAACCTATAAGAAGAAATACAAATATTCTTAAGTTAGCCACTCTTATACCTACTTCTTTCATCATTGGTAGAGCAGCCAATAAGGTCACAACTGCAAATATAGCAATCGGACCAAAAAAATGAGTAAATTCATATGCATTATGTAAAAGTAAAAGAGATACAGCATCAAAACCAAATAACAACGTGATTCCCACTGCTAAAATAAGCATTACAAAAAGCACCATACTCAATGATATTGGAACAATATTAAGCAATAACATTACTCCAACTAACGTCATAAGCCCTACTTCTATTATAAATTGTAAATGATTTTGAGCAATTAAAACCAATTTTATTCCTTCTAAAAATTTGTTATTTTAGTAATATAACTGGTTAATTAATAAAAATCAGTTATAACCTGTGAAAAACTTAAATGTGAATTTTAAGTTATCCAATATTAAACATTATTATTATTAAATTAATTAGAGTAAATTTACTTAAAAAGTTTGCGGAATTCAACCTATTAACTTATAAAAAACAACCATATGCTGTCCCATACCATTATAATTTTTAACAGCGTTTGTACCCAAAATATTTATGGTTTCCCTGCTCTTGTCTTCCAGAAATCCCAGTTTTTTATAAAAAGATATAGAATTCCAGTTTACAGGCTTTGTAATTAAATAAATCTTTTTACATTCTTTTAAAACCGCTTCATCAGCGAATCTTTCTACCAGTTTCCTTCCAACATGTTTACCCCTCATTTTCGGGTCAACACATAGGAGATGAATATATGCTTCTTCAGGATTTTCTTGAGATATAAACCCTAAAATAAATCCACCCAGTTCCCCTGAAGGTAATTCCGCCACAAAAGATGTGCTTCTAAAAAATTTAGTAAATATATGATAAATAGAGTTCCTTTCAGTCTCCATAGGGCTGCAGTTTTCTGCCAGATCAGCTATTTCAACAAAATCTTCTTCCAATGTACTTCTTATTTTAATATCTTCCATATTTTAATCTCCACTATATTAAAATAGTAATTAGACATCTATAACCAGAAAGCATTACAAATAGTAATTATCAAGGATATTAAATCCATTAATAAACCTTATTTCTTAGAATGTTATAGTAGTCCCATGAAATCATAAAGATAACCTCAAAATGAACACACATGCAACATTAGGTTTAAATATCATGATGTCAAAGTGTTAATATACTCGATATTATATTTTATAATATCAAGTTTAAATAAGGGCTGGTAGCTCAGGTGGTAGAGTGTCGCCTTGGCATGGCGGAGGCCCCGGGTTCAAATCCCGGCCAGTCCATCATTTTAAATTAAAAATCTAATTTTGAAATGCAAACTGATTTTTTATTGAATTTTATAATATCATTTTTTACAAACGCATTATACTAAAAGAAGAAATTTAAAGATTTTTATTTATAAAAAAAGTAAGTTTTAAACTACTAACCATTTGCAGACTTGTAAATGTGATCTACAACCATTTCAACCTTTTTTCAGAGAAAAAAGGATTGATCAAAAAAAAATCCTCGTTCAAAAATAAAAAATTTGAATGTTATTTCTTTCCTAGAAAATAAATTTTAAACTACTAACCATTTGCAGACTTGTAAATGTGATCTACAACTAGATTAAATAAATCCTCTGTTTTTATTTCTTTTACGTTCCCGCCGTCCGATAACAATTCAAATGCAATATCTATAATTTCATCTACATTTGTAGATCTCTTCATAAAGCCGTTATCTACATAATATTTATCCACAGATAATAATTTTCCAGGATAACATGAAATAACCGGAGTGCCTAAAAGTACAGCTTCCCTGTTCATCGTTCCCCCGGCGCCGATTACAAGATCGCATTTTTTCATGAGGCTGAATGTATCTACAGGAGGTTCTATTAAAGTGACGTCAGGATCGTTTTCAAATATCTGCTGCTGCTCTTTAAATCGCGGGATCACCAGTATATTTGCATGGTCTTTTAATGCATCTACAATTGGGGATAAAACAGATGTTTTACAATCTGCATCCAAATAAGATGCAAGAGCAGGTTCAGTTCTCATTAAAATTGTTTTTTCTTTCTTTAAATTTAATTCCAGATCATCGAAGATATCTTCATTATATTTAAAGTCTTTAAAATGAGTAAGTTCAGAAGTACCAGTATACCTGATTAAACTGTTTGGATCAGCGCCTGTTTTAAGAACATCCCACACATCAATCGCTTTAGGGATTATTATTTTATCACAAAGGGATAAAGTAAGCTTATTTGCAGCGATAGCATGTTCATTATCTAAAACAAAAACACTTGGTATTCCTAAACCAAATGCAACTCTTGGAAGCTCAATTGAGTGTTTTGACACTGCTACATCGGGTTTTTCTTTTGCAATTAGTTTTGAAAGTTCATATGCTCTTTTTGTACTTTCCTCAAGTTTTTGTGATAATGTAACTCCATGTTTTCCAACCGATGTGTACTCTATTTCAAAAAGGTCAAGGAGTTTATGTATATCTCCAAATTTACGGGTTGTTATAAACACCTCTTCCCCTTCATTTTTCAAATAATCAATTATGCTCTTAAAAAATCTCACATGCGGCGCATTTACTAAATCAATCCAAACTTTCAATACATCACCTGCTATTGGCCTCAATTAGGCTTCATCCATAAATTTCTGGATGCTTTGTATAATCTCATCCAGTCCTTCACCAGTCTTTAGGCTACTTTTTATGACTATTGCGTCAGGATTAAGCTCTAAAACATCATTAACCATTTTGTTTTCGTCAGCACCGACCGCTTCTGCAATATCGACTTTATTAATAACCACAATATCCGCATCCTTAAAGATCAGAGGATGCTTTTCGGCTGTATCGTCCCCTTCGCTCACGCTTATTACAACCATCCTTATATGTGAACCGAGGTCAAAATCAACGGGGCAGATAAGGTTTCCAACATTTTCTATGAAAAGTAATTCCATATCATCAAGTGGAAGGTCATGAAGAGCATGTTCTACAAGATGAGCGTCTAAATGACATTCTTTTCCAGTGTTAAGTCCTACAACAGGTACATCGTGTTTTTCAATTCTTCCAGCGTCGAATCTGCTTATTACGTCACCTGCTATGACACCTATTTTGTAATCCATTTTTTCTATGAGTGCTTCTATAAGTGATGTCTTTCCAGAGCCTATTGCCCCTAAAAAATCAACTGCAAATACGCCTGCTTTATCGAATATTTTCTGATTTCTTTGTGCAAGTTTCTTATTTGCAACCATGATATCGTGTTGTATTTCTACTTCTGCTATTTTATGCATCTTCATCCTCCTTCTCTATTTTAATAGTTTTAACGTTACATTCTCTTCCTTTAATTATTTCAACATTTCGTTCTTCACATTCCGGACAGGAAACAATTGGTACATAATGATCTGAATCATCTGAAACTGCCAGTCCTTCAAAGTCACAGGACCTGCATTTTATCTCAATCGGAATTTCGTTAACTATAACTTCAGCTTTCTCAAGAAGAGTATCTTCACTTAAAACTTCAATCATGAACTTAAGCTGTTCTGGATTAAGCATGGCAAGTTTTCCAACTTCTATAGTTACTTCAGTGATCTCCTGAGCGTCATTTTTTTCTGCAACATCAATTGCAGTCTTTACTATGGCATCAGCCATTGAAAGTTCATGCATTCTAATACACCATCCTTCAAAGTACAGTATTTAATAAAAAATTTATTAATCAATCGTTATATGATTTAAAATGTTACCATTCAATTATTTCATAGAACTGAATTCAATTTACATATAATTTCTTATCTTATAGAACTATATGTATAAAATACTTATTAATAAAGTTAGCAAAATATGGAATAGTTAACTTCATTATGATTATGAACTTTACTAAATAATTGAAATTAGGATTTTAATTACATTATAGGTTAATTTCATAATATTAAAAGTTTTACATCCCTATAAACATATAAATAAATAATTTCATCTTTAAAAAAGAAATATAAATAAGTTAATCAGTATAATAATGAAATAAAGATGAATTTTAATTGTATTTCCTAATTAATTTAGTTTAGATTCATGCAAATTATTTAAGTTATTATATGTAATTTTAACAAGTTAATTTAGAGATTGGTTTAACCAATTATACTAAAAATACAAATAAATTTTAATTGTATTTATAAATTAATTTAGTTTTACATCCATGCAAATGTAATTAAATAAGTTCTTAATGAATAATCTAAATAGATTATATGCCAATTTTAATTATAAGTTAATTCATAGATTGGTTTTAATACTCATTGTAAACATATAATTAAGTAATTCTCTTAAAATATAAAGTTAAATAAATTATTGATTATATCTATAAAGTATAGGTGATTTTAATGATTATAGGTGGATCCGCTTCACAAAAATTAGCTGCAAAGATCGCGAAAGAACTTGAATGTTCCTTAATCCCAATAGAAACCAAAAGATTCCCAGATGGAGAACGGTATGTCCGTATAAAAGGAAAAGTGGATGAAGAAGTAACTGTTGTCCAATCAACAGGTTATCCTCAGGATGAAAATTTAATAGAACTTTTTTTAATTCTTAAAAATTTAAAGAGCATGGGCGTTAAAAAAATAAAAGTTGTAATTCCTTATTTTGGATACGGAAGGCAAGAAAGGCGCTTTAAAAGTGGAGAAGCCGTTTCAGCTGTTATAATTGCAAATTTACTTGAAGCTGCAGGTGCTGATGAAATATTCTGTATAAATTTACATGAAGACAATATCCGGGAATTCTTCCAGATCCCAGTACATAACTTATCTGCAATGAAACCAATCGCAGATCATATTAAAGAAACCATTAATGACCCAGTAATTGTTGCACCAGATAAAGGTGCACTCGGATTTGCCAGGGAAATTGCTGAAATTCTTGGTTGTGAATATGATTATCTTGAGAAAACAAGGTTATCCCCAGAAGTTGTAGAAACAAAACCAAAAAATCTTGATGTTAAAGGGAAGGAAGCTGTTATAATTGACGATATTATAAGCACTGGTGGTACAATAGTTAATGCTTCAAAAATTTTAAAAGAACATGGCGCAACAAAGGTAATTGTATCATGCGTCCACCCAGTACTGGTTGAAGATGCACTGCTTAAAATATTTGCAGCGGATGTTGATGATGTAATTGCCACAGATACCCTGCGATCAGATGTGAGCCTCATTTCTGTAGCTCAAATTGTTGCTGATGCAATAAAATAATTAAATTTTTTTTAAATTTCATTTTTTAAGTAAGATCTAATTAATCCAATGAAATTGTTTATTATTTTCCAGGTTTACCACTAGTTTTCATCGACTTATGCTTTTGGCCGTCATGGCCCATGGTTTTATTTTCTAAGGCATCCAATATATAACGAGGCTTATTTCCATATTTTTCAATATAAAATTTAATTTTTTCATCATCAATGCATGAAAAATGATTTTTTACTATTTTTATTGTTTCTTCCTCTGAATAAGATATTTCAATCACATCAAAAAATATCTTTAAAAACAGAGAAAGTATTTTAGAAAAAATACTGAAATCCGTGATTAAATCATATTTATACCCTCTAATCTCAATGGCCCATGTCATGTGCACGACTAAATTTATTTGGAGTAGTTTTCTTTTATTTATCAAGTACTGTAACAATATGATCAAATAAAATGGAATTGATTTTAAACCTTTATTTTTAATCCATTCACCAAGCCCGATCTTTTTTTCATTTAAAGATTCAGAATCAAGTATCTTATCTGCTACCAGTACAACATCATAGTTTGAAAGTCTACTAAATATTTCTTCTTTTCTTTCAATGCCAAAATCTTCTTTTATTCCATTTATTAATTCTTTATAAACATCTAATGAACTTTTTTTTGTGTTGTCTAAAAATAAAACTGGTTCATAATAACTTAAATCAAGTTTTTCCAAAGCCTTATAAATATTGGATGATTTACCAGTTCCTGGAGATCCTATAACTAGAATAGCCCTGCCATTATCATATTTTAACTCTTTCAATATTATACATAGTTTTAAAAATGAATCCGTTATCACAAAGTCGCCGTTGTCCCTCGAAGAAATTACTTTATGATTTTCCATAATATAATATTTGTTTATTTGTTCATATCTATTTTATATTTAATATGAAAAATATAACTCTAATTATTGATTTTTTATACATTCCACTATTTAAAAAAGACAAATAATCACTTTTTAGATTTTCAATTTGATTAACTGAACGATTTAAAATAAAGATTACCTTTTTTCAAATCAAAATTAATAATAAAAATAAAAAATATATTAATACAAAAGATGATTTAAATAGGTGAGAGAAAAAATGATTAAATGGAAAGCCATAATTATTGGGTTTATTCTAGCGATAATATTAACTATAATTTTTGGAGCTGCAGGAGGAACAGTTGGTTTTTATTTAAGCATGTTTATAGCAGGCATAGCCGTTGGTTACATCGTTGATGTAAATATAAAAAATGGTGCCACACATGGGGCTATTACAGGACTAATTACGGGGATAGTTTCTGCAGTATTAAGTATAATAGTAGTTTTAGCTTATGGTGCAGGTGGAATGTTATTAGGATTAAATGTAGTTGCTGAACTAATATTATCCCTCATTTTATGGACAGTTCTCGGAGCAATCGGTGGAGTTATAGGTACTATAATAACCGAAAGACTATGGCAAACGGTTTTCACAAGGGGAATGATGGGCGGAACAGCCAAGACAGACACTCCTGAAAAAATGAAACCAAAAATTGAATTTACAAGGGAAAATATCACAAAATGCTTATGTCCACAATGCCCAGTTCAGGCTGAAAGCGAATGCGCGCAAACAAAAATGAAAATGCTTCAAGAATCCATGAGGGGTATGAGTCCAGAACCTTCAGATGTTCCCGGAGTGTACTGTGCAACAGGAACAGCAACATGTAGTGATCTTAACCCCAGTAAAATGTGTAAATGCCCTAACTGTGATGTATTCAAAGAAAATAACTTAGAACAAGGAGAACCCAATGGATACTTCTGCCAAAAAGGGGCTGTAAAATAAGCGTTTAAAAATAGGTCTAAAATACATATCTGTTAAAAAAATAGAATTTAATTAAAAGTAAAATTAATTTTTACTTAATTTCACTTTTTATTTGCAGGTTCCATATTTGCAGACTTACCTTTGATTTTACATCTGCCCATTATAGATAAGACTTCACCTGCATTTTCCTCTGGAATTTCAACAAATGAGAACTTGTCAAAAACATCTATTTTTCCAATTATCTTGCTTGAAAGTCCTGTTTCTTCTGCAATGCCCCGAACTATATCTTTCGCTTTTACCCTCTGTTTACGTCCGACGTTGATAAAGAACCTTACCATTCCAGGACTTGCACCAGTATCTCCAAAGCCTTCATCTCCAGACTCCTTCTGGTCTTTCTTGGTCATTATCATCTTTAGAAGAGCAGCAGCTATTTCGATAGATGTGTAATCTTCTTTAATTAGCCTTTCAATTTTTGTAGTGTAATCTTCCAGATCTTCTGTGTTTATGACGTGTTTTATATCATCTAAGAACATATTTGTCTTGATTTTTTTAACATCACTTAAAGATGGGATTCTGTGCTGTTCAATTTTTGTTTTGGTGAATTTTTGTATATCCCTAAGCTGATAAATTTCTCTACCTGAAGCAAATGTGAATGCACGGCCGGATTTACCTGCACGACCTGTTCTACCTATCCTATGTACATAATATTCATCGTCGTTAGGCACATCATAGTTAAATACAGCTTCCACATCACCTACATCAATTCCACGGGCTGCAACGTCTGTTGCAACAAGGATCTCAATCTGGCCTGATCTGAATTTGGACATAACTCTATCCCTTTGTCCTTGAGTCATATCTCCATGAAGTCCATCTGCAAGATATCCCCTTACCTGAAGGTGAGTTACAAGAGTATCAACCCTTCTTTTGGTATTACAAAATACCAGAGATAGCTGAGGGTTATATATATCTATTAAACGGGACAAAAGTTCTAATTTCATTTTCTCTTTAACTTCAAAGTATATCTGCTGAATTTCTGGAACTGTCATCTGCTGGTGAATGACCTTTAAAAATTCAGGATTGTTTTGATATCTTTTAGTTAAATTTAAAATTGCTTTAGACATTGTAGCAGAGAAAAGTAGAGTCTGTCTTTCTTCAGGCATGTCCTGTAAAACTGTTTCTATATCTTCCCTGAATCCCATATCTAACATTTCATCTGCTTCATCAAGGACCATAATTTTAACGTTGTTCATTTTTAAGGTTCCACGCCTCATATGATCCATTACACGTCCAGGAGTACCTATAATAATCTGTACTCCTTTTTTAAGGGATTTAATCTGCCTTTCAATTGGTTGACCACCGTAAATTGGCAAAACATTGAGTTTTCTCATGTGTTTCGAAAGCTTTCTGAGTTCTTCAGCTACCTGAATTGCAAGCTCTCTTGTAGGACATAAAATTACAGCTTGTAGACTTTTATTATCTGGATCTACTCGTTCCAAGGTTGGAATTCCAAATGCTGCTGTTTTTCCGGTTCCAGTTTGAGCCTGTCCTATAACATCTTTTCCATCTAATATGTAGGGAATTGCAAGCGACTGAATTGGAGTTGCTTCTTCAAATCCCATATCTGCAATGGCTCGTTTGATCTCATCAGAGAGATCTAAATCAAAAAATCTTAATTTTTCCATCTTTATCGTTCCTTCATTTTTCTATTTATCATTAATTAAGGCAAATATTAAAATGCATGTAATCAAAATTAGCATAACAATAATTCATCCTAAATATTTATGATATTTATAATTCAATCCATTTAAAATAAAATGCTATTTTAAATATAAAAATAAATGAAAGGAAAAAAATTCCTTTCAAGATTCAACTTAATGAGTTGTTGGATTTTGTAAACCTATGTTAGGCACCATATTGGTGATTTTCTGCATTCTGTCAAGAAGACCTTTTTTATCTTTTCCAAGTAATGCATGTTCCAATACTTCACTCATGTTTTCTACAGGAATTATTTCAATTTTATTTCTGTATCTTTCCTCAATCATAACATCATTCATATTTGATTTAGGTATTAAAACCTTTTTAATTCCTGATTCTGCTGCAGCTTCAATTTTACCAGTCACTCCACCTACAGGGAGAACATCTCCCCTGACACTTAGTGAACCAGTAAGTGCAACTGACTGGTCTACTGGAATGTTTTCCAGTGACGAAATTACTGCTGTAGCTACTGAAACACTTGCACTGTCTCCTTCAACACCTTCATAAGACTGCAGGAACTGTATGTGTATATCATAGCTTGATATATCTGTTCCAGTATGCTTTTTAATTAAAGCGCTGACGTTTTGAACAGCTTCTTTGGCAATTTCACCAAGTTTACCTGTGGCAATGATCTTACCTTCAGATTTACTTTGGGCAGGAGCAGCTTCAGCAACTATTGGGAGAATTATACCACTTCTATCTCCAATTATTGCAAGACCATTTACAGTACCTATTTTTCCACCTTCAGATGCAAAAGTTTCGTATTGTTTTTTCTGGCCAATGTAACGATCTGCAATTTGCTGTTCAAGTGTCCTTGCAAGTTTTTTAGCACCTAATACATGCTCCAAAGTGACATGCTCTACACCTTCTCCTTTTGCAATATCACCTGCAGCCCTTACAAGACCGCCTAAATCTCTTAATCTTAAAGTAAGTGTATCTTTTTTACCAGCTCTTCTTTGAGCTTCCCTTATAATCTCAGCAACTGCTTCTCTACTAAAGTGAGGTATCCTACCATCTTTTTCAACTTCTTGAGCTACAAATTGGACCAATTTATCCCTATTTTCAGGTGTGTCCGGCATTGAATCTTTCATAAAGACTTCATAACCGTATCCACGTATTCTTGACCTAAGTGCTATGTGCATTCCTTCAAGTACTTTAAGGTTTCCAGATGCTACAAGTACAAAATCACATGGAACTGCCTGGGATCTAACCATTGCCCCACTGCTTGTTTCACTCTGCCCAGTTATTGAGTATTTCTTTTCCTGCATAGCAGTCAGTAATTCTTGTTGAGTTTTCATATGCATGGTCCCAATTTCGTCCACGTAAAGAACACCTTTGCTGGCTTTGTGAATCATTCCAGCTTCAACACGTTCGTGGGCAGGAGTTCCTAATCCTCCTGATTGATATGGGTCGTGCCTTACATCACCTAAAAGAGCCCCTGCATGTGCACCTGTTGCGTCAATGAAAGGGGCAGTAATGTTGTTTTCATTGCTTACAAGAAGCTTAGGAATCATAACTGTAGTTCTAGGTTTTATTTGTAGAAGTGCAACAAAAACAATTGCTGCTGCTATTAAAGCCATGAAAAATTGGTTCACCACAAATCCCACGATTAATATAAATGAGATTATGATCATTGTGAACATGTTCTTCCTTTCTTCCTGGGATTTTGCTTTGGCTTTGTAGTTTGCAACTATTTTTTTACCTTCCCCAGCAGGCATAGTCCCAATTAGAGGGTTATGATTATCTTCAATATTTGGATAAACCAGGATATCTTGAAGTTCCTCCGGAGGGAGCAGTTCTGCCATTCCCTTTGCGAGCATGGATTTACCAATTCCAGGTTCTCCAATTAAAAGAACATTCCTTCTCTGTTTTGCAGCTTTCTTAATAGTCTCAACTGCTTCTTCTTGACCTATGATTTGATCAATGATCTTTTCAGGGACTTTAATTTCCTCTGATGTTTTATAAGTTCTTAAATTGAATGAATTTGAGCTTGAACTTGAGTCTGAATTTAGATTTGCCATGATTCATGACAACCTCCTATTTTCATTTTATATTTAAAAATCAACATTTTTATTTATAATAACTTTATGGAATATTAACTTTATTGATATATAATATTGTTATATATAAATATCTACTTTTCGTTTCTTGAATTATAAAAATATTTCACTTTAAATTTAACCAATTAATTATTTTAAATTCTTTTTAGGATAATTTTATGACTGATTTCATATTTATAATTGTTGAAATCCGTTTCTATAATTTCCTCGATGTCTGCAAAACAAATTTTAACATCAATTAGAATAAAACTCATTATTCAAAAATTTTTCTAAAAATTAACCATGCATTTTAGGATAAATGCAGGATAAACTGAGAAATGAGTTTATTTACCTACTTATTTATTTGAATATGCATTTTCATTTTATTTAATAAATGGAATAATCAATTAGAATTCACATTATATAACCCTTTGCAATACACTGAAAATATCTAAAAATAAGTTGTATCAATTTAAATAATAAACAATCTTACTCTTTTTCAATTTTACTTCCCAATCTTACACTTTGTATTGCTCCACCGCTGATCATTTCTTTAATACCATCAGCATACTCTACAATGAAATTTAAGTTTTTGAATTCAATAGAAATTATTTTAGCGTGTACTGAACTGCCATTTAAAAGTATAATAGTGGCTTCTTCCCCTTTAAAATTTTTAAGCTCATTAAAAAAGGCACTTTCAGTCTTAGATACAGTTTTAGGTACTTCAATCTTTTTGCTCATCATAATTATCCCCTCAACTTGATTTTTTGGCGCAGTAAATTATTTTGAAATACAGAAGTTTCCATAATATCATATCACCAGTATTACTATTTTTAGGAATTATAACATAATAAAATTACTTTTAATATAATTGAAAACAATATTGAAACAATTTTAAAATATTTAAAATTAAAGGTAGATCATTTTTAATTTAACATATACGGAGGCTGAATTTTGCGTTCTGATAAAACCAAATGCATAATGGTACAGGGAACTTCATCAAATGCTGGAAAAAGTGTTGTTGTAGCTGCACTTTGTAGAATATTTTCAAAGAGAGGGTACAATGTTGCACCGTTTAAATCTCAAAACATGTCCCTTAACTCATATACAACTCATGAAAATGCAGAAATAGCGATTGCGCAGGTTCTGCAGGCTGAGGCCGCAGGCATTGAACCTTCATACCATATGAACCCAATCCTCCTTAAACCCAAGGAAGATTTCATATCCCAGGTAATAGTGCATGGAAAACCTGTTAATGATATGAATTTTTATGATTACCAGAATTCATTTAGAGAAAAAGCTTTAAAAGCTATAAAAACATCTTTAGATACGTTAAAGGAAAAGTATGATATAATAGTGATAGAAGGTGCAGGTTCTCCTGCAGAAATAAATATGCTGGACAAAGACCTTGCAAATATGAAAATAGCAGAAATTGCAGATGCCGATGTTATATTAGTTGCAGATATTGATAGAGGCGGGGTTTTTGCATCAATTGCAGGAACATTTGCCCTGCTTCCTGAAAAAGACAGGAAAAGGATAAAAGGAATAATTATCAACAAATTCAGGGGTAATCTTGACATATTAATTCCAGGAATACGTCAAATTGAAGAAATTGTAGGAACTCCAGTACTTGGAGTTTTACCCTATGATGAAAGCTTAAAACTTCCGGAAGAAGATTCTGCATCATTATCAGAACGAAAATACAGTAAAAACGAAAAAGTAACCGTTGGAGTGATGCGTCTCCCAAGGATCTCTAACTTTACAGATATAGATCCCCTTGAATACGAACCTGATGTTGGTATAAAATTAATAGAAATGGGAGATGAAATAGGGAATGTAGATGCACTGGTACTTCCAGGGACAAGAAACACTGTTAACGATATGTTAGCTTTAAATGAAGCTGGTTTCACCGATGAAATTGCCAATTTATCCCATGAAATACCTGTTTTTGGGATATGCGGCGGATACCAAATGCTTGGAAAAAAGATAATTGATGAATCATTTAAAGAATCCAAACACGGCAGCGTGGAAGGAATTGGTATTTTAGATGCTAAAACTAAATTTGACAGAATTGACAAAATTGTAACTCAAAGCAAAGCAAGCATACTTGGAAACGGAATATTTAAAGAAATAAAAGGAGATTCTGTAAAGGGATACGAACTGCATGAAGGCCTTACACTTCTTGGAGAATCCAAACCACTATTTGAGGTCATTGAAGGATGTGGAAATCACCCATCATCCCCATATGACGGTGCAGTGAATGGTTATACTGCAGGTACATATCTTCACGGAATATTCCACAATTTCACCTTTAGAAGGTTCTTTACAGATCATTTAAGAACCCAAAATGGTCTTGATATGCTCGGTTTTAGTGAAGACAATTTTGAGAACCTTAAGAAGTATTCAATCGATAGGCTTGCTGAAATCGTTGAAGACAACGTGGAATTAAAATTAATTGAAGAATCTATTGAAAAAAGAGTATAAAAATAAAAAATATAATTTATTTATTTTTTAATTAAATCTACTGGATCTGCTCTAAAGGTTTATGTTTTGACCTTATCAAAAGGACGGTACATGGAGCGGAGTGGACAACTTTTTCAGATACGCTACCAAGCAGGTGCTTATCTATTTTGCTTTTTCCAGTTCCCATTATTATTACATCTACATTTTCATCTTCTGCAGTTTCAACTATCTTTTCTGCAGGATCCCCCTCAATAAGCATCGGCTTGAAATTTAAACCTGCATTTTCGAATTTCTGCCCCATGCTTTCTAAAACTTCTTTTCCTTTGCTTTTCAACTCGTTAACCATCATCTGTTTAACTTTACTTGGAGTCAGGAAAGGTGCAGATGTATCTGCAATATAAAGGCCAATAATTTCTATCGATCTTCCATCCACTAAATCAAGAGTATGTTCAACTATTTCATCTAAATATTCCCCAGTACTTGTAATCAATACTTTTTTATACATAGTATCACCCTAATACAAATATTCTTATTACTGCATAAGCTATATATGTTGCCAGCAAGATTAATCCATTGCTTCTTGTAAGTTTCATATCTTTTTTTATAAGTAATAACAGCAGTACTGTAACAAAAATCATCGCAGGAGCATCGAAGATAAGTGAAGTATGGTCTACAGGAACGTTCAAAATAAGGGCAGGTACTCCAATTCCTATAAGTATGTTGAATGTGTTACTTCCAAGAACGGTTCCTATTGATAAATCATGCAAACCTTTCATGGCAGATGAAAATGTAACCACAAGTTCAGGGATACTTGTTCCAATAGCAAGCACAAATAGGCCCATTATCATCTCAGGGATACCTAAAATCTCCCCAATCCCAGTTCCACTGTAAACTAATAGCCTGCATCCTATTACCAGTCCTGCAAATCCAACTAATATCCATGCTATGCTCTTAGGAGGAATTGATTTAAGTTTGGATCCAGACTTTTCATTAATGTTTTCAAGTTCAGATTTTTCTTCAATTTTAACCTTATTATCTTCAGTATCCTTTTTTTGGGCTTTTATCAAGCTTCTCAGGTAAATTGCATATACAATTATCATTACGATAGCTGCTATTTTTCCAATATCCCCAAATAACATGAAAAACATGAGTATAAGCGCTGTGGCAAGTGTAACTGCTCCGTCTCTTTTAAGCCCTTTAGTATCTGATTTTATAACTCCTGTAAAAGCAGCAGTTATACCCAATATCCCTGCAATGTTCCATATATTTGATCCAATTACAGTTCCAACTCCTATATCCACACTGCCGCTTAAAGTAGCTATCATAGCAGAACCAAATTCAGGCAGAGAAGTCCCAATAGCCGAAGCTGTAACTCCCAGTATTATTTGAGATATCCCCAACAAAGCACCGACTTCTACCAAATTATCAACAAAGATATCTGCTGATTTTATTACTATAAGTAATGAAATTATCAAAATAACAATTAGTTCTACTAAAAATATTTCCATAAACTCACCATTTTTTTTATTAATTTAATAATAAACGGACAATTATTTTATACCATAATTAACCATCATAGGTTTATATAAAAAAGTGAGCTAATGTATTACTCATGGTATACTCCAAAAATAAGAACTCCTGCAAGTACTATAACTAAAAATAACAACTGAGGATTATCGAAAAAAGGAGCCACCCCCCTCTGTAAAATATCATCAATAAAAGACCTGGAAGTAAGTTGAATTCCCATACTTAAACCTATCACTACTCCATTTAATCTTAATCTTTTCTTTTCTTTTTGTATAGCAAGATATTCTTTATCAAAATCAACCTGAGAGTGACAGCTTAAAAGTCCAGATCCTAATTTATACTCCTGTGGAATGTTTGAAATATCCTTATAAGTCTTCCTGTATTTTCCTGATGCTTTACGCCAGCTTTCACGCTTAGCTTCCCTACTACAATTACTAATATCAGCTGGACAGTATTTCTGATTTGGTGATTTCACTTCAAATGGTTTACCGCACCACTTACAATATTTTATTTGTGTAACTTGACCACTAATCGTAAAACCTCATATTTTTGGATCTTAATCATATATATCTATTATACTAGTTTTAAATTGACCCATCTTATATTTAAACGGTTTTGATGCTCTTAACAAGAATTAACGCTGCCGTTTATAGTCATACAATTAACAATACTTTTCATTTAGTATTTTTATAATTTTTTGAGCATTGCATGATTAAATAAGTCAACATATATACAATTTTTATATGATATACTCTACGCCGGAAGTAGATTGCCTTTTTCCTTATATAAATGTTTCGAAGAAATGACATCATCCAATAATAATTTAAATTAACCATTCCTCAAATTATACACTTGAAGTCTAAAATAATATTTCAAAACTTAAATAATAAAATGAAAATTAGCATTAATATTATAAAACTAAATAAATTTTAACGTGAAAATATGTTAAATTTGAAACCACGGTCAAAAAAAGCAGGACTTCCCCCAGGATCACTTGTTTACACAGGTGCAAAAAATATACCCACCAAAATAACTTTTATTGAATATAACAAAGATATTTTCAACCAAAAAACAATAGCAGAATGCCCCCAATTTACAGACAAAGATACCATAAAGTGGATAAAAATAAATGGGTTTGGAAATGTAGAAATTTTAAAAAAAATAGGTAAATGTTTTAATTTACATCCGCTGGTACTTGAAGACATATTAAACACAAACCAGCGTCCAAAAGTAGAAGATTACAGTGACTATCTTTATATAGTTTTGAAGTTATTTGACGTCAGTGAAAATGATCAAATGGTTACAAAACAGGTTAGTTTAATTCTCGGGAAGAATCTTGTAATTTCTTTCCAGGAAGATGATGAGCCCATATTCGATTTAATCATTAAAAGAATAAAAACAAAAGAGAATCAGATAAGTATAAGAGGTGCTGACTATTTATTATATTCAATAATAGATACAATTATTGATAGTTATTTTTTAGATATGGAAAATGTAGAAGATAATATAGAACGTATAGAATACAATCTAATAGAAAATACAAGTCCCGATGTTCTTAAGAGAATTCACAGTATTAAAATGGACATTATAACTCTTCGAAAAACAATTCGGCCGCTCCGGGAAATGCTGAGTACCCTTGAATCATCAGAATATTTCCAAATTGAAGAAGCAACAGATTATTATCTCAGAGATGTCTATGATCACTCGCTTCAGATCTATGAGATGTTAGAATCTTTGAGAGATAGAACTTCAGAAATACTGGATATCTATCTGTCAAGCACAAGTAACAAATTGAATGAAATAGTGAGAGTCCTAACAGTGATATCTACGGTATTTGTGCCTTTAACATTTATTGTAGGCCTTTATGGAATGAATTTTAATAATATGCCCGAACTCAGGGAACCATTAGGATATCCTGCGGTTTTAGTAATAATGGTTATAGTTGCATTATTTATGCTGGCTTACTTTAGACGGAAAAAATGGATATAAAAACATATTAATATTAACAAAGAAATTATTCAACACGTCTGATTTTGAGAAAATTAGACATTTGACCTTATCAAAAACCTAAAAGTTTATATAGGATGAACCCAAAAAGGATGGTATGCTGGTATGCGACGTTAGTCCAGTCTGGTTAAGACTCTGGCCTGCCACGCCAGTGACCCGGGTTCAAATCCCGGACGCCGCATTGCATCTGTAGTCTAGTCTGGTTAGGACTTGGGCCTTCCAAGCCTACGACCCGGGTTCAAATCCCGGCAGATGCACTTTTTTAATATTGAAGAATAAAAATTAAAATTTTAAGCCGAATTCTTTTTGTATTTATAATACTTTATTGAAATTAACTTATTTTAAAAATATAAAAATAAATTTCCTTTTACAGTAATTTCAGAGCTATAAAAAAGGATTTAATAGATCTTCAAAATTAAAAAATTCAATAAAAATTTAATTGACGGTCTTAGTGCGACAGCCAATTTAATGTACTAAAAAAGTTTTAGAGCAGTTTAATATTCTGGCACTAAAATTTCAGCTGCCACCAACCGGCAAATATCTGTTTTTGTAATTACTCCGACTGGTTTTTTATTTTCCAGGACCAGCAGTCCAGATACATCTGCCCTTAACATCAAATTTGCAGCATCTTCAATTTTGTCTTCTGCAGATATCGTTATAATATCTTTTGACATTATATCTTCAATCTTTAGATTATTAGATACAATTGTACGTGGCTTAAAAGCTCCAAGCATGCCTACAAGATCAAGATAAGATATTACACCTACGGGATTTTCAGTTTCATCCATAACAAAAAGTCGTCTTACTCCTTCTTTATACATCTTTTCAAATGCATCAATTGGCCTTGTATTTGGGTCAATTGATATTATGCCTTTATTCATCGCTTCCCTAACTTCCATCCTATCCCTCCTGATTATCCATTACAATTATTAATTGATCTTTTAAAGTTATATGAGTATTGAAAAAATAAGAAGATAAGTACTTATTTTTGTATTACATAAGCTATTTTATATTACAAATTTCAAAAAAAGTAATTACATCATTGTTCTCCTAGAGCAATATTGCTCTTCAAGGACAAAGTTTAAATAGTAATATAGTAATCAAATAGTATTATATCATATAATTCGTGTTTAAAATATGCATGAATATTGTTGGCCATGCACAATATTGTTGTGCAATAACAACATTTAAATACTATAAAATGTTATGATAATAATAACGTAATAATGGAGGGAGAATTGTGATGAGAATTAGTATGTCGTTGCCAAAAAAATTGTTAAATGAATTTGATGGAGTATTAAAAGACAGAGGATACCAATCAAGGTCAAAAGGTATCAGAGATGCTCTTAAAGATTATATTGTAAGGTATCAGTGGATGAATGAAATGGAAGGAGAACGTATAGGAATAATTGCTGTAATATACGACCACCACTACACTGGAGTAATGGAAGACCTTACCGAAATTCAGCATGATTACAAAGATTTCATAAACGCAGTTATGCACGTACACATGACAGACAAACACTGTCTCGAAGTTATAGTTGTTAAAGGAGACGTTAAATACATCCGTACACTTTCAGAAAAAATAATGAGACTCAAAGGTGTAGAACACGTACGTCTTACCAGTACAGCAGTTGGAAAAGCACTTGACCTTGAAAAAGCAGGCGCAAGCAGCCCAATGTCACCTTAATTATATAAATTTTATTTAATTAACAACGCAATTGCTTATCGTGACTTGTCTAAACGAGTCACGATAGGAACCACTTATTTTTAATTTATACTTATTTTCAGGTGAAAATGTGCACCTTAAAAATGAATTTGAAGTACTACTTGAAACTAAAATGCACACAACACCCTATCATCTCAACCTTATATCTGATAAAGAAAGAATATTAGCCTTTCAAGAAGCAATAAAAGAGAAGGCCGAAGGTACTATATATGATATAGGTGCTGGATGTGGAATACTTTCGATTTTAGCAGCCCCTTATGCTGATTTTATTTATGCTGTTGAAATAGATCATACTGCCTCAAAACATGCCAAATCAAATCTTGAGTCTTTTGATAATGTTTTAGTGATAAACAAAGATGCAAAAGAAGTTATTTTTCCGCAAAAAGCAGACTTAATTATCTGTGAAATGTTAGATACTGCATTAATCGATGAGGAACAGGCCCCTGTTCTTAATTCTATTTTAAAATATCTGAAAAAAGATGGTGAAATCATACCCAAAAAAATCCTGAACGGGGCTGAAGCCATTGACATGGAAAGAGAAAACATCTGTTACGAGGATAATGAGGCTAATGAAAATCCAAACTACGACGTTATGAGTAATTTCAAGATATACAGTGAAATTGATTTTAAAAAAGAAATTAAAGAGGATGTAGAAACTGATTTGGAATTTAAAATTTCCAAAAAAGGATCTGTTTCTGGGATTAAAATCACCACTTTTACTTTACTAACTGACCACCTGATCTGCGGGCCAACTCCAATGCTCAATCCACCACTGCTTATTCCAACTGAAAAAATCAAGGTAGATATAGGAGATATCATAAAAGTTAAATTGAACTATAAAATGGGTGGTGGATTAGATAGTATTAAAACCAGAATTGAAAAAGTTTCTTAGAGAATATAAAAAAATAGTAATTTTAGGCATTGGTAATGAAATAAAAGGTGATGATGCTCTTGGAGTCATTATAGCTCAAAAATCATTATTATTATTTGATAAAAATGAAAATATTGTTGTTTTTGATGGAGGAACTGTCCCTGAAAATTATACTGGATTAATAAGAAAAGAAAACCCCACTCACATAATTTTAGTTGATGCTGTGGATATGAAAAAAGAACCAGGATATATCCGTGTGGTGGAGAAGGAAGAAATTGCAAACTATAATATTTCAACACATGCCATGCCCATATCTTTTTTAATAAAATATATGGAAACTACATTAGACGCACAGATAATACTGTTAGGAATTCAACCAAAAAGCATGGGTTTTGCAGAGCCCATTTCAAAAGAAGTTGAAAAAAGTATTGGAGAAGTTTTAGTTACATTTGATAAAGTGATTAAAGAAAATTTTGACTGAATTTTTAATAATTTTAAGTGGTTAACGATTTTAAAGCTTATAATCTAGTTTTAAGGAGTATCTAATACGTAATTTTAATTATTTAAAGCTTTTTAATGACATCTGAGACAATATCTCTACAATTAGCTAATGCAGGGGCTCCTGATGTGAGTAAAACTACTCCGAGTAAATCTGCTATTTCTTCTTTTGTTGCTCCTGCATTAATAGCAGCATGCAACTGCTGTTCAACACAGTAACCACATTTACCAGAAATAATAATTCCAAGTGCTATCAATCTTTTTGTTTTAGTTGGAAGTGCACCATCTTTTAAAATTATATCATCGAACTCACTTATTACATCCAGAAGTTTGGGATTTAATTTTTCATACATGTCTAGTATGTCTGGAGAAAAGCCCATTAATTTTCTAGCTTTTTTAATAGCCTCATGTCCTTCTTCATGTACCATAATATCACCAGTTTAGTATATGACATTCAAATTTATTAAATTTGGCGGAATTATTCATAACTATTAATCTTTATATTTAATCCCAATTAAACTATCTAAAAATTAAAAAGCAAATCAAATATTTTTAAGTAAGAAAAAACAAAACTGTTAATGTTATGAAATAATACGTTAAATAAAGCCAGTATTACTAAAGATTAATGTTAAGTGATTTCCAGTGATAAAATGAAGATACTATTTATAGGGGCAAGACTTTTTGATGATATTGCAGCATATACAAAAAAAGAAGGAATTAAAAGCATAGTAACAGAATCTAATCCAGATTCTAAAAATCTAGATCTTCCTGATGCTCATTATATCGTTCCAAGAGGAATGGAAGGACCTAAAGAAATTGCACTTAAAGAAGATGTAGATGCAGTTGTACCTCTTATAGGGATAGATAAACCTCTTTTTGAAATTGCAAAATTAAAAGAAGATTTAGAAAAAAATTATGGATTACCTGTTATTGCATCCCCATTAGATGCTGTTTCTATATCAAGAGATAAGCTTAAAACAAAGGAATTCTTTATTAAAAACCACGTCAAAACTCCTTCATTTAGTAAAATCTCTAAAAATATCTCCGAAATTTCATTACCTGCTGTATTAAAGCAGTTAGAAGGCCAGGGAGGTAGTGGAGTAAAAATTGCAGTGAGTGAAGATGATCTTAGAAGCTGCATCAATGATTTTGAGGGAGCATTTGTAGAAGAGTTTGTTGAAGGTACAGAAGTATCCATTGAAGTTTTAAGATGGAAAAATGAAACTGTTCCTCTTGTTCCAGTTTATAAAGGAAAAACAACTCTTGAAGGTACTCATCCCCTTGATAAATTAAAAACTGCTCCTTTAAATATAGAAAATCAAAGAAATGAAGATATAAGACAGGTAGCTGGAAAGATTGCTGATAGTTTGGGATCAGAAGGAGTAATTGATATTGACATAATTATTGATGAAACAGGGATCAATTATTTTATAGAAATAAACACACGGCCCAGCGGTACACGATACTTAACAGCAGCTTCGACCAACATAAGCCCCATGCACGAACTTGTAGATATGGCTACAGGTAAATGGAATTCTAAAGAAGTTCAAAAAAGAATCATGCAATACCACGCACTTGAGATACCTGTAGGTGACTATAAAACAGATAGGAACAACTATAAATTCAGAGATTTTGAAAATAAAAATTGCTGGGTAATTCATGGCCCTCAAAATTTTCAGCGTATAACTATCCGTGCTGAAAATGCACAAAAAGCATATGAAACCGCAAAAAGATTAAATGTTGATTATAACAAATTTTATCAAACCGGCAAAAATTAAAACATACAAAAATCAAAGCTTACGAAAAACTTGTTTTCGTGCTCAAAATCTTCGATTTTGAGAGATTTTGAACGAATAGTGTTAAAAACAAAAAATTAAATTTTAATAAATAAATATAATAAATATAAAAAAGTCAGGATTAGTATTAATATAACAAATTTAATATAAGGTGGTAAGTTGAATAATTTCCAGATAGACATTTTGATATTCATTATTGCATTATTATCAACAATATTCTTTACAATAGTCATAAAAAGAGTATTGATAGAAGCTAATGTAACAGATAAACCTATTGTAACCGAACACAGCCATAAATCAGGGACTCCTACAATGGGAGGGCTTGCAATTTTACTGGGTATTCTCCTTACTTCTTCAATCTATTTTACAAATAGATACCTAATGATAGTTGCTATTATAATGGCAACTGCAGGAATTATAGGACTTTTAGATGATTTACTTGGACTTAAAACCAAAGAAATTCAAAAAAAGGTTCGAAACATATACTCTGCCCCAATAGAAATGGGAAGATTAATGCTTAAACCAGGGGAAGAAGCACGAGTCGCAACTGAAAAAGCCAAAAAAGACTTAGTGAAATATTTGGCCGAGAAGAAAGTTGAAATAGTTGGTGAAGCCCCAATTAAAAGTGAAGTAGAAGAAAGTGAAAAAATAATTGCCCAGATTATAATTTCATTATTTTTATTAGGCTCAGGAGCCGTTAGTTCCTCAGTACTCGGAATTGATATCGGCTATTTTATAATACCAGTTGTAATATTTGGTATAGTTGGAGCTATAAATGCAGTAAACCTTATTGACGGTATGGACGGTCTTGCAGCAGGAATACTTGCAATAGCATCCTCTGCCTGTGCAATTTTTGCTATTACAACCAACAACGTGGATGGTGCACTTCCATTCATAGCACTTGCTGGAGTTTCATTTGGTTTCCTCGCTCTAAATAGGTACCCTGCCAGTATATTCATGGGAGATACTGGTTCCTTCGCACTAGGGGCTGGTTACATTACAGCAGCATTTTTAGGCAATGTATTATACTTTGCACTGATTGCACTTGCTATTCCTATAATTTCAGTAATAGTAAGCCTTTTACACCGCGCTCACATTATAAACCTGCCAGTAGAACCATTACACCATACTTTAAATTATAAAGGACTTTCAGAAAAGAAAATAGTGCTTCTTTACTGGGGAATTACCCTTATAATATGTATTCTAGCACTTTATTTCTACCATGCATTTATAATTTAAATATTTTTTTACATTTTTTTGAAATAGGGTTAAAATAGGGAAACCCTCAAACATAAATGTCTGGGGTGTTTGCAAATCCCTCAAAATCCTCAAAAAAATTTTCAATTTTGACAGATTTTTTGAGTAAAATACTTCTTATAGAATTAGTTAAGATCACATTAATTAAACTAAAGAAAACTGTGAAAAAATGAAAAAAATTACAACGTCAATTATCGCAGAAAAAGTAGAAGGAACACTCACAGGCCCTAACAAAGATATGGACGGTATTTTTAATATTTTAAAGGATGCTCAAAAGGGAGATGCAGTAATAAGACACTGGATAGATGAAACCGGAGTAAAAATTGCATCTAAAAAAGGTGTTTCATGTATAATAACTCAAAATCCAAAGGGCAGTGCAGTAAAAACTGCAGAAGAATTAGAATTACCATTTATAGTAACAGAAAAAATAGAACTGGCCAATGCTTTTGCCATTAACTGGGCGCTGGAAAAATTTGCAAAAGACTCTTTACGTGTTGTAGTAACCGGAACTAACGGAAAGTCCACCACTACCCATATGATTTATCACATTTTAAAGGAATCTGGTTACAGCACATATACAAACACTGATTCTGAATCGGAATTCAATACACTTATAGATCCGATGGTTGCAAAGCAAATTGCAGAATTCGATGCTCCCATCGAGGCTGCAGTGATAGAAGTCTCTGAGGTTCAAGGCTGGCTCGGAGATATTATGAAAGACCATGCATACATAATGACGTCAGCAATCAATCCAGATGTAGTGATTGTAACCAATGTAGCCCTGGATCATATAGGTCTCGTAAATTCTATTGAAGAAACATTTAATGAAACTTCAGGTGCAGTTAAAGGCATAAAAGAGAATGGTACTTTGATATTGAACTATGATGATCCACTTGTTTTAAAAATGAAAAATTTAACTTCAAACTATAGAAAAATCTTATTTTTCGGAGATAATGCAGATATTAAATTTGACAGTACTGGAATAGTATATAAAGATAATATTTTAATTAAAACTGAGGATTTACCATTTAAAAGCCGCCATTTTGTCCAGAACACCATGGCTGCTGCAGGCGCAGTTATAGCTTTAAATATTGATCTCGAAACCATTAAAAACTCGATTTCATCATATAAAGCATTAAAAAGGAGATTTACAATAGTACACAATGATCCATGCATAATAGATGACTTTGCACATAATCCCGATGGAATTCTTGCTACAATACAAAATGCTGCTCTGATTGGGAATGGAACTCTTTTTGTGGTTTCAGCGATCCGAGGATCAAGAGGAGAAAGTATTAATCAGGCAAATGCAGAAGCCATTGCTAAGGGACTTCAAAACATCCCATATAAACTGATTATAACAAGCAGCACTGATGTTGTGGATCATTTAAACACAGTAACAAATAATGAAAAAAAAGTATTTATAGATGCACTTGAAAAGGAAAAAATAACATATATCTTTAATGAGAAACTATATGATGCATTGAAAAATGTACTTAAATTATCACATAAAAAAGACACAATTTTATTAATTGGTGCGCAGGGCATGGATCCTGCAAGTGAACTTTTAGAAAAAATTCTATGAAATTTTTTAGTAAGTCTTAAGTTAACAGAAGTTCATATTATATAATTCAAATTCATTATTCACACTTGGTGATTAAATGTTCATAAAAGTAAGAAGAGATACTATAATCATTTTAACACTTGCATTTTTATTAATAGTATCAGGAAGGGTTATGAGTTATATGGCATTTGCCGAATCTCCTGCTACAGATCAGGGAATACCCATATCTGGAGTCATGATAAAAGGAAATAATCTCGTACCAACTGATTCTATTCGAGCCAATATATATGCATCAGGTTTAAGGCCAGGAAGTTACATCAACGGAAGCACATTAATTACAGACAAACGAGAATTACCTTTAAATGAAGCAATAAGTAATGCCCAACAATTTGCAACGTTGACAACTATTCCCGGTACAAGACTAACACCTATAGTAGCTGCAGATGTTAAAGTAGACAGCACAACAGGAAGTGTCACAGTAACTGTTGTTGAAGACTGGTCACAGGTAGTAGTAAATACAACGTCAAGTACTACAAGTTCATATACAACGGGGTAAACACATGAAAATTCCACAAAGACTTCAAGGAAAATATGTAAAAGGAATATTAATATTCCTAATCACAGTTGCAATGATTATTGGGCCTGCTGCAGCAACCTGTAACATAATCGTTATAACAGACCCTACAGGAAAGGATCCAAACGGTGCAGCAGCAGGGAGTATGTCCTATCAAAACAACATGTTTCAGTCAACTTTCTTATCCTCATCAAGCGGCCATTTTGCCATACTTTCCGGGGGTGAAGGTTCATCCACACCCAGATTACAGGCTATTGTGGCAGCTGTAAAAGCTATGGAAGCTGGCGCTACCCCACAATCAGCGGCAAACCTCGCAAATTCATACGAGGGGATTAGGGTTCTAGTTGGAACTGCTACTAAAGGTGCTGCAGTAGGAGGATCATACGACGTTTACGTGATTACAGTGTCAAATAATGGGACCATTACAGTAACACCCCACTCATCAGATGGAACCGCAGTTTTACCTGCCGGAACAAAAGGAGCTATTATCCACTTAAGAAATACAGAAGGTAACCCCCTATATGGAACAGCTTCAGAAGTACGTCAGGAAACTGCAGTTAACATTGGTAAAATGATAAGAGACGGTTATTCTGCAACTTACATACTGGGACAAGCATTTGGAGAAGTAGCAAATGATTCTGGTGAAAAGTACGGTGGTGGTGGAGTTAACCTTGTTTCAGGAATCACAACTGGAGACATGTTCACTCCAGCTCAGTTAAACACAACCGGTTATGCTATGAACACTCCCTATGCCAAAATAAGTACATCCAGCGACGGGTGGAGTATAGGTTATCCGGCAGCAGAGCAATACCAGACAGATCCATATGATGGTTCGCCACTCAAGATAGAGTACGCCTATGAAGCGCTTATAAATGCCATCACAGTTACAGGGCAGACAGTACAGGTTTCTGTTTATGGAAGTGAGGATATAGGTATTTCAGAAACTACACAAGAAATTGTATCTGCAACTGTAAAAAAATATGGTTATGATAACGTTCAAATAGCAAACAGAATCAATACAGCAATAGACAGTGGAACTATTGTAGGCGTTAACCATGTAGAACCTAAAGACATCAACGTCAAATCAAGTTCAAGGGCAGTAGGTGTTTATTACAAACCTCTTGGTAACGACAGGTCTTCCCCTCCATGGAATTTACCAATAAGTTCTTCACTTTTAGACTTAATTGGAAATATCCAAACTGCTATAGGTTTAATACTGGTACTCCTGGTTCTGTTTAGAAGTACTCTAATCAAATCATTCATGAGATAATTAAAAGGATTTTTATAATCCTTAACTTTTTTAATTTTATTTTAAGTAATTATTTCACAGCATATATCAAAATAAAGATTTTCTACCAACGCATTTTATATTTTTTTAAGCAAAACATTCTTCTCAATTAATTTACCATTTTTTAAGTTTTTAAAAATTATCATTGATTTTATCATAGCCCTCACTAAATCAGTGCTAAAAAACAATACAAAACATGGTATTTCACTAGAATTGATAGATAGTTAATATTTAAATAATTTGAAGATACTAATTAATATTATCAAAATAAATGAGGATATTATGGGGAGAAATTTAAAATTAATCTTCAAGGAATTATTGTCAATTTTTATCATGATTAATACGCTTATTTTAGTGATTTTAAGACTCTACACTGATTTTAATTTGAAATTATCTAAGTTAAACTGGATAAATATGGTAAACTTTAATTCATTAGCTTTTCTGGATAATTACATATAAATTTTAAATTAAATTAAGAAAAAGATAAAATATTATGCGCTTAATATAACGAGTGATAAAATGAATGCAGAAAAGGTAAAAAATAGAAATTCTGAACCGGGAATGGTAGTTCTGGCCACCCTTATTTTGGGGGCTGCGGTGGCCAACTTGAACTTATCAGTTGCCAATGTAGCCCTTCCATCCATAGGTTTGGCTTTTAATGCTTCGCAAGTTCAGATTAACATGGTTGCTGTGGGCTTCTCACTTGGCCTGGCTTCCTCAGTATTGTGGTTCGGGGCTCTTGGTGATCATCACGGACGAAAAATGATGCTTATACTGGGAACTATTATATCTATACCCGCATCCTTACTGGCAGGTTTTGCCCCAACTGTTAATATGCTGGTTTTAGCCCGTATAATTGGAGGTTTAGCTGCGGGAATGGCATTTCCAACAACATTAGCAATAATCACCGCATTGTGGTCAGGTCCTAAACGAACGAGATCTATCGCTCTCTGGTCAGGCATAGGTGCCGCTATTGCGGCTTTAGGTCCGCTTTTATCAGGATACCTCCTCATATCTCGCCCATGGGGATCTGTATTTTTAATTACATTGCCCCTAGCATTATTAACATTAGTTATGGCCATTAAATTCATCCCATCCCATGTAAATGAAACCAAAAATCCAGTTGATAATGTGGGAGGCATAATGTCCCTCATACTCATAGGAACATTAATTATGGCCATTAACTTTGCCCCAGTACCCAGTATAAGAACTCTAGTACTTGTTTTAATAATTTTAGCGGCTGTCGTTGGATTCTTATTTATAAAACACCAGCGGGGCATACCTAACCCTCTTTATGATCTAAAAGTAGCAGGCAGGCGGATTTTCTGGGTAGCGGCAAGCGCAGGAATAATTGTTTTTGGATCGTTGATGGGTGCTCTGTACATTGGGCAGCAGTTTTTACAAAATGTTCTGGGTTATTCAACCTTTGATGCAGGACTTTCGATTATACCCTCCGCAATTCTCATGATCCTAGTGGCGCCACAGTCTGCCAAGTTTGTAGAGTCACGAGGATCCAGATTTACGCTTCTTGCAGGTTACCTGTTCTGTTTATTAGGATTCTTGACTATGTTACTGTTATGGAAAGAAGGCATACCCTACTGGAAGGTTGGGCTGGCTTATGCATTAATAGGAATTGGAGTTGGGTTAGCAGGAACTCCGGCATCCCATTCTCTTACAGGATCTGTTCCTGTTAAACGTGTAGGTATGGCATCAGGCACAGCAGACCTGCAGCGTGATTTTGGCGGTGCCATTATGACCTCAATCTTTGGTACATTACTTACCGCAGGTTATGCTTCTGCATTTGCTTCAAAAATCAATAATGTCCCCCAGCAGATCTCGGCCGGTGTGGAAGCAACACTTCAAAAATCATTTGCCAGTGCTTCTACCCTTGCCCAGCAGTACCCTCAATATTCAGATCAGATCATAGCAGGAGCCAAATCTTCTTTTTTAGTTGGAGATCGATGGGCATACCTTGCTGGAATTATTGCTATTTTGGTAGGGGCAGCACTTGTATTTTACAAGTTTCCAAATATGGAAGAAGAGAAAAAATTACTTTCCCATTATTATGAAGAGGATACAAAAACAGAAAATGTGAGAAAAAAATAATTCCACTTGTGATTTTATGTTTGAAATCATTTTCTTTTTTATAATGCTCTTAGTAGTAGCGATTTTTTCCCGTTTAATTGGCAAACTTCCAGTTAGTTTCCAGATGATATTTATTGTAGCAGGAATGTTAACCGGATGGCTTGTTACAGGATATGTAGACATTACCAAGCCGCCATATTCAACCATAATTTTTTTAATTGCAGATAAATCCAAGTATAAATATTAATAAACCCCAGAGTACTGCAAAGTTAATGTCAAATATGAAAAGAACACCTGCAACACTATACCATGAATAAAATTTATATTTACCCTGATAATAAAATATTTAATGAAATCGCCGACAAGAACAAAAGTTTTATTCAAAGTAAAATTATCTGCACCTAGTCCTTTGATCAGTCTTTTTTTTTAATTTGAGGAAGCTCATAAACCCGGAATATCACAGCAAATATAATAAAAGTACCATCTGCTTAAGTCCATTTATATCTGTTATAGGTATATAAAAACAATAAACTCAATTATTTGATTTCCGTATTGTGCAGAAATTAGATGATTTTATCAATAAACTAGGGAGTGCCTGTACTAATTGAGACAATGTTGCTACCAGAAATGCTAATATTCCAAGACCCAAAATAAAAATTCCCAGAAGAGTTATCAACATTCCAATGTTGTAAGAGACCTCTTTTTCCAACCATTTTAAAAAAGGGCAGATAAGTAAGCTCAAGAATATAGAAAGCAGTATGAGACTAGTTATAGGTGCAGTAAATTTTAATGCAACTACTGCAGATAAATAACCACAATTATAATAATCTACCGGAGAAATGGGGGCATTTTAAAGTTATCCCTCATTTTTTTTGTTCCTTATTAAAATTTAAGTAATAATCAAAAAAAGAAAATAAAAAAGTTTTAGAATTTTTGATCTATATTAACAATTCCCATACTTTCAGATGTACTTTGAGTTTGTACAACATTTCCACCCCTGAGCAGCTGTACAGTTAAAGTACCATTGCCTTTATTCTCTATAGATACTGTGACATGACCCGGGTTAAGACCTAAGTTATAATTAGCGTTTCCTGTTCCATTAATTTGCATATCTCCATTTGTATATGCATAGTCACCAGTCCATGGACCATCAGCTGTAATTTGAAGTGTTACATTTGAGTTATTTTGATTTGAGGTACCGTTACTGCTATTGTTTGACATATTGTTACTGCTTGTGCATCCCGAAGCAAAAACAACCAGTATAGATATGGCTAGTATAATTCCCACAATCTTTTTCATGATAATTTCCTCTTTTTGCCCATAATTTTACCATGAAACCATTTTATACATGATAATCAACATTTTATTTATTCAAATAACAGATCATACTCATCTTCTGTTATTATTCCTTTATTTTGCAGTAATTTAGCTAGTTTCTTTAATGTATCTAAATCAACAGACTCTTCCATGTTATTTGATTGATCTGATGACTTGTTAGCTTCATTCATTGCCATCATTCTTCTTCTTGTTCTTCTTCTAGCTCCACCACGTCCTAAAGGTCCTAACTCCGGCATAATATCACCTTTTAGTTAAATACATCTTTTTAATGAGACAGGCTTGCCGATTTTAAATCATTTTAAATTTCTGATTTTTTAGTATTCACCAGATCAGATGGACTAACAAAGAATAAAGCTATTCCATCAATTACCAGCCAAATTCCAATTAATAAAGCTAGATAATATGGATCCCATGCAAATGAAGCCAGTATTATATATAATATACCTAATATGACACCAATAACTCCAGATCCTTTAGCTGCTGTTCCTTCTTTAGCAAATAGTGACATTATACCTGAAATTATCAGGAAAAAGCCTGCAAAGAAGAGAGCTATACTTGCTAAGAAGCTAAATGCAAGTATATGTCCAAATAAACCTATTCCACAAATTACTGCTACGAGTCCAAGTATTAAAAAGGCAATACTTGCAGCTTTGCTTGCTCCCCATGTCCCAAAACTCTGTGCTAATAACCAAATTCCTAAAAACACTACAGCCAGTCCTGCTAGGACACTGGCTGTGAAAATACTTAACAATGGGAAAGCAATGACCAAAATACCTAAAATTACAGCTAAAATACCTAACAACATGTTGTTACCTTCAGCCATATAACATACCCCCTTTTATTTTTTTTCAAGCAAGCCCTAATAAATTATTATATTAATAAATATAAATAATTATTTATTACTAATATCTGGCAGTTCATATACCTTGAATTAATTTAAGGAAAATTAACAACAGAATTAAAAACATGATAATTACAGCTACTGGATACTCTAAATGAGATATAATTAAATAAAAATTGAAGAGGTGTTAAACTTTAAAAATGAGAACTATCAGTAGAAAATAACATGAAATAATTTATTAAAAGAACCAAATAGCCAGTACAAAATTTAACAGATGTCTTTATCTGAAAATGTATATTCATATCTTAAAAATCAAGAAGATGCTTTCATAATCAATTTAAAACAGTACAAAAACATGCTAATCAATTCAAAATTAGTAGATAATAGACAAACTTAAAAACAATGGATTGCTTGATTCTGGAGTGATCAATGGAGAAAAATTTGAAAATATAGAAAAGAAATATTTTACCTTTTATACAGTCCCATTAATTATACAGTTACATAAGATAAATTTAAATACAGTAATTTTAGATATAATAACCCTTATACCATTAATTGAATCTTTAATACTAATTTTATATTTTTAAAAAATAAAGAATATTTAATTAGAAATCATCTACAATACTCATATATCCATAGAAATGTATATCCATAGAAATAATTTTTTAAAAATCAAGTTCTATTTGATTAATCATATCAAAAAATTATACCGGTGAAAAAATGACTCTAATTTTAATACGTGCAAACAGTCAAGGAAAACTATTGAATGCCATTGCAGACATTGAAAGGCATGCTAATTTAAAAATATCAGGAAAACCAAAGATAATTGAACCTCAAATTGCAGACAAACTGGCTAAAGGGATTCTTAAGCAGAATTTAAGATCAAAATGTGAAATAGCAACTCTCATAAAAGTTTTAGACGACACAACAAAAAGCATAATGCATATTAAAAAAATACACCCGCCAGCACATATTGTTGTTATAAGCGAGGAATATAAAGAATTTGAAGAAATAAAAAAGATGTTTAATATATTACCTGTACTTAAAGGTTATTATTCACACAAATCAGTTCCTTCAAATTAAAATTTTTTAGTTAAGCACTAATCTTATTTTTCAGCTTTAATTAAGAATTCACGTATTGAAGTACCTATTACTCCTCCAATAAGGCCAAAAAGGGTAAGGATTAATATGGCACCGCTCATTTCAAAAATGAATATTTCTATATTAAAGAGGATATCATCAATAAATAAAAAATTACCTCTAAAACTTAAAATTAAGAGTGCAGCTATTACACCAACTATAATTCCATTTATAGCTCCATCTTCACTTTTTCCTCCAGCAATTAAAGATGCAACTATTCCTCCAATTAAAAGCAATAATAAAGCATAATTCGAATCTACAAATATGAAAGTAGGGATCACTACAATTAAAACGCCTACAATAATTGCCAGCACCCTCAATATCCATTTATTAGATGTAAATTTTAGCACATTTTTATTAGCATCAGCAGAGCTATTTTCTTCATTTTTGGTATCTTTTATCATTTTACCACAAGATTTACAGTATTTCTCACCTGCAGAATTCTCAATTCCACAGTCAGGACAAATATTAAATTCATTTATAGGATCTAATTCTTCGTCGAAATGTGCATTAAAATTTTGGACAAATCTCAAGGAACCTCCGCACTCACATGCCTCAAATTCATCCGGCTTTTCTCCTTCTTTAAGCTTGTAATAGCCACCACATTTCTCGCAGATAAGATAAGACATTTAAACACATCAACTGAGATAATCTACTATTATTATTTGTTTTGCATGATTAATAAATTATTAATATTGTAAAATAAACAATGACCTTAATCAGAATTAAGTATCTTTTTATTTTTCAAAATGACAATCATAACACCAGGGAATATTATAGCAGCTGCAAAAGCAAGTAAAAATGAATTAATATGGGCAGAATAAGCACCAACAGCTGCATAAACCATGGATATACTCAAATTGGATATTGTAATCATAGAAATAAAACGGCTGATTTTCATACGGCCAATTCCTGCAAATAGAACTGAAGTTTCAGCAAGTATCGGGACTGAACGTGAAACAATAATTATCCAATCCCCATACTTCTTTTGAAGAGATTCAAATCCAGAAATTTCTTTTGTATCTACGAATCGAAGAGCTGCGGGACGTCCGAATTTAGCTCCAATCCAGTATCCTATTAAACAGCTGATTGTCATGCCCACTAAAGAAATAAGAGTTCCACCTATAAATCCAAGAAAATATCCGCCTGCCGTACTTAATATACTAGATGGAACTGGAGCTATAATATCCATAGATAATAAAAATCCAATAACTAAGCTTGTAATTAGTTTAGAAGGTTCAGATTGAAAAAAACTATTAGTCCAGTTATCTAAAGAATCTCCAAATAAGACAAAAGGAATTAAAAGAAGAATAAAAATTGCAGCTGTTAATAATATCCATTTAATTCCAATAGGAGTTTCTAAATTTATTTTATTTTGCAAGATTTAACTTCCGCAATTATCAATAATATATTCCATATAAAAAGTATTATTAATATATGTAATCTAAAATAAATAATTTTATTGAAATTCTACAAAACATTGTAAATTCACTGCTTAATTAATTTAAATTCAATTAGAATACTAGTTCAAACCTGTAGAATACTGAATTAAATTAAAAAAAATTGAATTAAAAGTCGAATTTAATAATAGTAATAATAAGCCTCAGATCGCCCATCATTCATCACGTATCAGAGCTCATAGGGTTCATCACTGGCTTAAAATTAGATTTTAAATTATAAGATAAATAGTTTGTGGACACTCAAAAATAAAAAAGAATTGAAAAACCCTCAAACACGAAGTGTTTGGGGCATGTAAAAACCTTTCAAAATTCGTAGAATTTTGAACGCACAAAACCGTAGGTTTTGTAAGCTTCGGTTTTTACGGTTACGGAGCTGTGCTCCGTAAACACCGAAAATTCTACGAATTTTCGAGTGCTATCACAATCAAAGATTGTGATGCACCAAACACCCTGTGTTTGAGTGTTAACCGTACATTACACCTGCTTCTCTTCTAACTTCTTCTTCTTTCTCAAGACCTACAATTTTATCAATTGCATCCATGAAATCGTTCATTGTAACGCTGGATCTTTCTTCCCTTATTGCGAACATACCTGCTTCTGTACAGATAGCTTTAAGGTCGGCACCAGAAGCACCTTCAGTTAATGATGCAACAAGTCTTATATCCACTTCTTCTTCTAAGGACATATTTCTGGTGTGGATTTTCAAGATCTCCATTCTACCGTCTTCATTTGGAATTGGAACTTCTATGAACCTGTCAAATCTTCCAGGACGTAAAAGTGCAGGGTCTAATATATCCGGCCTGTTGGTCGCTGCAACGATTCCAACATCTCCTCTTGCTTCGAATCCATCCATTTCTGCAAGTAGCTGCATGAGTGTCCTTTGAACTTCTCTGTCACCACTTGTTGAACTTTTGAGCCTCTTAGCTGCAATTGCATCTATTTCATCAATGAAGATAATACTTGGTGCTTTCTCTTTTGCAAGTTCGAATACACCTCTGACTAATCTTGCACCTTCACCAATGTATTTTTTTACAAATTCAGATGCAACAATTTTTATGAATGTTGCATTGGTCTCATTTGCAACTGCTTTTGCAAGAAGGGTCTTACCTGTTCCTGGAGGACCGTATAAAAGTACTCCTTTTGGAGGTTCAATTCCAATATTTGCAAATAATTCTGGTTTTTTAAGTGGTAATTCTACTGTTTCCTTAATTTCAACGACTTGTTCTTCAAGTCCACCAATTTGCTCATAACTTACTTCTGGCTTTTCTTCTACTTCCATACCGCTGATTAAAGGATCTTTCTCAGATGGCAGTACATTTACAATACTAAATGTTTGCTGATTTAAAGCAACCCTTGAGCCGGGTTCTAATGATTTCTTATCTAATAAACGTGAATAATTTATAACGAAATGAGGTCCTGTGCTGCTTTTTACTACAAGTTTTCCATCTTCTAAAACTTCAGTTATAGTAGCCACTACAAGAGGAGGGGACCTAAACCTTTCAATTTCGCCTCTTAGAGATTTTACTTCTCTGTCGAGCCTCATCTTTTCATTTTCAACTAAAACTTTGTCTTTTTCAAGCTTTCTAACTTTCCACATTAAATTCCTTTTAGTTTTAGTATTCTCCTCCTTTAGGAGTTTAATTTCCTTCTTAAGATCTTCAGTTTTTTTCATTATATTTCGGGACATGTCTTCCATGATCCTTATTCACTCCTGAAATTTTTATTAAATTGAAAATATTTATTAATTAATTCAGTCATATTTTTGTTTTAATAATATTTAAATATTGAGGGTACACAATATAATAGAAAAGTATAATTTAACGTTTTTTTTAAAAGCCAATGCAAATTAAAGTTTTTCGAGGCCACTGAAAATTAAAAAATTATGTTTTCAAAATTTACAAAATCATATATTTTTTATAAAACATAATTTAAGATGTATAAAACAGACATAAATATTATAAAGAAGAATAAGAAAAGTATAAATACTTAAACAAGAACAACTGTTCGTTTTATTGCATTATCAATATTATATATTACACTTACATGAAAATACAAAGTGATCAGCATGAGATGCGAGATATGTGGAAAGAAAATAGTTGGAGAACCAGTGAAAACAAAAATTGAAAGCTCAATTATGGTTACATGTAATGAATGTTCTAAATTCGGAAAAGTACAGAGAGAACCACCAAAAGCAAGGAAACCAAGGCCAGTAAGAAGAAGTCCTAAATTCAGGGAGCCTTCAGAAGAAGTTATCGAAGATTTCAAAGATATTATACGAAAAGGCAGGGAAAGAAAAGGATGGACCCGTGAAGTACTGGCTGAGAAAGTATATGAAAAAGCCTCTGTGGTTAACAGGGTTGAATCTGGAAAGATGGTTCCAGATATTAAACTTGCAAAAAAATTAGAAAAAATACTGGACGTAACACTCATTGAAAAAACTGACGATGGAAAACAGGAAGATTTAGGCCCACGAGCCAGAAGAGGAGCTACAATAGGAGATATAGCTCGAATTAAGAGGAACTAAATCCAATTTGAAAAAATATTAGAAATATATTTTTTTCAACTTCTTTTTATTTTTTAATAAATATCAAAAAGATCTCCTAAAACAACTTTTTTATCAGTTTTAATCAATTTAGGGATTTTTCCAACTGTTCCGGCAGATTCACCGACCACGATCATAACACCCCTAAAATAAGGTTTAAAATCTTCAGCTCTTGCCAGGCAGTTCTGCACAGCATCTTGTTCTAAATCACCTTTAGCTTCATTTGCAATGCTTGTAGCAAGCGCGTCGGCAATGCTGGCATGGTCTGCAAATACAGTTACAGAATCTGCCCTTCCCAAACTTATAGAATGCCCAACAGTTCCAGAAGAGGTGCATATTCCCATTGGAGTTTTCCCGTATTTTATTTTAAAACCAATCTGTCCCGAAAGTGATGAAGTTCCGGCATAAAGGCCCATTACCACGTCTTTATTAGTTTTAATGGCTATATCTCCACCGTTTTCTACAATTGCATATTTTGCACCGTTTTTTATTAAGAAATTCATTGAGAGTTCTGATATTGTCCCTGCAACAGCCGCCATCGGGCCTACTTCTGCAATTTTACCTGCTTTTACCATTACTTTTGCTATAAAAGGAGCATCTTCCGCATTTACTGGTTCAAAAGATATTAAAAACTCTTTATTATCCCTAGTATAATTTATAAGCTCCATACGCTGTCTTAAAATAAAATTAGAAAGTTTATGATTTATTAAATCTGTCTTAAGTAAAATGTTAGTTTCATCAAGCCTAATTCTTTCTGTGATCATCGTGGTTAGTTTGTCTTACATAAAATATTTAGATTACTAATTCTAAATTATGCATAGATAAAACACAGAAAGGATCATAATTAAATTTAGTTTATCCATTAAAGTAGTGGAAAGTGGTGATTTTATGAGACACACAAAAGATATTCGTTCAGGAGAAAGAATTTTATTTGAGACCAAGCCTCGCTTTTTTATGTATTTAAAATCAGCTGTAATTAAATTCATTGCATTACTTGTAATTATATTTATTTTTGAGCCCGTAGTATCTGTAGTTGCAAGAATACAAAATTATATCATAAAATATATCCAGGTTCCACTTGTAGAAGCTACCACCATAATCATGTTCTTTTTAATGCTTATTTTGATTCTCTGGATCATATGGGACATACTTTCATGGGAATACACAACCTATACCCTTACAAATTACAGAGTTATCCTGGAAAAAGGGATAATCCGTAAAAACAAATCATATATGCATTATGATAAAATTCAAGACGTTAACGTTTCGCAGGGATTAATAGAACGCCTGACCACCAGTGGAGATATATCTGTATATGGAGGTCATGAAAATACCAGAATAATACTCAATGATATTCCAGATCCTAAAAAAGTAGAAGATAGAATAAACCAGATGATTGAAGGAGACTACATAGTTGAAAAACCATCTGGCCCCAAAAAGATTAAAGATTCTGTAATGGACAGGTATGACAAAAAATTTAAGAAATATTAATTAAAATCTTAAATAGTTGTAGTTACAAACTTCAAATGTACTCTTCTAATACTAATTTAACATATATCACAGGTATTTCCTGTTTTTTACAGTCCCCGAAAACATGTTTTCGTGGTTTTACATTGAATGAGATGAAATAGCATTGTTAAACGGATAAGATAACATGAAAAATTATGATGTGGCTATAGTCGGAGCCGGACCGGTAGGCTCAACATTTGCAAGATACGCGGCAGAAAAAGGGCTTAAAGTAGCAATATTCGAGAAAAAAAAAGAAATAGGAGTACCTCTGCAGTGTGCTGGACTTCTAGGTAACAAAATAAAAGATGTGAATGTTCTACCTGATGAAGTTATACTTAATGAAATATATGGGGCATGTTTACATTCCCCATCCAGTACTATGATTTCTATGCGTAAAAAAGAAGAGCCTTTAGCCTATGTTTTAGATAGAGTTGCATATGACAAATATCTAGCACAATTAGCAGTAGATAAAGGAGTAGAACTTTTTTTAAACCATCGAGCAGAAAAAATAGACATAGAAACTGGAGAGATATACTTCAAAGATAAAAAAATATCTGCTGAAATCATTGTAGGTGCTGACGGCCATGCATCTATAGTATCTGAAACTTTTAACAACGCATCCAAATATGTACATGCAAGCCAGTATTTAATCGACGCTGGAGAAAATGCATTTAAAGAAGATTATTTTCAGGTATATGTTAATTCAAAAATATCCCCTGGGTTTTTATGGGTTATTCCAATTTCAGAATACACTGCAAGGGTAGGTCTATTTGGTGATTTTGATTATAATGATTTAAGTGAGATTTTAAATGATTTTTTAAAAAACAATGAAACTTTAAGAAATGCAAAAATTTTGAAAAAATATCACGGTAAAATTCCCATATATGACCCTAAAAAAGACATAGTAAAAAACAGGGCCATACTTATAGGGGACGCAGCTTCCCAGGTTAAACCAACTACAAGCGGCGGACTTATAATAGGGTTTAATTGCGCAAAAATCGCTTCAGAAGTCGTATATGAAGCAATTAGTTCTCAAAACATTGATATTTTAAAGAAATATCAAAAAAGATATAAAAAAATGTATAATACAGAACTTAAAATGCAGCTCAAAGTACAGGATACCTATAAATCCCTGGATGATGAAAATCTTGACTCTGTAATTTTAAAACTTAAAGAAAAAGAAGTAGGAAAAATAGTTTCTGAATATGGAGATCTGGATTCCCAATCACCGCTCATGATAAAATTAATAAAAAACGGAGTAATTTTCTCAGTTCTTCCTAAACTGCTGTCACGTAAAATATTTGGTTTATAAAATTAACATACTTTTCATTACTTATTTTGAAAATAGTTAGTTCAAATGAAAAATTATTTTGTTTAATTTGAATCGTAATCAAGTAATTTATTAAAGGTGAAAACCCCAACTATCAGTTAATCTATGAAATATAAAAAAATAAATACCACTCAACTCTTAAAGGTGTCTAATCTATGGAAATAATCTTCATTTTATCCGGTGAAAACGAAACTTTACCAAAAGCAGAAGTAACAGCGAGTTTAGAGACTGAAAATGTCTCCTTTAATATAAAATATCATCAAAACGGAATTTTAATCATTGAAATTGCAGATGAAGACTCTGCAGTTATTGAGGTAATAGGTAAAAAAGTTGCCTATACCCATGAGATATGTAAATTACTGTTTAAAACCAGTATTCCTCATTTAAACGATGATATCCAAAAATACCCCTGGAAAGATATTATTAGTCAAGATTATGCAGTAAGGGTTAAAAGAGTAGGTATTGACCCTGATTTTAACTCCCAAGCCATGGAAATCGAGCTTGGAGGTATTATTAAAAAAGAGTTGGGAGATGAAGCCATAGTAAATCTTGAGAATCCCGATACTTTTTTAAGAACAATCGTACTTGATAACTCAGCCCCCGAACATAAAACATTCGGCACATGCGAAAATATCAAATTTTCGCGGTTGCGAAGCTGTGCTCCGCAAACATCGAAAGCAAAGCTTTCGAATGTTTTAGTCAGTGAACAACTGATTAAAAGAAGTAAAAAACACTACAATGACTTAAAACCTCATAAAAGACCATTCTTCTATCCAGGATCCATGAGCCCCAAACTTGCAAGGGGAATGGTTAATCTAGCACGGGCCAAAAAAGGAAGCACAGTTCTAGACCCATTCTGTGGAACAGGTGGTATTTTAATAGAAGCAGGAATAGTAGGGGCTAGAGTAATTGGAACTGATATAGACGAGAAAATGGTTGAAGGAACTAAAAAAAATCTTGAATACTGCAACATTAAGGATTATACTATTTTTCAGGGAGATGCAAGGTATATTACACTTGAGGAAAAAGTCGATGCTATTGTAACTGATCCTCCCTATGGTATTTCAGCTTCAACAGCAGGTATAGACAGTAAAAAGATTTATGAAGAATCCCTTGCATCCATGCAGGGACTATTAAAAGAAGACGGATATATCTGTATGGCAACTCCCCACTACCTGGACATCCATGAACTTGTGAGTCATACTAAATTTAAAATAATAGAACAATACAAGATAAGAATGCATAAAAGTTTAACCAGAGTTATCTCTGTACTTACAAAAAAATAAAGTTTATAAAGTTAAAATAAAAAGAGGAATTCCTTTGAACGCTAGAATATTAGATACAACACTTAGAGACGGCGAACAGACCCCTGGAGTTTCTTTAACTCCTGATGAGAAGCTGCGAATGGCCCTAAAACTTGACGAACTTGGTGTAGATGTTATTGAGGCAGGATCTGCCATTACATCAATTGGTGAAAGGGAAGGAATTAAAAAAATTACCAGTGAAGGGCTTTCTACTGAAATATGCAGTTTTGCAAGGGCTGTTAAAGTTGATGTAGACGCCGCATTGGAATGCGACGTGGATAGTGTTCATCTGGTTATTCCAACATCTGATCTTCATATAAAATATAAATTAAAAAAAACAAGGGAAACAGTTAAAGACCTTGCAATCGAAAGCACGCAGTATGCTGTCGACCACGGGCTGCTGGTAGAGCTTTCTGCAGAGGACTCAACAAGAAGTGACATTGATTACCTCACACAGGTATTCAAAGAAGGGATAGATGCTGGTGCAAAAAGGATATGTGCATGCGATACCGTTGGAATGCTCACTCCTGAAAAAGCCTACGAATTTTATGGGCATTTATCAAAACTGGATGCACCTTTAAGTGTTCACTGCCATAACGACTTTGGACTTGCAGTTGCAAATTCACTTTCAGGTTTAAGAGCTGGCGCAAGTCAAGCCCATGTCACAGTAAATGGAATAGGCGAAAGGGCAGGAAATGCTTCTTTAGAAGAGTTAGTAGTTTCACTATACTCACTTTACGGCGTAAAGACAAATATAAAAATAGGAATGTTATACGAAATCTCTAAAATGGCCTCAAGGTTAACCAATGTGCCATTACAACCAAATAAAGCCATTGTAGGGGAAAATGCATTTGCCCACGAGTCAGGAATACATGCAGACGGTGTAATTAAAAAAGCCGAAACATACGAACCTATAACCCCCGAACTTGTGGGACACAAGCGCAGATTTGTGATGGGCAAACATATAGGGTCAGGCCTGCTTAAAAAACGGCTTGAAGAAATGGGGCTGCGTGTAGATGATGAAAAACTCAACCAGATATTTACAAGGGTAAAAGCCCTTGGAGATAAAGGCAAATGCGTTACAGATGTAGATTTACAGGCGATAGCAGAAGATGTACTTGGAATAGTGGCTGAAAAAGTGGTCGAGCTGGAAGAGCTTACCATAGTTTCAGGAAATAAAATTACTCCAACTGCATCAGTAAGACTTAATATTAACAACAATGAAGTTCTTGAAGCTGGAATAGGTATAGGTCCAGTAGACGCAGCCATAGTTGCGGTTAAAAAGAGCATAGCTGATTTTGCAGATATAGAACTTGAGCAGTACCACGTAGATGCTATAACTGGAGGTACCGACGCACTGATTGATGTAATTGTCAAGCTCAAACATGAAGACCAGATTGTGACTGCAAGAAGTACACAACCAGATATCATAAATGCAAGTGTAGAGGCTTATTTAAGCGGAATTAATAAAATATTGAGCGATAAAAAAGATATCAAAAAAATAAAAGAAGGGGACCTCTAAAACAGGTTTTTCTCTTTTAAAATACTTTTTTTTTAATTTAGATTCTTTTTATGGTTATAACAACCTAATTTGGAGCTCTCTTTACATTGCGATATTTCGCATAACCATAAAACCATCTTATGGACAATATAATGTGAAATCCAGACCACCAGATAATTCCAATGAAATAAACCATTATCCCTAAAAAGATATTGATCAATGCCACCATTAAAAAAACAATGGGATTTCTATAAAAAAATGATGTAACTCCCATAAACTGTTGTATAGTCGATGAAAAGAAAATTGTGGGGTTAACACCTATTAAAATCCATAGTAACAAACCAAAAGTCCCCAGAATAATTCTAAATACTGTTCTAGCTGGAGATAATTTTTTTTCAAGATCTGCTGCTAATTTTTTCTCATTACTAACTGCATCTTTCTTACCTTTCCTCAAGAAATTATCCCCCATTGCTTTAAAAGTAAATTGAACCTTAATAAACATTTCTTAAATTACAGGCAGTGTTTATTCTCTTTAAAAAATAAAAAATATACTTTAACTTAATTAAATAAACACAACACCTGCATTATACACACAAATACTAAATAAAATCTTTTTATCGGCCATATTTTCCATTTAAGTATGTATAAATAATCAAGTCTTTAACTTAGTTTTTAAATATTTTAATTAGCAGTGATGAGGCTTAATTTTACCAGATGATCTATATATTTAGAAAATTAAATAATAGTTTTTATATATTAAATGATATGGAAACCGAAAATGAATCATATCAAGTTAATATTGAAGAATCATTTTTAGAAATTATTAAAGATTTTAAGGACTCTTACAGCGGTCTTTTTATTAAAGGGGTTACAGATCCCCAGGTTATAAAAGAAGGAAATCTAGAGAAAATAGGAGAATCACTGACAAGGATATCTGAATTTTTAGACAACAGACTTCAAGATCTAGAGTTTGAAGCCAGTGAAGAAAAAGTTAACGAAATAAATTCACGTCTAAAAACTGCTGTAAAAGTGGTCAATGAAATGGGAAATGAAATAAAATCATTAGAAAATCAGGAACCAAAAGATTACCACTGGTATGTGGTTGGAACACTTGCTGTGGTTTTAATAGGGCTATTTGACTATATTGAAATTTACATTGAACACCACCCCCAATCCAAATAAGCATCAACAAAAAAATTTAAAAGACCTGCTGTCTTAACTAATAGTTGGCTGTCAAACAGCCCATATTTTTACAATACAAAATAATAAAATGGATTAATAGAATAAATAGCACGTATTAAAGCTATAACAAGTTTAAAATTATCTTTGAGGAGTACACTATGGAATACAATATCCAGATAGCTGGTTTCAGTTCAAATATCGAAGATTTCGGAAAATTAATGAGTAATATTAACAAAATAAGCAAAAACTGTACTGTTCAGCTTTTAAATGCTGATGGAATCGCCGGCCGTGAGCATATCCTCCATGCAGCAGTTCATGCAATTAAAGCATTTGAGAGGAATGAAAACATTGCAAAAGACCTTGGACTTGAAATATGCGTGCGTGCATCTGCTCAAAGGCAAATATCCAAAGCACTTTCAATTTTAGGGCTAAAAGAAGGTAAAATGAATATCTGTGCAGTAGTTGTAGACTGTAGCAAAAATATTATGGAAGAACTGGAAACTGTACTGGATAAAAGAGATGATAACATCTTAAATCCAGATAAAACACTTTTAAAAGGCATTTACAATATTTCAGAAGGGGAAATAAAAACTGCGGGAGGAATATCCAATTTGATGATTGAAAAAACCACACTGCTGATACTGGAAACTTAAACTACAATTTTATGCTCCATCAATTTCCTTTTCAAATATTAACTTGAATTTTAATTAACTCAATCAATTACACTTTTAACTTGGAACAATTTCTTAAATCTATTATACTAAAAACTTAAGCTGTGATTATATCCAATTCCTTTAAAACATTAAATTCTTAGAAATAACCTAACCAATTATTCCTTTAACAAATTGAACTACTTCTTTTAAACTACCATTTTCCAGAGACTGCATATCAAGATTCTTAACCTCAATACATACAGCATCCATCATCACTCGTTCATATCTAGGACAGATAGTTATTATACCCCTTCCATCAGCTTTTAATTTTTGTCTGAGTAAATACCCTGTTTTTTTAGGATCATCTGTCTTTAAAGCAACGCTTATCCCTCTTTTATCAGGGTGAAGTGCAGATTCAAATTCTTTTTTAAGAATATCACATGCTTCAGTTGTCTTTGACAGTATCTGTGAAGCATTTTTAATTTCTGCAGATATTCCTGCACAAGTTACAGGACTTGCTTTTAATGTTTTCAAAAGGACTTTAGATTCTTTAAAGAGTTCATTGTAGTTTGTTGAGATAAATCCTCCGTTTCCAACGTTTACTATTTTAGGAGAGCCTGTCGAAGCCACAATTACATGTGCATGTTCGCCGTTCCCCAATTTTTTTTCTTTATCTCCTACTCCTCCAGAAGCATCTTCAACCAGCATTACTCCTTTATCATCACATATTTCAAACAGCTCTTTTACAGGCTGTTCTGCAATATACCCTGCAAAACTTGTTATAAAAAGAGCTTCAGGTTTGTGTTTATTAATGGTTTCTTCAAGAGTTTCAGGGCTGATAATTCCAATGTCGGTAGGTACTTCGACAACTTCAATACCCCTAAACTCAGCCATGTTTCTAAATCCAGTCCATCCACCCTGATCTGGAATCAATATTTTATCTTTAAATGAATTCATAGCTGCCAGAATTGCAGAATTTCCACTATTTACAGTTTTTACATGATTATGTCCTGTTATTTCGCTTATTTTATCCTGTGCAAGTTTGATTTCATCAAATCCCCTGTTTGATGCATAATCAATCGTCATCGCAGTTTCACACATCGCGTTTCTAGTTTCTTTTGAAGGTTTTTTAAAATGTAGTTCCACTTAAATCATCCCATAAACTTAACTTAAAAAAATAGTTAATTTCAATAACATTAAATAATATCAATCTTTATTTCTTTCCAAAAATGATTTTGCAAGCTCCATTCTTTGCTTTCTTTCTTTAACTTTTCTTTTCATGGCCATATTTTCTTTGTAAGTGGTTTCAATTGATTTAACATAATTTTTTCCATCTTCAGTAATTATATAAGTCCCATGCTGAACTTTTTCCACAAGAAATTTATCTTTTAAGTCATTCAAATGGTTAGCTAATGCAGATTTTTTCAAATCAGTTTCTTCAAGCAGTGTCTGGAAGGTTAAATGCCCTTCTAAAAGCAGGATAAGAATTTTAAATCTATTGGGATGAGCAATTGTTTTTAAAATAGAAACAATTTCATCAGATGAATTTAAAAGAAATTCTTGTGAAGGGTTTAAATTACTTTTTTTATCCATATGCTAGTTTTTTTTAGAAGTTAGATAAAAATCTTTTCTTTAAATTAACTTTTGTATTTTACCCATTCCCCCCACTAAAGTTCACAAAATTGTGGAGTAATATTCCATATTATAGTAAACTTTTAATATAAGAAAATTCAATTCACAACTGTAGATTTAAAGGAGAATTCAAAATGAAAATTGAATTAAAAACCGTAGAAGAAAATCAAGTAGCCAGCATTTCACATGTAGGGCCAGTAGAAGAAATGGGGGAGTTAATAAGTGAACTAACAGGATGGATAATGCAAAAAGGGCTTCAAATTACACAGCCACCGTTTGTAGTCTACTATACAAGCCCTATGGAAGTTTCCCCTGAAAAAATGGAATATGAAGTGGGAATACCATTCAAAGGAAATACAGATGGAGATGCAAAGGTGAAAATAAAAATAATGCCAAAGCACAAATCCATCTCCACCATATTTAAAGGTCCATACCAAGAAATAGGCCCTGTTTATGCTGAAATAATGCAACACATCATGGAAGGGAAATATGAAATGATTGGAGCCCCAAGGGAAGCTTATCTCAACAACCCAGAGGAAGTTCCAGAAAATGAACTTCTAACCGAAGTTATATTCCCTGTCATAGATTTAGAAGACTGCGAGAATCCTGCTGAAAATGCCAATATAGCAGAGAATCCAGAGATAACAATAGCAAATTCATATACAATTTCACCAATAGGATATGCAAAAAGAGAGGGTATAGATGCATTTTTGGAAATTGATGGCAAATATATCCCTGGATTAAAAGAACTAGATAATTTCAGCCACGTGATGGTACTTTGGTTAGCTGATAAAATAGAAAATAGAAATATGCTGCAAATGTATCCCCCCTATTCAATGAATACGCTTACAGGAGTTTTTGCAACCCGTGCAGAGTATCGACCAAACCCCATAGCAGTAACTACATGTAAAATACTGGATATTGATGAAGAAAAAGGTATTATTAGGGTAGCAAACCTTGATGCGGTTGATGGAACTCCAATTATAGATTTGAAGCCATATATGCCCCCATTTGATCGGGTTAAAGAACCAGAAATTCCCAAGTGGCTTTCTTTTCTGTGGCCAGAATGGGTGCATTAAACAGTCAGCCGAGACATCAATAATTAATAGGAGGTCATCCTAAAGATATTATTAAATATTTTTTCCGGAAGTATCAATATGGCCTCAAATAAATCTTTAAAACCTTTAAAAATAGAAATTATCGATTCAAAAATACTTAAATTAATGGGGTGCGTTTATTATGGTGATCCATTTCATTCTAATGAAGAATGGAGTGTAGAAAATGAAATAGGATTGCTCTGGAATCGTTTCTATAAGTTATGTGAGAAGTATGGAGATATACTCCCAAAAAAAATGGTTAACGACCGGGCCTATGAAGTTCATCTTCAACCTGAAGACTATAAAGAAACTGGGAAATTTTACGTTTATGTTGGAATTGAAGTAAGGAAAATAGAAGAAATGCCCCTTGAAATGTTTTGTAAAACATTCCCAATGACAAAGTATGCTGTCTTCACATTTAAAGGAGAAAAAATGTCTCAAGGAGGGGAGTACATCTGGAATAAATGGCTCCCAAACTCAGATTACCAGGAAGCTCATCCATACATGGCATTAGCATATGATAAAGACCGGTTCTTTGGACTAGATAATCCTGAATCTGAAATTGATTTCTATGTCCCTGTAAAACCAAAATATTGATAAAATGATTTTTAACATTGCTTTAAAACATTTGATCACTATCATCCCACTTAAAACAATTAAATTAAATAGTAAATTTTAAATAACAATTTAATGTTAATATCTCCATTTAGTAATAATTTGCTAATTATTTTCTAAGACACAAAAGGGGATAGATAAAATTAATGGGAAAATAAGGCATAAATACACGAGCAAGTTTATAATATTAGTTTTTTTATTTAGCTTAACTTTCATAACATTATCAGCAGTTAATGCAGTTTCTGCCAGTTCATCAGTCATTTACGTGAACGGTTCACACGGAAACGATGCAAACGATGGACTTTCATGGGCAACTGCAAAACGAACAATAGTAAATGCTACACGGACCATAGCCAACGGCGGAACTGTAAATATAGCAAATGGAGTTTACAGAGAATGCAACATCATAATTAACAAAGACATGACCATAAAAGGGCAGAGTAAAAGCAGTACCATTATAAATGGAACCAATAACGCGCCAATATTCAAAATTCAAAGCAGTTTAAATGTTATAATTCAAAATTTAACAATTGTAAATAAAAATTACACTGGATCAGCAGGCTCCATTTCAAATAATGGAGGTACCGTAACTGTAAAGAATTGTATTTTCAAGGATAACATTGGAAATGCTGGTGCTATTTATAATACAGGCCATCTAAGCATTGCTGGCTGTATTTTCACAGGCAATACTGCAAAGTACTATGGCGGTGCTATCCGTAATGAAGGTACTTTAAATGTAATTAGTAGTGTTTTCACAGGTAATAGGGCGAATTATGGTGGTTTTGCATATGGTGGTGCTATCTACAATGCCTGCAATTTAACAGTTACTAACAGTGCATTCACAAATAACCTTGCTGACAGGGGTAGTGATATTTACAATAAAGGTAATTTGACTGCTCACTTCAACCAGATTGTTGAATATGCATATATCATAGAGAATGGAAATGTAAATTCTGTAAATAGTAGAAATACTATCTACAATAGCGGTGGAACAGTAGATGCAGAACTTAACTGGTGGGGAAATAATAAATACCCCTTAATGAACGGTTTTACCGTCGCTAAATGGTTGGTACTCAAATTAAATGTTAATTCAAGTTCCGTGCCAATTAATACAAACTCCATGATAACTGCAGACTTAAGGTATGATAATTATGGAATGCTTCATACAGAATCATACTTACCAAATGGAATACCCGTAACTTTTACCACTACTCTTGGAACCATAAACACAAAAGCTTATACTACTGCAGGAATAGCACAATCTACATTAAAGAGCGCAACTGGAGGCACTGCTAACGTTTCAGTTGTACTGGATGCTCAACAATTATTCAAATCAGTTAAAATAATAGATAAAGTTCCTCCTAAAGTGAGTTCAACAAATCCAAAAAACAATGCAGCAGGATTTTCAAGAACAGCCACTATCTCAATTAAATTCAACGAGAACATAAAAGCAAGCACATACTGGTCAAAAATCTATGTTAAAAACATGAAAACAGGGAAAACTGCCGTAATCAGCAAAGCAATCAAAGGAAATACACTTTACATCAAAATGAGCTCAAAAAGATACTCATACACATGGTACCAAATTTACATTCCAAAAACAGCAATAAAAGACAATTTTAACAACAATTTAGCGGCAGCTTATACTTTCAAGTTCAAAACAGGAAAATATCCCTTAAACTACCAGTAAATTGAAATATATTCAGCACTTTTGCTGAATTCTAATTATTTCTTTTTTTATATTATTTTAAGGATTTAAAACTATTTTACAGAACTAGGGCCTATAGAGACACCCTTCCTATAGATTACATTATTTAAACTCACCATCAAATTCCAAATCAAAAAAATATTTAAAAAAAGTCAGATATCGAATTTGTGCCCCTTGAAATTGGTGGGACCTATCAATTAAATTAAAATTACCTGAAAAAGTTATCTAACGTCATCTGCCTAGATCTCATGAGGTCCTGCAGCAGGGTACTTGTTTGTTTAAATTTTTCCATAGGGAGCTTTAATTTAGTTTCAATATATGCAAGAGCTGTTTTCATGTCTTCAAATTCCCTTGGGATTTCACCCATTGCACTTCTCACATTTTCCCTGACGTTGAAAACTCCAAGAGGTACATATCCATTGTAAGCTTCCCTCAGCACTATTGCACCAGCTTGTTTCTTCTCACGGGCAAGGGCTTCAAGGACTGCCATCTTACAAGTATAATAGCATCCACCTACACATGAATATTCTTTTTTACCACCGTTTAACTCATGGTCTGCAAATATCAGCTCTTCACGGCCCATAACATGCATGAACGCTTCAATCCATTCATACTGCCATTCCATTGGGAGTAACAACACAGCATAATAATTGTTGAGGCTGCTGAATTCATATACTCTGTAAGTATCCAGTATATCATAATGCCGGACTTCTCGAAGCAAATTATCTGCTATAATTGTATCACAGGCTGTAATTGACCACCGTGTAGGGACTAATTTCCTGTTTTTTTCAACCCCCATTGTTCCCACAGAAAATGCCTTCTGGATACTTGAAAAGGGAACCCCTTTGCTGTGGAGGTCAACTGTGGCTGCAGCTGCCTTAAAATCAGTGTCATAGTACACTTTTTCCAGCTGGCGGTCCCATTTAACTGCATCTATATCAAATTTTTCAATTAAAGCACTTGGGCCGTGGGGCGCTGTTTCATCGCTGAATGAAAGACCCTTTGGGCGGCTTCCAAATTCAGCCTCGCTTTCAATTGAAGTGGATGCAAGGGAAATCTCCTGTAATTTCTCAACAAAAGAATTATTGAAGTCCTGTATTCCTACAGTTTGTTTACCACGTACTAAATTCAACCTGTAGCCTATAATCTCTTCCTGAGTTGTCTGGTTGGGTATCCATGATTCTGGACTGTCCATAATTGATATATCACCCTGTATTGGAGCAATCATTGGGCCAGCATAGACTTTGGGATAGTTCCAACTGCCAATGAATACTGAAGGAGGTGTAGTTCCATCGAGTTCCTTTCCTACATCAACTGATTTCATATTGATGTTCGCTGTGAGCCTTTTGAGGTAGGCTTCCTTGCCCTTTATCATGATCTTATATATCCACTTACCTTAATAAAAAAGTAATGAGAGCATATGGAAAGTATCTTTAAAATTATTTGATAGCATTTACCTAAATTATGATTCATAAGTGAAATTGAAAATACATTTCGCCAATTTTAATTTTTGACTATCTGTTAAACAGAACCCATATATTCTTGAAATTCTGTCCAGATATTAGCATGATCCTTTTTAACATGTTCAGAAAGTTTTTTAAAACTTAAAATGAAATTTCTACCTTCATCAGTCATCACATAATACTTCACTTTTCTTTTTCCCTGATGTTCCCAAGATCCTTTTATTAGTCCGTTACTTTCTAAATCATGCAGTACAGGGTAAATTTTACTGCTACTTGGCATTTTATTCTCATAAGGGTTAGAATTACTAAGTGCAGTCATTATCTCATATCCATGCATCCTCTTTTTGTTAATAAGCCATAAAATCATGATATTGCTGAAACTCCTCATTAAACCTTTAATAAGTTTTCTTTCATATTTAGACAAACTTTTAAAGATTTGCATATGTTCTTCCATGAAATTAACTCCTTTATTCCCGGTTAAATATCAAAATTTGATATATCATTTTTTGATACTAATGATTTGATATATCGATTTTATATAATTTTTTAAATAGTTACCCATAGGATAGTGAAGTAACTGAAAAAGTATTTTTTAAATTAAATCCAAATTAATTATATTAAATTTAAAATTTAGTAAGGATAATAAAACATTTATCATAAAAAGGGACTATCATGAATAATAAGCAAGCTGAAGAAGTACTGAATGTTATCAATAAAAGCATTTCTTTAAGTCAAGGGAACATATTTCAGTTAAGAAAAGATTTTGAACAGTTATACCTTAAGTTCAGTTCTAAACATGAGCTTAATGTGAAAATTCAAAACGTCAGCGATATCCCTGGATTTAAAATCTGTGCTGAAAATGCTCAAGATGACCACATAATACTGTTTTTCCATGGAGGCAGCTTTACAGCAGGCTCTACAAAGGATCACCTTGACTTGTGCGGGAAACTATCTCGTGAATCAGGTTTCTGTGTTTTTAGCATTGATTACAGGCTTGCACCAGAACATAAATTTCCTGATGCTGTAGAAGACTGCTTAATGTCATATTTATGGCTCTTAAAGAATGGAATAGAAGCCTCCCAAATTATTATTGCAGGGATATCTGCTGGTGGAACTTTAGCATTATCTACGCTTTTATCTCTACGAGATAATGAAGTTGAGCTTCCAAGAGCCGCAGTATGCATGTCACCCTTAGTTGATATGCTATTTGAAGGTCATTCCATGGTAACAAATAAAGGAAAAGACTGGATTACACAAGAAAGGCTTGAAAAATCAAGAAGAATCTATTTAAAAGGTAACAGCCTAACTCAACCTTTAGCTTCACCAATTTATGCAGATTTACATGGATTACCTCCATTAATGATTCAGGTTGGCAGCCATGAACTGTTATTGGACGATATTATAAAATTTTATGAAAAAGCAGTTGATTCTAATGTTGAAGTGACTTTTGAACTCTGGAAAGACATGTTTCACAGTTTTCAAATTTTTTCATCATGTATTGAAGAAGGGCAAAATGCCACCAGAAATGCTGGAAAATATATAAAACATATGTTATCACTGTAATTTCCATATTAATATTTGAATTTATAAAAATGAACTATTATATGCATTATAACTATAAAAACAACAGAGGACTATTTATGAAAACTATTCTTTGTTATGGTGATTCACTTACATGGGGCTATGATCCTGCAACTGGCAAGCGTATTGCAAGAGACAAACGGTGGCCCGGAGTTTTAAGGAACGATTTAAGCAGTAATTATTTTGTAATTGAAGAAGGACTGAATGGTAGAACAACATTATGGGACGACCCACTACATGGGGGCTATAAGAATGGAATGAAGTACCTTATACCATGTCTTGCATCCCACAGACCCGTTGATCTTGTAATATTATTTTTAGGCACCAATGACCTTAAGACGCGCTTTTCTCTTTCCGTTACAGAAATTGCCCGCAGTATCCGTGTTCTGGTGGATTTAATCCTTAAAAGTGAAGCAGGTCCCCATGAAAATGCACCAGAATTGTTATTAGTTGCTCCACCGATAATTACAGAACTATCCAATTTTGCTGAGGAATTTGAAAGTGGAAAAACTAAATCACGTCTATTAGGCCAATATTACAAGCAGGTAGCTGAAGAACATAATGTTCATTTCTTAGACTCTTCAGAAGTGGTTGTAGCAAGCGACTTAGATGGAATTCATCTGGATGTCGGGGAACATGTTAAACTCGGCCATGTAATAGCCGATATTGTTGTAAAAATCATGGAATAGAAATGTTAAATCAGATCGTATATCCAAAATATTAGAATATAATAAAAATAGTAAGATTTAACTAGCTTAAGTTCCATCAATAAATTTCTATAGGTTAAAATCAATAAATATACACAGATTAATTTTAAAATTGATTAATTTTATAAAAGTTGAGGGATGAAAAACGTGAGAATAAGACCCGGATTTCCAAAATTATCTACAAAAAGATTAATTTTACGAAAAATGACCAGCAAAGATGCAGAAACATTATTCAAATTCTGGTCAGATGATGAAGTTACAAAATATATGAATATGAACTCTTTTGTAAATATTGAACAGGCCACCTATATGATTAACTTTTTAAACAACCTGTTTAAAAATAAGGAAGGTATTAGATGGGGTATAATCCGAAAAGAAGATAATGCCCTTATTGGGACCTGTGGTTTTAACACATGGATTAAAAGAAGCTCTAGGGGAGAAATTGGATACGAATTAGGTCAAGGATACTGGGGAAAAGGATACGCTACTGAAGCCTTGAAAGAAGTGATCAGATTTGGATTTAAAGAAACGCTTTTAAACCGTATTGAAGCATATGTTGTCCCAGAAGCATCACGATCCGTTAATGTACTTGAAAAACTTGGTTTCAGGAAAGAAGGAACTCTTAGAGAATATGGATACTGGAACAACAGGTATTGGAGCGAACATATTTACGCATTACTCAGGAAAGAATGGAAGCAGTTAAAATAATTAATAAATTAAACTTGCTATTTTAAATGTCTCATCAGATTCTGCAGTTTGAAATTCTCAAATTTTACTACATGCAAACATAACTCTATGAAGCAGCACGTATTCCATGTGCTGTAAGCAGGTGCAAATCTAAAATAAATTTTATAGATACCACCAAATAATAATGATTACAATGGCAACTGAAGATAAAATGAAACAGGCCCAAAGAAAAAGAGGTCAGATTTCATCGGAAGAGCTTGGAGCATATGTTGAATTTGAGGCAGAACATTTAATTGAAATGTTAAATAACGACAACCCTCAAGAAAGAACAATTGCTGCAACAATATTAGGAAATAGAAGAGATGAAAAAGGAATATTGCCATTATGTGACTCTTTAAAGAAAGAAAAAGCGCTTTATTCACGAATTACCATGTCTGAAGCGTTGGGCAAAATGGGAAAAACAGCAGTTCCCCCATTAATCAAATTGCTGGGCCAGATTGGAAATAATCAGGAAAAAGAACTACCCGAGAAATATTTTAAAAAGAAAAGTTTTCCACTGGCACGCGATATGGCCGCAAGGACAATTGTCAAAATTGGAAAACCAGCTACACCATATCTAATTGAAGTAATGGAAAAACAGGATGATTATATCTCACAACAGGCAGTTGATGCTTTGGGTGGGATAGCAGCTAAGACCTGCGATAAAAGTGCACTGCCTGTACTGATTAATGGCCTTGATTCAAATAATGAAATTACTTTGTGGAAAATAATCAGGTCTTTAAGTGGATTCAAACATAGCTTTGAAGCGCTGCCACCACTGCTAAATATTTTAGAAAAAGATTATGACGCTGCAATTATCTGGGAATCTGCAAGAACTTTAGGCCAGATAAGTATCAACAGGCAGGATGTTGTGGATGCACTTTGTAAATTAGAAAAGAATGATCACCCTGAAATTAAAAAGGCAGCAAAAAATGCGTTAATTAATCTTGAAAATCTTTAAAATATCCAGAAATTTATAACACACGAGGAACAAACATGTCAACATACAAAGTTGGAAAAACAGGAAAAGACGGTTATATAAATGTTTTTGACGGCATAAAACGAAAAACACTTGTTTATGGAGATAATACACTTTTAACTGAATTTAAATTAGAAAAAGGAAAAATACTGCCTGCACACAGCCACCCTGAAGAGCAGACTGGTTATCTAGTATCAGGCCACATAATACTGATTATCAACGGCGAAAGGCATGATATAAAACCTGGGGACAGCTGGGCAATTCCAGGGGATGCAGTGCACGGTGCAGAGACAATTGAAGATTCAGTCGCTGTTGAAATATTTTCACCTGTTAGAGAGGATTATATCCCTGAATAAATGTTATCTACATTTTTTATTTCAGCTATTGTGATTAGGAATACTGTTCAGTTATAAAGACATTGAATTAAAAATCCATTATGTTGCAGGTAGTATTTTATGGAAAATATACTGAATTTAATCAATAGTTTAAATGGTCCCAATGATATTGAATCATTAAAAGCATTTAAAAAAATTTCTCGCATGGCTTCTAAAAATCCATTGATTGTTGAAAAATACAGATCACATCTTACCGAAAAATTATATCATGAAAATCAAGAGATATGTGCATATGCCTGCTGGTCAGCAGGTATAATCGGTAAAAAGAAGCCAGAATGGTATACACATTCAATTTCAAGACTTTTTAACCTTGTGAACCATTCAAATGATCAGATACGAGAATATGCTCTTTTTGCATTAGGATGGATTGGTAGAGCAAAACCCGAGCTAATAGAAGAACACATTGATAAAATTATTGATAAACACGATGATCAATGCCCTGAAGTTCGTGTTAGTATGATATGGGCGTCGGAAAATATAGGAAATACAAAACCAGATTTGTTCAGAAACTACATTCATATTTATGAAGAATTATTAAACGATGCAGATAAAAAAGTTCGCAGCGAAGCTCCAGAATTTTTCAGAGTTATGGGTAAAAATAGGCCAGAACTGGTTAAAAACTCAATTCCAAAATTAAAGACAAAATTAAATGATGCGTATCATGTGACCAGAGTCCATTCTAATGGAGCAATAAAAACAATAGAAAAAAATTTAAAAGGAGATTAAATTTGTTGAAGGAAACTCAAGTTTCCTGAACCGCAAAATCTAAAATTTTGATAGATTTTGCAGGCCTCAGATAAACAAAGGCGGAAAATACATTTTTGGATGGTCACCCATTAGCGGAGATCTACACATAAAAATTCCTGATGAAATTATTTTGGAGTATGATCTGCTTAAAGAAGGAAAATTGATAATTATATCTGGAAGTAAAACATCCGGAGGATTTGTTGTATCCAGATTAGGCCTAATAAAACAGTCCATAATGAAAGGACTACTAACAGATTATCCCAACATTGAGGATTATTCGCTGCCTGAAGGAAAATGCGTAAAATACAAAGGGAGGCACTACTGCTGGGTTAATATCAACACCAATGGAATTTTAAAACTGCCTGAAGAAACAGCAAAATGCTTTGATGTTAAAAAAAATGATAAATTACTTTCTATAAGATGAAGTAACATTTGATTTGTTTTTGCAGTTAAAGGCCCAATTGTAGAGAGTGCAAATAACTATGATGGAATAATTGAGGAATATCACCCTTAACTTATCTGAAAATAGATGGTGGAGATAACCACTAAACAATTTAATACACTCTTTTTTTCTGCCCAACATAATAAAATCCATTTGATTTATGGCCGTTCATAGTATCAAAGACTGTTTTTTCAAATACCATTTTATTAAAATCATTTGTCAATTCTAAAATATGTTCTTCAGTATGGTGTCTCAAAACTGCACCTTCTGGAAGTTCAAAAATACCATAAATCCCGTATTTATCTTCATATTTTTGGTATCTCCCAAGATTTCTTTTATCATCATTTATTAAAAAATCAGTTAGATACAGGATCCCTCCGTCTTTAAGCACCCTTAAGATTTCTGAAATCAGTTTTTCCTGTTCTTCATCTTTAACATTGGACGTTAACACAGAAATAAGAAGCACTGCATCAAATTTGTTATCCTGAAACGGTATACTGTCCCCATCATTTTTAATGAGATTTAAATAGGGATGCTCTTTTAAACCTCGTTCTACCATTCCTTGAGAATAATCAATACCTACCAATTTATTAAAGCCGTGTTTGTAAAGTTCACCCAATGTTCTCCCATAACCGCAGCCTACATCTAATATGCTTCTTTCCTTGGGTACAAATTTTTCAAACTCTTCAATTTTAAAAGGGGTCGGAAATTCCTTTTCTTCGGCTGCTTTATCCCAGTATTCCTGATTGTGAATATTTTCCATATATTTTCCCCATCTAAGCTATATATTAATACAATTCTTTCAGCTGTCCATTTCTTTTAAGTGGTTCGCCATGGGCAGGACATATCCACTCAAAATCATAATTATCAATTTTAACCAATGACTCTTTTAAAACAGAGTCGTTCCAGTTCATAAATGATTTCATGGGAGCTATTTTTCCCTTTGATGTCCTGAATAAGTCACCAGCAAATAAAACGCCGTTGTAAATGATGCATACGTGCCCAGGAGTATGTCCTGGAGCTGCTATAACTACAATATCTCCCATTTTTCCATCTTCAGGATAAAGATTTATATTTTCCGGCTTTTTAACCCTCATAATATATGAAATCAATTTTTTGATACCCGGACGATTTTTTTCTCCATAAATATAAGGGATATCCTCTTTTGAGGCCCATATTTTAGCCCCAGTCGCCTGCTGCAGGAAAGCAAGGCTCCCAATATGGTCTACATCATGGTGTGTTATTAAAATATGTTTAACATCTTGAGGTTCTATGCCCACAGACTTCAAATCATTTAAAATCCCTTTTCCCTGTCCAGGACGTCCTGTATCTATTAAAATAATTTCTTCACCAAAAATTAGATAAGCATAATTTCCTTTTGTTGAATCCAATGCATAAACATTATCAGTCACTTTCAAAAAACCCACTCCTACCTTATCATTATATCATTTACCTTTATTTCAGGGTTATGATACCGCCTTTTAGGATCTTCATTTTTAATATGAACTGCTTCTTTAGGGCACCACTGAACACACGCCTGACAAAACTCACAGTTTTGATTCCAGTGAGGTTTATCACTCATTACTTCAATGTTGTTGCTCGGGCAAATCTTTTGGCAGTTTAAGCACATGCTGCATTTTTCATCAGCCCAAAATTTACCCATTGTGTTTATCCTGCTCATTCCCATTCCATAAACGAAGTTACCAAATTTATTAAGCAGCGCTGAACTTGTTTCAGGTTCGTGTTTCCTTTTATTAGTTATAACTTCTACCATCTCTGAAAGCCTCTCCTTTCCAGATTTAGTTATCTTGCTGTTCCTTTCAATTAACATGGCCATTTTAATGAAAATATTGTCTTCCTGAATCGTATTAGCAGTTTCCCTAACTGCAAAACCCGCATGTAACTCTGTACCTTTCTTTTGAAGCATCTTTTGCAGCTGAACCAGTGTTTCACCCGGCTGACCTGCACATGTGGTTACAGCAAAAATATATTGATCACTGCTTATTTTAAGTTTCTGAACAAAATCAGCGACCATATTGGGCATTCCCCACATATAAACTGGGAAAACAATTCCAATAACTGGAGCATTGGCTTCAATATTTCCATCAATAACTGCTGGAATTGAAACAAGTTCTGCATCTTCAAGTTTATTAACAATATCTCTTGCCACAGATAATGAGTTACCAGTTCCAGTGAAGTAAAATATTTTAGTTTTCATTTCTTATTCCCCCCATATTAATCTTTAATCTTTTCTAATTCCACAATACATCCTTCAGCCCATTTTATAGCAGTTTCTAAATTCATTATGCCTCTTTTAATGGTAAAATTCCAGAAAATCTCTTCTTTTTCAGGGATATCTACTGTAAACTCATGGCGGTATCTACCAAAATTCTTTTCTATCTCTTTCAATGATTTTAGATATTCTTTTTTTTGCAAAATAAATTGATTAAATTCTGTTATTAACTGTTCTTTTTCTAATTTTGACCCGAAGAAAATTTTGAGCATGAATTCATCCCTTTTTGTGGACGAAAAAGTTCCTGAGAAATCCTTTAGCCACTCTTGAAATGCATTTTTACCATCTTCAGTTATATTATATATTTTCTTATCCGGCCGATCTTCCTGCTTTTTAATAGTTGATTTTACATATCTTTTTTTTTCTAAAGCTGATAATTCCCTGTAAATTTGACTCAAACTGGCTGCCCATACATGAGATATTGATTTATCAAATATTTTCTTTAGACCATAACCAGACATTGGCCTGTAAGTTAAAAGGCCCAGTATTGCATGTGATAACGACATTACAATTCCTCCAAATTTTTGTTAACAAAAATTTGGGGTTCTCGAAATTCAGAATGAATTTTGTCAACCCCCAAATCTTCGATTTATGGCCGTCGAACACATTGTGTTCGGTCCCTACAAATCTTTAGAAAATCGTAGATTTTCTATGTTTACGAACGAAGTTCGTAACAGTAAACATCGTAGATGTTTACATGCAGCAAAAATCTTCGATTTCTACATGCCCCGATTTGTGGCCAGGGAACTATGTTTCCTATGGCTTCGAAAATTTTTTTAATTTTCGAAAGGTTCCAAACACATAATGTTTGAGAACCTCCAAAAACTTTGTTTTTGGGGTTTTGAAAATACTTCGTATTTTCTTCAACCTCCATGAAATTTAACAGTTCATATATAACTTGTTATATATAACTTATATCATAATATAGAACATGTTATATATAAACTTTCATGAAAATAAGAAAAAAATAAATGACATTAAAAATAAGTATGAGCCCTTAAAAACATTATTTAAACATTAATGAGACACTTAAATTTAAAAATATATACAAAATAAAGGATTTCCAGGAGTTATATATCATAAAATTCAATTTTTTTAAGTAAATCTTGAGTCCTCACGACAAGATAAGTTTCATTTGGCATATCTCTATTAAATTCCAGAATTTTCTCAGATTCAGCGCTTATTTTTATTTTATTGCTTAAAATATCATTAATTATAACTATAATAAATTTTTTAGTTTCTAAAAGAGTATATTCAGGTGCATGCTCATGAAATTTGCTCTTTTCTATTATGTCAAATAACTCTTCAGCATATCTGAGTTTTAAAAAAGAATCTGCTTCGCCGTAATTATCTGAAATAAAATACAGTACTTTTTCTAATAAATCATATTCGCCAAAATAGTTTATAATTAGTATCAACCCATTAAGCGAACTACTATGTTTAACCTCAAGTTCTGAGCATAATTTATCTATTAATTCCCCTCTCCAATGTAATTCCTGGCATTTAGATATATTATAACTTTTATATTCGTCTAAATCACCATCTTTCCACATGAAAAATTCATTACCATAATAACTGAAAAACAATTCTTTAGCCCTGTCTTCACTCACCAAGAACCCGCTCCAAAATATTACTTAAAGAGTTATAGTCACTTATAAGATATGAACATTATGAAAAGATGACCATATTATCCAGTTAACTATAAAATATTTTTTAAATTTTATTAACAAGTAAATTAGAAAATGAGGGAAAATATGAGGAGAGCATTACTTGTAATAGATGTACAGAACGAATATTTCACAGGTAAATTACCAGTTACCTATCCCGAAAACAGTTTTGAAAATATTATTAGTTATAAATTTTGCAAATGAAAATAAAATTCCAGTACTTTCCATTCAACATATCAATCCCTGGAAAGATTCAGCTACATTTAAAAAGGGTACTGATGAACATAGAATCCATAATAAAGTCTTAAAAAGAGGATATGACAAAATCATGGAGAAAAATTTACCTGGAAGCTCTCGAAAATCTTTGATTTTCGAATACCCGAAAAATTGGAAATTTTTCGACGGCTTCCAAAAACAACATTTTTGCAGCAGCGAAATGAAAAATTTCGGATGTTTCACGGGACCAAAATTAGGGCTCTGGCTTAAAAAAAATAACATAGATGCCCTTGTAATCAGTGGATACATAACCCCAATGTGCTGCGATACAACTGCAATACAGGCAATGCACTTTAGCTTTAATGTGGAGTTTTTAAGTGATGCTACAGAACACTCGATATATCAAATTCTGCAGGAGAAATCAGTACTGAAGAACTGCATAAAGCCATATTAATTACACAAGCCATGAGGTTCAGTGAAGTTGTTTCTACAGATGAATGGATAAAAACAGCTGTAAACTATAAATAAGATGAATTTTAGATGAGTATTCTTCTTGAATATACTGAATGAATAAAAAGATCACTAAGGAGTTAAAAATATGGAAATTACAAAAAATGTCCACGCAATAAAAATTCCTTTTCAGGTAAAAACTGAATTAGGAACGCTTGATAGATTCGTTTATTCATACCTGGTAAATGGAGAACAGGTATGCTTAATTGACAGCGGAGTTGTGGCATCTGAAGGTGTGATCTTTGATTATATGGAGAAAATCGGTTTAAAACCTGAAGATATCTCTTTAATGATTTTAACACATTCACATCCAGACCATATTGGATCAGCCAAGTCCATACAAGAAAAATCGGGGTGCCAGGTTGCAGCCCACTCTGGAGAAATACCATGGATCGAAGATGTTGAATTACAGGCAAAAGAACGTCCAGTACCAAATTTCCATCTGCTGGTAGAAGACCCAGTTGATGTTGATATTACCCTTGAAGAAGGAGAAATCGTAGAGTTAGGTAAAAATATTGAATTAAAGGTTATCCATACCCCCGGGCATTCTAAAGGATCTATTTCTCTTTTAATTGAAGAAGAAGGAGTTATCATTACAGGAGACGCTGTTCCACTTAAAGGGGACCTGCCCATTTATGAAGACGTTGAAACCTCTGTAAAATCAATTAAGAAGCTTAAGTCTATTCATGGAATTGAAGCACTGCTTGCAGCATGGGATGACCCTAAAAACGGTGAAGAAGCATACCATGTTATGGATGGAGCGCTTGATTATCTTCAAAGCATCCACGAGTCAGTGGTTAAAATTAGCCAGACAGACAAATCTGCAGATCCAATGGAATTCTGTAAAATGGTATTAAAAGATTTAGGAATACCTGAAGTGGCTGCAAATCCAATAGTTGCCATGTCTTTCCAGGCTAACTTAAATGCACGTGAAAATCAGGATTTATTTTCATAAATCCAATTTAATTTTTGAGGTGCCTTAACTCAACATACGTCCTCTACCAATTTTAATTAATTAAAACCTCTTTTTATAGATTAATTCTTTAAATGTTACCTTAAACATAGACCCCTGTTCTTTTTCTAACTTTATTGAGCCTTCAATCTGTTTTACTAACATATCTACTAGTCTCAGTCCTAATGATGATTCTATATTATTCAAATCAATATTTTCAGGTAAACCAATCCCATTATCACTGACAATGAGTTCATATCCTTGTGAAAGTGAGGAGAGACCTATAAATATTTCACCCATTACATTATCCTGGGGAAATGCATATTTCAAACTGTTAGAAACAAGTTCACTTATTACTAACCCGCATGGAATTGCAGTTTCAATATTTAAGAAAACCTCTTCCAAATCGATGATCAGCCTGATGTTGCTTTTTGTACCGTAAGAATAAACTAAATCTTGAATCAAGCTCTTAATGTAATTTGAGAAATTTATACTGGTTAAATCGGGGGATTGATAAAGCATTTCATGAATCATAGCCATGGATTTAACCCTGTTTTGACTCTCATGCAGAACATTAATGGTCTCAGTATCATCTACATAATTCGCCTGGAGGTCAAGCAGACTTGAGATTATCTGCAGATTATTTTTAACCCTGTGATGTATCTCCTTTAAAAGAAGTTCTTTTTCCTTAAGAGATGCTTTAATCTCATTTTCTGCTTTTTTAAGCTCTGTAATATCACGTGCAGCAGCGAATACTCCTGTAACATTTTTAAATTCATCTTTATAAACAGAAGCATTGTATAATACTGGTGTTGAATAACCATCTTTATTTTTAATTCCCAAAGGATAATCACGTACTCTTCCTTCCCGAAATGCTTCCTGGTAACCTTCTCTGGCTTTTTCAGGTTCTGTGAAATAATCTGAAAAGTCAGTGCCAATTAATTCTTTACGGGAATAACCCGTGACAGACTCAGTAGAACTGTTGACATCAGTGATCTTACCATCAGGCCCAATAGTCACAAGAGGATCCAAACTGGCCTCAATAAGGCTACGATTATACTTACTTGCCAGTTCAATCTTTTCTTCAGCTTTTTTACTTTCAGAGATATCTCTGGCAATGGTTGAAATTCCGCTCAACTTCCCGAATTGATCGATGATTGGAGATAACGTAAGGGATATATCTATTTCCATACCATCTTTACTTACCCTCTTGGTTTCATAGTGAAAAACCCTTTTTCCGTTTTTAATCTGTTCAATGAAATGTTTTACTTCCTTTTTTAAATGGGGCGGTGTCAGCATAGCTATGTTTTTTCCTTTGACTTCCTGGGCAGTATAACCATATAACCTCTCTGCCCCTTTATTATAACTTATTATAACTCCATCAAGATCTTTAGTTATTATTGCATCATTTGATGATTCCACGAGGTTTGCCAGCCTTTGAATTTCTTCTTCAGCTTTTTTAAGCTCTGTTATATCGCGTGCTGCAGCAAAAACGCCCACAATTTTTCCATTTTCGTCTTTATAAACTGATGCATTGTACAAAACTGGAGTTATATCCCCATTTTTATGTACAATTTCCAGAGGATAATCACGGACCCATCCCTCTTTGAACACTTTTTGGTATCCTTCTTTAGCTTGCCCAGGTTTTGTGAAGTAATTTGAAACTTCAGTGCCAATTAATTCTTTACGGGAATAACCCGTGACAGACTCAGTAGAACTATTGACATCAGTGATCTTACCATCAGGCCCAATAGTCACAAGAGGATCCAAATTAGCCTCAATAAGACTACGGTTATATATATTTGATATTCTCAAGACTTCTTCTGCATTTTTACGATCTTTAATGGAGTGAGTGGTCACCACAATACCTTTTATTCCTGGAACATTCATTAGATTTTGAAAAACTGATTCTACAGGAAGATAGCTGCCATCGGCTTTTTTTATCCGGAATTCATTGGAAATTCCAAGATTTCGTTTTTCATAAACTTCCTGCAGGTTCTTCATCACCATTTCACGATCTTCAGGATGGATATAATCGAAAGGATTCTTTCCTATAAAATATTTTTCAGGATAGCCCAAAATTCGTGTTGATGATGGAGAATCAAACTTTATATTACCATTTTCATCAAGTATGTGGATTATATCGTTTGAATTATTAATTAAAGCTTGTGATCTTTCTTCACTACTACGCAGGGCGTGGTTAAGTTCAATTAATTTATTCCCCTGCTGCCGGAGTTCTTCATTGGATAACTGTAGTTCCTCCATTGTAGCCTGTAACTTTTCATTAGATACTTCTAATTCTTCTGTAAATTGCTGTAACTCTTCAATCAACTTCCTTTTTTGTTCTTCTGCTTTTTTACGTTGATTTTCCAGTTCAAATGCACGGATCGCGAAACTTATATCTGCAGCCACTTCCTTAAGGAGTGATATTTCTTCATCATCAAAAATATTAATGTGACTAGAATAAATGGTTAAATTTCCCCAAATTTTTTCATTATTAGTTAAAGGCATTGCAACTGCAGAATTAAATCCATATCTGTTGACTGCATCTAACCAAGGTGTAAAATTAAAGTTATCACCAATATTATTTACAATACACGGTTTACCTGTTTTAATGGATTTACCCGTAGGCCCCTGGCCAGTCAGTGAATCATCCCATGTTACATTCATTAAATCTGAAAATGCTATGTAAGAACCAGAAAATGCCTTTGAAATGACATTATAACTATTTTCTTCAATCTCTCCAATCCAGACTAAGTCAAAACCCCTTGTCTCGCTTAAAATTTTACAGGCCCTATTTAAAAGGTTATTTTTATCTTTTTCAGTTACAATAAGCTGATTAATGTCACGTATAGCCAATAAAATAGAATTTAAATATTTAACCTGTTCTTCCCTTAATTTATAATCAGTGATATCAAAATGGGTCCCTATTACCCTAAAAGGATTACCTTCACCATCACGTTCAATATTGCCTCGGCTCAAAATCCAGCAAATTTCACCTGACTTTTTAATCATTCTAAAATCAATTTTATAACCATCACTACCATTATTTATATTATAATTAAGAGATTCTAGTGTTTTTTCTTTATCATCCGGATGTAAAAGAATTTCAAATGCTTCAAAACTTTGTGGTAATTCACATAAATCATAATTAAAAAGGTTATACCATGCACGGTTAAAAATAACTTTATTTGTTGTGAGATCCCACTCCCAGTAACCTTCATTAGCTGAATCTAAAATAGATTCTAAAAATTGAACTTTTTTTTCAAGCTCCAAATGAGTATTAGTATTTTTCATTTAAATCAGCCCACTAAAATATGCGAATTTAAACTTTACAATTTAATATGAGGTTTTACATTATTAAAAATATCTATATATATTTAACTCATTTCATTAATTCCAAAAATAGGTTTCTTCTAAAATGATTTTACTGCAATGAGTTATAATAAAAAATAAAGTTAAAAATAGGTGTTAAGACAATATATAACACTAAGAATTGATTTTTAAAGGATAACCCTCCATTTAGTTATACTGAAGTGGGCCAATCCACTAATAGGCTCAAAACTATTTAAAATGCATGATTTTACAAATTCAGTAATTTAAAATATGAATCCTGTAAAATTTTTTCAAATATCTTTTATTCTAATAAAATAAGTTATAACACTTTAATCATGACTGTCCTGTCATTATCATTATAAAATCCATTTTTAATATAAAATTCCTCAGCAGGTATCCCTTTATTGGTTAATAAAACCAAACGTGTGTACTCTTCTTCAATAAGCTGTTTTTTTATATAATCCATCATTCTGGTTCCAATTCCATTTCCCTGGCTTTCATTTCTCACATAAAACTCATCTATGAAAAATTCTTTTCCCATCCACCAGGACTTCTTGTGACCAAAGCAAACTGCTACCAGATTTAATCCATCATATGCAACATATCCTTCAAAAACAGGGTTTTCAATTAATTCTATTAAATAGGTTCTTGCCTGCTCAAAAGATACCCAGTTATCATACCATGGATAGGCTGAAAACACTTCTTTAAACAGTTCGGCACATTTATCCACATCCTGAACTGTGAATTTCCTCATTAAAAGATTTTCATCTTGATAAGCTAATTTCATACCGTTAAATCCATGCAAATAATCAAAATGATTCTTCAGGTGCCTTGAAATTGGACTATATGAAAAATGATCTTTAACTGCTGTTTTTATGGACATAATATTATCTCCTAACAGTTTAGTTACTAAACTGTTTGATAAAAAAAATATTATTTTTTATTCTTTAAAAAGGTATCGATATATTCTTCAATTTTAGGCAAAATATGGAGAAAAGAGTCAATTTGTTCAGGAGTAAACATTTCTAAATGGTTTATAAACTCCCATTCCATCTTTTTATGGAAATTATCCTGAATTTTAAATGCATTTTGCCCCTTTTCAGTTAAAGATAAGATAATCTCTTTCCCATAATCCTTATTTCGTTCCTTATTTATGAAACCTTTATCCTGAAGTTTATTTACAACCTGTGAAACAGCGCCTTTCGTAATTTCAAGTCTTCTACTTAGCCCTGTAACAGTATTCTCATAACCGCTTCCAACAGCCACTATAACATGAAATTCAGAAGGATAAAGTTTTTCTCCATTTCCAACATCTATGGACATCTTTTCCAGTTCGTTGAACTTCTTTGTGATTCTCCGGAATTGAACCATCATTTTAAATATGGTTTCATGAGTGATTTCGTCTGGTTTCATTTATTTCACGCGCTAAACCTTAATACTACCTTTTTTACTAGATATGGCCCTATTCATTAAAAGATTAAATAATAAATCTCCTATTTATTCCTCGCTAAATATATGTTAGAATTGCTTCAATCATTGAACAAATACTAAAATTCCCCTTATTAAAATCTCAGCTCTTCCCTGCGCTTTGGATCCATAATTTGATCAAAAAGGAAAGAACCGCTAATATTTATAGCTTCTTTAAAAGTTTCTTGAGCATTTAATCCTTTTTCTTCTAAAAAATCCCATAAATGCACCAGTTCAAGAAGATCATCACGAAAATCAGGTGTTCCATTACGAATAGTAGCTGAAATAAGCCGGTACATTACATAACGTTTTGGATCAGATTCTAAACATGGAGGGATCCAATGAACAAGTTTGTAACTTAAATTGCTATCGTTTTGAACAAATTCATTTATAGAAGACTTTTCTAAAGGGCTAGATGTCTTATAGATCTCAAATAATTCCTCAAATAAAGATTGATACTCTTTTCTATTTACCACTTTTAAATCACTGTGATCAAATGGAATTTGAGTAATTATTTCTTTAAATCTTTCAACATTGGTCATGATTTAACCTGAAAAATGATAAAAAAAGTAAGTTAAATTTAATTAAATTATGCAAACTCAATAGTGCTAGGGGGTTTATCACTAACTGAAAGAGCCACATGAGTTACTTCAGAAACTTCAGCAGTAATTCGTGCTGAAATTGTTCTTATCATTTCCCATGGAAGTTCAGGCACATTAGCAGTCATTGCATCCCACGATTCCACCATACGTAAAACTACAAGGTACCCAAAGTCCCTTATATCTCCTTTAACTCCTGTAACTTTAGTATCTGTTAAAACTGCAAAGTACTGCCAGAGCGATTCGTCAAGCCCTTCTTTTTTAACTTCTTCTTCCACGATAGCATTAGCCTTTCTGCAGATTTCTATTTTTTCCTCCGTTAATTTTCCAACCACACGGACTGCAAGTCCAGGACCCGGGAATGGCTGTCTATTGACTATTTCATCTGGAAGACCCATTTCACCCCCCACAACTCTCACTTCATCCTTGTAAAGTTCCCTTATAGGTTCTACCAGTTCTAAAACCAGCCCATGAGGTAAAGCTACATTGTGGTGAGATTTAATTTTCCCCTCACTTTCTATCCAGTCAGGTGCAATTGTACCCTGTACTAAGAATTTAGCACCTTCTTTTTCTGCTTCTCTTTCAAAGACTCTTATAAAAACTTCACCTATAATTTTTCGTTTTTCTTCAGGGTCTTCTACTCCCTCAAGTTCCTTTAAAAATTCAGCACTTGCATCAATGCAGTCAAAATTAAGTCTTGGTTCAAATGTTTCTTTAACGTATTCCGCCTCCCCTTCACGTAAAAGGCCGTGATCAACAAACACTGCCAGGAGGTTATCTCCTATCGCCTCAGAGACTAATACTGATGCAACAGAACTATCTACCCCTCCAGAAAGAGCTATTATTGCTTTTTCGTCCCCTATTTGTTTTTTAATTCCTTCAATTGATTCCTTTATAAAATCAGATGGATCAAGCATTTTTTTTCACCTAAAACCTGTTAAAATTTTCATTTATTTAAATAAAGTATCTTCTGCGGTTATATCTTATATTTATACAAGTCATTTTTAAATTCGCAAATACAATACTGGACTGAAAATTTTATAATTTCAAACCAGTTAATTTAATTCAGGTAACATAAATCATAATATCAGTACTATGTTCCTTTCCTGAACTCTTTAAAGATTAATATCACCATTAATCCTTATAATTTTTAGTATCTATTACATAAAAATACAAGAAAAATTTCGTTATTATTTTTCAGATTTATACGCTGAAATATCCGCTTTTCCTTTTTTAGCAGCCGCAGAATCTGGACTCAATTCCAACACCCAATTATAACACTCTAAAGCTTCTTTAAATTTATTAAGGCCCGCAAGAGCATTACCTTTACCGATTAAACTATCAATATACACTTGAGGTATATCCCCTTCAGAATATAATCTCAAAGATTCATCAAAACTTTTTACAGCTTCATCGTACTTTTTAAGACCCAGAAAACTGTTTCCGCGGACATGCCATGTGACCTGTTTGTTTTGATTTTTATTTTGCACACCTAACCCTTTATCTTCAAGAATTTCAAGGGCTTTATCTGTACATTTAAGAGCTTCTTCAAACTTTTTAAGCTCATTAAGAACCGCACTTTTATTAGCCCAAATCATAGGATTTTCAGGATCCAGTTCTAAAACTTTTTCTAAGCATTCTAGCTCTTCATCATATTTATTAAGGAATCCTAGAGCTAAACTCTTGCTAACTAACGCGTCAAAACTATATGGATTTATTTTCAGGATTTCATCAAATGACTCAACTGCATCCCCATATCGGCCAATCTGGTTTAAAATTAGCCCTTTTCTAAAGTAAATATCCACATAGCGATTTTCAAAGCTTTTAAAGCCTAAATCCAGAGATTTATCAAAGTACTCAATTGCCTCTTCATATTTACCTAACTTTTGATAAACCAGTGCTTTACTATACATGGGAGCTGCTAATTCAGGATCTAGTTTTATAGCCTTATCTAAACATTCAATTCCTTCTTCAAGATTGGCCATCCCTATAAGCACGTTGCCCTTAAGATTCCATGCTAAAGCATAATCTGGATCCAATTTTAATGCTTCATTAACAAGTTCTAAACCTTTATTAAAGCTTTCTAAAGATTGATTATGACTCATAATGTTTGTAGCCAGTTTAATTAACGATTCTTTTTTATTATCATCAGATGAACTCATAAACAACACCAGTATACATTTCAAAATATCCTATTTTCTATGTAAAATTTAGATTGTAAAAGATAAATAGTTATAATATTCTATTTATACATATAAAACCATAAAATTTTATCTAAATTTAATTAAATCATTTAACCAAATAATATCTTAAAATATTGATCTAAATTTTTTAATTTATTAAACTTGGCATTGCAAACCTATTTTTTATAATGAATGACCAAATATTTTCACATACTGTTAAAATTTATAATCAAACCAGCAAAACAAATATCACCAGAATAACACCAATACAACAAGAACTAACGCAACTGATACATATCCATATACTTTAACTTTTTTTATTGCATGATTAGCACTAACCAATCTAAAAATAAACCCCAATTTAGAGATATTGTTCCACTATTTAACCATAGCTTCTATTTTTAAATGAATTTATATCCCATTTTTGTGATAAAATATTTTGAAAAAATTTTTATATGTATAACAATAATAAATTAGTTATAATAATGCTATAAAAACTAATCAAAGTGTCACACTTGATTTTAATAGATATAGAGGGAATTTTTTGAACCAAAAATATAAAATTTTATCTGTTATACTAATCATTGCAATAGGATTAGGTGGATACTACGGATATGAACAGTACAACCTCTCAAAAACTCAGGAATACTTACAAATATCCTTAACTCATAAAATAGCCGCCAGTAATTATTCAAACCAGGCAAGTGTTTATGAAAACAAAAATGACTATGCAAACGCAGCTATAATGTTTCAAAAGAGCTCAGATGAAATATCAAAAGCTTTAAAAAGTGATAGTGACGCATTAACCCATGCAAGTGGTGTTTACACAGAATATATTAACAGCGATATTCTTGTGCTGCAAACAACATCTAAATTATTAGATTTTCAAATATATTTAAACAAAGTGAAAAATAATGATTTAAATCAGGGACAGGAAAAAGTTGACCCAGTTGATCTGTATCCCCACATAAATCAATTAAAAGAAGATATTTCAGTTTATAAAAACAATGAAAATAAAATCATATCTGCAAACCCTGAAAAATTTAAATTCCTGAATTCCAGTTCATAGTTAGTACTACTATTTAGAAAGTTAATAGAATAACTTTTTATTGATTAACATGGAAATATATTAACCTCAATTTTGATAATTCAATCCACCAGATATAAATAAAAATTCCGAGTCTGTGTCAATGATGAACAAGTTCAGAGATATCAACCCTCAAACCGCTTTTCTTATTATAGGGCTAATTTATGGATTAGGTTTCCTTCTTGCAACTCCTGCTTTTCAGGTTCCTGATGAATACGAACACTTTTACAGGTCATTATATGTAAGCGAAGGGCATATAGTACCCGAAAAGTTAGGCAACCTGTCAGGGGTTTACGTTCCTGAAAGTGTGAAGTTTACATCAGATACAGTTAATCAGGAATGGTACACATTCCTTCAGGACAGAGACAATAAGACAGATCTAGCTCCGCTTTTACATTTGCAATTTAACAGCAAGAATATGGTCTTCGAAGACATCTCCAGAATTGCAGTAATTACTTATTCCCCCGTACCTTACCTAATGTCTGCATTTGCTATAGATCTTGGTAAATTGTTTAATTTAGCTCCTTTAGTACTTATGTACATTGGAAGATTAGCAAACCTGCTGGTATGGATTTTTCTCACATATTTAGCGATCAAAATAACCCCCGTCCATAAATGGGTTTTCTTTATGTTAGCATTGCTTCCAATGACAATTTTTGAGGCAGCTTCACTTTCTGCAGACAGTTTTTTACTGGGAATATCCTTTTTAATCATTGCAATTTTCTTCAAATATGCATTTGATGATAATAAAAAGAGAATAGGCTTTAAAGAGATTTATATTTTAGGCATACTTCTCCTGCTGGTAGGACTTGCAAAAAGTAATTATATCCTACTGTTATTTTTGATCTTCCTTATTCCTGCACAAAAATTTGGGAACAGGAAAAACAGAATTTTAGTAACAGGATCTTTATTTTTAGTCGTGGTTGCAGTTGTAGGTATCTGGAATCTTATTGTTAACGGGCTTTATGCCCCTATTATACCACAAGTATCCATTTCAGGCCAAATCGCCTACCTTTTAGGAGATCCTTTCAGGTTCCCCTACTTACTAATAAACACATTTATTAGCCGCGGCTTATCCTACCAATTTTTATTTGTAGGTAATTTCTGGCTGGATATCCCCTTACCGACATGGTGGTTAGGTTTTTATTTAATTACAATAATTCCTGCAGCTTTACTTGATAAAAACAGGATAAATATAACAAGAAATCAAAAATTAATCTCGGCAGTGACTTTCATCCTTAACGCCATTATTGCATGTGCCCTTGTGTATATTACATGGACTCCTGTTGGCCAGAATGTTATAGATGGAATTCAAGGAAGATATTTCATTCCAATATTCCCGCTTCTCTTCCTGTTGTTGTACAAAGTAAAAGATTTCGAAAATTATTATAAAAAAATAGACAGCAATAAACTGGTTATTAAAGATAAAGCTGTTGTTAAAATTATTCGCGAGAACTTAAATTTAATATTAATTGCATATGTTGTTATTTTCCTGTCAATTACGCTTTTAATATTTATAACAAGATATTATATTTAATTAAATCACCGATACTTACATAATTATACCCTTTTTCACTAAAAATTTTATACTAATATTTTTATAGATCTTATAAACATTTTCAATTATGATAAACAAGGTTAATCCTCAAACTGCATTTCTTATTATAGGATTAATCTATGGATTAGGTTTTCTTCTTGCAACTCCTGCTTTCCAGGTTCCTGATGAATACGAACACTTCTACAGGTCATTATATGTAAGCGAAGGACATGTAGTACCAGAAAAACTAGGCAACCTGTCAGGGGTTTACGTCCCCAAAAGTGTGAAGTTTACATCCGATACCGTCAATCAAGAGTGGTACACCTTTCTTCAAAACAGAGACAACAAAACAAACTTAACACCACTTCTACGTATACCATTTAACAGCAAAAACATGGTCTTCGAAGACATCTCCAGAATTCTTGTAATTACTTATTCACCAGTCCCCTACCTAATCTCTGCATTCGCCATAGACCTCGGAAAATTATTTAATCTAGCTCCTTTAGTACTAATGTACATTGGAAGATTAGCAAACCTGCTGGTATGGGTCTTTCTTACATATTTAGCGATCAAAATAACCCCTGTCCACAAATGGGTTTTTCTGATGATATCATTAATTCCAATAACACTTTTTGAGGCGGCTTCACTTTCTGCAGATAGCTTTTTATTGGGATTATCTTTTTTAATCATTGCAGTCTTCTTTAAATATGCTTTTGACGATCATATAACTAAAATAGACGTAAAAAAGGTTTATATTCTATTTATACTTTTCATATTACTTGCACTTACCAAATGGAATTATATCCTATTGTTATTTTTGATCTTCCTCATTCCTGCACAAAAATTTGGAAACAGAAAAAAAATGCTTCAAGTAACAGGATTATTATTTTCAGCTATAATTGCAGTTGTTGGTATCTGGAATCTTATTGTTAAAAGTCTCTATGTGCCAATTATACCACAGGTATCCATCTCAGGTCAAATTACCTATATCTTAGGAGATCCTTTCAGATTTCCTTACATATTGATAAATACACTTATTACTAATGGGGCATCCTATCAATTTTTATTTATAGGTAACTTCTGGTTAGATGTTCCCTTACCTACATGGTGGATAGGTGCTTATATAGCTACAATAATTCCTGTAGCTTTACTTGATAAAAGCAGGATAAATATAACAAGAAATCAAAAATCAATCTCAGCAGGGATCTTTATTATGAATTTTATTGTAGCATGTGCTGGTGTGTATATTACATGGACTCCTGTTGGCCAGAATGTTATAGATGGAATTCAGGGAAGGTATATCATTCTTATCATTCCTTTATTGTTTTTACTGTTATACAAAATAAGAGATTTTGAGAATTATTATGAAACAATAAACGGCAAACTGGTTATTAAAGGTAAGCCTGTTATTAAAATTGTTTATGATAACTTGAATCTAATATTAATTGCATATGTTGTTATTTTCCTGTCAATTACACTTTTAATATTTATATTTGATTATTACATCTGATTAGTTAACATATTAAAGCTTAAAGTTTGTTTTAATTAAAAATATCATTCCACATATTCTAATTTTTAATGAATAACCTAATTTCATATACTCTAATAATCTGCCAGTTGAGTATTTATTATAAGTAATTATTACTTAAAAAAATCAATGAATAAAGCGTTCTTATAAAAAATAGAAAAATATAACGAATGTTAAAATGAATATTTTATATGCAGGACAAATGAGAACCAAATAGCAAAGATTTATACAGAATAAAATTTAGAATAATATAATACATATTTACAATTATCTTACTTATTTTAGATGGAGATATTAAATGACAGATATAGAAGATACTATTATAGACAAATTACTAAAAAATCAAACAGATCAAACACATATTCAGTTCTTCCGTTACATGTTCGTTGGGGGAGCTGCATTTTTAGTGCAATTTGCAGCATTTATGATATTTACAAACGTCAATATCAATTATCTTATTGCTACACCACTGGCATTTATTTTAGGATTAATAGCTAACTATGCTTTGAGTATTAACTGGGTCTTTAACAAACATGCAATTGACAATATGTGGTCAGAATTTGTGATTTTTGCAGTTATTGGTGTTATAGGAATGGTACTAACTGAAGTATTTATGTGGTTCTTTGTAGATTTCGTGGGTTTTTATCAAATTTTCTACAATGTTCATCTATACAATTCAAGTCATAACATAGGTTTATATGTATCCTATGTTCTTACAGCTGCTTTAGTATTATTCTGGAACTTTTTTGCAAGGAAATTAACATTATTTAAATAGGGCTGTCTTATCCTTATCAATTTAAAACTACAATTAATGTACTAAAAATTCCTGCAAGGAATTAACAAGATTTATAAGGATATAACCCTATTCTTATCAATTAAAAACCACAATTAATATACTAAAAATTTCTCAACGAAATTAACATTATTTATAAGGATACACAATATTATTAGTCAAAAATTGCAATTATAAAAATAGTTAGTATACTAAAAGCGATGCTTAGTAAAAACGTCGATAATAATCAAAATACAATGATTTAATCAAGGAGTACCGATATGAGTCAAAAAAAAGCGATTATAATAGGAGCAGGACCTGCAGGATTAACTGCAGCTTATGAATTACTCGACAAAACTGATATCAAACCAATTATCTATGAAAAAAGCGAAGATATTGGAGGAATCTCAAAAACCGTTGAATATAAGGGCAATCATATAGACATAGGCGGTCACAGATTCTTTTCAAAAAATGATCGAGTTATGAAATGGTGGCAGAATATCATGCCGCTACAAGGGACACCTGCAAAAGACGATTTAACCCTTGGAAGAGAAGTTCCATTGGAGAAAGAATGCTTAAAAAGAGAAATAGGGCAAAAAGAAGCTAAAAAAATTGCAGCACCTGATCCTGAAAAAGAAGATAAAGTAATGCTTAACAGAGGGCGTCTTTCAAGGATTTATTTCCTTAGAAAATTTTTTGATTACCCTGTTAAATTAAATTCCAACACCATTCGAAATTTAGGCGCCTTAAGAATGATTAAGATAGGCCTAAGTTACGCTAAAGTCACAATATCTCCGATTAAAGAGGAAAATACCCTCGAAGACTTTTATATCAACAGGTTTGGTAAAGAACTTTACGGTACTTTCTTTGATGATTATAATATAAAACTATGGGGAGTTCCCTGCAGTGAGATTGCACCCGATTTTGGAGCCCAAAGGGTAAAAGGCTTATCCATAACTAAAGTTGTCACCCATGCATTAAAAAGCGGATTTTCAAAAAACGATTCTATAGCACAGAAAAACGTAGAAACAAGCTTAATAGGACAATTTATGTACCCAAAATATGGACCAGGACAAATATGGGAAGAAGTAGCAAGAATTATCACTGAAAACGGGGGCGAAATACACTTCAATCAGGAAGCTGTTGGAATTGAACACGATAATAACGGAGTAAAGCAAATTAAAATTAAAGACGCCAAAACAGGTGAAATAAAATCAGTAGAAGGAGATTATTTCTTCTCAACAATGCCAGTTAAAGATTTAATTAACGCTACAGAAAATGTACCTCAAAATGTTCAGGATGTTGCAAACGGATTGATATACCGTGACTTTATTACAGTAGGATTACTTTTAAATGAACTTAAAATAAAAAATAAGACTAATCAAAAAACCATCAATAATATAGTCCCTGATAACTGGATTTATATACAGGAACGTGATGTTAAAATTGGTAGGCTTCAAATATTCAACAACTGGAGCCCTTATCTTGTAAATGATGATTCTAAAACATGGATTGGTCTTGAATACTTCTGTGATGAAGGAGATGAATACTGGACTATGAGCGATGAAGACTTCTCAAAATTTGCCATAGACGAACTTGTAAAAATTGACATCATCGACAAAAAGGACGTGCTTGACAACGTGGTAATACGAGTTCAAAAAACTTATCCTGCATACTTTGGTACTTACGACCAGTTTGACACTGTTAAAGACTTCACAAATAAGTTTGAGAACCTATTTTTAATTGGAAGGAACGGAATGCATAGGTACAACAACATGGACCATTCTATGCTTACCGCAATGACTGCAGTTGACAATATCATAAAAGGAGTTACTTCTAAAGATAATCTCTGGTGTATAAATACCGAAGAAGAATATCATGAAGAAAAATAAATATTTAGCGCCTAAAATGGCACTAATTTCTTTTAATTTTATTTTCAAAATTTAAAAAGTGAATTAATTTATTTTTTACTGACTGGAGTAATTCTTACAAAATTCATAGAAATTTTCCAGTAGTTTTGGCCCATTTTCAGTATGATGAACTTCAGGGTGGAACTGTATACCATATAAAGGTTTAGTTTCATGCTTCATTGCTTCAATTTCACAAATTGGAGATGTTGCAAGTAGTTTAAAACCTTCAGGTAATGTTGTAACTTCATCTTTATGGGATGTCCAGACTTTCATGGTATCTCCAAGTCCCTTAAAGATATCATTCTCTTCTTTTATGGTAATTTCAATTTTTGCATAACTTTCCATCCCTGCAGATCCTACTTCTCCACCATAAGCTTTTGCTATTATTTGATGGCCAAGACAAATTCCTAAAATAGGATAATCCAATTCTTTAACATATTCAAAACAATTTCCAGCCCGTTCTATAGACGGTCCTCCACCTAGTATGAGGCCTACTGGTTCTTTTTCATTTATTTCATCAATAGATGTTGAATTAGGAATTAATTCTGAAGGAATCTTTAAATAATGTAATGTTCTATGAATTCTGTGATTGTACTGTCCATGATTATTTATAACAAGTATTTTCATTATATATCTCCCAAATATTGTTTTATTAGTAAATTAAGTCATGTGAAACATAAAAATGTATAAATATATTAAAATACAATTAGGATATATGGAATTTAGAGATATCATATATATAATAATAGCTATTATAGTTGCAGTAATTTTACTCAAGATAATATGGTTCTTGCTACCAATAATCATTATACTTGTCATAGCCTTTATCGTGTATATCTTTTTAAAAGGCAGGGACAGATACGGATAAAACAATTACCTCATATTTAATTTTATTTCAAGTTAAAATTAAATTAATCATACACTAATTTTACATAATATAATCTACACCGTCATTAACAGGCATTATATATCTAAAGGCAGAGATACGGATAAAACAATTTAAATCATATTTAATTTTATATTAAATCAGCTTACCTATTTTCTTATTATAATTTAAAATCTGTTTTAACATAATTAAACTTTAAATAGCTCGTTATAATTAGTTTAACCTACAAAATAGATTCTTCACCGCATAATTAAATTTATTAACAGTACTAAATAAATCAAATGACATAAATTTAACTAAATTAGCAGGGTGAACATATGCAAGATCTTGAATCTCTGGGAATGAAAAAGGGATTACTCTATGAAACAATTATAACCACTCATAATGGGAACGGAGTACCAAATGCAGCCCCTATAGGAGTTATCTGCAAAAATAAAAATGAAATCGTGCTGAATCTTTTTGAAGGAACCCACACTCTTGAAAATATAAAAACGAACTCCCAATTTGTTGTAAATATACTAAAAGATCCTCTAGTTTTTGTAGGTTGCACCACTGGAGATCTTTCTTCTGATCATTTTAAAAAGCATTGTGATGCGTTTTACATTAAAAATACAGATGCCTTTTTTACTGCAAGTGTAACCCGCACTAAAGAAATTGAAAAAGAAGATAATATCAGCAAATCCAAGATGACCATAATAAAAGCCAGTGTAAATGAAGTTATTATTAAAAAAGAAAGTGTTGAACCTTTAAACAGGGCCATTTTTGCAATAATAGAATCACTTGTTTATTTAACAAGAATTAAAATGGTAGATGAAAATACTGCAAAAGAATATTTAGAACGAATTCATGAAATGTCAAGAACTGTAAACCGTGTTGGAAGCTTAGATCATAAAAAAGCGATGCAAAATATTTTAAAATATATTGAAAACAACTGATAAACCTTTTAATTGAAAAATAATATAATGAAAATATAAATTTAAAAAAATAGACTTTTAAAATTTTATCTATACACTGGATTCTCTAAATATAATTTTAAATTCACAACCATTATCCTTCTCAAGATCAATGAGCCCATCAAGCTGTCTCACCAATGCATTTACCAGTTGCATCCCACTAGTTTCTGCATATCTAAAATCAATATTATCAGGTAAGCCAATTCCATTGTCCCTCACTTTTAATGTGAAATTACCATCATCCAACGTAAAGATAACATTTATTTCTCCAGTTATATCATTTTGACCTGTAAATTGATCATTTACAAATTCACGGTTAGATGAGGATGTAAATCTACTTTTTAAGAGTTTACGATCTTCAAAATACGATGATGGGAAAGCATGTTTTATGGAGTTGGTGACAAGTTCATTTAGAATTAGACCACATGGAACTGCAGTATCTATATCCAGCAGAATTCCATCTATATTTATATTTGCATTTATATTTTTATCAACTGCATATGACTTAAACAGGTAATTAATTAAATCATAGGCATATTTATTAAAATCAATTATTGCAAAGTCTTCAGACCTAGATAAAGTCTCATGAATTAAAGCTATAGTTTTAACACGGTTTTGGCTTTCCTGATAAATCTCAATAGGTTCTTTATCATTGAGCTGAGTATATTCTAGTCCCATAAGATTGGATATTGTCTGTAAATTATTTTCGACTCGATGGTGTATCTCTTCAAGGAGTATATTCTTTTCATCAAGTGATGCTTTAATCTCCTCTTCAGCCAGTTTACGTTCTTCAATTTCATTTTTAAGCTTTTTATTTGCTTCCCGGAGTTCAATTGTTCTTTCTTGAACCAGTTCCTCAAGATGATCTCTGTGACGTATCAATTCACCCTCAATTGCTTTACGCTCGATTGCATATGATATAGATCGCGACAGAAGACTGCTGTCAACCTTTCCTTTAATTAAATAATCCTGTGCTTCACCTTTAACTGCATTAATCGCCACATCTTCATCATCGAACGCACTTAATATAACTATAGGACTTTGAGGTACTCTTTCTTTAGCTTTCAGAAATGTATCAAAGCCAAAACTATCAGGTAAGTTTAAATCCAGTAACAGCACATCTGCCCCATTTTTTTCTATATAATTTAACCCATCCTCAAGGCGGCGCGTATTATGTAACTTAAATCTAGGTTTTCGTACTTCCTTTAACATTTCCCTTATTAAAGCTGTGTCTGTAAGATTATCTTCTATCAAAAGAACGTTAATGTACTTAGCATCCATCTTATCATCCTTAAGTCTTCAAGATTATCATTTTGAACTATTGGCTATTTAATGGCATTATCCTAAATAAGATAGTTATATTTACTTTTATTACAATATAAGTTTTTTTATTATAAAACAGAATTCTACTTTTTTAAGGCTATTTAACCATCATAATGTGAATTATACATGATTTAACATCCATCATGTTTTAAAATTTTTAAATAAATAACCAGATGCCCTTAATAACTTTAAGTTCTATAAAATTGTTTCCGTCTTGCCTCTAACAAATCAGGTTCTTTACCTACGATTTGAGATGCTACTATTATTTCGCCACCAGATTCCTTCACTACTGAATTTACAAAATTGGTATATCTCGTACTCCTTAAAAGGTGATGGTCCAATACCACTTTAGGTATTTTTTCCACTATTTCAATTAAATTGATTCGAGCTTTTTCAATATCTTTTCTCTCAACGGCATATCCTGCAAGATAAATAGGAGGGCCGCTTAATACCAGTATATCTGGTTTTTCTTCGAGAATAAGATCCTTTGATTCCCTAGAAATAGGACCTTGGACGTCAGATGCATGCATAAAAGTTTTTTCATTCCAATTAATTGTTACAGCTACTACATAACCCAATTTACTTCCCTGCGAACCGTGAGGAAGCGGATCTGAAAATTTAATAGATGTATCTCCCACTTCAAATGATTTACCATCTGCATATGATACTTCGCAGTTCAATCCTTCCAAATTCTTTAAAAATTCAGCGGCACGCTTTTGCTGGCTTTTGTTGATTTGAGAAGTGGGGTGTTTAATAAATAACTTTTTTCCTTGATACAGTTTCTCTGCTGCTCTAGGCGAAGAATCCAGAAATTTTCCAAGTTCAAATGGAGTGTAATGGTCATGGTGATAATGGCTAATAGTGACGATGTTTGCTTTTTCTGCATACTTTTCAATTCTAGCTCTCGTCTCATGTAAAGCGTCAAATTCATACTTCCATGGAGGATATCCAAACCTTTTAGGGGCTACAGATGTTCCAGGGTCAATAAGTATTTTCTGGTCAGTTTCAACGAATGTGGCCATGGATCTTACACCCATACTTTCAAAGGCAAGCGGTATAACTTTCATGAGATCACCAGATTCACTTTACAACATCCACAAAATCAAATTTTTCAACATCAAATAGCCCCATATCACTTATTTTTAGTTTGGGAATTACCAGAAGGGCTAAAAATGACATGGTCATAAAAGGTGAATCCAGCTTGCATCCCATATCACCCAGAGCATCGTGTAAAACTTCAAGTTTAAAAGCCACATCTCCAGCAGATTTCATACTCATCAAACCACCTATTGGGAGTTTTAGAGAATGGATACACCCATCAGATGCAGTTACAAGTCCGCCGTTAGTTTTAACAAGACTATTAACAGCATCTGCCATATCCTGACTATTTGTTCCAACTGCAATGATATTATGTGAATCATGGGCCACACTTGATGCAATTGCTCCCTTTTTAAGTCCAAATCCATTGACAAATGCATTTGCCATTTTGTTATGGCCGTATCTTTCAAGAACTGCTATTTTTAAAATATCATTTTCTACATTGGGCTCTATTTTACCATAGGCAACATTTAATACTGCTTCAGATTCTCCAGTAAGCAGCTGCCCCTCACGTACATCAATTACCCTTACTTTTTCTTCACCTTTAGAAGATGAAATTTCAAAATCTGCTGGTTCTTTAGAACTTATTTTAAATGTAGTTTCAAGTTCAACGGGATTAACAGAAAATAGCGCTTTTCCTTCATGTGCAGCGATATTTCCATCAATATAAACTTCTTTTACATTGAAATTTACAAGATCATCAACTACGATCATATCTGCAGATTTTCCAGGAGCAATTAATCCAGTATTTAAGCCATAATGAGCTGCAGGATTAATAGTTACCATCTTAACTGCTTTAACAGGATCTTCTCCCAGTTCAACAGCTTCCTTCAGCATTAAATTAACATGCCCTTTTAAGAGATCTTCAGGATGTTTATCATCAGATATGATGAAATCACCGCCGGCACTTATTAAATCCGCTAAATTTTTTGCAGATGAACCCTGCCGGAGCATCACCTTCATTCCAAGCTTTCTTTTTTCAATTACTTCCTCTTTCAATATGCATTCATGATCAGTTGAAATACCTGCTGCAATATACTTACAGAGGCCATTTCCACTTAAAAGAGGCGCATGTCCATCTACAGGCTTTCCGTAATTTTTTGCGGCAGCAATTTTAGCCATAACTTCAGGATCATCCGACAAAACTCCTGGAAAATTCATCATTTCCCCAAGTGCAACCATTTCACCATATTTAAGAAGTTTATCTATTTCTTTTGAGCTAATTACTGCGCCAGAAGTTTCAAACGGCGTTGCAGGAACACATGAAGGGGCTGTAAAAAACACTTTAAGCGGAACAGTCGATGCATCCTCAATCATATACTTTATTCCAGGGATTCCCAGAACATTGGCAATTTCATGAGGATCTGATACAACAGACGTTGTTCCGTGTGGTACAACTGCTTCTGCAAACCTTGAAGGCGTAAGCATCGAGCTTTCGATGTGTATGTGTGCATCGATAAATCCAGGTAAAATATACTGGTTAAATTTACCTTCAACTTGCCTCACGCATTCTACCATCCCGCCACGTACTTCTATTTCTGCAGGATAGATCTCTTCAGTAAACGGGTTAACTAAATTGCCTCTGATCATGGATAACGCTCCCAATAAAATCGACTTAATCTAAATTTAATATTTATAAATTATTTAACTGTATTTTCTTTATAGATATTCTTTTTAAAAAAGTTAAATACTTAAAATTTCATATTTTTTCTTTAAATATCTGTGAGCAAATGGATAAATCATTTTATGAATAAAATTGGCATTGTAAAAATAATTAAGGAATTTAAGGGGATCTTTTGCCCTATGAATTCTGTTTACAATAAAAGAATAATCTAAAAAACAGAATCGTTCCCATAAATAACGGTTAACCATACCTGCTTTTACTTTATCCTCAAAAAATTTTTCTGCACATTTCTGGTAATCTTTTCCATTGATTATACTTTTTGCAGCAAGGTATCCTGATGTCACAGCGCTTTTAATTCCAAAGCCCCATAAAAAGTCCTGCAGACCCGCGGCTTCGCCCACATATAAACTTTTACCTCGTTTAAAAATATTTTCATATGAAAAACTACCTATACCACCAATATTACATGTTTCTTTCAAATTCAAATCAAACTTATTATTAAAAATCTTTTTTGTTTGTTTAAAATAAGAGTCCATGTTGTTAAAATTATTGAATAAGACAGTGGCCATGCAGCCCTGTCCACCTGCAATTAAAAGGTAAGAATAACCATTTAAAGCTGCATTATTGTTAACAATGCCAACGGCCATATTTTGAGAGAATGTATTAAAGGTAATTCCCTTTGCTGCAGCATAAATTTTATCTTTTATAGGTCCCGTTGCGATGATATCAGCTTCCTTTTCCCGGATTTTTTCATTAAAATGAATATTTACTCCCAGATCCAAAGCTTGATTTTTTAAAGCTGTGTCTAAAGTTTCTTCTTTTGATCCTCTCTTAACAAGATAAAACGCAGGCCTTTTACATCTAAAATCCCATATTTTAGATTCATTAAATATTTTAAGTTTCAAGAAAGGATCATATTTAAAATTGACATCAATATTCATATCATTAAATAACTTAAGCACATCTTCTTTATCAGACCAGTTTTCAAGTCCCTGAAAGTCTCCGTGGAATCTTGAACCTACATCTGTACTTTTTTCGAAAATATCTACATTATAACCAGATCGAGCAAGATTTATGGCTGCAGATAACCCCGCAGGGCCTGCACCTAAAATTTGTATCTCTCCCATAGTATTAATTTTGTCTGTAATTTTATAAATTATTGATCAAATTGAGACAGAAACACATTATATAAACTAAATACTAACTATTAAATCTTAATATCCAAGGTGCTAAAACATGGAACAAAAATTAACGGGCGTACCTGAAACATTGCTGGTTCCTCTGTGGGCTAGGGCAACTGAAACAAAACATGAAAAATCCAATTATTAAAGATGAAAAAGCCCGAGAAAACTGTCAAAAATTGAAAATTCTCGCAAATTTCATTTGCGAGTTTGAAAATCGAAGCATGAAAAAATCTTTGATTTTTTCTGCCCCAAAATCAAAGCTTACAAACATAAAATGTTTGTCGCGTCAAAATTATAAATTTTGACAGATTTTGAGGGATTTTCAATTTTCACAAGCTTCGGTTTTTTGAGAGATTTTTACATGTCAATTATCATGTGTAGGTTTATACTTCATTAACATGTTTACATGTTAATTTGTTGAAATTGTTTTAAAAAAGTCCATTTATTTAACAAGTAGTATTATGCACAATACTCCATACATGAGCGGCTTTAAAATAAACTGATTAATATTAAATAAAAAATAAGGGTATTTAAGTTGCAGGTACTCCTATTAATGAACCTCCTGTTGATAACACTTGTGGTTCCTTCGGCTTTCAATGCAACTTAAACTATTACTCCACATGTTTAAGTTTCACATTTTTCATTATCACCTTTATCTACTGTTTCATCACAGCCCTTAGAACAATATATTTTGTTTTCAACATTTTGAATTTTTTTTATATTTTTTATACCTCTTATTCCGCATTTTGTTGTCATTTTAACACCTGAATATTAAAAACTTAAGATGAGAGGATATTAATCCTCTCCAATTTTCAAAGATTTTATTTACAATTTTATAACTTCAATTCAACCGAATCCCAGCAGTAGTCCTCCCTGGTATATGACAAATGAAACTACATATGCAACCACCAGAGTGTACCCTGCAGAGAAAGCTGGCCATTTCCATGAATTGGTTTCCCTTCTTATCGCAGATAGTACGGCTAAACAAGGTATGTACAGCAGTACAAATGCCATGAATGCATATGCTGATAGAGGGGTGAATAACTGCTGTATTGCAGAGATAAATCCAGGATCTTCTTCAGGTGCTTCTTCTTCGGAAGCTGCTTCATCAACTGATGCATTTTCGCCAGATGCTTCTTCCACCGATGCCTGTTCATCAGATGAATCTTCACCAACACCATAAATGGTACCAAAGGTGCTTACAACCACCTCTTTAGCAAGGAACCCGAATATTACTGCAACTGAAGCTTGCCATTCACCAAAACCGAGAGGCGCGAATACTGGGGCTATAGCAGTCCCTACCTGCCCGGTTATACTTGCCTGTGAACCATACTCAACTCCAACAGGTAAACTGCTGAGTGCCCATATGACAATAGATAGAGCAAGGATAATTGTACCCATTTTTCTTAAAAAGAGGTATCCCCTTTCCCACATGTGGATCAGAGAGCCTTTGACAGTTGGCCTTCTGTATGGGGGAAGTTCCATGACAAATGGTGCTGACATCCCTTTAAATAGGGTCCTTTTGAATATGGACGCCATTATGATTGCTACTACTATCCCCAGCAGGTAAATTGAGAACAGGACCCATCCCTGGTATGCGGAGAAAAACGCAGCTATAATAAGGGCGTAAACAGGTAGTCTTGCACTGCAGGACATGAATGGAACGATTAACATGGTTAAAAATCTATCTTTCTCATTTTCAAGTGTCCTTGTGGCCATTATACCAGGTACACAGCACCCAAAACCGAGTATCATGGGTATGAATGATTTCCCATGCAGGCCTACCAGTTTGTGCATTAACTTGTCCATTACAAATGCGGCCCTTGCCAGGTAACCACTGTCTTCAAGTATGGCAAGTATAAGGAACAGCAGGAAGATCATTGGTATAAATACGGCTACACCACCTACACCACCTATTATTCCATCAACAATGAATGATGTCACAAATCCCGGACCTAAATACGCACTTACTGTGTCTCCAAGCCAGCCAAACCCAGAATCAATAAGATCCTGGAATGGTGCACCTACAGTGAATGTTATCTGGAAGGTGAGCCACATTATAATTAGGAATATTGGTATTCCCAGATATTTGTTGGTTACAACACGATCAATTAAGTCTGATCTGGTTACCTTGTCTATCTTTGGTTTTTGCACTGATTCCTGAATAAGTCCTGCTATAAAGCCATATCGAGCATCGGTAACTGATGCATCAACATCATCTCCAAAAACATCGTTTAAATGTTTCTGGACTTTTTTTACCTCTGATAAAACTTTTTGCCCGTTTTGGGATCCTTCAATCTTTTTTACAACTTCTTTATCGTTTTCAAGTAGTTTAAGAGCTGTCCAGCTTGAAGGCGCATTTATTGTTGAAATATTTTTATTTATAATTTCTTCAAGCTGCTTTGTGTGTTCAGAAATCTCCTGTCCGTATTCTATTCTGCCTGATACATTATTAGGGGATTTTGAAACTTTTACTACTGTTTTAATTAATTCATTAAATCCTGTTTTATCAACAGCTTCAATTTTAACAACGGGTATTCCTAAAAGTTGGGACAGGTTATCAGTATCTATTTTAAAGCCTTTTTCATCTGCAAACTTGTTCATATTAAGTGCAAGTACTAAATTGGCTCCAAGTTCCATCATTTGTACAGTTAAATACATGTTTCGTTCCAGGTTACCGGCATCAACAATATTAACAATTACATCTGGATTTTCATCAACAATATAATCCCTTGAAACTATTTCCTCAACCGAGTAAGCAGTGAGGCTGTAGTTTCCAGGAAGGTCAACCACGTCAAATTCATTTCCTTTATATTTAAAGCTTCCTTCTTTTTTTTCTACAGTTTTACCTGGCCAGTTACCAACGTGCTGTTTCATACCAGTCATCTGGTTAAAAAGTGTACTTTTACCAACGTTTGGATTTCCTGCCAGGGCTATTTTTATTTTTTCCATGGGTTGTATTCCCTCCATAAATTAGTCTTGGGGCAATTTGCCCTTAAACCCATGATCCTTTTATATTTGTAATTAAAGGTCGGTGGATGTTTTTTTTAAATAATATTATGAAATTTACATTAATCATTTATTTAATAGTTTATTTGCAGTTATATTCTACATAAATTATTTTTTAATTCTTTATTTTGAATTAGACATTCTAAATCATCATGTTACTTCGATTTCAATATTTACTGCTTCTTCTTTTCTTAAAGATATGGAGTATCCCTTAATTTTTACTTCCATAGGATCTCCTAGGGGTGCTATTCTTTTCACTTCAATATTGGACCCTCTTACGAATCCCATTTCCATAAGGTGCTTTCGTAATTCACCTTTTCCATTATAGGATACAATAATTCCTGATTCTCCAGTTTTAAGTTCATTTAATGTTGTTATCATTTTTTTTATTCACCTCACTTTTAAAATTTAGGAATGCCTAAATTATTTAGAGTTAGGTATACCTAAATCTTTTTTAATATATAAACTTTGCTATTTTTTTAAGCTAGCCTAAAAATTTGATTAATTGTAATAAAATACCTTCTGATTTGAGGATATTTCAAGTTTAAACTGATAAAAATGGGTTTTTAGTAGATAGAAAATTATTTTTCCTGTTGGAAATGATATCTTATTAAAATTAGATTATAATTTTTAAAAAGGTAAAATGCAGCTTAACTAAATGATAAATGATGCTTGTGAGACATTATATAAAGATAGATGTAATAAATAGTTATTTAAACGATAATTCTTAGAGGAGTTGGCATGGAGAGAAAATTAAAAATTGGTATTGGTTTACTGGTACTCGTGATTGTAGTTCCATTTTTATCAGTTTTATTGTGTTTAAATACTTCAGAGGGGTGTCTTAACTGTAGTGATGGGTGTGAATATTTTGCAGACGCTACAGAAAAAACGCAGCAATATCAAGAACTGGCCAATGTTTCAAAAAAATATGTTTCCCAAAAGGAGGGAATGGATATTGATTTTTTCCATGATATTATACAGTTTAAATCAGATAAGGAGGCAGTTGTAACAGTTCTATCTGATTCAGTTATATGGAATGGTACATGGACCTATTCAAACGGAAAATGGAAACCTAAATCTGATTTTTGCAGAGAATGATAATTGGGGATAATGGCTCTAAAAACTATAAAAAAAGGACTTTCTAAAGATTTTAGTGGACAGTATGTATATGGATATAATTGTGATCTTTTTTCAATATTTTTACAGTATACTGCTTGAAAATTCTTTTTTTATTCTTATAGGGTTTTTACTGGCAGGCGTTATTCAAATATTACTTCCTAAGCATTTATTGGAAAAATTGATAGGTAAATCTACAATTGGAGGAATTTTTAAGGGTATTTTAATAGGATTACCTCTCCCCATATGTTCCTGCGGTATCGTCCCTGCGGCAATAGCACTAAAGGAAAAAGGGATTAAAGATTCTGTAGCAGCTTCTTTTTTAGTATCAACATCAGGCTTCAGTGTAAGTTCTATTTTTACATCATACTCATTTTTAGGTTTACCTTTGACGCTAATGAGGCCTGTAGTTGCGGCATTTTCTGGTGCAACTGCAGGAGTACTGGTGCATTTATTTGGTGATGATAACCAAGAAGGCAGTACTAAAACAGATTTGAATGAAATTAGTATGAATAACCACTGTAATTCATGTAATCAAAATCATTCCATGTCCAGCAGACACTGTGGATACCATAAAACCACAAGAAATGATAAATTTCGAGAAGTCCTTAATTATTCTTTTAGGGAGATGTTTCCAGATGTTTCCACTTCACTTTTAATTGGGTTGGTTTTCGCTGCTTTAATGGGAACTTTAATGAATGTAATAATGCCGTGGGGAGTGATGAAGACTTTTGCAGGGGATCCTGTAATATCGCTATTTGTACTCCTCTTAGTCAGTATTCCTCTTTATGTTTGCCCAACGGTTTCAATTCCCATTGCTCTGGGATTCGTTTTCATGGGATTTACACCGGGAAGTATCCTGATTTTTATTTATGCAGGCCCTGCCACCAATATAGCAGCACTGTCAATGGTAATTAACAAATTTGGAAAAAAGTTTTTTGGTATATACATCACTTCTATTTTGGTAGTTTCTCTTTTGATGGGATATATTGTCAATTTATTCAGTAATTTCTTCATGGGAATTATTGTAATTAGAAATTTGAGTTTATATAATAGTGTTATTCCTTTCTCTATAAGATTGATTTCAGTAGTTATTCTGATTTGTCTGATGGTTTATGGAATATACAGGACTAAAATAGTTAAATTAAGCCAGCAATCTGCTTTTGATTATAAGCATGAATAGGTCGTATAATGCAAAATTTTTCTGTAACAGATTAAAGCATGGAGTTAAAAGGATATATCATCTATTTGCTATTTGAAAACCTGTTTTTAATTAAAATAAGTTATTACTTCTTTTTTTGGTGGTGGGTAGGGATCTATTTTTGAATTTAGATCCCCTGAATAGACATCTTGTTTAGAGAACAAGGAGGTTTAGGTAGACCCATTCGATGCCTGTTCTTAATTTTTATTACATTCATTAGTTGGCTAACATATTATATAAAGTTTACTTTAATTTTTTTCAAGTATATTTGAAAAAATCGGTAGTATTAAATATCAGGTATAATTGAATTATATTCAACCATACTTGAATATAATTGGAATTGAAAATAGATTCTTTGACTCTAATCAATACTCCTGATTGGAATTATATTGATTTTTTTTAAAGAATATTTACAAGAGTTGAAGACATGTTCATTTTTCCAACCAAGCGGGAAAAAAAGGTATAATGGGGAACTAACTGGGATACCGGTAAATAAGATGTAAATTGAAATGTCGGGTAAATGTTATATTTATAAAATATGTTTATAATCTTTAATTGCATTACAATAGTTGCAGTATGTCTTTATAAATGATAAACACGTCAAATTCAAATTATTATAAAAAAAGAGGTGTTAAAAGTGGTAGAAAAGAAAAAAACTGCAGAAGGATGGCCTGTTGTAAATGGAGACTATGTTGTAGGAAACCCTAAAAGTTGTGTGGCCGGTGCAACGCTGGCTTCACACTTGGAAGATGTGATTGTTGATGCCGGTGCTGCTATTGCAGGACCTGTAAAAACTGAAAACCTGGGAATAGAAAAAATGATAGCTAACCTGATCTCTAACCCGAACATTAGATTTCTGCTGCTTTGTGGTTCGGAGGTCCAGGGACACATCACTGGTCAAAGTATCGAAGCTCTCCACGCCAATGGTGTAGCTCCTGATAAAAGGAGAATTGTTGGTGCAACTGGAGCAATTCCATACATCGAAAACGTGCCTGATGAAGCTATTGATAGATTTCGGCAGCAGCTTGAGATAGTCAGCCTGATCGACAGTGAAGATATGGATTTAATCAGGGCAAGAGTAAAGGAATGCGTTGAAAAAGACCCTGGAGCTGCTGAAGAGGAAACAGTAATTATTCAATTGGAAGAAAATTGTGAAGAAGTAAAAGTTGTTAAATCGACTTCTGAAACTGATTTAATTTATAGTAGGAGACGATACAGAAAAATGAACACATGATGGATATTTAAGGGATCTCTGCAGTCTAACAAAATATGATCCATTTAAGGATAAAATAAATCTGGGAATATTTAAATGGATTTACCCTATCATGAAGTTACAGACTCAAATTACGAATTTAAACTCATTTTCAAAACAAGCACAGGAAAAGAAATCTACAGGTGCCATGATTGTGGTAAAACTACCTGAAAACAGGAACTCATTAACAACTTCATGGATAAACAGAGGTTACAAAGAAATATAGATGCTGTGTTTACCGCCAGTTAAAAAAAACCCGGAATAATCCGGATAGTCTTGGCTGCCATAGTATTCAAAATTACATGAAATTCACGGCAAAAGACTCGGCTCAAGCCCTGAAAATGTGTCGAGACTTATAATTTCTTTTGAAATAAAACACAGGGCAATATCGAGCAAACATTTCAGAAATATATAAATTATCACGGCGGGAACTGATGGAATTGAGCTGATGGGGTCATGATGGAGATTCTACATCATACTGTAAAAAAAACGACGTGTTTAAATTTAAATTGGGAATGTTGGCACTTTTTTAATAATAAACTCAAAATAAAGAGGTCAGGGACCTGTTTCGACTCCAGGCCCTTAACTAAATATTTTTTGGAGGATAAATAGGTATGGTAAACCTATTTACATGTTTGAATACTTAAAAAATATGATTTTAAGCTATTTTTTGGCAGAAGAAGGCCTAAAACCATATTTTGATGTGTTCTGTTTATAAACATGGTTTCAAATGATACATTTGAGCTGAGGATGATCTAAAACCATGTTTGCAAACATGTAAAAAAAATCAGAGATTTTTTTTACTGTTGCAAAATTTTTAATTTTACAAACTTACTTTCATAAATTTAGGCATGCCTAAATAATGGAAAGTTAGGTATAGTTAAATCATTTATACTATATAAATTTTTAGGTTAACCTAAAAATTAGCAGGTGTCCCATACATTGTATAAAAAAAACACTCATGTCTGGAGTATTGTGCATAATATTACTTGTTAAATTATTATGTAATTTTTGATTAAATAAATGGACTTTTTTAAAACAATTCAACTTTAGATTAACCATTAACATGTTAATGAAGAAAAACCATGCAATGATAATAATATGAATGTTAAAGCATTTAACATATTCAAAGTTTAATTATAATCTATTTCTAGTTTTCAATAGTTTAAATAATCACATATATTTTAATTAGTTATATTGAGCTTAAAAAAAAACATACATAAAACTATTTAAACATGCTAAAATTGTGTAAATTAATTTTAAAGCGGATTTTAAGTTATTGTTTTCAATATAGTTTTTTGATTATCAAAAAATAGAAAATTATATATATTATAAAAAATTTAGGTATCCCTAACAATAATTTAGGTGCACCTAAAAATATTAAAGGTTCCTTAATTGTTGTTAAAACAACAGAGGCAAAATAATGGAATCAATTGATAATCAAGAAATAGGAATTTCTAAAGGAACAGATATGGAAGAAATCGTTGCGGCAAACTTCAAAGGAGAATGCACCGAAGTAGGCATTTACATGGCCATAGCAAGGCTTGCTCAAAGAGATGGAATGCCAGAAGTAGCAGAAGTACTTAAATCCATAGCTTGAGACGAAGCTGAGCATGCAGCCATGTTTGCTGAGATGAACGGTGTCATAAAACCAACTCTCAAAGAAAATCTAGAAATGATGATGAATGGGGAAACTATAGCTAACCATGAAAAAAAAGCTGCTGCAAAGAAAGCCGAAGAGATGGACATAGATCCAGCCCACCACTTCTTCGATGAAAGTTCCAGAGATGAGGCGAGACACTCATGGATGTTAAAAGGAATATTAGAACGTTACTTCAAATAAACCGGAAAATCCAACTTATTTAATTAAGATCTATTCTATTATTTTTTTTATATTATTTATTAAAAATATGTATATTGAGAATTTTAGAACAAAAAACAGCCCATAACCGAACTATTTATTTTATAACCCATTTTTAAGTAAAAATGTGTTTACAACGAGTTTACAGATATAACTCACTGATTGAACTATTATCCATGTAAACGGTGTTATTCAAATCTGCCATCCTTTAAAAAAAAACTATTATAAATCATGAAAAGGATACTTTCAAAAAATTTTAGGAAACTTGAAAATGAATTCAATAACAAGCTATGATCCTGTTCTCCTGGCCCTTTTAGCCACTTTGTTCACCTGGCTTATGACAGCTTTAGGTGCATCAGCTGTGTTTTTTGTTCGTGGAGCCAATAGGAAGGTTTTAAATTTATCCCTTGGATTTGCCGCAGGAGTCATGATGGCTGCCAGTTTCTGGTCATTACTCGCCCCAGCAATTGAAATGTCAGCTGCTCAGGGTTCCCCTGAATGGTTACCTCCGGCTGTAGGTTTTTTATTAGGCGGCCTGTTTTTAGCCATAGTTGATAAAGTAATTCCCCATGTTCATCCAGGCTGCTCTTTAAATGAAGCTGAAGGTATTAAAACAACCTGGCACAGAAACAGGTTACTGGTACTGGCTGTAACTTTACATAATATTCCAGAAGGCCTGGCAGTTGGGGTTGTTTTTGGTGCATTAGCCTCAGATATAACTTATGGTTCATTAACTGCCGCAATAGCCCTGGCTATCGGTATTGGAATCCAAAACCTTCCAGAAGGAACCGCCATATCCATGCCCCTTAGAGGTGAAGGGTTATCCAGAAGGAAAAGTTTCATGTACGGCCAGTTATCAGGAATTGTAGAACCTATTGCCGGAGTTGCAGGTGCCCTGCTGGTAACCCTTTTCACACCAGTACTTCCATATGCATTGAGTTTTGCTGCTGGGGCCATGATATTCGTGGTAATCGAGGATATAATTCCAGAATGTCAGAGGGAGGGGAATGTTGACCTGGCAACAGTTGCAGCCATGGTCGGCTTTGTGATAATGATGATACTCGATGTTTCGCTGGGATAATCCTAATTCATTAAAATATTCACTTAATTTTACAATCCAGTATAACCTTAATATTTAACTAAGCTAATTTTTTTAAACTATGAATTTAAATTATTTAAATCCAAGTTGATATCTTTCATTTTAAGGACATATTGATGATTATATCTGGCTGATTATTGGGTAACTTACATTATACATAAAGCCAGAATAGTTTTACTTTCAAAGTGGCCATATACAGGTAACAGCACATCTTACCATACATACTGACTACAAGTACTCCCGAAACAATTTTATTGATTAGAAGTCCCAGAAAATTTTATATACTATAAAAGATTAGGTATATCTAACACCCTGAAATTTAGGTTTACCTAAAAATTTTAAAACGGCATTTAGAATCACCGGTAAACATTTCAGGGTGGACTTAAAACCATAGAAATCCCATGAGATCAAAATGGCATATGCACCCCTAAGGTTTGCCAGTACTGGCAAACCTTACCTCCTTCTCCATAACAAGATATGTTCAATTTATTCCATATATTACCCACGTAAACAATTTGAATACATAAAAAGTTGTTTTTAAAAGAAAATTTAAAGCAGATGATTCCATGAACCTTGAAGAATTACTTTTCTGTCCCAAAAGCAAAAATAAAATCCACATAAATTATGATGAAAAAACCGTTTATGTTAAAAACAGTGAACAGACTTACCCCATAAAAAAAGGCATTATCGATTTTATACCTGAAATTAACGACAAAATATCAAATACATATGACAACGTATCTTCTGTCTACAATTCTATGTTAACAAGTTCTAATATCTTAACCAAGCTATATAATGCAGCAGTTTGGGGATTAAATGATCAAGATTACGTAGATTATGTTCTCAACTACATCCCAGATGATTTTAATGGATTAATTTTAGACGTGCCAGTTGGTTCAGGAGTTTTTACCTGCAAAAAATACCCAAAACTGAAAAATGCAAAGATAATCTGTGTAGATTACTCTTACGGCATGCTCATGGAAGCTAAAAAAGTTTATGAAAAGAACAATATCAAGAATGTAGCATTGATCAGGGCAGATATTGGAAATTTACCTTTAAAAAGCTCGATCATTGATTTACTGCTTACCATGAATGGACTGCATGCTTTTCCAAATAAAATTAATGCAATTAAAGAAATCACCCGTGTTTTAAAGAACAATGGATATCTAACAGGGTGTTTTTATATAAAAGATAAGAGAAAAATAAGTGATTTAGTTGTAGACAACATATATACAAAACAGGGATCTTTTACACCGCCATTTTACAGTGAAGAAGAATTTGTTAACCTGTTAAAGGATAACTATGATTTTACTGATAAGAACAACATTAAGTCAATTTTTTATTTTAATTCTCAAAAGAAATAATTAAAATATAAAAAAATCCATCTCTTTGGAGATATGAGTAAAATGTTAAAGATGTAATTAATATCTATTTTAACTGATTTTAACAGTCAAAATAACATTATTCTTTATCAAATGGTGAAATTTTAGCAATTGCCACAGCAAAATAACAGGATTAACTTATTTCCATATAATTTTTGATTCTGTTGGTCCATATGACTTCTCCATTTTAAATAAGGAATAAATATTCAGTTTTGTTTGAATTAATCATTCAATCCTTCAATTCCATAATAGTACTGTCTGGCCACCAGTTCCATCATTTTTTCGGCTGATTTTCTGTCTGTACAATGGCGAATTATCTCAAACATTCCTTCAATAAGACTATTTGCCCATATATGCACTAAAAAATCGTTAAACACAGGAATATCCTTATTTTGATGGCTTTTTTTAATGTGAGTTTCAGTTAGATTAATAATGGTTTCCTTAGCGTTGCCATATTCCGTACCACTACTTTTATCAATTAATATGATGAGTTCCTTGCGTTTTTCGAATAAATCTAAAAACATGCCAAATTCTATTTTTTCGAAATTCTCAAATGCACTGTGAAAATTCGAATTTTCTGCTTTTTCCATTGTTTCTTTTATCATTGCAAAAATTGGTTCAACAATTGCTGATAAGAGAGCCTGTTTATTTTTATAATAGGTATATACAAGCCCAAGAGGCACTTCAGCTCTTTTTGCTATGGCCCTTATTGTGGCATTTCTGTAATCTTTGCTGTAGAATTCTTCCACAGCCGCAGCGTAAATCCTCTGTCTTATATCTTCTTTTAAAACCTGTGCCATGATTAATTCACCTGAACTGATGTTCTGTATTCCACACACAATCGATTATTTTTATGAAATATAAGTTTTGTGCTGTATCTGTAAAGTAGCAGAGCTTTGAGTATTTTACTATATTTTAAGGATTTGATTTTTAGTTTTGTATCTCCAATTATTACTACATCCCCTTTTAAAATAGAAGAGTAGTAATGAATTAATTACTGCTTTCTATGAAGAAATAGTTTTTATCTTTTCTATTTGAAATTATCAGGAATATTATGAGATTTAAAATAAAAAATACCATACATAATACTCCCAATATTGCAAATAAACCATTTGGTGCTGAATATCCGGACGATGTAATTAATGGTCTAACCAGAAATGGAGAAGAAAATTGTCCAAGATAGAAAAGGGTAACCAGTCCCCCTACATACTTTCCTCTGGATTTTGCAGGTGTGTTAACTGTAATCAGAGTATTAGTTGCAGGTACCATTAAACCTATTCCAGAACCCACAAGAATTGCTCCTCCAATAAAAGTCCATAAATTGGACGCAATAGATAAAATTAAAAACCCAATACTTTCAAGGAAGAAAAAATACGCTACAACATTTATAGGTTTAATGGATGTTTTTCCATAGATCACAGATGATACTGTTTCAAACAAACATAACACAGCAATCACAATTCCTGATATAAAAGAAGTTCCAATTGCAAGTGCTTTAATGTAATAAGGTATCTGCACAGTCATAATATATAAAAAGGCCATTGAACAAAAACCCAATGCATATATTAAGATAACAACTGTTTTTTTAAGGGTTTTATCCTTTGCAGGTACCTGTGAATTAATTTTTCCAGTAGTAATGCTTTTTATTTTTAGATCAGGAATTGAGATAAAAGCTAAAGGCAGAATAAAAAGGGGGAAAAGGTACAGTGCAAAGGGCAAATGCCAGTTGAATTGAGTAAGATAGCCAGACAGAGGCACAAATATCATACCACCCAGACTCATAAATGCAGTTACAATACCTATTAATTCATTTCTTTCAGATCCCTCAAAGTAGTCACCTACCAATGTCAGGGTGCACGCAGATATTCCTGCTACAGCTAAACCCAGGATCACACGGCTTGCTACAATAGCCCATACTGAGTTCAGGTACAGGCCAGCGCTTCCACTTGCAGCAAAAAGCAGTAAGGATGTTAAAAAAATTTTCCTCTTACTGATCCTGTCAAGCAGGTATCCAATAACAGGGGCAAATATAATACATGCCAATGAAACAACTGTCAAAACAAGAGGCGTTATTAATTCAATGGAAGGAACAGAACTAAAATAACTCTGAATTGAGGGTAAAGTCGGTGCTATAAGTGCTCCTGCCATAACAGTCATCATTCCCGTTAATACCAGTACTATTTTCGTCAAATGGGGATTTTTAAGTTTAAGTATTTCCATGTTGGTTTCTCCTATTTTTATTTGATAGATATAGTTATTTTAACAAATTAATTGATTATTAACTTTAAAATTCAAATTAAATCATATTTTTATTTCAATTGAAATATCAAAGCAAAATTACATATTTCACCCATCCAATACTGAACAATTGTTCAGTTATGTTCAAAAAAAATATTGCTAATTTCTGCTGAATTTCACACCGCTGCAAATTATATCCATATCTTACACCTCTTTAAAATCATCCATCCACCAAAATTGAACTAATGTTCAATATTTGAATACTGATTTTCATCATATTTAAGTGTTTCCATGGTTACAGGTCATAAATTAATCAAGTGGGGATAGTTTTCATTTCTATCCTGTGCTGGTCAAGTTAAGAATCACAGCTCCTGCAATGATCATTCCAATAGCCAGGAATTTTAAAAAACTAATCTCTTCACTGAAAAAAATAACTCCCATTATTGCTATTAATCCAATTCCCAATCCTGCCCAGACTGCATATGCAATCCCCATTTCAATATGTTTCATACACAGAGAAAAAAGATAAAAAGCACTGGCAAAGAAAATAATAAATCCAATAGAAGGCCATAGCTTAGTAAAACTCTGTGATAATTTCAGGCAGGTAGTGGCAACCACTTCCAGTCCAACCCCTATAAAGAGTAATATCCATGCATTAACCATTGATTCTCCAACCTTTTTTAACGCTCATATCAGTGTGCTGTGCAAATATTACTATTATAATTTATTTAAACTGTCGATTAATAAAGCTGAATTTTTTTAAACAAATCCAACTTAAATTAACCCACATATAAAATCTTCCATTTTTCAATAGTAATTATACAGTAAAATTCTGCACTGTTGTAAATCCATAATTGTAAACGCGTGAAATCATAGATGCCCCAGCATGACACCGATATGAGTATTCTTAAAAAATAAAACGTGCATGGAATAATCATATACTCCATGCTAAACTTTCATTTTGAAGTTTTACTAATTTATTATAAAGATTTTTATCATTAATCAATTTATCATGTGTTCCCTGTTCCACCACCTTTCCATTTTCTAAAACAACAATTTTGTCTGCACCTTTAACTGTCCTCATTCTATGTGCTATAATAAGCAATGTTTTATTTTCAATTAAATTGGTTATTGCACTCTGTATCTTTGTTTCGTTTTCAACATCCAGTGAAGCAGTGGCTTCATCAAGTAAAATAATTGGAGCATCCTTAAGCAGCGCTCTGGCTATTGATATACGCTGGCGTTCTCCGCCGGATAATGTCCATCCATTCTCTCCAATTTCAGTATCATATCCTTCAGGCATGCTTTTTATGAAATCATCACAGTTTGCAAGCTTAGCCGCTTCTATAACTTCTTTATCAGTTGCATCTTTTTTACCGATTTTTATGTTGTTGAATACGGTATCGTTAAACAAAACCACGTCCTGGAAAACTATTGCAAAATTGGATAGAAGTGTTTCAGGATCAATACTTTTAACATCTTTCCCGCCAATGGCTATTTTTCCTTTATCAACATCCCAAAAACGAGCTATTAACTTAGCCACGGTACTTTTACCACTGCCGCTCGGTCCAACCAGGGCAGTTACTTCACCCTGTTTTATTGTTACTGAAACATTGTCCAAAACTTTTTCTTCATTGTATCCAAAGCTTACACCATCTAACTCAATATCATAATCATTGACATTGATCTCTGTTTTTCCGCCCATTATTTCATGATCTTCCATTTCCTTCATTCTGTTGATATGGGTCATTAAAACAAATACCTCTCCCAGTTTCATCATGGCTATTGTTAATGGATCGTACAACCTTACTGCAACGATTAAAAACAGGATGTAGTATACGAAATTGATACTTCCAGCTGTCAGAAGGTCCACACCAACTAATATTACCAAAGGGATTCCTATCCTTAAGGCCATTTGCGCTCCGGATATAAATATTCCCATTACCAGTTCCAGTTTCAGTGCACTGTTGAAAAAGTTTTTTAATTTAACATTAACTCCATCGAAGTAGTTATCTGCCTGATTAGAAGATTTTATAACCTTTATTCCTTCTAAGGATTCCTGCATGGCATCTGCCAGTTCAATTTTGTTATCTATGTGTTTATTTGCAAAATTGTCTTTAACCTTTCCACAGCCCCAAAGAAGCCCTAATGAAATTGGAAGGCCAATTAACAGACTTACTCCCATTCTCCAATCAAACAGCATCAACATAACCACTATTATGATGATGGCAATTGTTGATCCAAATAGTTGAGGAACAGAATGGGAAAATATAGTTTCTAAAAAGGTGGCATCATCCATCATGGTTCCTGTAAATTCAGTTAGATCTTTTTTACCAAAGAAAGATAATGGTAATTTCCTTATTTTTTCAGCTAACCGTATTCTCCTATTGGCACTTTCTTCATATGCTGCGACATAAGTCTTGTTATAGTGATATAGTTGAGTAACAAAGATTATAAGTAAAATTACTCCCGCAATCACAGTATAACTTATTAAATTTAAATCAGCAACTCCCATTCCCAGTAAAGGGTTTAATAGTTGTTGAATAACTGCCAGCAATATAAAAACAGGCAGCATTAATGCCAGATCAGTTAATACTACCGAAAAAATTGCTTTTTTTAGGTCGCGAGCTCCTTTATCTGTTAAAACAAACCTTTCTTTAAGCATTTGGATCTACCTCTCCCCTTTTATTTTCTATTTCATAACCGCTTAAACTGTCCTGCAACTTATTTGAATCAGGAAAATCACCACCAGATCTATTATCTTCAATTTGCTTTCCAACATCCCATGACAGTCCTCTTTGATATTCTTTCCACATTGTAGCGTATAACCCCTCATTTTTCAGGAGCTCATCATGACTTCCTCTCTCTAAGATTTTACCTTTTTTAAGCACCAAAATTTCATCAACATTTCTTATGGAGGATAACCTGTGGGCTATCATGATAACGGTTTTATTTTTAGTCAGCTCCTCAAATGCCCGCTGTATTTTATATTCATTTTCAGGGTCTGCAAATGCTGTTGCTTCATCAAATATTATTATGGGTGAATCTTTTAAAATGGCCCTTGCTAAAGCAATTCTTTGTTTTTCTCCCCCTGATAAGTATATTCCCTTAGTTCCAATTACTGTGTCAATCCCATCAGGTAATTTTTCCAGTATATCTTCACACTGAGCTAATCTAGCAGCCTTTAAAACCTCTTCTCTTCCTGCATCGGGTTTTGAGAATTTTATATTGTTTAAAATACTGTCTTTAAATAGATAAACATCTTGAAATACAATACTCATTCTATCCATCAACTCGGAGTAAGCTATTTCCTGAATATCTACATTACCAATCCGGATTTCTCCTTTGTTAACATCCCAAAATCTAGGAATTAAATTAGCTATGGTTGTTTTACCTCCTCCAGAAGGCCCAACTAAAGCCATTATTTTTCCTTCATTGACTTTAAAAGAAACATCTTCTAAAGCCAGTTCTTCTTTATGTTCACTGATATAAGAAAAACTTACATTATTAAATGTAATATTGTTATTTTCTGGTGTTTGAGGATTTTCAGGCTCTTTTAAAGGTTTTTCATTGAACAACATATCAATCTTCTTTAAAGATTCTGAAACCATCATCTGGTCTGAAGCAGTGTACATTATCTTCATGAGCATGGACGCTGTAACTGGAGCAAAAATTGCATAAAATATGAAACTTAAAACAAATGATTCATAATTTGTAGCATACGAACTGAGTATAATACCCGCAGGTACCAGTAAAAAGAAAGCTCCATTGATAATTGTTACAAATAAACTCATTGATTTTTCCATGGATAAAGTATACTTCAAAACAAAATCTTTATACCTTATTATAGAATCATAGAAATTTTTAAATGAGTATATTGTCTGTCCAAATACTTTTACTACTGAAATCCCTCTTACGTACTCCACTGCTGAATTATTCATATCTTCAAGGGAATTTTGGTATATTTCTAAAAATTTCTGGCTTGATCTTTTCATTATAGAATATTGAATAGCAAATCCTGCAATTAATGGGATTAAACAGATGATTCCAAGCACCCAATCAAAATACAGTAACAATATTAATATTGCTGCAGGAGTAACAAGACTTCCAACTAAATCAGGCAATCTATGAGCTATAAAATCTTCCAGCTGAAAAGTATTGGTTTCTACTATTTTACGAATTTTTCCACTGGGATTCATTGTATGGAAACCTAGAGGTAATGTAGCCAGGTGTTTTAGTAGATCGTACCTTACATTTTTGATGGTTTTAAATGCCACCACATGGGTGCACATCAACGCTGCAAAAGTCACTATTATTCCAGAGATGGCAAAAATCAACGCTAACCAGCCATAATGAATCACTACACCAGTGTTCACCAGGTTTATATTTCCACCTACAGTTAAGATCTCCTTGATTATAAAGTAAATATAAACAAAAGGACCCAGTGTTAATACACTTCCTATTGCAGATAAGATGCACCCTAAAACCAGCAGTATTTTTAATTTTCCAGTTAATTCCATTAACCGTGAAAAACCATGTTTTTCTTTATTTTCATTCAATTTTAGTCGCCTCTTTATAAAATATTTTATATTCATTTTTTCTACTTTTTTCGAGTTTAAACTATTATTTTTTAGTTTAAATACAATGTAGCAATTATAAAACCAAAATATCCATTTAAACATGAATTTTTGAGCATTAAATGAAAATTAGTTTCTCTGATAGACAAGAAATGTTTTTTTAGAATAATTTGATTTTATTGTCGGTTTAGACATTTTGCACTACTACTATATAAAATTTAGGTATGCCTAAAAATATTACGATGCTGTTTTGATGTAATATTTCAGAAGCACATGGCAGACATGAAATTTATGTTTATTTTTAGGCAAACCTAAAAGTTTAAATATGATTTAGGTTTACCTAAATATATCTATAAAATCCACAAAATTCCTTAAATTAATAAAAATAGAGGTGATGACATATGAATAACTTGAATACGAAAGATTTGATAACAACAGGAATATTTACCGCGATATATTTCGTGGTTTTATTTGCCTGCGGCATGCTGGGCTTCATCCCCATCTTGTTTATACTACTTCCATTTATTGCTCCTATCGTAACTGGAATTCCATTTATGCTGTTTTTAACCAAGGTAAAAAAATTTGGAATGGTTACTATAATGGGACTTCTTTTGGGGTTAATCATGTTTTTAACCGGACATACATTTATCCCAATCATAACTGGTCTGGTATTTGGTTTGATTGCAGATTTAATATTCAAAGCCGGCAACTATCAAAACTTTAAAAATTCTGTCTTAGGGTATGCAGTATTCAGCATTTCTGTAGTTGGATACATGATCCCCATGTGGGTTATGAGAGACAGCTATTTTGAATACATAAGATCCAGTATGGGAACAGAATATGTTAATACGGTAATGGCACTCACCCCCGATTGGATGCTCTTTGTTGTGATATTAGTTTCATTCATAGCAGGAATCATCGGAGCTCTACTTGGTAAATCTCTTCTGGAAAAACATTTCAAAAGAGCAGGGATTGCTTAAAAGAGGTTTATAAATATGGTTAAAAGAAGCATAAGAGGATAAACAAATGAATTATGAAATTTTACAATCAGATTTAGATACAGGTACAATTCTTAAATTTGATCCCAGAACAAAGCTAATTGTACTGATAATACTGAATTTGATCGTATTTGGGGGAGCGCAATTATATTTAACCATATCTCTGGTTGCTATTCCCTTTTTCCTTTTATTATGTAGTAAAAGAGAAAAATCAGCATTTATTTATATTTTAGCCTATTTTTTAGCTAAATTAGGGGAAATTTACGTTGTACCTGCAACACACGGCATCTCCAATATGATAATTGTGATGTTTACCAGCATGCTAGCGCGGATGATGCCCGGACTTGTCATGGGATATTATGTAATTGTTACCACCACAGTAAGCGAATTTTTAGCGTCCATGGAACAAATCAAAATTCCTAAAATTATAACCATACCTATTTCAGTAATCTTTAGATTCTTCCCAACTTTAATTGAAGAAATTAAGGCAATCATTGATGCCATGCGCATGCGTGGAATTGGATTGAATCTAAGGACAGTTAAATCCCCATTAATAGTGCTGGAATATATTTTTGTCCCTTTATTGATCAATGCAGTTAAAACTGGTGATGAACTATCTGCAGCATCTTTAACCCGAGGAATAAATAACCCTGCAAAAAGAACCCATATCTGCCATATAGGGTTCCACATCCAGGACATAATTCTATTAATAATTTCCATAGGAGCGTTAATTGTTTTTGTCTTATTTAAATAAGGAGGCTTTTTTAGATGCTTGAAATTAGAAACCTTAATTTTTCGTATGATGAAACTACTCCAAAAACCGATTTAAATGATATCAACCTGCATATTAAAAAGGGTGAAGTAATCCTTCTTTGCGGAGAATCCGGTTGTGGAAAGACCACTGTAACTCGACTTATAAATGGATTGATACCTGACTTTTATGGAGGTTCAGTTGAAGGCCAGGTCCTGATTAACAGTATACCTGTGAATGAAAACCCCATATATGAAACAGCTAAGATCGTAGGATCTGTTTTTCAAAATCCACGCTCTCAATTTTTCAATGTTGATACCAACAGTGAACTGGTTTTTGGCTGTGAAAATATGGGACTTCCTGTAGAAGAAATTCAAAAACGACTTCATGATGTAGTATCAACTTTCAATATCCACCACCTGTTAAATAAAAGCATTTTCAAATTATCTGGTGGAGAAAAACAAAAAATTGCATGCGCTTCAGTTTCCGCATCTAAACCTCAAATTTTAGTTTTAGATGAACCCTCATCCAATCTTGATTCTGCGTCAACATGGGACCTTAGAAAACTAATTTCAATATGGAAAAATGCAGGAAACACTGTTATAATAGCAGAACATCGTTTGTATTTTTTAAATGATTTAATAGATCGTCTTATCTACATGAAAAATGGTCAAATTCACATGGAGTTGGACAAGGATAACTTAATTTCCATGGATAATAAATCATTTTCACAGTTAGGGCTTCGTCCCTTCTCTTTAGAGGAACTTTCCAAAAATAAAGCTGCTTTATCAAAAAAACCAGATTGTAGGAATAATTCCATAACATTAACCAATTTCAAATATTCTTATGGGAACACATTAGCAATTGATATAAAACATTTGCAGGTCCCCCAAAATGAAATAATTGCCATAATCGGTGAAAATGGAGCTGGAAAATCCACTTTCGCCCGTTGTCTCTGCGGACTGGAACGAAAATGCAAAGGCCAGTTGAAAAAAGAAGGGAAAGTTCTGAGAAATAAAGATCGTTTAAAACTTTCTTACATGGTTATGCAGGATGTAAACCATCAAATTTTCACTGAAAGTGTTGAAGACGAAATTTTACTCAGTATGGATGAATCCTCTCCCAAAATTGAGGAAAAAATTGAAAAAATTTTAAAAGATCTGGATTTACTACATTTAAAAGAAGCCCATCCCATGGCATTATCCGGAGGACAGAAACAGAGGGTTGCTATTGGCAGTGCAATTGCATCTGGAAAAGAAATTATCATTTTCGATGAACCAACCAGCGGTTTAGATTTAAAACACATGAAAAAAGTGGCCAATAATATAAAAAACCTACAAAAAAAAGGCATTACTCTGTTTATCATTTCTCATGACCTGGAACTTATACTGGAATGTTGTTCCCATGTTTTGCATTTTGAAAATGGTAAAGTAATCGATAATTACATTTTAGATAATATAGGAGAAGAAAAATTAAAAAAATTCTTTATAAACCCGTTTAAAGACTTCAATATCTCTTTAAATCCATAAAATTTATAATTTCGACCCAAAAAAGCAATTTACATTGAAAAATGGTTCATGGGGAGTTTTACAAGAAGATGATTTATATGAGTTTAATCAAAAAAATTTTCGCAAATACACGTAAGCCAGGAAAAGGTATAACTGGCAAAATGATGTTGCAGATGATGAATACTATGCATAATAAAAATGCGATGTGGTGTTTAAGTAATATTGAAATAGAAAAAGCTTTTAATATCCTAGAAATTGGATGTGGCGGCGGAAAAAATATTTCCAATCTATTAAAAAAAGCACCCCATGCCAAGGTTTATGGTGTGGATTACTCCAAAACAAGTGTAGCAAATTCAAAGAAATTCAATAGGAAAGCAGTTTCAGAGGGGAAAGTGGATATTGTTCATGGAACTGTTTCATCCCTCCCCTTTGAAGATGAAAAATTTGATCTTGCCACCGCTTTTGAAACCGTCTACTTCTGGCCGGATTTAGTCAACGATTTTAAAGAAGTTAAACGTGTGCTTAAACCTGGCAGTAAATTTTTCATCTGCAACGAATTATCTAAAGGGGAAGAAGCAGAAAAATGGAGCAAAATAATCGACATGAATATTTATAACAAAGAACAGCTCAAAAATGTGCTTATTAAAGCAGGGTTTAGCGATGTGATCTCACATGAACATGAAAATGGAAAATGGTTATGTGTAATTGCTCGAAAATAATTTAAATGAGTTAATAGACGCCGTTTTATTAATTATAGAATCTTTTAAAGTGAAATTATGACGTTAAAACCCGTGAATTATTATGAAACTTTTATTTCTTCAATTGATACTAAAATATGTTTATCTATTTACAAACAGGACAAAAATAAGCCAGTTGTTGTATTTTTACCAGGGACCATGGTCAGTCCACTTTTTTATGATGAATTTCTTTTAAAAATAGCTGAAAATGGGTTTAATGTAGTGGGAGTCCATTTTGTATCCCATGGTAAAAGCCCCAAAGACAAAAAAGTTTTCTCTTTTGAAGATATGAAACAGAACGTTAAAGACGCAATTACATATGTTTTAACTAATTTCAATAATCAAACAATATTAATGGGCTCCTCACAGGGTGGAATTTTAGCTATAGCTGTAGCAGGTGAAGATAATAGAATTAAAGCTGTTTTTCCACATAATATCCTGTTACCTTCCCTGCCCGAAAGCATTGAGATCACCAGGTTTCCCCACATCTTAAAATATTCTTATAAATCAGTTGTTAATTTTATAAAATGGAATGGAAAGATTTTTCCAGGGCTACAGTTGCCAATGACATTTTATCTTAGTTTAAATAGGGTCACTGAATCCAGAAAGATCAAAGAAGATATTTATAAAGACGATTCTATCTTAAAAACTTACCCTCTCTATTTTTTATCATCGCTCTTTGGGGCAGATATGACAAAAATTACAGACGGCAGCATAAAATGCCCTGTAGTTGTAATCGCTTCAATTAAAGACCCATTATTTTCATTTAGTTATACAAAAAAAGTTTATGAGTTGATAAAAGCACCTGAAAAAGAAATGGTTGTTTTTGATGAGCCTTATCACCTTATTTTTAATGAATGTATCGAAAATATACTTGATCCGATAGTAGAAAAGTTAAAAGAAGTGAAATTTGATTAATTGGAACTGTATATTTACAATTAATATAAAATTTATTATCTCTGAGATGATTTTTTATTCATTGAATAAAATTTAAAGTCATTAATTTTTAGAGTTCACCCCCCCCTAGAAATGATTAGTATCCTACTTATCCACATAAAGAAAAAGTTACGTATTAACTAACAAAAATATATGAATATAAACTGTTATTTACGATATTTTAAGAAAAACTCTGAAGCTGTGATGTATTATATTTATACTTTCATATGTATTCCTGAAGAAACTGCACATTTTTAAGATAATTCCATTAAAATTACAATTTAACATGAAACATAATTCAGGCATGATCATAGACATAGTGTTAAAACATTAAATCAAAAATTTTATACAATTTGTACAACTAGTTATTCATATGGAAGAGAAAGATACCTGTGAAGTTGTATGCGTGCATGAAGATAATGTTAAAGAAATAAAGTCCAAAATGCTTGAAGATGAACTCCTCTTTGAAGTTTCTGATAATTTCAAGATATTTGGAGATTCAACCAGGCTTAAAATATTGTACGCGTTATCTAAAAAGGATCTATGTGTTTGCGATTTAGCTGCAGTACTGGGTATGAGCCAATCAGCTATTTCTCACCAGCTTCGGGTTTTAAGAAGTAAAAATTTAGTTAAATTTAGAAGAGAAGGTAAAATGGCATATTATTTCCTTGCAGATGACCATGTTGTTTCAATGATCGAGTTAGGAGTAGAACATACTCAAGAAAAGCTGTAAAGAATCTTAAGATAATTCTCAATTTTATAATATTCTTAATTAAGCCTTATTTTTCCATATAAATCATTTAAATATATTTATACTAAAAATATAAGTATAAACTACATTTAATATATATAAAAGCTAGCATTAAACTTTATAAATAGATAAAACCATTTAAATTAGCTTTGATTTATTATAAAAATAATATAACTACTTTTTTATTTTAAAATTTTTTAAATCATAAAATATATATACTCATATGAACATCAATTCATATGATGATATGATTACAAGGCCAATTGTACCCATAAGGGAGATTTAAAAATGGATAATAAAGAAATAATTTCCTGCAAAACAAAGGATTACAAATCAAGTGAACCCTGCAGCTGCGGCTGCAGTGAAAATTCAGCTGAAAACAAAGAAAAACAGGATAATTATCAAATAGAAAAAATAAAAGACCACTACAGCTGTGATGAAGATTCAATCCAAAGCAAAAAAGAATCAACCTGTGAAAAATTAGATAATTCATGTGGCGGGGGCTGCAGCGAAGGTTTAACCAAAAATGAAGAGAACCATAGCCACCATCAGCACGAAGACCACTGCGACTGCGATGAACATTCAGATCATGATGGTGAAGAATCAACAGATTCATGCAGCTGCGGCTGTGAAAATACAGCCGAAAATGGACATGAAACATGTGAAATAGAACGTTCAAGTCATGCTTGTGGATGCGGCTGTAGTGAAGGACTACTTGAAGAAAGGGAATCTTTATGGACCAGAAAAAATCTCTTTGTTATGATTACATCAGCGGTACTGCTGCCTGCTGGACTGTACTTCAACTACTTTACAGGCCATGAAATACTATCTGAAATCCTGTTTCTGGCAGTTATAGCAGTATCAGGTTATGAAATAATTAAAAGCGGAATTAAAGGTCTTCTAAATGGTAATTTCAGCATGAACCTTTTAATGACCATAGCAGTTGCAGTTTCCTTTGCAATAGGATCCGGTGCAGAAGGTGCAGTGATAATATTCCTGTTCTATATCGCTGAATTTTTAGAAAACTACGCTGGAAACAGGGCACGAAAATCAATAGAAAGTCTATTAAAACTAGCTCCAGACACCGCTACCATTAAAATAAATGGTAAAAATGTTAAATTAGACGTAAATAATGTGAAAGTGAATGATATTCTCATTGTAAGACCTGGAGAGAAAATTTCACTTGATGGAATTGTGATTAATGGAGTATCAACAGTAAACCAGGGCGCAATTACTGGAGAAAGCATACCTGTTACTAAAAGTAAAGGGGATAAAATATTTGCAGCCACTTTAAATGAAGAGGGATATCTGGAAGTTAAAGTAACAAAGAGATCAGATGAAACAGTGCTTTCAAAGATTATAAATCTTGTAAAAGAATCACAGAAGAAAAAATCCAGCACTGAAGCTTTCATTGAAAGATTTGCAAAATACTACACCCCTGCCGTAGTGTTAATTGCAGCTGCAGTAGCGATAATACCTCCCCTTGCATTTGGACAGAATTTAGATACATGGATCTACAGGGCACTGGTCCTGCTGGTAATTTCATGTCCCTGCTCATTTTTACTGTCAACTCCAGTAGCTATGGTTTCAGGAGTAACTGCAAGTACAAGGAACGGTGTATTGATTAAAGGTTCTAAATACATTGAAGAAATGAGGAATATTGACACCATCGTCTTTGATAAAACAGGGACCCTTACAGAAGGAAAGCTGGAAGTCACTGATGTTTTGACCTTAAATAACTACTCCAAAAATGAAATTCTCCAGATAGCAGGGTCACTGGAATCTAAATCTAAACATCCCCTTGCAGAAGCTGTTATAAACTACGTTGAAGAATCAAATATGGAGTTTAAAGAAGTCAAAAACTTTGAATCAATTACTGGAAACGGTGTTAAAGGCATAATAAATGAAAAAATGTTTTATATAGGTAAAAAGAGTCTTTTTAAAGGCAACCCTGAGTTTCCTGAAGAGTTGATAAACAAACTTCAAAATGAGGGTAAAAGTGCCATAATCCTTGGTAACGATGAACACTTACTTGCAGTTATAGGATTAATGGACAGAATAAGGGGCCTTTCAAAAAGCACCATTACCGGACTTAAAGAAAGGAATATTAAAACTGTAATGCTCACTGGAGATAATGAATGCACTGCAAAAGCCGTATCTTCCAAAATAGGAATTGATAAGTACTATGCCTGCCTTTTGCCCCAAGACAAAGTCAGGATAATTGATGAACTACTGGATAAAGGTGAACATGTTGCAATGATCGGTGACGGTGCAAATGATGCCCCTGCACTTGCAAGGGCCAATGTAGGCATTGCAATGGGTGCTGCAGGATCAGATGTAGCAATAGAAACCGCAGATATAGCTTTAATGCAGGACGACATCTCCAAAATCAATTATCTCATCGATTTAAGTAGAAAAACCATGTCTGTAGTTAAACAAAACGTTTCAGCAGCTCTTGTAATCCAATTGGCACTTGCAGCACTTGCAGTATTTGGGCTTGTATCTCTGTGGGTAGCAGTTACCTTTGGAGATGTGGGTTTAACACTTGCTGTTATATTGAATGCGCTGCAAATAGGAATTAAAAATAAGAATGACGCTATTTATGAAAATGAGAGACATGATCTCAATATAGATTACCCCAATCTTAAATTTAAAGGTCAGAATTGATATTTAACTAAAAATATCCTTTTTTCTTTTTTAAATTCAAGTTATTATCAATTTTATTCTTTATTTTAAGGGAAGTATTTTAAGTACTCCTAAATTTGCTTAAACTTGTTTAAAAATCGGAGCTAAATATTTTTTTTAAGTATAATTATTTTCTGGAAAATTCTCGCAGTTTTTATACCATTTAATTTTTTATTAAAAACAGTGCCTCAATTAAAAATTTAAAAGCTCCAAATAAGTAAATTATTCAAATTAACTTTATTTCTAATCAAAAAAGATTTAATATATGTTTAAAGATTAAAATAAGTCAAATTAATTTTATATATAGTCAAATAAGCTTGAACATGCCTTTAAATACGATGATGACCATTACATTATTGTTAATAAATGTCCAAAATGAGTTATGATGTAAATAGTGTTTTCCCTTTAAGGAAGGGACATGCAAAAAATTCCAAATATTTAGTTATAACTCAAAACATGGAAAAACATGTAATGGAAGCGATAATATGCATGCAAATCTAAATTCAAACGATAATGAAATAGGCATTTTACTTGTTGGACATGGAAGCAGTTTACCCTATGGACAGGAAGTTCTCCATAAACTGGCAGAAGAATATAGAAAAAATTCAGATTATCCTGTTGAAGTAGGATTTATGAATATAGCAGAACCATCAATAGCTGCTGCAGTTGATACCCTTAAAAAAAAGCATGTGGAGAAAATAATCATTGTACCTGCATTTATAGCACATGGAATCCATACAAAGCAGGATATTGAATATGTCCTCCGCTTAAGAGAGGATAAACGGCCATCAAAAATCCATAATTTTGATGAAAGTGAAAGAATTGATTTCGATGGGGAAATTATCTACACCGAACCATTTGGTGCTGATTCAAGGATCGTAGAAATACTTGAAGAAAAGGTAAATAACTCAATTAAACCACTTGAAAAAGCTTAAAAAATTATATCATAATTTTAAAGTTTTTAACAAATTCCATAACGTTATGTGTATCTGTGGTGAAAATGGAGAAAATTATTAACTTCAAAAGATTTAAAAACGATGATGAATATCGGGCAATTATTTTAACTGTAATTTCAGGAATATTTCTTTTAATCAGCTGGTTTGGATTGCTAAAAGATGTTTTACCCTTTGATCCTGCCATAATAAGCATTGTAATCAGCGGTACCCCCATACTACTTGAAGCGGCAGAAGGGTTAATCACCAGATTTGATTTAAAAGCAAATGTTCTGGTGAGCATTGCTCTTATTGCATCAGCTGCAATTGGCGAATACTTTGCAGCTGCAGAAATTGCAGTTATTATGATGATTGGAGAAATACTTGAAGATAGAACTGTTAGAAAATCACAGGAAAGTGTTAAAAAACTTATTCAGATGACTCCACAGACAGCACGAATAAAGAGCCCTGCCGGAGAGAAAGAAATTTCTATTGAACAGGTAAAAATTGGAGATATTATCCTCGTCAGACCTGGAGAATCGATCCCTGTAGACGGAATTATAATAAAAGGACATACATCCATAAATCAATCCATTATTACAGGAGAATCAATGCCTGTTGACAAAACTGTGGGTGATGAAGCCTTTGTTGGTACATTAAACCATTTAGGAGCTATTGAAATAAAAGCAGCAAAAGTTGGTGGAGATACTTCTCTTGCAAAATTGATAAGGCTTGTTAAAGAATCAGAAGATAAAAAAGCGCCGGTTGTTAGAATTACAGACAGAGTAGCCACAGTAATTGTACCCCTTGCCGTGCTCGCATCTATAGTTACATACTTACTGACCAGAGATATCACCCGGCTGGTCACAATTCTTGTTGTATTCTGCCCTTGTGCACTGGTACTTGCAACGCCAACAGCAATCATGGCAGGCATCGGCAATGCATCACGTAAAGGAATTTTAATTAAAAGCGGTGAAGCATTGGAAAATGCAGGGAGAATTGATACAATTGCATTTGATAAAACAGGTACAGTTACAAGTGGTAATCCTGAAGTAATCGATATTATTTCACTAAATAATAGATACGATAAAGATACTGTTCTATCACTGGCATCAGCAGCAGAAAAATTTTCAGAACATCCATTAGGTAAAGCAGTTTACCTAAAGGCAAAAGAAATGTCACTAAATATAGCTGAACCTCAAAAATTTAAAATAATATTAGGTAAAGGAGTCACGGCTTTAATAAATGGTAAAAATGTCATGGTCGGGAACCAAAAGATGATTGAAACAACTGAGGAACAGTCCCAGTTTATTAAATCCTATGAAAACCATGGAAAAACTGTTTTGATAGTTGAAGTAGAAGATTCAGTAATTGGGCTGATAACTGTTGCAGATAAAATAAAAAACAAATCCATGGAAACAATACAGCAGCTCAAAGAGATGGGTATAAATAAAATTCTGCTGATTACAGGAGATAATAAAAATGTCGCGCATTCAATTGCAAAACAGATAGGTATAAATGATATTTACGCTGAACAGCTCCCTGAGGGCAAAGTGCACGTAATTGAGGATCAATTAAAAAATAACAATAAGGTTTGTATGGTTGGTGATGGAATCAACGATGCCCCTGCTCTAGCCATATCCAATGTAAGCGTGGCAATGGGAGCACTTGGTGCTGATGTCGCCATAGAAACGGCAGACATTTCATTAATGTCAGATGATATAAGCAAAATTCCAGAATTAATCGACCTTTCAAAGAAAGTTATGGGCACAATAAATGTAAATATAGCAGCACCCATCTTAATCAACTTTGCAGCCATCATGCTTGCTGCATTTGGAATTATTGGACCTGTAGCTGGTGCTTTAATCCATAATTTGGGGTCTGTACTGGTAGTAGCTAATTCATCAAGATTGATAAAATACCGCATGAATCATAGCCCCCAGAAAAAAATTAAAAATTTAAATATACATTATCCTCTTAAAACTGAAAGATAAAGTTTTAATACTTGTTTAAGGCATAGGTTATATTCTTTTTTTGTAGAATTCCAAAAAAGCAGCAAACTTTATATACAATGAAAGATTTAGGTATACCTAACAATATTTAGGCGTACCTAAAAAAATTAAAAAAATGTAATTTAAAAAGTTACTTTAAACTGAAATAAAATGAATTAAATCTATTTAAGCCACGTAAAAAGACTTAAAACAGATAAACTTTGTTAAACAAAAAATGCGAAGAATTATAAAAATAAATCAATAAACTGGAGGCCATTTTATGCAATGCAAACTTTGCGGATATATATTTGATGAAACCAAAAAACCCGAAACATGTAATCACTGCATGGGATCAAGCTGTAATAAAATCAAATGTCCCAACTGCGGATATGAAGTTTTACCAGAGTTTAAAATAGAATCTAAACTTATAAACTTCTTAAAAAGGAGAATTAAAAGTGGAAATAAGTAAACCGGCAGAGAAAACACTGCAAAAACTGTGGATATACTGGGTATACCTGGAAGGAAACAGTAAAGTACAAAAAAAACTGCATGATGAAACCGTAATTAAAGAACTTGAAAATTTAAAATTAATAGAACCCAAATTTAACGAAATATATCTAACTCCTGAAGGTTTTGAAGAGTCCAGAAAAATAATAAACAGATGTAAATTGTCTGAAAAATCAAAAAAAATAATTCATGAGGTTTTACTGTGAAAAATATGAAAATTAAATCTCCCCATTTTAAATTAATTAAAAAGAGTACTGACGGACACACCTGCACATGTTCATCAGGTACTGGTTCCAAATCAGCGTGCGGGTGCTGCGGAAGATCTTGTAAATGTGCCAAAAAATCATTTTTACCACTTGCACAAATGAAAAAAGGGCAGTACTGCAAAATAGCTCATATTAAACCCGGAAAATATGAAAAATCGCACAAAATGCTGTCAATTTTACACGGCAGCGAAGTTAAAATAATTCAAACAAGTCCTTCCCACGTATTTCAGGTAGAAAACATCCAGATTGCAGTGGACAATACATTAAGAAATAATATATACGTGGATCACTTAGAATAAAGCATTTTAGAAACATCCATATATACCTCATTTTTTAAATATAAATGATTAAATGTTATTTAACCGTTTAAAGCAATATCCAGAACACATTAAAAACAGACATTTTTTACATAAAAATTTCAAAATTAAAAAAATAAAAAAGATCTTTAGTCCTTAATACACTCCAAACCTTCCAAACTTTCATAAAGGATAGGTAAAAATGCCCCGACATCTGTTACAACGCCCACAACCTGCGCACTTCCCCTATCTGCAAGTTTTGTAACTGTTGCAGGGTTTATATCTACACATATACTCTTTACGTATGATGGGAGTATATTACCAACTGCTATGGAATGGAGCATTGTTGCAATCATGATTACCATGTCAACGTCCTGAGCATATTTACGCATTTCATCCTGAGCCTGGATAACATCAGTTATAACATCTGGAAGTGGTCCATCATCTCTAATGGATCCTGCAAGCACGAATGGGGCGTTATTTTTAACACACTCATACATGATCCCGCTTTTTAACACTCCTTTCTCAACAGCTTCTTTTATTGAACCTGCCTTGTTAATTTCATTAATTGCGTAAATATGGTGCCTGTGACCTCTAACAACAGCTTCACCACTTTTTGTACATATTCCAAGAGAAGTTCCATATAGATCATTTTCAATATCGTGTGTTGCAAGGGCATTTCCAGCAAACAATACATCTATGATCCCTTCCCTTATCATCCTGGCTAAAATTGGAGCTGATCCAGTATGTACTATTGCAGGACCTGCTACTATAGCTATCTTTCCATTCCTCTTTTTAATTTCCCTGATTTCTGAAGCTATATTTTTTACTATGGATCTTACAGGCTTTTCAGAAGATGCTTCACTTGACATGAATTCAAAGACTCCTTTTTTACCTCTTGGCCTTTCAGGAGGTTCCACTTTGATACCTTCTCTTCCAACAGCCACTAAGTCTCCCTCTTCGATCCGCCCTATTGGCTTGCAAAATGCGCGTTTGCTTTCTGGATCAATTACAATCATACAGTCCATTTCAATGTCTTCAACTTCTATCCATTGCCCATTATACCTCACCTGTGTAGGGTGGTTGGTGGTGGAATAAAAGTCTTCAGGGAGAGTCTTATCTTTTGTAGATGGAACAAGTTCGATTTCCTTAATTTCAGAAATAACTGCCCCTATCTCGCTTAATTCATCAAGAATTTCACCTAAATGAGATTCATCATTTCCTATAACTCTGATTTTAGCATGGCTTACATCTTTTTTCTGTTTACCTATGTTAACATCAAGAATCTCAAAGTCCCCTCCCATATCCATTATAAGATCAAGGGTCTTTGGAAGTGTTAATGAATCTATTATATGACCTGAAAGTTTAATTTCTCTTGTATCCATAATAACATCTCCAATTTAGTCTAAATTAAAGTAATAATCATTAAAATATTGATTAAATTTAAGTTGGTATACTTTTGGTATTTAATTATGCAAAATATCATAAGATTTCTTTTTTAAATTGATTTTAAACTTTTTATCTCTAGAATTCTCATGTGACTATTTATTAATAAATCATGGTATATAAATTTTGAGAGGATTTTAAAAAAGGATCAAAGATAAAAATGAAATTAAAAGAAATATAAAAGGTTTATTACCAATATATATTGTTTTAATGCATTATTTTATAAAAATCAGACATAAAAATTGGAGCTGTAATTATTACAATGGAACAAAAAAACCAAACACCAAAAAATTGTTTAAACCATCCAAAACATGACTGTAAATCAAAAATTAACTTATTGAACAGCTAAAAAATCATAGATAATTTTTGCACTGTTTATAGAAGTTATATCCCCAATTTCAGATGATGAAACTTCTACTAAATCAAATCCAATGACTTCCTTATCTTTTAAACAATGAATTAGGCTTTCCAGTTGAAATGGGTTTAATCCACATGGAGAAGGAGTACCAACACCAGGAGCATAAGCCGGATCAAGCACGTCAATATCTACAGTTACATATAACGGCCCTCCAATGTTCTTTATTACATTTTTAACCTGTTCTATATTTTTATTAACTTCATGAGGCGTGAAATATGTTATTTTGTTTTCCTTTGCAAATGACATTTCATCTGCAGAGCAAGACCTTATACCAATCTGGATCATGTCTTTTGGATTTAAATCAAATATTCGACGCATTACAGTAGCATGGGAATACTTTTCACCCATATATTCATCTCTTAAATCCATATGGGCATCAAAATGGACAATAGTAGTATTTTCAACATCAAGAGCTTTCAATATTCCAGAACTTATGGTATGTTCTCCACCTACAGCCACCGGAATGATACCTTTATCTAAAATTTCTTTAACCGTAAATTCTATAATTGAAGATGTTTTTTCAAAATTACCTTGAATTACTTCAATATCACCAAAATCAAAAAGAGATACATCTAAATTTTTATCTAAAATTACATTATATCTTTCAAAATTATAAGAAGCTTCACGAACTGCCCTTGGACCAAATCTTGAACCTGGTTTGTAGGTGGAAGTGCTATCAAAGGGAATGCCTATAAAACCAAATTTTTTAGTATCATCTGCTGATTCACCATCATCCCCTAATTTCGAAAAAGCAAATTGTAAAGGGCTTTCTGTATAAAAAAGCATTTTATCATCTGTTAAAGATATGATAATTGAAATATAAAAAAGAAAATAATTGAAATTAATTCAATTATTTAACCCTCATAATTTTTTGTTTACCTAAAGCTTCAATATAGTCTACTTCTACACCTTCAACTATATCGTCTTTAAGTTCGTCAGGAATAGGTAGTTCAAAAGTTTCGTAACTTTCAATGTCCATAAGTTGAACTTCTTTTCCCATTAGAGCAAGAACTTGAGCTACTCTTTTATCGATTATAGGTACATCACATTTAGCATCTACAGGTTTTACAAGGCTTCTTTTCTGGTTATCGAATATACCGACAGCTTCTACTCTTGCTTTTGCAGCCCCGTGTTTTCCAGGGGATGATGTCTGGATACTTTTGATTTTTGATGCTTCACCATCTAATATGACATATTTACCTACTTTTAAGGTTTTTACTTCTACAACCTTCTTTGACATGTTATTTACCTCCAAAATCCTCAAAAATCTTTTGATTTTTGGGAGCCCTCAAACGCGAAGCGTTTGGGGCATCACAATCAAAGATTGTGATGGCCTACAAAAACTTTGTTTTTGTGGCCGAGGAAACAGGTTTCCTCCGGTTAGAAAAATACTTTGTATTTTTCTCAAATTTCAAATTTTGGGGCCCTCGAACATTTTATGTTCGGGGCATGTAAAAATTCTTTGAATTTTTACTGCTGCAAAACTTTTAGTTTTGCAAGCATCGAAAATCTTCAATTTTCGAATGTTCAGAAAATATTGTCAAATCTCTCAAAAATTCTTCGAATTTTTGGAGCACGAATCTTCGATTCGTAAGCTTCGATTTGGCGCAGCAAACACTTTGCATGCTGTCAAAAACTTTGTTTTTGACGCATCGAAAATTCATAGAATTTTCGAATGCTTTGTATTTTCTTCAACCTCCAAATTAAATTAATATTAAAGAACCTATGAAATTTATAGTGATACCAAATGACTAACTCCCGACATTTGCAATTATAATTTTCCATAATGAGATAATATTATTAGAATCTATCACCCAATATAAAAATACATTTCACTATAAAAATATTTAAACATGAAATTAATATGTCTAACAAAATTTAGCTCTTTAACTAAATCTAAAAGATATTTTATTTGTGTATGTATATAAAAGTTTTATAGATAATCCAAATCATAGATTTCAATCTGTGCAAATACTATCAACAGCAGATTTTTAAATCCATGTTAACATTTGCATCTAATTAGCGTATAATTTTTACACAATGAATGTTTTATTATCTATTAAAGTTAACTATATCTTTTTCAATATTTAAATCTATTAAGTGATAACAATGAAAGTAGCAATAACATCAGGAAAAGCAGAAGGTCCAAGTAAACTCAATGCATTCGATAATGCCCTGTTAGATGCAGGAATAGGCGACGTGAATTTAATAAAAGTATCCAGTATTCTTCCAGCAGGTTCACAATTCGTAGAACTACCTGAACTTACAGCAGGAGACATGATAAACTGTGTTTTAGCCCATGCAGCATCAGACAAAAAAGGGGATGTGATCACTGCGGTAATAGCCGTTGCAACATCTGATGATTTTGGCTGTGTTGTGGAGCATTCAGCTGTAAACGAAGATCCAGAAGAAGTAAAAAAATATGCTGTCTTTATGGCAGAGCAGATGATGGAAATAAGAAAAATGAAGATAAACAAAATAATCGTTGAGGAGAAAAGCCATGTGGTGGAAAATGAAGGCTCAGTAATCGCTTCAATTGTTTATCTGGGGTAAAATCATGAAAAAAGAGGATATTGAATTTTGGAGGGCTGTTTCATATCGAATAATAACTGAAGTAGGTGAAGCCATTACTCCACTTGTGGGTAAGGAAAAATCAGGTGAAACCGTGAAAATGGGTGCCGATGGTACCCCCACCAAAATGATCGATGTCGTTGCAGAAGAAAAGGTTATAGAAATTTTAAAAAATACTGGAAGATCTATGACCCTCATAAGTGAAGAAATAGGCGAATATAAAATAGGGGACCGAACATCTGAAGTTGTTTTTGTAGTTGACCCCCTGGACGGGACCATAAATGCCCTTAAAAAGATTCCATTTTATGGAATTTCCATTGCAATTGCAGATTCATCCAGTAAATCATTGGATTCACTTACCCTGCAGGATATTGAAATTGGCTTTGTTAAAAATCTTGCAACTGGAGACATTTATGAAGCAATTAAAGGAGAAGGTGCTAGTTTAAACGGTAAAACTGCAATTCCTTCACCAAGAGAAGATATTACTGGTTCTTTAATAGGAGCTTATGTTCGCGGGGCAATGGCCCAAATGAATGAAATATGTAAAACTGTAAGGCGAATTAGGCTACTTGGTTCTGTTGCTACTGAGCTGTGTTATGTTGCCGATGGCACCTATGATGCTTTTTTAGATATCAGAGGGAACTTGAGGGTGGTAGATATAGCCGCCGCTAAACTCATAGTTGAAGAAGCTGGAGGCACTGTAACCAATGAACAGGGCAAAAGCTTGGATAATAAATTAGGTGTTACAGAAAGAACATCTATAATTGCAGCATGTAATCTAAACGTTCATGCAGACATAATAAACATTACGGAGGTTTTATGATGAGAATAGGGATTGCAGCACGCCTTGATATTCATAAAGCCATTGAACTTACTGATGACTTAACAGATTTTCTGATTAAAAATAGTGTAAAAGTTTTTTTAGATCCGGCCCTTGTAAAAAAACTTAATAAATATCATGATTCCGCCAGAGAAATTCATGACATGGATGTAGATATTATCATTGCAATTGGGGGCGATGGAACAATTTTAAGAACCCAGAGCTTTATAGATGGAAAAAATATTCCCATATTTGGGATAAATATGGGTACAGTAGGATTTTTAACAGAAATAGGTCCTGAAGAATCATTCCATGCCCTTAAAGAAGTTTTAAATGGTAATTATTTCATTGAAGAACGTACTCGCCTTGAAGTATGGCACAACAAGGATCTGGCACCAGCATTAAATGAAGTTGTTTTAATGACCAGAAAACCTGCAAAAATGCTTCATCTTGAAATAAGGGTTGATGATGAAATAGTTGAAGAATTAAGGGCGGATGGACTTATAATTGCAACTCCAAGTGGTTCTACTGCCTATGCAATGTCTGCAGGAGGCCCCATTGTTGATCCTCGTGTAAATGCATTTATAATAGTTCCAATATGTCCATTTAAACTTGGTTCGCGCCCTACTGTAGTATCTGGCGAAAGTATAATAAGCGTAAAACTGCTTAGAGAAGGTAAAAAGGCCATAGCAGTTATAGATGGACAGGTTGAAGAAGAGATCAACTACATGGAAGAAGTTATATTTAAAAAATCAGACCAGCATGCTTATTTTGTAAGATTAACCAAAGAGTTCTATAAAAAAGTAAGAGAGAAACTTATAAAAGGAGGAATAGGTCTAGAATAGCCATTTCTTTTTTATTTTTAGTGAATACATAGGAGCATACTCAATGAATGCATTAATTGTAGACATGACACATGGAGGAAAATTAATAGCTTCAGAGTTTTCAAAATTAGATGATTTTAATGTCTTTGCACTAGATATTTATAATACCATTTCTCTAGATGAAAAACTTTCTTTAGAGAAAAAAAGGATAACATTTGTTGAAAAATCATTTCTTGATGAAGCAAATAATGATAATTTTTTAATTATTGCCCCCGTACATTCTAACATCGATTCAAAAATCGATATGACTCACCACGAAGCAGTTAATTTTCTGATGAAAGACAAGATTAATGTTCCAGTAATTGAAGTTACGGGAGTAAAAGGAAAGACCAGCACTGTAAAAATGCTTAAAGAAATATTTAAAGATTTAAACCCATTAATTTTAAGCAGTTTAGGTGTTGAAGTCGTAGAAAACCATAAAAGCACACTTTTAAAAAAAGATATAAGTATAACTCCAGCAAGTATCATTGAAGCGTGGCAGCTGGCTAAAGATTATAAAAATATTGGAATCTGCATATTTGAAACTTCCCTTGGGGGAACTGGACTTTCAAATGCAGGCATACTTACCAATATAGCTGAGAATTACTCCATAGCATCTGGAGGGAAAACTGCAAGCCAGGCTAAAGCGCAAATATTTAAAAGCAATGTAATAGCTTGTGATTTTGATTCATTCAATCAATTTTATTCAGATTTCTACAAAAAAACAAACACCTTTGGCAACAGTAATGCAAATGTCCGTGCATCTAATGTAAAATTTGGGCTTGATAAAACATGTTTTAATGTGGAAGTTAACGACCTTAAAACCATAGATGGAAGTATTTTAAACACTTCCTTCGATGTTTCAACTTTTGCACCTGCAGAACACCATTTAAACAACGTCCTCGGAGCCGTATGTGCCTCTTTAATTTTAAAAACTTCCATTAATCAGATCAAAACGGGATTAAGAAATTTTAAAGGAATTGATGGCCGAACTTCCATAAAAAATTACAAAGGAAACAAAATTATAGAAGAAATCAACCCTGGAATTAATGTTACAGCCATTAAAAAATCAGTTAAAATGATTCAAGATCTAGAAAATCCAGTAATTATTTTTGGGGGCAAATATGGAGTAACCTGTGAAGAAATAGATGAAAAATCCACTGCAAGGTTTTTTAATTCTATGGACTCTAAAATTCAGCTTATACTGGTTGATGAACTTGGCAAAAGCATCGCAAACATAATAAAACGAAAATATAAGTATATTGACTTCGATAATGCTATTGCTGAAGCCGCCCAAATGAATTCTAAAATGATTCTTTTGATATACAGATCTAATTTTTCAGATCTTGCCAGAAGATAATTTAAATATGAAAATTTTGAAATTACATAAAAATCTGGGATAAATCTTAAATTATATACCTAATGATCAATAAACCAATTTTTATAAAGTTATGATGTTATGACAATTCTTATAAAGTTATGATCTAAATGTGAAATTATTCACAAAAATCTTTTTAAAGGTCATTGATGAACATTCAATATGGAGTTGGAAAAACTATGTATTATTTTGAGTATTCGAAAATCTTTCGATTTTCGATGCTTGAAAATAGAAGATTTTTCGATGCTTGCGAATTTTCAATTCGCAACCGCGAAAATGAAATTTTCGCATGTTTACGAAACTGAAAGTTTCGTAACCATAAAAAACCAAAGGTTTTTTACATACCCCGAAAATTTTTGAATTTTCGAGGGATTTTTGATGATTTTGCATGATTTTAGTTTATTAAATAATTTGGAGAGGATTCTTTGAAAGTTGGCACCCGGGGAAGCAATTTAGCAGTGACTCAAACGAAAAGTATAATCAGTCAATTGTCTAAAATAATAAACGAAGAAATAGATATAGAAATAATTAAAACTACCGGAGATAAAATCACTGATTCTCAACTTTATTCCATTGATGTAAAAGGCATATTCACCAAGGAACTGGACAAAGCAGTTCTGGAAGAAGACGTTGATTTTGCAGTACACAGTTTAAAAGACCTTCCCACAGAACTCACAGGTGACCTTGAAATAGTAGCCGTTCCAGAAAGAGAGTCCCCAAATGATGCTCTTATATCTTCACATAAATGGGATGAACTCCCTGAAGGAGCATCTATTGGGACAAGCAGCCTGAGAAGGGAAGCTTTTTGTAATTATCACGGCAAAAAATTGAATATTAAACCCATAAGAGGAAATATAGATACAAGAATTAAAAAAGTGATTAGTGGAGAATACGATGCAACCATAATGGCAGAAGCTGGCCTTAATAGGCTCGGTCTAGCCCATCATATCCAAGAAATATTTCCAGTAGACTATTTCACTCCTGCAGCCGGGCAGGGAGCATTAGCTGTAGTTGCAAGGCATGACAGCAGTGTTAGGAAAACTTTAGAAAAATTAAATCATTTTAATTCAGTACAAGAAATAGCAGCTGAAAAAGCTGTGCTTGCAGAACTTGGAGTAGGCTGTCAATGGCCACTTGGAGTATCTGCAAAGGCAAATGGCAATAAATTAAATGTTTACAGTATTTTATTAACAAAAGAAGGCGATGTACTGTCTGAGGCCAAATTAAGCGGATCAATAAACAATGCAGAAAAATTAGGTAAAGATGTTGCAAAAATAATGGAGGATTATGTGTGAATAAGGTAAATGTGGGCGTAATTGGTGTAGGAGCTATGGGAGTTCACCACGCCAGAGTATATTCTGAACTTGAGAATGCTAATCTAATGGCTATATCTGATCTTATGAGAGAAAAATCAGAGGAAGTTGCTAACCAATACAATACACGGGGATTTGTAGATTATATGGATATTCTTAAAATGCCTGAAATAGATGTTGTTAGTGTATGTGTTCCTACTACTCATCATTTTAATGTTGTTATGGATGCAATAGAGCATGGTAAACATGTATTGGTAGAAAAACCAATAGCATTTACCTTAAGAGAAGCAGAATCGATGGTAAAAGCTGCAAAAGATGAAGGTGTTAAACTTGCAACTGGGCACGTTGAAAGATTCAACCCCGCTGTAGGAAAGGCAAAAGAACTTATAAAAGATAATGTTATCGGCGAAGTTGTATCTGCATCTGCAAAGAGAGTAGGTCCATTCCCCCCACGAATTAAAGATGTTGGAGTTATAATAGACCTTGCAATACACGACGTAGACATAATGTACCACCTTTTTGACAGCCCCATATCTCGAATATATGCCAATATGGGAAGCAAACTTGAAAAATGTGAATATGAAGACCATGCAGAAATAATGAGCAGTTTTAAAAACGGCATTATTGGTATGCTCGAAGTAAACTGGCTTACACCATACAAAAAAAGGAAATTAGAAATAACTGGTGTAGACGGAATAATTTCCATTGATTATATCGATCAAACAGTTCATGTATATGGAAAATCTACCCAAAACGTAGATATAGAGTACAAAGAACCATTAAGGGAAGAATTAGGTTCATTTTTAAATGCAGTGGATAACGGTGAAGATCCTAAGATCACCGGTAAAGACGGGATATATGCACTTAAAGTTGTAACTGCAGCTATGAAATCTGCAAAAGATAATCTTCCTGTTGAAATAAACGGTTACTAACACTGTCTTTAAAATGTCGATAAAAGTCTTAGCTTTTCGACATTTAAACTTTTTTTTTAGATAATCATAATTTAAAATTGTGATAAATTAAAGATTATTAGTTATAGAATTCCCATATATTTTTATTTCTCAAAAATCAAACCATTGTATAATGTCTGTTTAGTAACAGATAAAAACTTATATTGCAATATCTTAAAAATTAAGTATGTATATTATTAGAAATAATCCTCAATTAAATTGGACGTGTTTTTATGAATGAAGAGCTTATAAAAAGAGCTTATGAACTAAGAAGCAGGGGCTTTACCACTGGAGAAATAGCAGATGAACTTAATGTCTCTAAAGACACCGCCAGATGGCTTATTTTACAGGTAACTGGTAAAAAAATGGAAGAAGGAACCCAAAAAGCTCCAGTTGATTTTGCTATAAACTGGAAAAACTTAGGCAGCAGTTCTACACGAATGATGCATGTATCTGCAGCCATGGCTGATTTAGCTTTAGAATATGGTGATGTTGAAGTAGTAGTAGGTATAACTGTAAGTGGAGTACCATTTGCAACCATGATGGCAGAAATAATAGATGCAAATATAACCATATTCCACCCTATAAAACACAGAAAAGAGGAAGATGCACGGGGAGCAATAAGCAGTAACTTTGCATCAGTTGAAGGTAAAAAAGTCGTAATCGTGGATGACGTTATAACAAGCGGAAGAACTGTAAACGAAGCGATAAATATATTGAACGACCTTGGAGCAAATCCGCTTTGTGCTGTTGTTTTGATTGATAAAAAAGGAATAGATGAGATTGAAGGCGTTCCTGTTGAGTCATTGATTCGTGTAAGCAGGTTAGGATAAAATTACCCTTTAAAATTATTTTTAATCCCTTTTTCTTAAATTATTTAAAAAAATCAGAATCTATTTTATCTAAACTACTTTTTAAAATAAATAAAAAAATAGAGATAGAAATCTATGTTCTATATCTAAGTATCGCAGCAATACCACCAAACGCACGTAATAACTGCATCTCCTCAACCTTTTTCCCTGAAAAAGGTTGATCAAAAAGTTCCTCAAAAAATCGAAGATTTTTTGGGCCCTCGAACACGGGTTTTCGGGCCATCAAAAGACTGAAATTCTTTTGAATGCACGAAAATCAAAGATTTTCGACTGCCTCGCAAAAAACACCGTTTTTTGCTACGGAAAATTTAAAAAGACTATACTTAAGTTCTATATCTCAGTATTGCAGCAATACCACCAAACGCACGTAATAACTGTATTCCTTCCTCTGTTTCAGTTGAAATTATCTCAACATTAGATCCGCCTTCTTCAGCCATGTCAACGAATTCATCAATGATGTCCCTTGTTCCAACCACTTTCATTATTTCTCCACACTGAGGGCACTGCTCGTTTTCTATTTCTTCAGATTTTTTAATAGTCTTTCCTTCCGTATACGCACATGCAGGGCATTCACATGTTTCACGCTTGTAACTAACATCTTCAGATAAAAGAAGGACTTCAACTGCACCCATTTCAAGATTTCGCCGTACATCTTTTTCTCCATAAGATGAAAGCCCATTTTCGTTTATGAGTTCCTTTAAAAACCGTTGGACAAGCTTTTTTTCACGCATGATATCCATTTCATTTAAAACGTCCATGGACTTGTCGATGACTTCCCTTATACCAAATTCACCAGTGTATGATGTATCTACAGTGGTTATAACCTTATTTTTAATTTCATAATGCATATAATCCCCTTCAAGGAATTCTTCCTTAGTATGTCCTGGTCCACCCAGTACTACTCCTTTTAAGTCAGGGATTGGTAAGAAAGCATCGTTAATATGATGTCCTATTCTTTTTAAGAACTCATGAGCTGCAAGGTCAATTAAACGATCGAACCTTCGCTGAGATTGCCCACCTGCTTTGTGCTTACCCGGAACACCACTGGTTAATGTTTTAACAATATCAATTCGTTTACCACGTAAGACAGCAATTGTAGCTTCTTTTCTGTCCAGTACCGCAAGCCCATATGTTTCCTTTACATCCAACATATCCTGGAGCGGTTCTAAGTAAAATTCAGAGTTACAGTGATATGTGTAAGTTTGTATAACTTCTGGCGGCTCAAAAACGTAAGTTTCCATTTTTTCAGTACCAGGGCCGCCTTTAGGGATCATCCCAACAAAAAGAAGTAATCCATGTTCGGGAGGTTTTGGGAATAACTTCAATTTTTGCACGATTACTTCAATTGCAGACTGTACATTCTTTTTGGTTTGTTTACTTTTAATGTTAGCACTTTGACTTAATTCTTCTCTCATGTGCTTTACAACATCACTCACTTGCTTATCCGGAGGAATATAAACTGATACAAGTTCAGTTCCCCTTCCTTTTTTATCTGCGAGTTCTTCAATCGTTCTTTTAAACTCGTATAACTCTTTTGATGACACTTCAGCCAAAAAAATCACTCCTTAATAATAGTAATAGTAAATTAGTTCATTATTATCTCTATAATTTAGAATATCAGAACATAAGCTATTTAATTTATATTATATCTCCAATATATAAATTAAAACATTACTAGTAAATTAGTTCATTATTATCCCTATAATTTAGAATATCAGAACATAAGCTATTTAATTTATATTATATCTTCAATAATATATAATTAAAACCTTACTAATTCTACTTTATAATTTAGAATTATATTTATTTAAGTTACATTGACAGTTAATATGGTGATGATAATATGAAAATTGTGGTCGCAGTAGGCGGATCTATAATAATTAAAGAGAATAACCATGAAAAATTTAAAGATTATGCCGATGTTTTAAGAAGTATGAATGATGAACATAAGCTATTTATTGTAGTTGGTGGTGGAAAACCCGCTCGGGAATACATTGGAATTGCAAGGGATCTTGGAGTTTCTGAAGCAGCCTGTGATGATATAGGAATTGATGTTACACGATTGAATGCTAAACTGTTAATTATGGCCCTTGGGGAAGATGCATATCCAAAAGTAGCTAAAAATTTCCATGAAGCAATGGAATTTTCAGTATCGGGTAAGATTGTAGTTATGGGTGGAACTGAACCTGCCCACAGTACAGACGCTGTCAGCAGTATCCTTGCAGAGTTTGTAAATGCTGATCTTTTGATAAACGCCACATCAGTGGATGGATTATACGATAAAGACCCAAATAAGAACAGTGATGCTAAAATGTTTGAAAAAATTACCCCTACAGAAATGCTGTCTATTTTAAGCAGTAAAGAAACCAAAGCAGGTACCTATGAGTTTTTCGACAGCACTGCAATACAGATAATTAAACGATCACAAATAAAGACCAGAATTGTAAATGGAAAACATGCTGAAAATATTCAAAAAGCAGTTTCCAGCGAAATAGGGACTACAATTATTCATGATTAAAAAATCAGTTCATTACTTAATTTTTCATAATTCATGGTAGTCTTTATAAATATGAAGGATATATGTGTATCATAAAGTATTCCAAACATCATTTTTTTACATTAGTTAAGATGGTTAAATAATGAATACAATATTTTTAAAGTTTTAGAAAATTCAATTTTAAACTACTTGAGGTTATTAATATGACAAAACCACACAAACACTGTCCAGTATGCGGAATATCAATTCCACTAGAAGAAAGATTTTGTTCACCCAAATGTGAAGAAACATACGCAGAAAGAGCTAGAAAAGTCGCCAAAAGTCGGAGAATATTTTATATAATTCTTGCAGTAATTATCGTGCTTTATATAGTATATGTATTTAGAGGACAATTAGGATTTTAAAATTCCTCTTATTTTTTATTAGTTTTTCAAGTTAATTCTGCAATATAATTAATAAAATTAGCACAATATAAAAACAAATTTCAAGTTTTAATAAAATTTAACAGGCAACAGCTTTAAATAATGTGCATATTACCCTTTTTTACCAATGCTTAAAAATAGATTTCATTTAAAGTAAGTAAGGAAGGTAACTATAAAGTTACACCCATATCGAGCTGTTCAGTGAGCTCTTTGTATCTGTTACGGATGGTTACTTCAGTTACACCTGCGATGTCTGCAACATCCCTTTGAGTTTTTCTTTCACCAAGAAGCACAGATGCTATGTATAAAGCTGCTGCTGCAACTCCAGTTGGCCCTCTACCAGATGTAAGGCCTTTTTCCATAGCTTTTTCAATTATCTCAATAGCTTTGGATTGTACTTCACCAGATAAGCTTAATTCACTTGCAAATCTCGGTACGTAATCAACTGGAGATGTTGGTGGTAATTTTATGTTAAGTTCACGTGTTAAGAACCTGTATGTTCTTCCAACTTCTTTTTTACTTACTCTAGAAACTTCTGCAATCTCATCAAGAGTCCTTGGAACGTTACATCGTCTGCATGCTGCATATAATGATGCTGCAACGACTCCTTCTATACTTCGTCCTCTTATAAGTTTGTTTTCAACAGCGCTTCTGTAAACAACTGAAGCTGCTTCTCTCACACTTCTAGGTAAACCCAGTCTCGAAGAGTCTCTATCAAGTTCACTTAAAGCAAATGCAAGGTTCCTTTCTGTGGCACCAGAAATCCTTATTTTTCTCTGCCATTTCCTTAAACGGTACCATTGAGCACGGTTCCTGGCAGGAATATCCCTACCGTAGATGTCCTTGTTCCTCCAATCAATCATGGTACTTAAACCTTTATCGTGAATGGTATAAGTTATTGGAGCACCTACCCTTGTCCTTTTATCCCTTTGCTCATGGTCAAATGCTCTCCATTCTGGTCCCATATCAACTAAATTATCATCGATAACCAGTCCACACGCACCGCATACTATTTCTCCGCGTTCGTGATCATTAATGAGTTTGTCAGAATTGCATTCCGGGCATCTTGTTTCGACCTTTTCAATTTCTGAAACGTCGTATTTCATCTTTTCTTTCGTTTTTTTCGCCCCCATTTTTTTATAGGTTTTGATGATATATACAAGCTCTCTCCAACTCGCTTTTCAAGATTTTTAGTGTTTTTTGCGTAGACTTTGACTGATATATACGGTTTTTTGGTAGGTCCAAAGAAATCGTGAACAGTTCCAATTCTTTTCTTATCTTCAGTAAAAACAGGTAGTCCAAAACCAGGCGTTTTATCGGATCGTAGTATGATCTTGCCCTTGTTGGAGATATGTGATATAATTCCCAATTTTTTCAGTTTATCATCAACCGATAATTTTATATATTATTATAGTGTGTAGAAGTTATATATAAATGTTTCGATATTTTTAAATAATAAATGTTAATCTCTAATATAAGTCTTTTGAATTTATAACTTAACATTTAATCCTAAAACTAAAAATTACATATAGTAAGATAAATCTATAATCCAATTTTAATCTAAAATACAAAAACCATGAGCTCAGGCATCCGAAGTTTCTAAAATCTATAAAGTCCCAATCAAACTAAAAATAAAGGATCCTAATGAATAATAATTCTTAAAAAATTATGCTTTTAATCATAAATTAATTGATACCATATCAAGCTTGAGCTTTTGAACTTGCCTTTTTTTCTTTATAGATTTTACCGTAATAAAACGTTGCAAGGGCTCCAATAGACGTTGGAATGACATAACTTACCACACGATCCAACAAAGATACTGCAAGGACTATATCCGGAGAAACACCTACCGGCAGGAAGAGGGCAATCATTACAGCCTCACGAATACCAAGAGATCCTGGTATATTCGGGATTATAGAGACCACAAATGCAACAGTATAAATAATTACCACAGGTAAAATTGGAGGATGGTAACCTACAGCCACAAATGTTAAATAAAAACGTAAACTATCTATTCCCCACATTAAAAAAGAGATTAAAATACCTATAACAAACATCTTACGATCCTTAAGTACTTCTTGAAAACCAGTAGTAAAACTTTCGATATATTCTATCAGTTTATCATGTATACTGCTAAAAGGTGTTTCTTTAGATGTTAACCTTTTTGCAAGGGGATACATACGCTTCGCAATAGAAATAACTAATCTAGTGGCAACATCTTTCTTATAGCCAACATATATCATAAGTCCAAAGATAACTATAACCAGCATAATCAGGATAATAATTATTAAACTAAGCCAGAATCCAGCATCCAATGTGAATATTAGATATATAGTGAGAATAGAAACCAGCACAAATGGGAAAAATTCAAAAACCCTATCTGCAGTAGTAGATGCAAATCCCGTTTCAAAAGGGATACCTTCAAACTTATCAAGAAGATATGCTCGTAATGGTTCCCCACCAGCTGCACCAGGAGTAACATTATTCCCAAAAATGCTCGAAAACAGCATCAAAATTATCTGTTTAAATCTAGGTGCCTTATCAAGAAGATCTAAAATAAATTTCCACCTTACAGCCCACATAAGCAGCATAACAAGTTCTAAAACCAGTGTAAACAACATTATCGTTAAATTAGTGTGATCTAAAACACTTAAAATTTCATCTAAGCCTATAAAAAAAGATACTAAGAATATGATGAATAAACCCGCAGCAAATGATAGTGCAATTTCCAATTTATGATCTTTTATAAATTCTGTGGTGTTCTGCATATTAAATCCCTGTAAAACTAGTATTATCCTTAAATTAGTACTCTAAAAACATCTTCATAATTTATGTGGATATAAACTTATATAAAGGTTTTTCAAGCAGTAATCTAATTAACATATGTTTATAAAAACAAATTATTAGGATTAAATATTTAATTTAATCCAAGTATATCTGAAAAAGAATAGCCTTTTTCAATTTTTGAGATGATTTGAGCCTCATTTCTTTTAATACGTAATGTTTCATCTATAACATCTTTTAAATGATCATCTGGTACAACTACGACCCCACATTCATCTCCTATAATTAAATCATGAGGCTTAACAGTTACATCTCCACAGGTTACTGGAATATTAATTTTACCTTCTGCTTTTGGGCTTCCGGCATTAGGAACAATAGTCTTTGAGAATACAGGATATTCTAATCTTTTTACTGCTCCAGCATCCCTTACAGCCCCGTCTATTATTGTGCTTATTATTCCTCTCTCTTGCGCCGTTTTTGAGGCTAGTTCACCCCATACAGCTTTATCATCACCTTCAACCTGAATGACAAGAACTTCCCCCTCTTTAGCCGCTTCAATAGCTTTAATACTTGTGCCCCAGTCATCAGCCATTGTGCTGGCAGTTACTGCCCTTCCAACGATGGTCTTATCAAATAAGGGTTTAATTCCCGAAAGCACTCCAGGATTACCTGTTACTTTGTTTAAAGCATCTGAAACCTGGGATGTATTAAGATCCAAGCGGGCTAATTTAGAATCAGAAAATTTGGGTGAAAATAATTCTAAGATGCTTTCAGGTGAAAGCTTCTTCTTATTTTTCATGTAAAATCAGTCCTGAGGTGTTGTAACTTCTTCAACAAGTTTTTTACCTGCAACAACCTCGTCAACACTGTGAATTGAACCACCGTATTGCTTAATTGCTTCACTTATTTGTTCAAAATTTAAATCATTTCCCTGCATTGTTACTTTAACATTCTCTGTTTCCTTATCTATTTCCATTAAAGTAACATTTACACCATCTACTCCTTCTATTTCACTTAAATATTTTGCAAAATAGGGTATATTTGGTTCATGGGGTTTTAGTATATCTAAAACAATCCGTATTAGGCCTTTTGCCAATTTAATATCCTCCGTATTATCGTTAATTTTAGTATATATTAAATCATATTTCTACAATATCATTTAAAACTTTACATTTATATCCAAGTTTTAAACGAAAAACTATATTATTTACATAATTCTGATTTAAATAGTCTGCTAACCTATCATTTGATATAGATCAGAACTTAAACTTAATAATAAAATGTATTAAATGATTTAATTATTTATAATTAATACTTGTTTTGAATGTTCAATTATTTATATAAGATAGACTATATAATCTCATAGATACTATTTAGACATTTCATAAAAAGGGCTTACCATGAGTTTTAGAAGATTATCTCGCATTGTTGAAGAGCTATCATCCTGCGTAGAACAAGGAATGCCAATTCTTATCGAGGGTAAGAAAGACGAAGAGGCTTTAAGAGAGTTAGGTATTAATGGTAATATCATCAAAGTTTCAGGTTCTGGTCTTAAACTCTTTGAAGTTGCAGAAATAGCCGCCAAGACATCTTCAAAAGTCATTATACTGACAGATTTTGATAAAAAGGGAGATATACTTGCAAAAAAACTGTCAGAAGATATACAGAGCCTTGGCTCTCATCCTGATCTTAGTATTAGAAAAAATATTATAAAAATCACGCGAAGATATATTAAAGATATAGAAAGTCTTCCAAAACATATGAAACAATTAGAATTAGAAATAAACCCTTATGGTAATTACCTATAATTATTATCAAGGGATTTCCGCCGAAATGGAAAGCCCAGCCTTAATGATCTTAATCGATTCAAATGTATCTATAATTACAATAATAAAGGAGGCCCATTATGGGAAAAGGAGAAGAAATAAGTACAACTAAATACCTCATTCACGCTCAAATTAACGCTAACGGAATTGTAGAAAAGCCAGACGTCGTCGGTGCGATCTTTGGACAGACAGAAGGGCTTTTAAGCAATGACCTTGACTTAAGAGAATTACAAAAAACAGGACGTATAGGGCGAATTAAAGTTAACATCAATTCAAGGGGAGGACGTTCAAAAGGAGAAATTGTAATCCCTTCAAGCCTCGACAGGGTTGAAACTGCAATTCTTGCAGCATCACTTGAAACTATTAATCGTGTAGGGCCTTGCGAAGCTTACATACAGGTTTCTAAAGTTGAAGATGTAAGGGCAGTTAAAAGAAGGAAAGTTGTTGACAGAGCAAAAGAATTGTACAAAGGCATGATGGAAGAAGTGACTCCTGAAAGCCTTAAAATGATAGAAGAAGTAAAAGAAGCCATGAGAATTCATGAAATAACTGAATTTGGTGATGAAAGGCTTCCCGCAGGACCTAATGTTTCCACTTCAGACGCTATCCTTGTAGTTGAAGGAAGAGCAGATGTCCTGAACCTCCTCAAATATGGAGTTAAAAATGCAATAGCAGTAGAAGGCGTAAGTGTACCTAAAACTGTTGCAGAATTAACTAAAAATAAAACTGTAACTGCATTTGTCGATGGAGACAGAGGCGGAGAACTTATACTAAAAGAATTATTACAGGTTGGTGAAGTAGATTACGTCACCAGAGCTCCAAGAGGAAAAGAAGTTGAAGATCTAGAAAAAGAAGAAGTAATGGTAGCTTTAAGGGACAAGGTACCTGTTGAACAGATGTATCATGATCTTGGAGTTAAAGTTGAAAAAATAGAAGAAAAAGAAAAAGATAAAGCTGAAGATAAAATCACTGTTCTTCGAAATGTATTAAAAGACCTGGAAGGTTCAGGTAATGCAGAGATCTTCGATGACGCTTTAAACATCTTAAAGGAAGTTAAAGTTGAAAATCTCTATGATGAACTTAAAAACATCGAAAATAATACATATGCAGTAGTATTTGACGGTGTTATAAGTCAGAGATTAATAGACATTGCAAAGGAAAAAGGACTTAAACACGTTGTAGCGGTCAGAATGAGTGACGTGGTTAAAAAACCAAGTCCAATTAAAGTTATAACAAGATAATTTTTTTAATTTCCACTTTCGGGTGGAAACCCTTTTATTTAATAATTCATAAATTTAAGGCCGCTTGGGATAGTTATCTAATTAACATCCCCAAATCCACATTCCAGGGGTATTTATTATGTATGTTAACATGAAAAAAGAGTTTTTAGGAGATATAGAAACTACAAAAGACATTTTAATACCAAAAGACCCCTTAAATCGAGTTATCGGGCACGATGATATTATAAAATTTGTAAAAATTGCTGCAAAGCAGAGGAGAAACCTGCTGCTCGTGGGACCTCCCGGAATTGGAAAATCATTGATAGCCCAGGCAATTTCTTTTCATTTAACCAAACCTAATGAAGAAATAACCGTTGTACACAACCCTGAAAGACCTGAAAGGCCTTTTGTTGAACTAAAAACGCGTAAAGAACGGGAAAATGAAAGAATAGATCTACAAAAAGCAGAAGGCGATATTGTAGATCCTGCTGAAGTCCCAGATGCAGTTGCAGAAAGACTGGGGTTTAGATGCATCCACTGCGGAAGTTTCAACAGCGCGTATCAAAGCATATGCCCCGACTGCGGGGGAGACAAATTTTCACATATCAATGCCAGACGAAAACACCTTGGTGATCTCCTAGGAATGTTCGAGATGAACAGCGGCCCCATAAGCATACCCCAGGATAGAGTAACAACAACCAGAGTTAAAAATGGGAAAGAAGAAGTTGTAATCTATGAAAGAATTGATGGGGACCAAATTAAAATACTTGACCAGCACGCTCTTGAAAAACGGCGCGAACTTGTGGATGAAAAACCAAAAAATGTCATAGTTCCACTTAAAAGAAAATTATTTATCCAGGCAACGGGAGCAAGTGAAACTGAACTTTTAGGTGATGTCAGGCATGATCCTTATGGAGGACATCCAGATTTAGGAACGCAGCCCTATGAAAGAGTCGTACCTGGCGCCATCCACGAAGCCCATGAAGGCGTTCTTTTTATAGATGAAATAGTCCATATTGCAAGATTACAGCGTTATATATTAAGCGCTATGCAGGACAAAGTATTCCCAATTATAGGGAGAAATCCACAAAGTGCTGGAAGTTCAGTTAAAGTTGAAAATGTTCCATGCGACTTTATTTTTGTTGGAGCATGTAATATCAGAGATATACAGTACATCCTGCCACCATTACGTTCAAGAATACAGGGAGAAGGTTATGAGATCCTCATGAAGACAACAATGCCTGATACTGAAGAAAATGTTGCAAAACTTGCACAGTTTGTAGCTCAGGAAATTGAAATGGACGGTAAAATACCCCATGCATCAAAAGGAGCTGTTAACATCTTAATTGATGAAGCAAGGAAAAGGGCAAAAGTTATTGATGATCAAAAAGATTCTTTAACTCTTAGATTAAGAGATCTTGGAGGTGTTGTTAAAATGGCAGGTGATATGGCTGTAATGGAAGGTGCAGATCTTATAATTGAAAAACATATGGACTTTGCCGTAAATAACGCGATTTCAATCGAAGATCAAATTCTTAAAAGGTATAATTCCTTTGAAAATGCTATTCAAAAAGATCTATCCAGTTCTCAAAGCATGGGAAATGAAAAAGGATACAGACCAAATGAGAATGTAGACAGAAGTTATATGTAGTAAAACTTATGTAGTATAACCCCTAAACCAAAATACGCTATTATCTAATTTCAATTAAATAAACATGTCATAGCTGATACCATGAATCAATATTCTAATCACATGAGAAGAAACGGAGGCGAAGTTGTTTCTGAAGCGCACGGCTATGAAATGAAAAACTCTATTTTAGAAGACTATGATTTTCCAGAAATGATAGAAGATTATCTCATTGAAATGGAGATAAGAAACTATTCCAGAAATACCATCAAAACATACAAATCAATAGTTATTAATTTTTATAATTTTTTACTTGCAGAAAAAAACCTCACTGATGAAAGACGAGTTTTAAGGGCATTTAAAAAGTATATAACCCACCTAAAACGTGACAAAAACGTTTCACAGAACTACATATACCTTGTAACAGTTGTGGTGAAAAAGTTCTTTGAATTCGGCGGTATCCACATTTTAAATGAAATTAAAACACCTAAAAGGACCAAATCACTCCCTAAACATCTAAATGAACAGGAAGTGAAAAACCTGATACACGCCTTTGATAAAGCAGAAAACTTATCAGAACATGCCCAACTTAGAAATCTCAGAAATAAAGTTATTTTAGCTTTACTTTATTCATCAGGTCTTAGGGTTTCAGAACTGGTATATCTCCATACTGATAATGTTGATCTAAGAGAAAGGACAATAAGAATTCGTGGAAAAGGAGAAAAGGACAGGATTGTGCTTTTTGATGATACAACAAAATTATTAATCGAAGAATATATTGAAAAAAAAGATGATGACACCCCATTTCTCTTTGTAAACAGGTCTGGAAATCATTTAACTCCAAGATATATCCAGATGATGATTAAAGACCAGGCTAAAGCTGCAGGGATTAAGAAAAAAGTAACTCCCCACATTTTAAGGCACTCCTTTGCAACCCACCTTTTAAAGAACGGTGTCGATATCAGAGCGATTCAGCAGCTTTTAGGACACGCCAACCTGAGTACTACCCAGATTTACACCAGTGTTGACATGCATACGCTTAAAAATGCTTACGATAAGGCTAAGTCTGTCCATGAGGATTAAATTTGTTATTTTTTAAAAAAAGACATTATATTTATTTTTCACCGAATATAATATCCTATTAAAGCTTATTTAATTAAATAGACTCTTTTTAAAAATTATAATTATCCAATAAAATAATATGTTTTATAACACATAATAATATCATGGAAAATAATATTAAAAATGTGATCTGTTCTGCCATACAGTCCAAGAAGATGATCAAGTTCAACTACGAAGACAGTGCACGTGTAGCTGAACCATACTGTTACGGCGAAAGCAAAACAGGTAATGAATTTTTAAGAGCTTTTCAGGTAAAAGGAAAAAGTAAATCCGGCAAACCCGTTGGCTGGAAATTATTCAGGGCTTCTAAAATAAAAAGCGTGGCAGTCACTGACAAATACTTTGTTATTGGACATCATTACAGCAAAGAGCCTGTTATTAAAAATTCACACTGCTGTATTAAATTGTAGAATTTATTTTACATAACTTAAATTTCTCATTTTATTTAATCAATTCAAATGTTATAGAATCCACCATTTTAATTTATAAGATATATTTACATGCTATTTTTATAAAATAAACTGCAAAATAAAACATTGATGAATAATGGGTCAGTACCAGTTGAAGATAGAAACAATTTAAGGAGTCATGCTTTAAAATTCATTATTTTACTTGGTGTAGTAAGCCTTCTTGCAGATATGACATATGAAGGTGCTCGAAGTATAACTGGCCCATACCTTGCAATTTTGGGGGCAAATGCAGTTGTAGTTGGGTTTGTCGCAGGTTTTGAAGAATTTATTGGTTACGCCCTGCGTCTTGTTTCTGGATATCTAAGTGATAAAACCGCAGATACTGGGCAATAACAATCACAGGATATTTTATAAATTTACTTGCTGTACCACTCCTTGCACTTGCAGGGAGGTGGGAAATTGCTGCTGTTCTTTTAATTACAGAGAGGATAGGAAAAGCGTTTCGTACTCCCGCCCGTGATGTAATGCTTTCACATGCATGTTCAGAAGTTGGGCAGGGATGGGGATTAGGCCTACATGAGGCAATGGACCAGATAGGAGCCATAATAGGCCCACTTATAGTTGCGCTTGTTTTATTTTTTAACGGCAGTTACCAGACCAGCTTTGCAATCCCCTCAAAATTCAAAGAATTTTGGGGCATGTAAAAAATTGGAAATTTTTTACGGTTGTAAAACCAAAGGTTTTGCAAACATCGAAAATCTTCGATTTTCGAAAGCTTCTTATACCTGCAGTTTTAGCTTTAAGTGTGCTGGTAGTGTCATGTTTTCTTTATCCAAGTCCCCATGAACTGGAAATTAAAACTCCAAAACTTGAAACTAAAGGATTTAAACATGTTTACTGGATATATATGGCTGCTGTAGCTTTAATTGCATTAGGTTTTGTTGATTTTCCACTTATAGCATTCCATTTCAAAAATTCGCTTGTTGTATCTGACAGTTTAACTCCAGTATTTTATGCCATTGCCATGGGAGTAGATGCCCTTGCTGCACTTGTCTTCGGCCGCTTATTTGATAAGATAGGCCTTTCCATTATGATAGTTACCGCTGTTCTTTCCGCTTTCTTTGCACCTCTTGTGTTTTTAGGAGGTTTCTATTCAGCACTGATAGGAATAGCTTTGTGAGGTATAGGTCTTGGGGCGCAAGAATCTATAATGAGGGCCGCAATTGCAGGAATGTCACAGGTTCAAAGGCGTGGAACTGCTTATGGAGTTTTTAATACTATCTTTGGAGTGTTCTGGTTTATAGGCAGTTTAACTATGGGAATTTTATATAATATCTCCCTCTTGTATCTTGTTATCTTTTCTATGATGGCCCAACTTGCTTCTGTTCCACTGTTCCTGTTAATAAAAAAATCTGAATAAATTCAAATTTCATTTTTTCAGGTATATTCAAAAGATGTACACTAATAAAACAGTAAAAACTATGTATTATTAAAAACAATATATTTATCAACACTTAATTAAAATTTCATGGAGTGTAATTAATGGAAAGCTTTAAAAAATCAGAAATTTTAAAACTGGTAGTATCAATACTAATTCCTTTAATTGCAGGTTTTATAGGTTCTATTGCCACATTTTCTTCCATACCTACATGGTATGCCTCACTGGTGAAACCAGCATGGGCGCCTCCTAATTGGGTATTTGCACCAGTATGGACAACTCTTTTTATACTAATGGGTATTGCACTTTTCCTTGTGTGGCGTCAAGGTCTCTGGAGAAAAGATGTTAAAATAGCGGTCTCTATTTTCGCAGTACAGCTTGTTTTAAACGTGCTGTGGTCAATCATATTCTTTGGACTGCAGTCTTTACTTGGTGGATTAATTGAAATAGTGTTTTTATGGATAGCCATACTCGCAACAATCATCACATTTTACAGGATATCTAAACCCGCAGGAATACTCCTCTTACCATATATAATATGGGTAACTATTGCCTCTTACTTAACTTACACAGTGTACATTTTAAATATTTAGAAATACCTTAATTTTTTTATTTTGTATATAAAAGGTCATATTTTGAGAAAATTTGTAAAACCCAGATTAATTGTAAGTAAATGCATAGGTTTTGAAGCCTGCAGATATAATGGACTTATAATTAAAAGCGAATTTGTTGAAAAACTTAAAGACCATGCTGATTTTTACCCTGTATGTCCCGAAGTTGAAATAGGTCTGGGAATCCCAAGAGATCCCATAAGAATTATTGAGTTTGAAGGTGAATTAATACTTTATCAGCCGGCAGCTGGACTTGATATAACAGAGGAAATGAAAAAATTCACCCAGAATTTCCTGGGCAAAATAGATGATATTGATGGTTTTATTTTAAAGAATAGATCACCTTCATGCGGTATTAAAGCAGTTAAAGTTTATCAGGGTTTTGGAAATTCAAGAACAAAAAGTAGAGCCGGATTTTTTGGTAACGCAGTTTTAGAAATGTTTCCATATCTTGCAGTTGAAGATGAAGGCCGCCTTAGAAATCTTAAAATAAGAGAAAACTTCTTAACCAAATTATACATATTAGCTGATTTTCGAAAAGTAAAAAAATCCAGAAGCCTTAATGAGCTTATTAAATTCCATTCGCATAATAAAATGCTTTTAATGGCACATAATCAAGAAAATACGAGAAAATTAGGAAGAATAATTGGAAATGCTGATAAAAAGACATTTGATGAGTTAATTTCAAAATATCAAAAAATTTTCTACGACAGTATTTTAGATCCTCCACAAAATAAAGCCAATATTAATGTCCTAATGCATGCTGTGGGTTACTTTAGTAAAGAACTAACACATGATGAGAAAGCTTTCTTTTTAGATTCTGTAGAAAAATACAGAAATGGTATTTTTCCACTATTTGTGTGTTTAAATATTTTAAAATCATGGATAATCCGCTTTAATAATGAATATTTAACGGATCAAACCTTCTTTGAGCCCTATCCCGAAGAATTAATTCCCATTACAGTAGTATAACTCATCAGTATGCCACAATATAATATTAATTTCTTTTTCCAGCATATTTCGTTTAAATTCCTTTTTTGGCAGTATTAATCACTGTCTAAATTGTATGTTAAGAATTTTACATCGTTTAAAATGAAATTTCTCCAATTAAAATTCAATTTAAAAATATTTAAAATGAAATTTCAATTATGATAAAGCTTTTCTTTAAAATCAATGATAAACTTGGTACCTTCATTCCTTTCCAGCTTAATATTACCTTTTATTTGATCAGTTAAACTGGTTACAAGCTGCATACCTAATGAATTTGTATTTCTAAAATCCAAGTCACCTGGGAACCCTATACCATTATCTTCTACAATTAACTGCATCTCATCGGCATTTTTAGCAAAGTGTACTGATACATTACCTGTTTTTTTATCAGGAAACGCGTATTTCAGGCTGTTAGTCACAATTTCATTTACAATTAAAGCTAAAGGAACTGCCGTGTTAATATCTAAATCTATATTAGATATATCCATATTTAATTCGATTCCTTGGGATGCTCTATAAGAATTGAAGATTTCTATAGTTAAGCTCCTAATATATTCACCAAAATCGATTTTCCTTAAATTATCTGACCTGTAAAGTTTCTCATGGATTAATGCCATAGATCTAGCTCTATTCTGGCTTTCTCTAAAAACACCTAATGCTTCTTTATCGTTGATATGGCGGGACTGCAGATTTAACAGGCTTGATATAATTGTTAAATTGTTTTTTGCCCGGTGATGGATTTCCTTCATGAGAATTTCTTTTTCTTTAAGGGAAGCTTTGAGATCCTCCTCTGCTTTTTTACGTCTAGAAGCTTCCAGTCCTAAAGATATTAAATTTGCAAGTGAAGATACAAAATCCTGCTCTTCAAATTTCCAGTGTCTAGTTTTGAAGGTTTCATGGCAAAGTACTCCCAATAATTCTCCTTCTAGCCATATAGGAACATCCATCAATGAACAGATGCCGTTAGGTTTAAAGTAAGATTCATTTAATTCAGAAGTATAATAATAACCTTGAGCATTGGCAGCAGTTATATTATGAAATTTTTTTATAGCTTCAAAATAGCGAGGAAATTTTGCCGATTCCAAAATTAAGCCTTTTTCATGGCTTTTACCATTATAACAATCCTGACAAATGATTTTTGTTTTATCAAAATCAAATAACCATATACTCACCTGATCAACATTAAGTGTTTTAAAAGATGCTTCAGTAATTTTTTGTAGGCCTTCAGGCATTTTAGACAAATCTTTTTGGGATAAATCCAGCAAAGTTTCCTGTCTTTCAATTATTTGTTGAGTTAACAGGTTTTTATGTAATTCTTTCTGCCGAATCTTAGTTATATCACTGCCAACACATAATATGCCTAATTTATGAGAACTGTAACTAATGGGAGCTATGGACATAAGAACAGGTATAGCTTTTCCATCTTTAGCCCTCATAATTGTTTCAAAATTAGAAATACAACTCTCTGTGGCTTTATAAACTTTAAAAGCGCTTAAATCTTCAGAAAATATCATTTTCATATCTTTTCCATAAATTTCTGATTTCCCATAGCCTAATAATTTTAATCCTATGCTGTTAACATTTTTAATTCTATTTTTATTGTCTATTAACACTGAAAAATTAGACATTGCAGAAACTATTTCATCAGCAGCCATAGCAGGAGTTAATTGAGGGATTCTATACCTCTCAATTCCATAACATAGTAATGTTATACCTAAAACAGCTGCCGTATAAAATGTTTCAGGAATTTTAATAGAGAATGACGACAGGACATCAGTAACGATACCTATCGCCATAGTAAAGGATAATCCCAAAATAATATATTTGGCAAGCTTTCTTTCTTCATTATCGGATTTTCTATAGTGTAAATAAGCTAAAACTAATGATGTGGCTATAAGGATTGTTAACCACAGATCACTTAAACCAAAAAGTAAAGGGTTAAGCTGTACAGAATATGTCCAGCCCCAGTATTCTCTTACCATATTCACAGATGTTAAGTTAGATATAACAAAATAAATTGAAACAATTATTGATGGAACATATACCAAAGAAAGAATTTTCACTTTGTTTTCAGAGTTTAACCTGTCAGTGATAACTAAAACTACATGTAAAATAAGTGATGCAGATATAATCCATATAAAACTACCAATATACCATAAATTAGCCATATAATACGTTTCTGCCTGCCTGTATCCAAATTCAAGGAACAATAGATATGCAAGCATAAAACACATTAATGCAGTTAGTTGATTTAACTTACTCTTGGTATTCTTATAATAAATAAAATTAGCAAGAAAAATACATAAAATAGATGATAAAAGTGATACTAACGCATATATATTCATTTCTCAGACGCCCCAAAATTTAAATTGTACTAATTTACAACAAAAGTGAATATTAGTCATATAAACTTGTTTTTGTAATATTAATTTATATAACTTTTCTTTAATTTGTATAGCACCATATCAATATATTTCCCTTTAATTCGAGTTATTATGAATAATAAAAAACATGACACCAATTTAATCAGTCTTTATATTACATTAAAAAAAAGAATCATATATACATCTATAATTAACCATATTATACCTCCTATTTTTATAATAAGGTGTTGTAAATGATTATAAAACCAACAAAACTATTTCAAAGATTATTTTATAGCATTGAATGTATATTTTTCTAATTTAATTCAATTACATTACTATACCATACCTAAAATATGAAAACAAAGTATTTATAATATTTAAATCTAATCAATAATAGGATAAAATACTCATTTATAGAGTATTATTCACTTTGATATACAATATACACGATTTTTTAATCAGTATTTTTTGACGCTCACAAAATTCTTTGAATTATGTGTAAAATATACTTAAATATCAATTATGATATTTTTTTAAAATGATATTGATTAGGAGGCAAAATAATGCAAACACCTATGGTTAATAGTTATTTCGAAAAGAGGTACAACTTCTTTAAATGGCGCCATGACTCCTCATTTGTAAATAAAACAGTCTTAGCTTTGATAATGGCATGTATTACAGGGATCTCAGCGCAAATAATAATACCTCTCCCATGGACCCCCGTACCTGTAACAGGGCAGACCTTTGCAGTGTTAATGGCCGGAATTATCCTTGGCAGATACTGGGGAGGAATTAGCCAAGCCCTATATGTTGTAATAGGCTTAATTGGAGTCCCATGGTTTGCTGGAATGTCAGGAGGCTTTGATGCAATTTTATGTGCAAGTGGCGGATATCTCATTGGATTTATTATCATGTCATTATTCCTCGGCCATTTTACTGATAAATACATTAGAGCAAGAAGCTTTACATCTATGCTTGGATTGATGTTTATTGCAAACTTCATCATGTTATATGTTCCCGGAGTAATAGGTTTAAGCCTATGGATGACTGCAAACGGTGCACAACCAACTTTATGGAGTTTACTTGCAATGGGAGTTCTTCCATTCGTTATTGGCGACATGATGAAGATTGGAGGGGCAGCAGCATTAACTAAAGCAATAACACCTAAAGAAGCATTTGGTGAAGAAGTAGACGTTAAAGAGGCAGCAAACTGGAAAGTATTCTGATAACCATCAGGATCTTCTAATTTTTTATTTTTAAACCATTTGATAGACGTGAAAATTCTATGAATTATTTACGGTTTAAAAACGGAGCTTGCAAATCTTAAAAAATCGAAGATTTTTGTTAGCTGCGTTTCGTAACCACAAAAACAAAGTTTTTTGCAGCCGCAGAACGAAGCTTGCAAATCTTAAAAAATCTTCCATTTTTGTGCCATCGAAATCTCTGATTTCGTGGTCGTCTGAAAAAATCTATGATTTTTTTCGGACCGCAAAGACTGAAAATCTTTGCATGCACCAAACACAAAGTGTTTGAGTGCTCCAAATCCTTTGGAGAGTTTTACAAACAATGAAAATTCGAGCACACCACCTTTTATGCATGCAGGGATTCCAGGGATACGGATACAGCGAAGATTTCAGCAAAAATATGGCTGAAGTAATTGAAATCCTATATAATTTTCCCAAATACAAAATAGAGATAGTTGCAGAGACTGATGCAATCTGTACCTGCTGTCCATACAATATAAATGGGAAATGTCAAGAAAATCAAGTATCCCTCCAACACAAAGTGTTCGGGGGTCCAAAATCAAAGATTTTGACGGCCAACGATAAAATAATATCAATGGACCTTAATGTACTTAAAAAACTAGATATATCCCCAGGATCTATTTTTGAAGCAGGAAAAATATTTAAAATTACAAATAAAAAACTAAAAACATATTTTGACGTGAAAGATATATGTGGAGACTGCAGATGGAGTGAAAAATGTCTCTGGTATCTAAAGAAATGTGAAGTTAGTACAAAGTTAATCAGCAAATAATTCTATTTTGATTCACCTAATTCTTCTTTTAACTGCTTCATAATAACCATTATATCATATAAACTCTTTTCTTTGACCATTTCTAAAAATTCACATATCATTTCAGTATTTACTTTGTTTTCATTTCGATAGGTACTGAAATCTTCAAGTGGAATTACTACTGCATATTCTTCTGAATCTAATTCATCTCTAAAATCAGGATGAAGCTCAATATAGCCCTCTTTAATTTGACCAATTGTAAATCTGTAGGGTAATTCCGTCATATAATCCCGTTAAGTAGTATTTGTTATATATTTTATTTATAGCGTAATAAAACTATTTAAACCTAATGTTACTATATTTAAAACATCCATTAATTATTTTAAAGTAAATTTATATAAAATACCCTTTAAACCCTTTCTGTATATTCTAATTCTTTAAAAATGACGGTAAAAGTTGTTCCATTCCTATTATCTATTTTTAATTCACCTTCAAGCTGATTTACAAGCATTTCAACAAGTAAAAGACCTAAAGAGTCAGATTTTTCATGTAATAAATGTTCAGGTAACCCTCTTCCATTATCACTTACGGTTAATTTTAATTTATCCATTTCTCGAGTAAATTCTACGCTAATTACTCCTTCATCCTCTAAAAATGCATATTTAATGGAATTGGTAACCAGTTCAGTTACTATCAAACCACAGGGGATAGCTGTTTCAATATTAAAAATTATATCTTCAATATTGAATTTGGGAGTTATCCACTGGGCACTGTAATGAATTATAATATCCATTACAAGTCTCTGGACATAACTTTGAAAAGGGATACTTGATAAATTATCAGAAAGATAAATTGATTCATGCACCAAAGCCATTGCTTTTATGCGCACTTCACTTTCTTTAAGAACCTGTATGGTCAAATCATCGTTGATATATTTAGATTGGAGACTTAATAAAGAGCTTATAATTTGCATGTTATTTTTGACTCTGTGGTGAACTTCCTTAAGTAGTAATTCTTTTTCATTTAAAGATGATTTAAGTTTATCTTCAGCTTTTTTAAGTTCATTAATATCACGTGCAGCCGCAAAAACACCGATAACCCTTCCAGATTCATCTTTGTAGGTTGTTGCATTATACAAAACAGGTATAGATTTTCCATTCTTATTCTGTATCTCAAGGGGATAATTTCTCACGGATCCATTCTGAAAAGCTTTTTTATATCCTTCTTGAGCCTTATCAGGCTCAGTAAAGTAACTTGAAAAATCAGTGCCTATAAGTTCATGGCGAGAATAACCTGTAACTGCTTCTGTAGAACTATTGACATCAGTAATTTTCCCATCAAGCCCAATTGTAACAAGAGGATCTAAATTCACTTCAATTAGACTACGGTTATAAATATTGACTAATTTTAACGCTTCTTCAGATTTTTTACGGCTTTCAATCTCTTTTTTTGCCGCCACATAAAGATTTTCATTTTCATTCAGTATAATACCCTGTCTGAAGACTGCCAAAAGTATGATAATTCCAACAGCAGCTTCAATATACAGCCCACTTATAGAAATTTTATTATTGTTCACCAGTATGACCAGGACATATGTAATTAACACAGTTAATAAAGGCAAATAAGGCGAAAAATTAAACCTATGTATCCCTAATTCAAATTCCATGCATTTTTTATTGCCCCTTAAAAGATCTATTTCAAAAGCGGCAGCTAAATATATAAATAATATTGCTAACAACCACCCTGCATTTAAAAAACCTCCTGAAACAGCTATCCCCTGTATAACTTGAAAACTGTAAATATTATCAGTTACAATTTGAGAAAAAATACCCATACCCAAAAGTAGCAGAGGAGTTCTATAAAAACCTTTAAAATTATTGAATAATATTCGCAGTAATGCCAGGAAAAGGACAAGATCTACTACAGCATAAGCCATACTCACCTTGTTCAAACCATAAATTGAATTAATGTAAGGTAAAAAAAAGATTCCAAAAATAATGCCCGCAGTTATAAATATTACAGATGTATCTAGTATCATTTTGATCTTTTTATTTTTGGAAAGGGATTCTCCTGGAAGATAAAGTATACCTAAAACAAATAAAAAGTAAAATAAAAAGTAAAAAATAGACGCAAATGAAGGAAAGAGTTGTTGATGAAGAACTAATTCCATTATAGCCCATATTACATCCCCTATACCATAACACAGCAAAGCAATACCTATAATTAACCAAAAATTTTGTACTCTTCTCCCATGGACACCTGAAAGTTTTGCTGCATAAAATAAACAGAAACCTACTAATAGCTCAATCATAGGGCCAGCCATATCCCTGAAACATGCCATTGAATTTTTATCCCTAGATAATAATACAATAAATAAATAACCAATTAAAACTATTAAAGATATTATAACAGAGTTACGAAATGAAATAAAGCGCATTTTAAGGATATTACTATATGAACCTGCTTCCTTTAATTTATTAACAAATGATTCAAACGGATCACTTTTATTTGGCATATCTGTGCTTAGTTTTCACATGCTTAAATATTAAAAAAAGATATTTGTGAATTATATCATTATTACAGTTTAATTAATAGATATTTATAAAAAAATATTGATAATAGTGGAATAATAAATGAAATATTAACTTATAATTAATATATATTTAAATGTAAGCACTAAAATTAATTTATATATTTTTTAGCTCTTTTTTTAATTTATTACAGCGTTCAACACTCAATTATACTTTATTTAAATAACCTAAAATAAAAGAATAGAACCAAAAATGGTTGTAAATTAATCTAAATAGTTTTTAAATTCATATTACTACATATCAAAATTCAAAAAAGGGTTCACAGGCAACAGAATTTAGTAAATCTTCAGCTGATTTTATTTGTTCCTCTTTTCCACTAACTGCAAGCCAGATCGATCCTTCAGCGCCGCTTACTCCCCCGCCTGCAACTAGCTCTGCCTTTGCTCCAGTTAGTAAAGATATGGCATCAATTTCAGTGAATATTTCCCCAGTTACAGGAAGCAAACGGGGACCATGTGCTCCTGGGACATTTAAACGCGATGCTAAATCATTCAAATCACTGTAAACACGTTTTTCTATTCCAGCAGGCAAAATCAACCTAACACGACGTCCAACTACAGCCGGTAGTGCTGCCCCTATAGTACCCCCAAAAGGATCGCCAATATAAATACCAGCCTGTCTAAGGGGCAAATTAAGGGCATTTGCACCCTTGAGTATAACATCACCCTTTTTAAGGTCATCTACAACGTCGAAAATAGTAAGTCCCTTCTGCCAGATGCCGTCTTTAATTATCACATCACCATGAAATCCACTTTCATCCTTAACACGTCCAGCACTAGTTACAGGCCCTCCTGGAGGGAGTACAATACCTCTGAAAAATCTTTTTCTTGAAAATCCTTCCAGTTGATCTATACTGGATAAAATCTCTTCAGCCGCGTATCCATTTGTAGTACCTGCAATGATTACCACGGTTCCAGATTTAACAGCTTCAGTTATAACAGAATGCTTTGCCAGAGCCTTTGCTATTAACCTTTTACCAGCTGCAGGTGTAATTAAAAATTGTTTCAATAAATCTCCCCCATTAACTAATTATAAGTAATCTACACTCCATGTTTAAGTGTATATGCAAAATATCACTATTTAAATTATGTAAACTTGTTAATGATGGAATTTTTTTAAACATGTCAACCGATTTATCATTTAACGCGAAAATTTCACATATGATAAAACATGAACATTAATCTAACTTATTATATCTTGACAGCGCTCCTGTTTCAACAGCTATTTCCATACCTTTAATAATCAGTTGAATATCAGCCGTTATCCAGTTTAAAAGCTGTTCCAATTCGCTATTTTGAGGATCATACGAATGATCCATTTTAAGAACATCTGGATTCAGCTTTAATTGATTAATATCCCCATTTAATGGAACTTCAAATTTATGAAGCATATCCTTAAGTTTATTGACATGTATATCACTATCCTGCTGCAATTTTTCAGGATCCTTAGAAAGTATTGCAGATGCAGCTGTTAAATCAGCAGCTACTTTTTTATTTAAAATCATCAACCCATTATACAGCTTAAGATCATCATTTATATCCTCAAAAGTATCTTCCAGTTTCTTTATTCCTGCCTCAAGATTATTATCTTCTCCAATATACTTTTTAAAACATTTTAATATATTAGAATCATAATTTTTAGAAATAGTTAAAACCTGATTGGCATAATTTATATTAGCTTTAATAGTTTTAATCAACTGATCAGGAAGGTTAACTGTGACCCTGCTTGGTAAAATCACATAAGCAAATATAAAAGCTATAATTCCACCTATAGAAATGTCTACAAGTCTCGCAATTGCATTTTCAAATACAGTTCCTGTGGGCCATACTAAAACTATAAAAACTGTAATTGCCATTATAGAAAGTCCCATGTAACCCGGGAAAAATGCTCTAAATAAAAAGAGCATTATAAAAGCCAACCAGATCAAAACATAATGAGGGAATATGAATGAAATGATTATAGCTATAATTATAGCAAACAAATTAAATCCTACCCTTGAAATTAAGTTATTAACAGTGCTGGTAATATCCGGCTTTAAAATAATTAAAATCCCCATTGTAACCCATATTACGCTCCGTTCATGATTAAAATAAACAAGAATAAGTGCAATTGTCATTGCAAGTGTAAAACGAATAGTATGGCGAATATAGATGTTATTTATATTGAAGTTAGCTTCCAAAACTTCCTTAAAAGATATTTTAGAAGTTTCTATTTTTTTTACATCTTTTTTTGAAGTTCCAGAAAGTAACTTATTGCTTTTATTTAATATATCCTTTATACCCTGAGAAAGTTCAAAAATCACATTATTATTTCCTGAAAAGCAGGATTCAACCTCCAAAAGGGCATCATCAATCTCCTTTAGATCCACCATGTCACCGTTACTTTTAAAATTATTTGAAACCTTTAAAGAGAACTTATCTGCAGCCTTTAAAAAGTTATTAAAGCATTCCTTAGATTTTAAAGGCAATCTTGAAGCAATTAAATCACTGTACGTCCTTAGACCCTTCAAATAGCTTCCGAGCTTAAAAATATCATAATAATTAGATTTTAATGAAACTCCAGAGAGGATCTTTAATGTAATGAAAACACTTTGAATTGAAGACTGGGGATTAAATCCAACAGTCACCATCTCTCTTATTTTTCTCTTTTCAAGCCATATTTTAGGAATAAATAATATAGAAACTACCAGGTAAGGTAATACACTATAAATACACCATTCTACTGGATTTGAACCTGTATTAACCATTAAAACTGCTACAAAATAAATTAAAAAGAATGTAAATCCCAAAGAACCTTCGGCAGCCCCAAAAATATAGAGAGAAGTGGTAAAAAATGCCCATATAACTGTAAAGAAAATAAATATTTCAAGACTTGATAATGCCAAATAAGCACTTAAAAAAGCTAAAACTGTCATAAAAAGGCCTAAAATTGCCAAAATAGCTACTTTACGAATAGGAAGAGAAATATCAATTATTATACTGGCTAAAAGAGTTACAAACATTATAACCCCAATTCCCCTATCAAAGCCCAAAAAATGAGCTATTAAACCTGCCAAAATCATTAAAATAATAGCCCTAATAGCATGTCCCCACTTAGGACTTCCAGTAGGTCTTGCAAGTATTTTAAATCTACTTATAACTCCCTTTTTTTCCATTTTAACCCCATTATCTTTTATGTTCATGTCCTTAATAATAGTGCACAACTAAAAATAGCCGCATAAAACTTGGAAAAATTAAAATTTTTCAAGTTACGAAACTCCAAACATCTTTGATCTTATAACGCCTGCAAAATTTTTAATTTTGTGACCAAATATAGTTTTTTTAGGCATGAAAACAGAGTTTTCGCATTTTATGCATTTTTCTACAGCTACATTTCGTAAACATTCAAAAATCTGTGATTTTTGAAAGATTTACTGATGTTATTTACACAATCTTTCAGACAGGAGTATCTTTTATAATTAATAATTTCTTTTTTATTGCTATTATAACTTTGTATACTTCTATTTATGTTCTAAAACTAAGTTATGCATTACAAAAAAGAAAAATGAGATATAAAACTGAGTTAATGGAAAATTTAATAAATTAACAATGATCCCCTTAAAAAACAAATGATTAAATTATAAAAAATTATTTAACGTACTGCTTGACGTTTTCACGTACAATTGCAGAGGCACCATAACTTTTTATTCCCCTGAGCATTGCAGGAAATTTAGTTTTAGGAATTAAAACGTTTACCTGAGAAAAGCTGGCCCCTTTTACAGCTGTAGGTTCGTCAGAGCAGAAACCCTTTGACAGTAAAAATCCTTTAACTTCTTCCAGTTTTTCATTGGATATGTTGAATTTTACATCGAAGTATTTTCTAGCTGTGATTGCTCCGAAAAGTTGCTCAAATATCATCTGTGCTTTTTCAGCTTTCTTACCAGAACAGCTGGGACCTGCATATAGTCCTGCGCTTGATTCCATTATTGTCTCCAGGATTTTAAGCCCTGCTTTTCTAAGGCTGCTTCCAGTTTGGGTGTTGTCCACAATTAAATCAGCACCTTTTGCTATGTAAACTTCAGTCGCGCCATCCGAGTTGATGACCTGGACCTGTTTATTGTCTCCGTCCCTGAGACCCCTTACTTGAACAAATGGTTTACTGTCACCGAAGATCTCTTTGTATCCATCATTGTTCATGATGTGCTGCCTTGTTAAGTTAGGGTACTCTGTAAAGCACAGTATTGGTGTTTTTCTATCCTTATTTGCCCTGAAAAACTCGGTGAGCGAATTGTAAGGTGCTTCATTTGGTATAGCCACAATAAGCCTTGTTTGTCCGTAATCAAGGTCGCCGATTCTTGTTATTAAGTTTTCTCCGCTTTCTACAGATTCTTCTCTTACCCAATCCTCACCAACAATTGCAATGTCAAGAATTCCTCTGTTAAGCTCCACAGGGGAGCTTTGAGGCCTTGAAAGGAATGCTTTAATTTCAGGATCGTTTGCTATCACTATTTCGTTTTCTTCCTTACCTGGTTCATATCCTTTGACTTCGTAACCCGCATCAACAAATAACTGGTAAGTGTTACCTCTGTTTACATTATTCAAGCTCCCTTTTGGGAGACCAAGTACTATTTTCTCCATACTACATTAATATAGAAAAGAGTAATTAAAATTTTTCGATATTGTTTTGAACCATTCCCATTTTATAAAAAAATAAAGAGTTACTGAACTTTGAGGCTGTTGAGGATAATATCAAAGTTCTGTCTTTCTTTATCGAAGTCGTTATCTGTAGCTTGAAGGAGTATTAAATAAGTTTTTCCATTTTTCACAAAGTATATCTGTTCAAATCTCATACTTTGATTAGAATCTCCATTTTTATATATAAATACGTCTTTATATGCATTTTTACCATCTATTGTAAGTGTTCCACTGGAAATTTTCCTCCAACCAGGAGTTTTACTGTTTTTAATATCTTTAATTACTCCTTTTTCTGATAAACCATTGTTATTCATTATCTGTAAATTAAATTGTACACCGTTAAATGAGCTGTCTTTAGAAACAGAAATTGATTTACCGCCAGTTTGATTGTCAGCAAAAGCAAGCCAACCATTAGGGTAGTTAAAACTAACATTATATGCAGAAAAACTACCATTACCGCTCTTTACAAAATCGTTGATTGATGTACACCCCGATGTTAAAACTATAAAAACTAAGATGATTATTGTTATCCCCATATACCTGCTTGATATCCTCAATTAAATCACCAGTTATGATGTCTTTATTATGTTCATATAAATATTGGGATTTTTATTTAAAACATAATTAACAGGTTAAAATTAATATTTTTAAAATAAAAAGTGAATTTATTAAAAAGTGCATTATATTCACCGCCACATATAGCTGTGGTGACTGATTTTTGCTAGTTTTTAAAGTTTTTAGTTCTTTGATTTTGAATGTATTGACCTATCGTATACTTTCAAAAATTCAAAGAATTTTTGACGTTCCAAAAATCAGAGCCTACAAAAAATCTTGATTTTTTGTGGCATGCAAAAATCACAGATTTTTGGCAGATTTTCGTCAACTACCAAAAATTAAAAATTTTTTCAACTTCGTTAAACGTTGATATGACGAAGTCCGTGAAAATCGGAGTTTTCAAAGTTAAAATCTTTGATTTTAACAGTTGATATATTTTTTAAGTTTTGATTTAACTTCTTGAAGTACATGTTTGCTACTCATTTCAAATTTCATTAATTTCTCAATTCCTACACAAATCTTTCATTAAGCCCGAAATCATTCTAGAATTCATTAAAATCAATATAAACATACGGAACTAAAAGTTTAAATATCTAAATCAAGATATTATTTTAGGAGTCAGGGCACTATTATTCCAATCAATGTTTAAAACCTCAATTAAACTTGTCTGCCCTGGCTTTTTACTCTTATTTTGCAGATAATAATTAAAAATATTCTTTTAAAAGAACATTCTTAAAAATTAAGTTCAATTTTAGGTATTAAACTAAAAATCAATAAATTTAACATTTAATAAAAGATTCCAATCTCTTAATTGCATTGTATTTATCTTTTTTATCCAGTTTAGCTTCATCTAAAGCGTCTTTTAACGTGAAAATAGAGTGATCGTAGACTTCCCTGTCAACTGGATATGGAAATCCGTCCTTTCCACCGTGGGTGAAGCTGTATTTTACAGGATCTCTCCAGCTTGGCTCTGTGCCATAGACCAGATCAGAGATCAATGCTAAAGCCCTTATTTTCTTAGGCCCTATCCCTTCAAGGGTGATAAGCTCTTCGTAATTTTGAGGCTGAAGCTCGTATGCCTTTTTTAAGACTTCAAATTCCCGGTCGCTAATATCCATGTCGAGTACTGGATGGTGCCTCGGCATTTTCATTTCTTTATAATTTTTAGAATTATCCGAATGTACTGGCGCGTCAAAAAAGTCAGTGAGAAGTGTCTGGGATTTTTTTCTGAAGTAAGGCCTTAAATGATCCGGATTATCACAAATTAAATCCACGCTTATATCTCTTGCATCACCGCTTTGATCGGAGGTCATGTTTAAAGTATCGGATTTAGATTCATCGCAGCAGATAGCATTATGTGGTTCTTCTACAACATTATCTATAGATTCAGAAAGCCAGTGGTATCTTCTAGCATAATTATTTTTATTGTTCAGTCCTTGCTGTACAACTGCCCAGTTGCCGCCTTCTGTAAAAAAGAATGAATGGTGGTAAAGGTCATAGCCGTCTTGAATGCAGGAATTATCTATTTTTGCAGAAATACGGCTTGAATATTTAAGTTCATCGATTTTCTTTGAAGATAATGAGAAAAAATCAGCTGCCGTTTCGATGTCTAACGGTGTTTTTCTCGAATTTTTGCCTTTACCCCCTGCAATCATGATTCCATGCTCCTGGGGGTCAAGCGCAAGCTTTAACGCGCCGCAGGTTGTGGTTGTGGTTCCTGAAGAGTGCCAGTCAAATCCAATTACGCATGAAAACGCCTGAAACCAGTGTGGATCTGATATCCTCCTTAAAAACTCGTCTGCACCGTATTCATACAAAATTACATCTGTTATGCCTCCGGCTAGCTTAACCATCCTGTCAAACAGCCATCTTGGCGCGTGCCCCCCGTGTAATGGGAGGTTTGCTACTCCCCGTTTTGCGTGCATTTTTATCTCACATTTAAAATTAAGTTTCAAATAATCATATTTAGATTTAAATAATAAAGAATTATCCTAAGAGCATGTGAAAATTAAAAATTTTGGCAACATGTGAAAATTAATCAAAAAAAGAATATAATCAAATAATCTAAAAAAATAAATTTTAAATAAAAGGTGAAGTTTAACGTTTAGATACTTCAATCATCCGTTCAACTGCACTCCTTGCATTATCTGCTGTTTCATCATCAACAGTTACTATACATTCCTCATTTAAAAGGGCATTTTTAACCTTTTCAAGGGTGTGGAGTTTCATAGTTTTACATATAGCTTCAGATAAAGCTGGAATGATTGTTTTTTCGGGATTTTCCCGCTTCAAACGGGTTACAAGGTCCACTTCAGTACCAATGATAAATGTTTTCTTTGGAGACTCTGCAACGTGTTTAAGCATGCCGCCTGTGCTTAAAACATAATCTGCAAATTTCTGAATTTCAGGGTCGCATTCTGGATGCACTAATATATCTGCATCCGGATATTTTTCCCTTGAAAAGAAGATATCCCCCGTAGTAAACATCTTATGGACGTAGCAGTGGCCTCCTTCAGGTATGGTAATTATTTCCTTGTCAGTTTGCTGGGAAGTATACCATGCGAGGTTCATATCTGGTCCAAAGAGTACTGTATCTTCATCAAGGCTGTTTACGATTTTAACTGCGTTTGATGATGTGCAGAGTATATCTGCTTCTGCTTTTGCTTCTGCAAGTGTATTAACGTATAAAACCACTGCTGCCCCAGGATGTCTTTCTTTTGCTTTTATTACTTCATCTGCAGGGAGCATGTGTGCCATTGGACATTCTGCTTGATGGTCAGGAATTATTATCTTTTTATCAGGATTGAGTATAGCTGCTGTTTCAGCCATGAAGTCAACGCCACAGAATACTACGAGGTCTTTTCCTTCAATCTCTGATGCTTTTATGCAGAGCTCGAGTGAATCTCCCATGAAGTCTGCAATTTCCTGTATATCTCCTGTTTGATAATTGTGAGCTAAGATTATTGCATTTTTCTCTTCTTTAAGTTTTATAATTTCCTTTTGTAAATCATTCAGCATAAAAATCGCCTTCAAGTAATATTAATTAAAATTAGTATAAAATACAGTAATTTTGAATATAATATAATTATAAATAGTATCTGTTTCATCCAATAAATACTTAAATCTTATTATTCATGACTTAATACTGTTTGGATACTGGCCAGCATCACTATATAACCTCATAATTTCTGCAGGTACATAATAAACAGCTTAGTTAATAACTATTTTAATCATTACTACCCATTATTCTACTATTTATATAAAAAATTAAATATGAAAATTAATTGAAAAAATAAAGATTATTTGAAGCTTCAAATTACACTTCATCTATTTCTGCACCTAAAAGTGCGTAACTGCAGGGACATTCTCTTTTATCTGGAGTTTTTGTTATTGCTTCAGATATTAACTTAACCAGATTCTCTTTTTGCCCTTCTACGACTTCAAATACTTCATCTATTGTCAGCTTGGTTGGAGATATTGATGCAGCATAATTTGATACCATACAGATACTTGCATAGCATATTTCAAGTTCCCTTGCAAGTATAGCTTCAGGTATTCCAGTCATTCCCACAACATTTCCGCCCAGCTGTTTGAACATTGCAATTTCTGCAGCAGTTTCAAATCTGGGTCCTTCAGTGCACACATATACACCATTTGGGACAACTTCACCTGACTCTATTAAATAGTTCCGTAAATCATGACAGTAAGGTTCTGTAATATCTATATGTACTGTTTTAGTGTCATAAAATGTGAATTCTCTTGTTTTTGTAAAATCAATGAAATCATGAGGTATTAAAAAATCACCAGGTTTAACAGATAAATCCAGAGATCCAACAGCATTGGTTGCTATTATTCTCTCAACGCCAATTTTTTTCATGGCATAAATGTTTGCCCTGTAATTTATCATATGGGGCGGATTTGCATGTCCTTTTGCATGTCTTGGCATGAATGCAATATCTTTACCATGTAATTTGAAAATGCTGATCTCTGGAGATTCACCATAAGGTGTTTCTATAATCTTAGTTTCAACGTCTTTTCCCATTTCAACGATTTCGTATATTCCTGTGCCGCCAATTATTCCTATCATGTTCTCAACTTTTTCTATGATAGTTAACTGTTCTGGATACACTAATAAATAGATATGCCTTTTCCTGTAAAGTATAAAAAGCGTTGTTTTTATCCATTAATACGGCTTAACCCGCTTATAATATTCTTCAAAATTAGTTTTATGTTTATCAATGAAATTAGAAATTTTTTCTTCTGAAATCTGATTTAGATGCATTAAGGGGCAGTAAACTGTAAATGAAATGACTGCAGTATCTAGATCTATATTATATATAACTTCAATCTCAATATTTTCGTCTTTGATATGGAAATCGTGCTTATTTAATTTTTTCTCAACTATTTCGCATTCTTCTTCAGTCAACATATCCTCTCTAAAAATCAACTGGAAATCTCTTGAGATATTTGACCCTTTATCCAATTTTTCTATGTCAAATTCTTTTATTCCCTCAAATTTTAACATAGTCAACCACTATATTATAGATCCACATTAATATTTTGTTTAATTAACTAGTTATTTATGATCTTTAAAAAATCACTTGGATTATGTTAGAAAAATATCCCCTGTTTTTTAGCTTCCAATTTGTTTACCGCATCCTGGAGGTTGTCTGCTGAAATCTGTTCCTGTTTATTAAAAGTTCTAAGAGCATCAGCTAATTTTCTGAGATCATCAGCAACAGCTTTATTGTCTCCACTCCTTAAATCCTGTGCTAATTTGCTCATTAATGGATCCATGCTATTCAATGTGTCCACTATTTCATCACTGTACGCGGATTTTAAACCAGATGCAATATCTCCCATTAAAAGTAGATCATATTCTAAAGCCATATTTTTAGTGGCAGTAATATTCTGTTTAAGCTCATTTAACGTGTTATTTATCGATTGGATTCCACGACCATTTTCCAGATCGTTGGCCTGTTTTTGCCGTTCACTTAAAGGAATACTGTTAAGCAGTGATAAATTTTCAATTCTATCAGCCTGCCTTTCAAGACTTGATATTTCCTCATCATAAGTTCCAGATTCGTTGATAGTTTTAATTTCATCCTTTAAAAGCTCAATATCTTTAGGCATTAAATAAGTGGTTGCATAGGCATAATAACTACCATATGCTCCTAAAACTATAATTATAACTGTAAGTATGACTATTAACTTTTTATTCATGCATTAGCCTCTTTAAATTTTATAATTAACCAAAAGGACTCCATTTTATAAATAAAGAGCAACCATTTTAACTATTACTACTTTTATTATTGTATATTATTAAATTATTAATTATTATAGTTATGAGTAGTCCCAAAATTGTACAAAAAAATAAAAAATGATCTAAAAGGCAGTTTATGCTATTTTAGACTATTATTCAGTAAATAAAAAAAATAGTAAACTAAATAAATATTATCCTGTTTATAAAAAATAAAAAGGGGTTATCCCTTTGCAACACCAAGAGGAATCATTTTTCCAACCATTCGAGATATTCCTGCATCATGTGATGTTTTTACAACTGCATCTACATCTTTGTATGCTCCAGGCGCTTCTTCTGCCACTACAGGCATTGAAGTAGCCCTTATTATAATTCCTCTGTTTTCCAGGACTTTTTGAACTTCTTCACCGCGGTATTCTTTCTTAGCTCCTGCTCGACTCATTTTACGCCCTGCACCATGAGCAGAAGAACCAAAAGTCTCTTCCATTGCCACATCTGTTCCTGCAAGCACATATGATGCTGTACCCATAGTTCCAGGTATAAAAACAGGCTGTCCAACTTTTCTGTATTCTTCAGGTATTTCTTCTCTTCCAGGACCAAATGCACGTGTTGCTCCCTTTCTGTGGACAAACAGCTCCATTTTTCTTCCCTGTACATTATGGACTTCTTTCTTTGCAATGTTGTGTGCCACATCGTAGATTATTTCCATGCCCATTTCTTCAGCATCCCTTTTGAAAACTTTTTCAAATGATTCTCTAACCCAATGTACAATCATTTGCCTGTTAGTCCATGCATAATTAGCTGCAGCTGACATTGCCTGGAAATAATCGGTTGCTTCTTCAGAACCAATAGGTGCACATGCTAACTGCCTGTCTGGAAGGTTAATCTGGTACCTTTTGGCTGCCCTGTCCATAACTCTAAGATAATCAGAACATATCTGATGTCCGCATCCTCGGGAACCTGTGTGGATTAAGACAGTGATCATACCTTCTTCTATTCCAAAAACTTCTGCAGTAGCTTCATCATAAATTTCATCCATTTTCTGGACTTCTAAAAAGTGGTTTCCAGATCCAAGAGAACCTAATTGAGGCACTCCTCTTTTTTTAGCTTTATCACTGACTTTACTGGAGTCTGCAGATTCCATTTTTCCATTTTCTTCCAGATGTTTTAAGTCCCGTTTCCAACCATATCCATTTTCAATAGCCCACTGCGCCCCATGATCTAGCACTTCATCAATTTGTCCAGGTTGAAGTCTTACTTTACCTTTACTTCCAACTCCAGAGGGCACATTATTAAAAAGAGTATCTACAAGTTCTTTCATTTTTGGTTTAACATCGTCTTCAGTTAAATTTGTCTTTATAAGCCTGACACCACAGTTAATGTCAAAACCAACTCCCCCAGGGCTTATAACTCCATTATGTGCGCTGAATGCCGCGACACCGCCTATAGGGAATCCATATCCAAAGTGGATATCTGGAAGTCCAATTGAAAATTTTTTAATACCAGGTAAACATGCTACATTTGAAACTTGATCTATTGCCCCACTTTCTATATCTTTAACAGTTTCATCGTTTAAATATACTCTTCCAGGGACTAACATCCCTTTTTTATAACTTGATGGGATTTCCCAGACACAATCTCTTATTTTTTTTAAAGTTCCTTCAACTTCCATAAGATAACTCTCCTATCGATGATTTATTTAAATTTAAAATTTTATTAAAATATTTAGCGTAGAAAAAAGTTAGATAACATCCAATTTAATTTTTGATCGAACTTTTAAAAAAAGGTTTTTATATTTGATGTCTTTGCGTATACAAAATATAGTCAGGTGCAAAAATTTTTAGATTATCTATTCAATTAAAATAGTGAAATATTGAATTAATTTAAAATCATTACACTGGACTTTCCAAAATATTATAAGTTTAATTTATTATACTCCTGACTATAAAAAAAATAAGAATTTTTGATAATTTAATTTCAAATAACACGCGGCTAGGGGTAATCCTTAATTCCCACACGCTGGGGAAATTTTGAACAAATACCAGGATACATCTTCTTTCCTTCTGATTCCAATTTTTCAGCTATCTCTACCTCAAGTTCCTTTTTGGCTGCAGATATAGAAAAAGCATTTTTACATATAGAAAGTCCAATATTTTCTTTTCCAAACTTTATTTCAAATTTAACTTCCCTCTGATGTTCCATATTATATAATATATCATTTAAAATATTATCAGATAATTTAAGGAATTTATTCTCCCCAGATACATGCGTATTAGTTCCAGTGATAATTTTTTCAATTAAGAATGGTTCACAGCCTTCAGTACTTGCAGCTTTCTTGTTTATCCAGTACAGGCCCATAATGATCTTTCTTTTGGGATGTATATTTCCAGTTATTTCAGCAGTACTCATTTTTATCCACGTTTAAAATAAAAAAGTTAATCCCGTTTCTTTTTAAGTATTTTGACTCTTTCGCTGAGCTGTGCATTTTGATCAGTTAAACCAATAAGTTCATCAGGAATTTCGCCCAATTTTTCTCCATACTTTAACTTATCAGTAACAGTTTTTTGCCTTCGGATATACGTTCCGACGTGTATATTAAATCCGAAGGGCAGATGATTTTCACATACGTCCCTTAATTCATCTATAACTGGTTCTGCTTCGATTTCTATCAGAATTCTACCTGTTTTAACCTGTAAATCAATTTCCTGGCCTTTAAGAGTTATAATCCTGCGGTCAGGATGTCCGCTTTCAGCTGGAGGAAGCCTTTGTCCCTGTAAAACCATTCTTTTCACGCCCCCAATTTCATCAAGGTCTTTTAACAAATTTTCAGTTGTATCAGCACTCAAATACCTGTGTGGAAAAATTTCAATATCCATTCAATCATCTCCTTTTAAACAAACCTTTGCAATCCTCTTTTATTATACGTCATCTCCTTGACGCCTTTTTACGCCATGATTATATGTCCTTATAAACATATCCAGGGATATAATCGGTCTGCTGACAGTATCCTGCATATCGACAGGGATTCTGCCGCCTTTAACTAACTGACGGCCAGATTCCCTGGCCGTTTCAATGACATCTTTTACAGGTGCCCCCTGTTCCAGCATGCGCTTAAGAAACAGAGCATGGGGTCTAAGAAGAGCCCCTGCAAACTCAAGGTCAGCGTTTCTGCAATAAGCTTTGATATGAGAAACCATTGAATCGAAGTTATCCAGTTCCCACAAGCCGCAACTGGATACAAGTACTAATTTACCATGTGTTATTTCCCGGTGTGGATGTCTTGTGTGGCCTTCCCTCAGCTCGATTGACGGCATTGCTCTAGGTAATAATCTCTCCAAAAACATCTGCATATGAGTATTAATTCCATCACAGTACACAGGCGTGGCTAAGACGAGGATATCTGCCTTGATTGCCTTAGGTGCTAGCCAGCTCATATCATCATTCAATATACATTTGCCAGGGTTTTTCATCCAGCAGCTGACTTCACCTTTACATGGATTGATGTTGAGGTCTTTAGTATAATAAATTTCAACCTCAGCATCCTCCTCTTTCACACCCTCCAAAAATGGGTTTAAAATTACTGCAGTATTTCCTTTATCTTTATTTGGACTAGAATTAATCACTAATACGTTCATAATATCGCCTTTAAATGAATTTAATTATTATCTATACTTAAATTCACATTTCAAATCATTCATCTAAATAAATCTAAAAGATCGCAAATTACCCTGCTCGTTAAACATATTCTCAAACCGTGGCAATAGCAAAATATAAAATTTTTTCATACGGAAATCTGTTTTCGTTTTTACCATGGTAGTATAACTTTTTAAGATCTTTAGTGCTTGAACCTTGTATATCTGAAAATCCGAACTGGCCTAAGAATTCCTCGAGTCCATCTTCCTTAATGCCAAATTTAAAAACATTAGCACCAGGCCTCTGTTTATTTCCTTCCATAACTCCAGAATCAAGTAAATAATCAAATACTACAGCACTACCATTACCTGAATTTTTTACAATAAAAGAAAGTGTTTCAGCAACAGCTTCTGGTGTAATATAATAAATAAATCCTTCCATAATGAAAAGAGTCTTCAATGAAGCATTGTAACCTTTCTTAAATAATTTTTCACTGATTTTTTCTGATTCAAAATCAACAGGTACATATACAACATTTTCCAAGTCAGATTGGAATATTTCTTTGATTTTTTGGGTTTTATATTGTTGAGGAGTTGGATGATCAACTTCAAAAACTGTAACATTTTCCAGGCCATCAATCCTGTAAGCTCGAGTATCAAATCCTGCCCCCAATATTACCAGCTGCTCAAGCCCTTCCTTGACTGACTTTTCTACAATGTCATCCAAATATTTAACTCTACTTACAATTGAATTAATACCTGCTTCAGTATCAGCTGCCATTTCCGGGTGTTCAACGAGAACTTCCCACATCTTAGGATTTATAAAATGAATTGCCAACGGATCATAACAAATACGTTCATCTTCACTTTTAGAAGATTCATATGCCCTTACATTTGCAATTAATTCAGCTTGGCCAATTTCAGTTTTTAATTCTTCAAATCTTCTTTTATCTTCCGTATATTGGCCAGATATCTTTTTTGCATATTCCATTAGATCATTAAAATCTTTTCCTTTATTTTCTGTTGTATTTTTTTTCATAATATCACCCTTAAACAAATTTAAATGTATTCAACTCAAATCCATATTACATTCATAATAATTCAATAAATAAATCCAAAAAGAGTATAAATTAGATTATACCCTCGAATAAACTTTTCTACCTGTTTTCCATGTTTCAGCCACAACAGGAGGGTTCTCCTGGTCCAAATCTCCTTCAAGAATAACCAGATCAGCAGCTAAACCCTTTTTGAGCATGCCTCTTTCTTTTTCAAGTCCGCCTGCGTATGCAGCCCCTGCAGTGTACATTTCAAGCCATTTCTCAAAGGATAATGTCTGGTCAGGGAATAAAACATTTCCACCGTTATCACTCATATTTGCCCCCATAACTGAAGATGTGACTGGATCTCTTCCATCCATGAATCCGCCAGGGTCGTCACTTGAACCAGCTAGAACAACCCCATTTTGTACCATATCCCTGAATGCAAACCATTTTAAACCTTTAAAAGGTATCTCTTTCAGGCCTTGTGAACCTTCTAAGAAACATGCCTGCACTGCAGAACATCCCCCCATTGATGCCAAGCGTTTAATCTGATCGTCACTCATAAGGAACAAATGTTCCAAACGCGGCCTCATTTCAAAGCCTTCAGGAGCTTTAGAAACTGCATTTTCAAATGAGTCCAAAACAGCATCTGTAGCTGCATTTCCTATTGAATGTACACATACCCTGAATCCATGCTGAGTTGCTTCAATTAACTTACTTTCGAAATCATCCCTTACTCTACCAAATTCGTATGTTTCGCCTCCAATTTCACCTGCAAATGCCATAAAACCATGTACACCACCGTCAGCAAAAAGCTTTAATGGACCTACACGCAGCCGTTCATCGCCAAACCCAGTGCAAGGCTTATCTGCACAATTGAAACCTTGATTATCCAGCATAACCTCACCATGAGGCATCATAAGTACAGAAACCGGTAATCTATCTTCATTATGCAGAAGTTTATATGCTGCTTCTGCTGCGGGAGTAACCCCTGGGTCCTGAACTGATGTGATACCAAATGAAAGAAGCTCATTAGCACGTGCTTCAATAAGATCTGCATAATCTTTGGTGTTTATTTCAGTTTTTGATTCCAAAGCTACCCTAAATAATGAAAATTGGGCATGTTCCATCATTAATCCTGTTGGATTTCCATCATTATCTTTAACTATATTCCCAAATGATGGATCTTGTGTTGATTTCCCAATACCTGCAAGCTTCAGAGCTTTAGAATTTGCCACACTCTTATGAAAGCTGTGGTGTATCAATAAAACAGGCCTGTCAAGATTAAGATTATCAATATCTTCTTTGGTGAACTCATCTCCACCTTGTTGCACGTCCATCCATGGATAAGCAATAATCCACCCATTTCCAGGGTTTTCCCGGGCATAATCTGTAATCTTATGGAGTACATCTTCTTTTTTAAGTATACCTCTCAAATTAATTCCATTAAGTAAAAGACATCCCCACGATAAATGGTTATGGGCATCGATAAATGCTGGAATTAAAGTCTTACCCTTTATATTAATTAATTCAAATTCTGCGTATGATTTCAATATACTTTTATCACCGACATCTATAATACGGCCATTTTGAATAACTACGACTTCTGCATTTTTCTTTTCAGGATCCATGGTCAATATCTGACCACCTGTAAATGCAATAATTTCTTCAGTTTCTGTTGTACTTTTTTTCAAAATATCACCTATTTTTTATCAAAAATACAATGGGAATAAACGATATCAAATTGTAAATCATTTTATCCCCATTTTCATGAAATTTTACCTTTTTTAATCTTCAAGATGTTCTTCAGATGAAAGTTCCTGCATTTCACCTAATTGCCCATATAATACAGAGTTTCCCTTGATATTTCTTAACACAGCCACCACAGCAGATATAATACATAAAACTCCCGTTATAAACATGATAATACTGATTGAGTTTGATAGAAGGGATGGACTCGCTGATAGTACTTCACCACTATAACCTGCTGTATTCAAGCTTATAGTCATGAAAATACTGGCAAATGATACACCCAATGCTCCTCCAAGGCTCTTAGCAGTGGTTGATACACTGGAAGCGATAGCGGTTTTTTCTCGAGGAAGGGCACTTAAAGTTTCAGTATTATTTGGACTTGTGAATAATCCATTTCCAACACCCCATAAAAGTAAAGCTATTACCATTAGACCAAGATTCATTATCAAGTACGCGTAACCCAACAATATGAAGGAAACTGCCGATATCAGTACTCCAAGCCCCGCAGCATATTTAGAGTGATATCTATCGTAGAGCATTCCACCCATTGGTGCTGCAAATATCATTGTCAGAGGCACGAGCATAAATAATAATCCCACTTGTGAAGGGTTGTAATCCATTACACCTTGGAAATAGAATGGTCCTATAACAAATGCCATGTTAAGAGCCATAGTAAATATTAACAAACTCAGTACAGGCAGCGAGAACATTCTATTTCTGAATATAGAAAGATCCAACATAGGATTTTTACATTTCGATTCCTGTAATAGAAATGCAATGAGAGAAAATACGAATATGACTCCATATACGGTTAATGGAACAGTAATTACTAAACCACTGGCAAGTTCACTGAAAAATAATATCAATGTAGCTACTGAAATAACAAGCATTATTGCCCCGGTCCAATCCATATTAAAGCTTTTGGATGTATTTTCAGGAATCTTAAGATATTTTAAAGCACAAACCAACAAAATGACACCAATAGGCACGTTAACAAGAAATATGTATTGCCAACCAATGAGGTTTGTAATAAAACCGCCGAGACCCGGCCCTATGAGAAAACCTATGGCTGTTACAACTCCAAAATATCCCATAGCTTTGCCTATTTCACTGGGAGGGAAAGAGTGGAATATTATAGCACCTGAAACTCCTGCGACCATTGAAGCTCCAACAGCCTGAATTATACGGAAGAGAATAAGTTCATTAATGCTAGCAGCAAAACCACATGCCAGAGAGCTTAAGGTAAATAAGGCCCATCCTGCCATGAATAATTTTGCATTGCCACTATATTCAGAGACTTTTCCAAAGAAAATAAACAAACCAGTCATTACTACCAAATAACTAGTTATTATCCACTGTGATTGCACTATGTTAACATTAAAGTGTGTAGTGATAGTAGGTAGCGCTATGCTAACCATGAAACCGTCCAAAACCGACATCAATACACCAATCAAGACTATAGCCAAAATTACATATCTATTCTTATATACAGAATCAGGTATTCCCACCTGTTCTTGAGCTGTTTGTTGCATTTTCAAATCTCCCAATTTTCACGGTATAACCAACAGTTTTTTGTACGACCATCGGTCACTAATATAACCAGTGGACAATTAGATATATAAATATTTTGATAACATGACAAGTAATTAGAATATTCCAGATTTACGTAGATTAAAAAAATTAAGCATATTTAATATTTAAATATACAATAACTTGCCCTAAAACATTAATTACACTAAAAACCAATATTTAACCCTGTAAAAAAGAAAAATAGATATTTAATTAAATTCTTTTATCATTATTTGATATAAAGCTGGCTTATAAAATCATCAAGGTCTTTAGTAAATTTCACATAATTGACCCCTTGACCTTTGAGTATCATCCTAAAATCAAAGGATAAATTACCTATATTTTCACAAATTAGAATCTGTATAGCTGCTATTTTCAAAGGATCTACATCAGATCGTATTGTTTCTTCTTTTATACCTAATTCTATAGATTTATGTAAAGTAAAGAATATTTCCTTACGTAACTTAAAAATTTCTTTTATAGTTTCATTGGCATCAACCTTTAAAAAATTAGATGGAAGATGTATAGAATAAAGCATGCTCTGCATCATAATTTCAGAATAATCACTGTGCAGCATATCACTTAAATCAAATCTTCCAGATTGAAAATAATTGTAAGCCTTGAAATAGTCAGCATATCTTCTAATAAATTCATTATATGCTTTTTTGAATGCAATGAGTTTTTCAAGTCCAGTATCCTCTTTTTCAACCTTTTCTTTGATCATTGTATTTAAAATAATGACCCCTCGTAAAACTACAGTATAAAAAAGTTCTTCCTTATTATCAAAGTAAATATAAAGAGTGGCTTTACCTAACCCAACCTTTTTAGCAATACCATTCATAGAAACATTATCGTATCCTTTTGAGAAGAAAAGTGTTTCTGCAGCGTCTAATATATCATTACGCCTTTGTTCTCTTTCCCTTTCCTTCCAATTTGAAACTGACATTCTTTCACCAAGATATATGTTGTTACTTGTTATCTTAATACTTTGACATTTATAGTCAAGAGCAATAATTAATTAAACTTACAATTAAAAAGTCCAGTTAATGGTTTTAATCGATAAAATTCAATATTTCACAATTTCATTTGTAGATAATATAATGATTTTTGCACTTGACTATAAAATCATATCTATTGAGTCAGGTACATGATTTATCAATTAAAAATTCGTGTAATAATTAAAAAAATAGCGGTGCAAATAATATAAAGGATTTCATTTACTGTCAATTAGAGTACTGAAGATTAAATTAAAATGTACCTTAAAGAATGCATCATCCTATTTATTCCTGATCATATGGCGTAAAAGATTTTCTACATCCATAAAATATTTTTCACTGTTAATTCCTCTGCTTTCCAGAATTCTTATGTGATCAGGGGGTACTTCTGACATACTTTTAGAAATTGCAGATAATAAAATAGAAACTTCTACAGGATCTACATCAGGCCTAACAGTTCCATCAATTATACCAATTTTAAGGGAGTCACGCATAACATCAAACCTTTCTTTACGCAAGCTCATGATTTCCCTGGCGTATTCACTTACTGGAGGAAGAAACTGAAAATCAGAATTGTGCATTATAGAATAAAGCCTTGCATCCTTACTGATTTCTTCTGCATATTCCCTATTTACTATATTCTCCATATCAAACCTTCCAGACTGGAAATAGTTGTAAATGTGGATATAATCAGGATAATCTTTTGTAAATTTATGATATGCAACTCTAAATGCAGCAACTTTGTTAATCCCATTTTCTGCAGCTGCAACTGCTTCTCTTATCATTGCATTTAAGATACGGGTTCCTCGAAGTACTATTGCAAAAAATAACTCTTCTTTATTTTCAAAGTAAAGATAAAGCGTTGCTTTACTTAATTCAACTTCTTTAGCTATATCATTCATAGAAACATTATCATATCCATTTTTAAAGAACAAGCTTTCGGCGGCATCGATTATGTCCTTCCTTCTCTGCTCTTTTTCCCTTTCTTTTCTGCTTTTTATGGGCATACCATCACCTTGCTGACTGACAGTAATATAATATCCGCTGGTTTATATATAAAAGATGAATTTATTAATAAAAGTTTGGTTTTAAACCTGAAATAGAGTTTAAAGTTAAAATTTAATTTAAAGTTCATCTGCATATTGTGTAAATGTTATAATCAAAACTATTATGTAATTGTTGATTAAAATGGAATTATTTTGAACTTCAACCTAACAGACTAATACCTTTAAAACACAGTAAAATTCGCACTTACATGTAGTCCTATTAACTTATTTAAAAAAAGCAGTTATCAATTAATTATAATTCGTGTTAAAAGTTTAAAAAAAAGAGAATATGGTGGAAATAATCCACCGTTCTCCAAACTTAGTTTGCAGGGGAAATTAAATCCCTTTCTCCGCTAGGTAAGAACTCTCTGAGTGCTCCTTTAGCAATGCATTCTCTTGGTGCAGTAAAGTCAAATGTAAGGTTCTTATCTGCAAATGCTATTTTAATTAAAGGATTGACACAGAAAGCGTCGCCTCTTGCAGCGTGAGGAGCCTGAGCTATTCCAGCGTATTCTGGCTGGTGACCTACGTTCATAGCGTAGTTAGGGTAGTTAGGTCCTCTGAGTTCGTGGATTAAACCTTCGTCGCTTCTTACTGATAGAGAGTTAGAAGCTCCACACTGATCTTGAAGGTCGTATCCGTAGAATCCGAGTCTGCTGTGTACTTCTTTGTGTAATATCTGGCTTAAGTACCATCCGTTAATTCCAGCGTTGGAGTTTCCAGTTGCAAATGCGGTTGAACAACCTGCAGCTGCTGCAGCGACTGCTGCTCTCTGGGATCCACCAAAGTGGCTTTCTAAGAGTGTTGGGATTTCGTACTGTTCCATTCCGTAGAGAGTTACTTCAGTTGTTATGTCTTTAACAACATCCATATCTGCTTTAGCCTGGCATAAACCAAATTTATCTTCTACGTATTCTTTACCATAGTATAAGAAGTCGTCGAGTATATCGTCAGTGTATGCTGCGGTAGCATACTGAGTGAATCCGACACCACCAGACATGTAAGATCCGAGCCAGATCTGATCGTATATTGCTGCACCAGCGCCTATAACTTCAAGACTTACTTTTGCAGGGTCTTCAGACACTCTAGAGGTCTGGATCATATCTGCTAAAACTCCGAACTGGATTCCACCAGGTTCGTTTGGTCCTCTTGCTCTTCTTGATGGTAAGATAGCACCCATTCCAATAACATCAGCGTGTTTAGCTGCGTATGAGAAATCAGCAATTGCTGCTTCTCCTGCACAGAGTTTGTATGCTGAGATGAAACTCATACCTATCTGCATTGCAGACCATCGGGATACAGTACCACCGTCACAGGATCTTACTACTGCTGTAGGGACTCTGCTGACCTGGTAGGTTTTCTTTCCTACGTATTTTTTGAGCATTTCAGCCTGTTCTTCTGGGAACTCTTTGTTTATGTCTATGAGTACTCTTTTATCGAGTTCGTCAGCTAAGTTGTCGTCACCAGTGAATATTTTAGCGTAACAATCGCCTACAAGACCAGGGTTTACTTCTACCATGTGTTCCTGCACAACAGCTCCACCAGGGAGTGCGTGGTTGATTGTTTCCATGTATTCGTTTATTGTTTCTGGAGTAACTTCAACACCTAAACGTTTTTCAAGAACTGCGTGACCGGTATCCATACCTACAATAACAGTCCTTTTAATATCATCTAAAAGCTGCTGGATAGCTGCATTGTTTAAGAAATGAAGGTCATCTCCTTCAACGTATGAGTCTGTTCCAGAGACTTTGTATGCCATTAATTTCCTTTGTCCTAATGGAACTCCGATATCAGGGTTGTAGAATGGGACTCCGCCCCTTTCTTCCATTAGTTTTTCAGCTTCTGCATTGAATTCTTTTTTCCTTGCAGACTGTTCCCAACCGCCGAAGCAGTAAAAGTTGGTGTGATTTTCATTTGGGTCTTCGTCAAATTTACCTTTTAAGGCTTTTGCGAAAAGCTTTTTTTCGTCTATCATTAGTCATCACCCAATTTACATTTTAAATCGTTTTTGAATACGCCTAATCCATAACCGCCTTTGGTTCTGGCGTCGTGTATGGTTTCGACTACTTCAATTGCTTCTTCATCATCTCTCATGCTTACGTTATCGTACCTGTAGATGGTGGTCATTTCTGCTAGATGTTCATCATCTAATGGTTCCCCTACAGCTACAGGTTCGTCAAGAGGTCTTCCTACTTGGTCTTTAACATAGGATACCTGACCGTCTTCTTCGTTGTAAACGTATCTCTGAAGTGCGTCAAACATTAAACCGTTTTCATCGAGTCTTAATGAGTGCCCGTGTACGGTTGCACCTCTTATACCTGTTTTTGCAGGATCAAATAATTCAGTTTCAATTAAAGTTTTAGACATTTTTTCTAAGTCAAGTTCCCTGATTTCTACAACTTGTCTTCCAGATAAAGTACCTGTGTCTACTCCTCTGAACCTCCACATGTAGGTTCGAGCCCTGTCATAAGGCTGTGCTGGAGCGTTGTACATGGAATCTGCAAATTGGACATATCTGGTCCTGACACCTTCTTTTGCACCAGGAATAGGTTCCACGAGTTCTTTCATCATGTCTAATTCAAAGTCCATTTCTTCAAGAGGAGGGTGTACTGTTTTGTATCCTTCCCCAGGGTTTCTGTGACCTAAAATTTTAACTATATCTTCATCTGCTACTTCCCTGATCTTTTTAAGTTCATAATCAGGGTTCATATGGTTCCTACGATTTTCAGCAATTTTTGTTTTTCCAGGTGTGTATTGAGCTTCATACGACATTTAATCACCTATTAATCTTACAGTTTCTGAGGATTTTGCACTTGGATCCACCATTCCAATTAACCGTGGATCAATACTTTTATCAAATCCTATGCCGTATTTCATATAATCTGAAACAGTGATATTTGTTTTTGTGAAAATACCTACTGAAACATCATATCTGAAGTTAAGGGCATCACTTAGGATTCTTTCTAGTTCCTCTTTAAAGGAATCCAGTTTTTCATGGTTTACAGTTACTATGATTTCTCCAACAGAAACTAAAAGTTCAAAATTCTCTTCTTTTACCTTAATAACCTTTCTATCTTCGTGATTTACGATAGTTCCTTTTGCAGGTCCGTACCCTACAACTCGTGGTAAAGATTTACCATTTACAAGAACCCTTAAAATTCCATCAAGGTCAATTATAGAGTTCAGTATTTTTTCAGTTGTTTTGGGTTTTAAAAGTCTGTGGGGAAATATTTTAACATCCACAGCTTTAATTTCGTTCATAAAATCACCTTAAACCTGCGGTATTATATTTTGTCTTTTATCTCTACTGCACCTTCTGCAACGTATTTGATAGGTTCTCTAAGGTAGTCAATATCACTGTAAACAGTTCCTACTAAGCTAGAGGTAGATTCAACAGAAAACATCTGTGTACCTGCATCTAAACACATGGAAGCTGCGTTACAAGGTACAGCATAACCTTTACTGTGTCGGGTTACAACGTGGTTTCCGTTGAAGGTTCCAGGACCTCCTCCACCGTATATACCGTGTGAGAAGAAACTCATACCTACACCAGTACCCTGTGCTCTTCCGTAGTCAACACCAGGAAGACCAGTTTCGTATTCTATTATATCGTTGTAGTAAAGAAGTGTAGAAGCAACACCCTGAGCAGCTCTGGATGCACCTATGTTTACTATTGTTGAACTTATTAATCCAGCAGCAGCATAAGCGTTCCATAAAGCCCAGTCAACAGGTTCATATATTTTGTATCCTGAAGGCATTGTTTTTGCTACTTTAATGACTCCGTCATCAAGTGCTCTTTCTACCAGTGAAGCGATTACTGTTCCTACAGTACCTTTTCCGTTTGCTTTAACCAGGTCGAAAACGATGTTATTAGCATTTAAACCCTGGTATGCAAGTCCTAATAAGTGGGACCTTTCGAATGCACCTAAAGCATCACCTATTTCGAACATTGAAGTTTGTTCTAATATTGCGGATAATGCTACTGCATTTAATGTGTTTTTCTTGGTTACTGCTACGATGTGGTTAGCTGCAATGGTCCTGAAACCGTAACCTAAACTGTCGAGCATAGCTGGAGGTGCAAGTAGTGCTGAGACATTAGCTCCTTTGAAGTCTACACTCTGAGGGTAACTTCCTAAAACTGCGGTTTTTATTGCAGAAGCATCAAATTGATCTACATCGAATGTGTCTATGATTGCCTGGATTACTGCTCCACCAGTAACTAATGTGGAAACTGTGTAATCTGCTGCCATGTTCATTCTCTGTGAAGGCAGCTGAACAAGAACCTGAGCCCCATTGTTAATTTGTTTGAGATTGAAATCGTCATCTTCGTCTATTTGGATAATTTTTTGAAGTTTATCAGCAATTACGTCTACGTTTTCAACTATTGGTAAATTTAATTCCCTTCCAGGAATAAAGTTTGCTTTTCCACCATAAGCTGCTTTTGCCAATGTTTTTTCTATCCCTGCTAAGTTAATAGCTACAGAACGTTTAACTTCCTGTACAATCTTAGAAATAGTAGGGTTGTACATTGGACTAATTGCTTCTAGAGGAACATTTTCTTCTAAAAGCTTTCCATCTACTCCATATAGGTCTATTTTATCTTCATATGTTGGCATAAAACTTACACCTCTTTATTTGTTTTCATTCTAAAATGAAATTTAAGGAGGATAAGAGACTATATTAGTCTCTCGCCCATTTAGCAGTTATTTTTTAAACAGAAATAGTTAAAATAAACCAATAGTGGCAAGTTATTCAGATAAGATCTCCCTAATCGGAGGGAAAATATGGTTTAACTCAACATTTTGTTTTCTGTTTAAAGGAAGTCATAGATCTCGTCGGAATTAGAAAATGATAACGTTAGGAGATTAATATAATCCTGGTTATTCGTTTCACATTTCCGTGGTTATGACTTAGTGCATTATTTGTAACCATCGGTAACCATGTTACTGGTGGTTACAATATAGCCAATGGTCATTATTGATATTTAAATGTTTTGTTTAAAAAAAGCAATGTACATATAAAGATAGAAGAAAACATAATTTTACTACATCAAACTAAAATAAATGTTTTCATAGAATTGAGGATTTAATATATCATTTTAATTAAAATAAATTTCTCTCAATTATTTTTTATTTGGATAAAAATATTACAAATATAACCATAGGTTATTTTGTTACCAAATGATATTCTATAACTAGAAGTAAGTCAGTATATAAATGTTTGGTTTTGAAGGCTGTATTTGAGCTAATTTTAAATTATTTAACACATAAAAATAAAATAAATTATTATTAACACCAATTAAATCACACAACACAATAAAAAAAGATATTTTTAATCAGGGGTTTAAATTAAGTATTAAAAATTAGTTAAAGTCCAATTTAGTTAGTATTAATAATTCCAAAAATAATTTTATATATCCAAAATGACCTGCACCATAACTCCATTATCCTGTTTGACATCCATCATATGGTAAGTAACTGCCTTTACCTCAGCCCTGCTTTCATGGATTTCGGGATTAAATTCTTCACCCCATGCTGTCCCTTTTAAAGAGAATCCGCCATTTCCTTTATTTATTTTGACTTCAAATTTAGAAAACATCAGGAAATCAACGTCCAGCATGAAAAGAAATTCTGAAAGCCAATCATATAAAAGTGCACATTCATCTTCTGATTCAACTTCAATTTTCCGTTCTATTTCATGTTCTATTTTTGATGTATCGGTCATTACTTCAAACATTGCAAGAGCGGCATTTTCAAACGCTTCATCCAGCGTTTTTCCATGTGCCCTATAGCCCACATCAGCTGTGACCTCAAAAAATTCAAATTTTTTGCCTTGATTATCGTTTTCCACTGTGCTACCTCAAAAAAAATATGGATATATAATCATATTAACCTTTGGTATAATCTAGGCAACTTCTCTTGGGAACTCTTCCCTCACTTTTTTAGCTTCTAACCCTCTTCCAAGTCTCCTTGCAACTTCTTCATAATATTCTTTAGTCTGTGGTGTTGTAGATGGATTTACTTTACTTAAAGCTGCTTCAAAGTGTCTTTTTGAAACTTTTTCAATTTTAATATTTTCGTGGAGTGCAATTACACCAGCTTTTCTGCACAATGCTTCTATATCTGCTCCAGAGTATCCTTCCGCCCTTTTAGAAAGATCTACAAGATTCACATTATCATCAAGAGCCATACTTTTAGTATGGACTTTTAATATTTCAAGACGTGCCTTTTCATCCGGCGGTGAAACAAGCACAACTTCATCAAATCTTCCAGGACGTAATAATGCGGCATCAATTAAATCAGGCCTGTTTGTAGCGCCAATTACAATAACACCCCTTAGTTCTTCTAAACCATCCATTTCAGAGAGTAATGTGTTTACCATTCTTTCAACTACCCTTGGTTCACCTGCTGCAGATCCCCTCATAGGAGCTATAGCATCTATTTCATCAAAAAATATTATACATGGAGATGCCTGTTTTCCTTTTTTAAATATTTCGGTTATTTTTCTTTCAGATTCTCCAAACCATTTGCTTAAAATCTCTGAGCCTTTAACTGATATAAAATTAGCCTTTGACTCTGTTGCAACCGCCTTTGAAAGCATGGTCTTTCCAGTTCCAGGCGGACCAAATAGAAGAATTCCTTTAGATGGTTGGATTCCAATCCGCTTAAAATCTTCAGAATTAGTTAACGGCCATTCTACAGCTTCTTTAAGAGTCTCTTTCAACTCCTGCAGTCCACCTATATCCTCCCAACGGATATCCGGAACTTCTATAAAGACTTCACGAAGTGCAGAGGGGCTGATTGATTTTAAAGCGTCCATAAAATCATTATTTGTTACAAACAATTTTTCAAGGACTTTTTGAGGGATAGTCTGCTCTTCAAGGTCTAATTCAGGCAGTATCCTTCTAAGTGCATTCATTGCCGATTCTCGGCTCAAGGCTGCAAGATCTGCTCCAACAAAACCATGTGTTATATCAGCAATTTCTTCCATATCTACATCATCTTCCAGGGGCATTCCCCTGGTATGAATTTGCAGTATTTCACTCCTACCATCTCTATCAGGAACTCTAAGCTCTATTTCCCTATCAAATCGTCCCGGCCTCCTAAGTGCCTGATCAAGTGCATCCGGCCTGTTTGTTGCACCTATAACTATTACTTTCCCCCTTTCTTTTAATCCATCCATGAGTGCAAGTATCTGGGCAACAACTCTACGCTCTACTTCTCCAGTAACTTCTTCCCTTTTTGGTGCAATGGCATCAATCTCATCTATAAATATTACAGTGGGCGCATTTTCTTCAGCCTCTTTAAATAAGTCCCTTATTTTTTTCTCGGCTTCCCCTACATATTTGCTCATAACCTCAGGACCGTTTATAGCAACAAAATTTGAGCCGCTTTCATTTGCAACTGCCTTAGCAAGTAGAGTCTTTCCAGTACCAGGAGCTCCATGTAAAAGAACTCCACGGGGCGGATCAATACCAAGTCTATCAAATATCTCAGGATGGCGCAGAGGAAGTTCTATCATTTCCCTTACTTTCTCTATCTCCTGCTTTAATCCACCCACATCATCATATGTAACATCCGGAACCTTTTTTTCAACGATTTCTACAGCCTCAGGCCGCACTTCTATTTCTGTAACATCATTTATTCTTACAATACCCGCAGGGTTAGTTGATACCACTGAAAATTTAATTTCACCCAGTGAAAATGGAGTTGTAGATTCAAAAAATTCTCTAAAAACTTTCTCTCCCCCAGGGAATTCTCGGAAGGTCTCTCTCGTTCTCCGTGGAGATATTAAAGATAAAATATCCCCCCTTGCTGCTGCTCTCCCCATTATATTCCTCTTTATGATATCTCCTGATGCCATTATTCTTAATCCTTTTGTTGCAGGGGCCAGGGTAACTTTTCTAGCAATTCTTATTTTAGCATGTCTTATGGTTACGGTTTCACCTATGGATGTGCCTGCATTTGATCTGGTAAGGCCGTCCATTCTCACTATTTCAAGCCCAATATCTGCAGGATAGGCATGTCCAACTATTGCACCTGTTGTTCTTTTACCGATTATTTCAACAATATCGCCAGGTTCAACGTCCATTTCCGCAAGTAATTCATTATCCATCCTTATAATACCCTTTCCAACATCTTGCTGTAATGCTTCTGCAACTCTAAGCTCAATTTCGCCAAGTTCAGGCATTAAAATCCCTCCGTAAAAGTAAAATCAAATAATGGACAATATACTCTAATATTTATGTTAATACATTGATATATATTTTTGTAAAGTTATTCCTCCATATTCTGATTACTTTTCATGCGCTCTCTATCTCTTCCTTTAAGTAACTGCAAATAGAGGATTTAAACAAGGAAGTGATTAATATGTTAAAAACTAGTAGAAATACCGCAATTGATCTAAGAAAAAAACGAAACTATATAAATTTAGAAGAAATAAACATGGCATCCTGCATTACAATAGCAATGATTGTACTTATTTTCATTTTAAGTGTTGCAGTTTTTGCTTCATTCCCAAACTCAAATATGCCTGCAGGTATCTAAAACAGGCCATATGAAACTCCACATAACCAAAAAAATAGCCGTACATTTCTCTTAAATTCAATTATATTTACAGCAAATAACGTAACTTTTTAAACTTATAATTATTTAGTGAAAATTAAATTTATATGATTTAAGTCAAAGAAATCATAGATTTCACAGAAAAATATTTGATTATTCACCATAAGTCAAATATAAGAAATATCTAAAGACGAGACATACATTTTTGGATTTCTTCTGTGTCGAATCTGAGTATTATAATCCTTGAGTTACCTTTTACTCCTTTTCCCGTGAACCTGGTATCAATAAGCCTTAAAAATTCAAGTTTATTTAAAATACGGTTAAAAGAAGCATAACTTGACTTAGTTTTCTTACTGAACTGACTGTAAAGTTCACCTGCAGTTAAATCTACGTCTGAAGTCCGTATAAGATCTAGTAATGTTCTTTCATCATCTGATAAAGACTTGAGAGTGTACATAAGATTTATAGAACCAGTATTTTTAAGTGCCTCTTGAATATGTTTTCGCTCTATTGTTTTAGATGCATCTGCTTCAGCCAGATTTCCACCTATCCTTAAAAGGTCGATTCCTACCCTTAAATCGCCATTTGATACCGTATATTCAGTGATTTCATCCAGTAATTCATCTGAAATCACCTCACTGTAAAAACCAATTCTGGCCCTTTCTTTTAATATATCTTTTATTTCTTCTTTTGAGTATGGATTGAATATTATTTCCTGGGGGATGAATATAGAATTAACATTTTTATCAAGCATGAACCTGAATTCAATATCAGACAGGATAGCAAACACACCGGTTCTTACACCTTCAAATGATTCATGAGCCCTTAAAATATCATAAAATATTTTATTGGCATTTTTACTGTAAAATAAGTAATTAATATCATCTAATGCGACAATGAGAGCTTTACCCTCGTTTGAAAGGTGCTGCATTATATTTTGATAAATTCTTGAAAAGGGAACCCCTGTTTCTGGAGGAGTATGTCCAAAAATCTTTTGATAAATCTGTGAAAATATACCAAACCGGGTTGTATGTATCTGGCAGTTTATATAAACGCAAACCACTTTATCTGATGTCCGCTCCACCATTTCAAAGATCTTTTTAATGGCTGTTGTTTTCCCGGTTGCACACGAGCCAAGTACAACTCCATTAACCGGCCTTCCGCTACGTAGTGCAGGCCTTATGCTGATTGCAAGGGCCTCCATTTGTGATTTTCGATACATGAAATTGTCTGGAATGTAGTCTGGATTAAATGCATCGATGTTTTTAAACAGAGTTTCATCATAAAGGAGAAGGTCATCAATGTCCATGGTCTTTACCTAAAAACTCATTATCTGAGTAGTTTTTAAATATATTATGTTTATATCAATACTAGCTTTATTTTTATCTATTTCATTATAAATCTATATAATACATACTACTTGTAGCTCCCCTATTTAATTATTTATTGATTCAATAAAAAAACATCATCCATAATCCATTTAGTGTAGTTATTAAAATTAAACAAAAAATAAAGCCCATATCTAATTTTTAAAGCTAGAGTTATGTAACTATAAAAAGATAAGCACCGTATAATAACTAAAATCTTTAAACAAACCTAATGTAAAATCCAGAACAATAAAATAACTATAATTAAGGCTAAAAAACTGCAACCAACCATGTTCCATTTTATCCGTTTATTATAATTAGATTTTAGTGGATTACTACAAAATACGCATACTTGAGAAGTTTTTACATTTTCTTTTCCACAGCTATGACAAATGTTTGGAGTATCATGAGATTTCAATATTTTACCACAAAATACACATATTTTTGAACTATGGATATTTTCTTTTCCGCATTCGGGGCAAATATTTAATTTATCCTCTGATTTTTCTTGATTGTATCGTTTATGGAGTTTTTTAACGTATCTTAAAGATCCTCCACATGGACACCTGCCAAAATTATGGGGGGATTCTCCCGCCTGAAGTACATAATAGCCCTTGCACTTTTCACAAACAAGATAAGGCATCTAACCACCGTTTATGTTTTCCAAAATTCCATTAACTGGAATTTATCGTAGAAATTGTAAAATAGAAACTATTTTCACCACATAAACCATATCTATGCCTTAAATCTAATGCAACTAAAATAATTGATATATCTAGAAATCTTAAAGCCGATTTCTTCAAATTATCTCCTCCTTTATGCCACATAATTATTTTTTAGAAGATAATAATATTATTTACTACTATATCCAAATAGAAAGGATTATATTATTTATTATTAAATAATGATAATGTTCCAGTTTATTTTATTTATTTAATTCCAAAAGAATGATTATATACTTTTAATAAAACTGTATTTTATTTTTTATATTAAATAAAAGCATATTCAATATTTATAATAAGTATAATCATCCATAATCTTTTATAATAAAAATAAATGTTATACATTGGAGTTAATTCTAAAATTAAATGTATTAACCTGCTGAAAACAGTTTAAAACCCAATATGATTAATCCAGATCTAATTTCTTGGCCAGTACATTATTACCAGCATTCCACTAAGACATATAATACTCCCCAATATCAAAACAATCAGGAATTACCTTATCCACCTGCCATCCCCCAAGTATAGCCATAACTATGAAGACTCCGCCGTAAACAGCTTAAACCTTTCCAAAATTTGCTGGCTGGAGGGCAGCAACTATTCCATACAGCACCAGAATTATTCCACCTACAACCGAAACCCAGGAGCTTCCCCCATCACGCAGCCAGAGCCATATAAGATATCCTCCACTATTCCACAGAAGTCTGTAAGTACAAAACCCTCAAACGCGTAGCATACAGAACTTCGTTCTGTAGCCCGAAAAATTGTAAATTTTTCGACGGCATGCAAAATTCATAGAATTTTACGGTTGCAAAACGTAGTTTTGCAAACATGTGAAAATTTTCAATTTTGTGAGCACCGAAAATCAAGCATGAAAAAATCTTCGATTTTTTCTGCCCCAAAATTCGTAGAATTTTAGGAAATGCTTTGCATTTCCTAACCTTTTGGAAATCAAAGATTTCCAATACCCCAAACACAAAGCATTTGAGGGTCCCAAAAAATTCAGAGAATTTTTTGAGGTTGAAGAAAATCTCCTTGAGATTTTCTGAACACTCGAAAATTTTTATATAAATTTTCGGTGTTTGTGAAGCAAGCTTCACAACCGTAAAAACCGAATGTTTTTACATGCCCCGAAATTCTATGAATTTCGAGGGCCCAAAAATCTAGATTTTTGAGGATTTTGAGGGATTTTCGAGTGTATAAATGATTTAATAACTTCCATTTTCATTCTCCCTTTAAAATAAATGATTTTCAATGGCCATATACCAACTAAAAAACTTATAAAATCATTTTTTATTATATCATTTAAACTATCTTCGTTTTTAGGAGTTTTTAATTATTTATTTCAGGGTATGAAAATATATTAATAATATTCACTATAATAATATTATTGTATTGGAAATAAGCCACCTCATATTTCAAATGGCCCTATTTCCAGAAACACTTAAAAAATCTTTAATTATTAGGAGAGTTTTATAATGCCAGATTGGGAAAAATACCATAAAGGTAGCTGGGAAAATTACTGGAAAGATTACTGGAAAGAAAGTGCTGGAGCAGACTGGACAGAGCATGAACGAAAATACAAGGAAATGGGTAAAATCATGAACAAATTAGGGGAGACCCAATTTAAAACAGCAGAGCTTATAATGCAGCTTGCAAATAAAAAAGAAGGAGAAGAATACGAAAAAGAAATAGACAGTTTAGAAAATGCAATAAAAGATCTGAGGACTGTTATAGATAAAAAAAGCAGCGAATTAAAGTGAATTAATTTATTTCCATTATCTTTTTAATATTAAATTAAGTATAAATAGTTTTTTTAAATATTAACACTCTAATTTTATTGTAAATCCCAAACTGTGCCCATTTTTATCATGAAAAATATTATTCAAACTTGATATCATCAACACCAGGCACGCTTTCTCCACCAGACATATTCACTATTTTCACATTTTCATTTTCTGCAGCCCACTGTGTAAGTTTTTTAGCATAATTCAACTTCATCTGCTTAATTTCATCAGCTTTACCCTCTGCTTCAGGTAAATCCGGCCTAGAATATTTAGTTACGATATCCCCAAAGTCCATTCCTGCAAGAAGTATAAATCTTGCCCCAAGCTCAATTGCCAGGAATATACAACGGTCTCCATCTGTAAAACCGCCGAAATTGGATACATTTTCCAAAGGTACACTTTGAGTAGTCCCCAAAATTCGTTTTAACCCAGGAACATATTCTTTTATTTTATCAATATTATTTCCATGGGCATGGACAGCCAGAATTGCTCCTCGCTCGTTAGCTTCTATTATATCATCCATATTACCGTCTAAATCTGTAACTATAATATCTGGAACTATATTTTTCTCTAAAAGTGCAGTTGTTGCCCCATCTGCTGCAATTAATGTAAACTTATTTAAATTTAATTCTTCCAACTGATCCAGTTCGTCCAACTCTTCAATATTTCCTTTAAGGGATGGTCCAGCTCCAAAAATAATTACCATATCTTTTATATTAGTCTCAGCAATGCTCGAACTGTTATCTTCGTTTAAAAGGTTGTTTAACAGTTCCGCAGATTTTTCATCATCTTCACGGCTGAAACCAAATTCTTTTAGTATTTTGTCATACCATGAAAACCAAGCATCAAGATTCATGAAAGTGGATATATTATTTTTAATAAATAAATTGTTGGAATTAAATTCAAATTTAGAAAATAGGACTAATTGAAGTAAAATCATGAAAATTTATGGTCATAAAATAGTTTGACTATTTAAGAATCAGGGACTGAAGTAAAGGTATATTAACTGTTTAATCGATAAACTTATGTGTATCTCAAAAAGAGAATCAAGTTTAATATAGTTTTTAAAATTGGAGGTTTTTTAAAATGGAGGAAACATTGCTAATGATACCCGGACCTACCAAAGTAGCTCCGCGAGTACTAAAAGCCATGTCAGATGCAGTGATGAACCACAGAAGTGCTCAATTCGCTGATATTTTAACTGAAGTCAATGAAATGATGTCAGAAGTATTCCAGACTGAAAATCCATCTTACACTATAACCGGTTCTGGAACAGCTGCAATGGAAGCAGCAGTTGGAAATATCCTGAATAAAGGGGATAAAATTTTAAATATTGTTGGCGGGAAATTCGGAGAAAGATTTGCGCAGATAGCTGAAGCTAATGGGGGCAACTCAGTTAAGCTTGATGTGGAATGGGGGAAAGCAGTAAATCCCGAAGATGTCAAAAATATTTTAGAAGAAGACGATGAAATTAAGGCTGTGACATTAGTTCACAACGAAACTTCAACAGGGGTCGCAAGCCCAATAGAAGAAGTAGGTAAAATTGTTAAAGATTATAACGCTTTATATGTTGTAGATACTGTTTCATCCCTTGGTGGGGACGACGTAGCTGTAGACGATTATAACATTGATATTTGTGTAACTGGTTCACAGAAATGTCTTGCCGCACCACCAGGAATGGCAGCAATCACAGTAAGTGATGATGCATGGGATGTAATCAATAAAGTAGACTCCAATTCATATTACTTGGACGTAAGGAAATACAAAAAATACGCAGAACATACACCATCCGAAACTCCATACACACCTTCCGTATCTTTAATGTACGCAATGCGTGAAGCATTAAACATGGTAATGGAAGAAGGTCTCGAAGCTAGAATAGAAAGACACAAATTAGCTGCATCAGCCACAAGAAATGCTGTTAAAGCTATGGGTCTTGAACTATTTGCTGACGAAGATGTTTCATCCACAACTGTAACTGCTGTAAAAATGCCTGAAGGCGTAACTGATAAAGATATGAGGGGCACAATGAGAGATAAATATGGAATTGTGCTTGCCGGTGGTCAAGACCACTTAAAAGGCAATGTTTTCAGAATAGGCCATATGGGTAATGTCAACTACAGAGATCTTGTTGTTACAATGGCTGCTCTCGAAATGACTTTAAAAGGTCTTGGAATGGACATTTGTCTCGGAAATGGAGTAGCAGCAGTAGAAGAGGCTTATCTTATAGGATAATTCTCTTTCTTTTTACTATTTTTTCGAACTGTTTTTTTATCTTTAAAATTAAAAAATAAAATAATAAATAAATATTTTTTTTATCACCAATCAAACCAGCTTGCAATGGCATGTGCAACAAAACAGGCTGCCGCAGCTACTCCGCAAAGTACAGCCCCTACAACACATATGGTTTTAGTTATTCCTTCAGGAGCTACAGCAATACCAACTGCAAAACACCCAGCTATAGCTGCCAAAGCGTAGCCCACATTTTCTATAGTATTTAAAGTGTGAGTTTTAGCAGGACTATCCTGAGTAGCATTATCAGTTTGATTCAAAGATGTTTCATTTGCATAAGTTGTATTATTTAAAGCTGTTCCATTGACATTAGTTTCATTTTCAAAAGTCCCATTACCTGTTTCATTAAAAACTGTTTTATTTTCATCAATTGAATTGTTTAAAACCGTTTCATTTTCATTACCAATTGTTTGATTAAAATCTGTTTCATTTATAACCGTTTTATTACCCGTTTGATTTAAAATTGTTTCATTTATACCAGTTGAACTATGCATTTCTAGTTTATTTAAACATTTATTGTGATCCTGATTAACTACAGCACTTTTTTTAACCATATTTTGAGCAATTGCACATGAATTCAATGTATCAGGAGAGTTAAACTGGTTCAAGGATCCTATTTCAACTGCACCTGCAGGTTCAACGCCTAATATGCCTAAAACTAACATAACGGCTAAAAATCTTCTATATTCCATAGTTTACCTCCTTAAATTTCAATTTATTTACAGTACCCGTTTTAATGTAAACGTTATGCTATTTAACCGTTTCTATGAATGAACAAACAGATGAACATATAAAAATAAGAAGTAGAAAAATTAATTCAAAAATAAATCCTGTAAAAATATATAAATTATCTTAAATTTTAAAACAGCATTAAAAAATTAAAGAAAATATTTATTTAAAAAATAAATGGTAGTTAAACTTCATTTAGACCAGTTTAAACCATAAACAGTGATAATAACCTGGGCAAGAGGGAAAATTGTCCAGCTGGCGTTTATTTTAAGCCAAGCTGTAGAGCTTCTAATTTTAGAGGTGTTGATTTCATCTTTCTTTAATTCTTCTCTTATTATACTAACTTTTTCTATGACTTTATCTTTATTATCTAAATTTAAAGATTCTATCGTGTTATATATTTGATTAAAAGTATTTTTTATCCTGAGATCACTTGAAGTTGTAATTTCATCACTATTTTCTGCAACTGTAAAATTAGACATGCCTGAATTTTCTATTAAGTTTATTCCTTTACCAGTTATTTTAACTGAGCTAAATTCTACTCCTAGACCTGGAGATATATCTACATACTTTTCATCACGTAACTGAAATGCATTTTCCTCAAGTAATTTATCATCTATTTTTAATTTATCCAGCAAATAATTGCGAGCAAGATAATATCCCGGATTTTGATCGTTAAATTCATTTAATAGATCCAGTATTTGTTTCTGTATTTGGTTCATAAGTTCACGCCCTAGTTTATAAAATTAGCAATAGTTTTTAGTAACGCTCCTGTCCATGATCATGTGCACACTTCATGCTATTATAATATCAATTAATCATATGAAATTATATTTGGAAGTGTAATTAACCATATACCTCATAAAAATTTAAAGTAACATCGGCACAACCAGTTAGACATGAGCATTTGTAAAATTGATTTATAAAGTTAATATCTGTAATGTAGCATTAAAATTATTCTTCCTCTTCAGGCCATACATCCTGAACATTGACATATTCCAGGCTTGAATATGGTATCATCACATGTCCCTGGTTAAATTCTATTAAAACATATGTCTTTTCATATATTACGTCTGTAACATCTGCAAAATGCTTTTTGTTCTGCTTATTTTTAAAATATACATCAACAGTTGCCATTATTTCAACCCATATTATATTATATCCATTTTAAATTATAAAATTATCAGTACCAATAAAAAAATAGGTTATTTTTCATTATTTCACATAAAATAAATAAAATAAGCATATTTTAAAAAATAAAGTTAAATCATATATGAAATCAGATTTTTAAGTAATTAAAAACACGAATTAGTAACCCTTCTTTAATATAATATGGCAACATATTAATAATCTAAACTTCAAAAATAACTGTAGACTGGTAATCACCGATTATAAATGTAATTCCAGTCTAAAATCCCTATTAAACTATAAATGTAAACTTAACCTAAAAATAAATCCAAATCAAACATGGAATTATATTTCCAAGTAATCTTAAAGACCATAAATTAACAACCTATTTTAATACTACATAACAACATATTAATAATCTAAACTTCAAAAATAACTGTAGACTGGTAATTAATGATTATAAATGTAATTCCAGTCTACAATCCCATTAAATTATAATTAAATGATAAAAGGTGAAAATTATGCCCTGCGGGACGATTGATGAAGTAGAACCATTTTTAAAGGGTCTCCTGTATCCTGCAACTAAACAGGATATAATGGAACAAGCTAAGAAAAATAATGCAGATTATGTGGTTTTAGAAACATTAGATAGTATGGACGAAAAAACATATTATGATCGTAAAGGTTTAGTGGGAGTACTTAGGAAAACAATCGCAAAAAGCTGAGAAACAATCATTCCACATTATAAAGCACCGTTAAATAGTCCATAAACATATTTTTTTTATATTTTAAATAAGAGTTGCTAATTTTAAACACAATTTTTAAACGCTTTTAATCACTCCAAGCCATCTTCTATTTTAGATCAGTTACCACAATATTTATTTATATTAATAACAGACTCATAAAAGTAGAATATTAATGGTGAAATTATGGGTTATCTTGTCTGTAAAGATTGTGGAGATTATTACGAGCTTCAACCAGGAGAAACTGCCAACGATTACGATCGGTGCCAGTGCGGGGGAAAACTTATATATAGAAAATATTTAAACAGCGGTATTGATGACTTTAATGTTTCATCTAAAAAAAGCTCTAAAAGTAAACTACATAGTTCAAAAATGATTAAGCCTTTAGGGTTAGGTATATTGTTTATCTTCGGCTTACTAATTAAATTCCATGCCTTTAATTACATAATATATTATTTTGCACGTTCTAATTCTAACTTTTTATTTTCATCTCCAGTTTATATGGTTCTTTTAATAGTATTAGGGTTTCTTTTAAGTTATCTGGGAAGATACGTCCGGTGATAATCACCTAAAATAAAATAGTTACTGTAAAAACTTACAGCCTATTTATGTTTACTAACATCCTTAAGAATAGCAAGTATTGTCTTTAAAATAATAGGACCATCCATACGTGTCTGGCGTAAAATATAACCTGGCCTGAGATAAAATTCCCTGAAAGCCTTTCTTTGCATTTTTCTAAGCTCTTCAAGAGAACAGTCCACAGTTTCAAGGACAGGTGTCATTAAGGAATATTTAGACCAATCATTTATCTTAATTAAGTTCTCTTCCTTTGCTTTCATGTAAAATCGAGTGCCTGGATACGGTGTTGCCAGTGAAAAAATAGCATAAGACGGGTTTAAGTTTTTAACGAAATTTATCGTATTTCTAATGCTTTGTTTAGTATCACCTGGCATTCCAAGCACTGCAGATGCTATGGTCCTGACATCAAGTTCCCTTGTAAGTTCAAATGTCCTTTTAATTTTTTCGATGGTTGTTTGCTTATTTAAATTATCTAACTGCTGCTGATCTGCAGATTCAACACCTACAAAAAGAGTTATGCACCCTGCATCCTTCATTTTTTCCAGAATACCCCTTGACAGAGTATCTACCCTGGCTGTACATCCCCAATATACATCTAAACCTCTTTTTTTCATGCCAGTGCATATCTCTTCAACACGCCTCTTGTTTACGGTGAATGTATCGTCCATAAAAGCTATCATATCCGCATCATGGTCGTTGATCAGGTGTTCCATCTCATCGACAATATTTTCAGCAGACCTTAATCTCAACTTATGGCCGTGCATAGCTGCTGATGAACAAAATGAACATTGAAATGGGCATCCCCTCCCTGAAATAAGTGTGCCTACAGGTAATTTCGAATTTAAAATTTTATACTTGTCCATAGGAAGAAGGTGCCTGGCAGGAAATGGAAGTTCATCCAGGTTTTGAATAATTGGCCGCGGAGGTGTCTTAAAATCTTTAGTAGCTATTCCTTTAACTTTTCTTAAATCACCGCCGCTTTCAATAGTCTCTGCAAGCTCAAGCATGGTATATTCACCTTCACCACAAACTACAATATCTACAAAATCATTCTTTAAAACTTCATTATATGTAAAAGTAGGATGATATCCTCCCAAAACAATATATGCATCAGGACATACTTTTTTCCCAATTTTAGCAGTCCTGAGAGCCTGATTGATTGCAGGTGTCACTGCAGTAACGGCTATAATATCTGGTGAATACTTAGGAATTTCTTTTTCAAGTTCTTCCCAGCTCATTTCAAGGGCAGAACCATCTATGATCTTAACATCAACACCATTTTCTTCAAGAACAGCTGCTATATATGCTATTCCAAGTGTAGGGGCAACAAGACCTATAAATTTATATTTTGAAGCAGTATCTGGCGGATTTATTAATAAAACTTTCATTGTATCACCATTCGCCTTTTGTGTAAAATCTTATAAATTTAAATCAATTCATTTAATATCGCATCATTCTAAATAATATTATTGTTTTAAGTAAATCAGTTAGTCATTTTACATAATAACTTAATAAAACATTTTTTTCTACTTCTTACGTGAAGTCATTCTTTTACAACTATTCAAATAATACCAATAATTATGTTACACTTCAATAATTAAATTAACGATATATAAAATCGCTTCAGAAGATAATTTGAATAATCTACCCTTTTGAATATTACAAGTAATATAAAATAATTAATTAATAAGTTAAGGTTTTACTTTAGGTAAAATTATGCCTTCTTCCGTATCTACCATGATATCAATTAAATAGGGTTCATTTAAATCTAAAGCATTTTTAACTGCATCAAATATTTCACCAGGAGCATTTACACGTTTTGATTTGATTCTGTATGCATCTGCAATTTCACAGAAATCAGGATTTTCAAGTTTAACTTCATATCTTTCCCTGTAATGCATTTCCTGCCACTGTTTTATAATTCCAAGGCAGCAGTTGTTTATGATACAAATTAAAATAGGAAGATTCTCCTGAGCAATTACTGCAAGTTCCTGTAATGTCATCTGGAACCCGCCATCGCCAACCACCAGAACTACCCTTTCAGCAGGGTCTGCAAGTGACGCACCAATTGCTGCGGGCAGTCCATAGCCCATAGGTCCAAAACCTCCTGAAAAAAGCAATGACGAAGGTCTCGTTACTTTCTTAAGTAAAGTAACCCACGTGGTATGTGTTCCTGCATCACTTATTGTTGTTGAATCATCTGAAGCATCAAGTATCTCTTTTACAGCTCTTTGAGGTTTAATTGGAATATCATTATAATCAGTTTTAATTTCATAGGTTCTTTTATGATTATCTAATTCCTGAAGCCATTTGCCAGTGTTTTTAACAGTTATATCTCCCATTTTATCTAAAAACTGGCCAGCATTTCCCTGAATCTTAACATTTCCTTCTAAAACTTCGCTGTCAAGATTTACATGAATTATTTCAGGGTCTCCAATTCCGAGTACAGTCCTTTCTGAGAATCTACAGCCAAGTGCTATCAGCAGATCACAGTTTTTACCAGCAAAATTTGCAGCGGTTGTGCCTCTAAGTCCGATCATTCCAAGACAAAGCGGGTGATCTTCAGGCAAAACACCCCTAGCAGAATACGTTGTCGCAACTGGAATGTTATATTTTAGAGAAAAATCCTGCAGTTTGCTTACGGCATGTGCCCATATTATCCCAGTTCCAGCAAGAATAAGTGGTCTTTCAGACATTTCCATCAATTTAATTGTATCATTAATATCATCTAATGAAATATCTTTATCTTCAACATGTTCAACTGTGGGTGCGGATGTATCAACATAAGCATTTAAAACATCTTTTGGAAAGTTTAAATGAATCGGTCCAGTTTTCCCATGCTTTACCATTTCAATTGCTTTTTTTAATTTCAAAGTACCATCATCTGGGTCTTCAATATGGAATGTTTCCAGCGTAATTGGCCTGAAAATAGATTCAATATCAATATCCTGGAATACATTCGTTCCTTTAAGATCAGTGTCTACATCCCCTGTGATTACAATCAGTGGTATCGAATCTTTAAAAGCAGTTGCAACACCCATTACTAAATTTAAAGCTCCAGGACCTGCGGTTGAAACACATACCCCGAACTCACCAGATACTCTTGCATAACCGTCTGCAGCATGCACGGCTCCCTGTTCATGGCGCATTAGAACATGTTTAATCTTGGAACTCCGCAGTGCATCGTAAAAAGGCAAAATCTGCTCCCCCGGATGCCCAAAAATAAATTTAACACCGTTTGATTCTAAAATTTTAATCAGTGCATCTGCACATCTCATTTTATCTTTCCTTAGATTCATCATGAATAAATATGGTTTTTATATCTATTATAGTTGCTGTTAGCGTTATTATTCCCATTAAATTCTTTTCCAGCCACTATATTACCCCCATTACTGCAAACATTTTTATCTTGACCATTTTCATGTTTAAACAAAATAATTGTACAATTTTACTAAATTCAAAATTTAAGATTATTTAATTTATATTCTACTTTAAAACAAGCCTCCAAAATATTCCTGTGTTAAAGTCCACTATACGTTTGAAACTGCATATTATAATATTAATTTTCATTCCGATTAACTAAATTAATTATTTAATTAATTAAATTTATATATTCTAATTATGAATATCCTTAAATTATAGCCGGTTTATTTATAATTACAAACCCCTAAAAATAAATTTTATGTTAATATAAGGTGCTTATTAATGTCTGAAATTCCAAAAAAATACATACAATTTGATTTTTCAAAAATTAAAACTTATTTAAGAGCTAATGAAGAGCATAACATATTGTATCTCCATGCATTAATTGCAGTAATAGGAAGTTTAAGCGCTTTGCTCATTTTAGAAGGGGGAAAAGAATCATTACCTTCCACCATACACTACTTACTTGTACTTATAGAAAAAACATGTGTAATTATCGTAATTGCTTATATTGTTTCACGTATTAAATATTTCCAGGAGATACTGGCAGGTAAATTCACCATTAAAAATCAAGCTGTAGTTATTTTATTATTTGGAATAATTTCCATTTTTGGTTCATATTCAGGGATAGATGTCTTTGGTGCCATTGCAAATGTTAGAGATCTTGGCCCAATGATAGCGGGCTTAATTGGCGGGCCAATAGTAGGTTTAGGAACTGGACTTATTGGCGGGCTTTACAGATACTTCTTTTTAGGAGGCCCAACCACAGTACCCTGTTCAATAGCTACAATTCTTGCAGGATTATTTGCAGGAATTATATTTATAGCAAACGGGCGTAAATTCATCGGAATTTTTGGTGCAGTGATCTTTGCAGTTTTAATGGAACTGTTTCATATGTTACTGGTTATTCTCCTTATACATCCCTATTCACAGGCACTGGCAATTGTTGGAGAAGTCAGCGTCCCCATGATCTTCGCAAATGCCATGGGAATACTTGTTTTTTCGTTTATAATATCAAACCTGCTGAGAGAACAGAAAACTACAGAAGAACGCAACCTGTATTTTGACGAACTGGAGCGGAAAAAGAATGAGCTAAAAGTAGCACAAAAGATTCAGCAGACATTTATACCAGATACAATTCCGTTATTAAATGATTATGACATCTCTGCTTTTAATATACCTGCAAAAGAAGTTGGAGGCGATTTCTACGATTTTATTCCAGTTACAGATGATAAACTTGGTATTGCAATTGCCAATGTTTCTGAAAAAGGTGTCCCTGCAGCCCTGTTAATGGCCCTCTCCAAAACTATTGTCCAGACAAAAGCCAGGGAAACTCAGCATGTTTCTGATGTAATGGAGTACTTAAATAAACTGGTAATGATTGAAGCTGACTCGGGAATTGATTTAGCACTATTTTATGCAGTATTAGATACAAAAAGTAAAACTCTGCGTTATATCAATGCAGGTAATGATTCGCCCTTACTATTTATAAAAAATAGTGAAAGTATTGTAAAACTTGTACATGAAAAATTTCATTTAGGTAAAATAATAAACAGGAAATTTGAAGAGAAAACAATAGATTTAAATTCAGAAGATATCCTTATTTTCTACACAGATGGTGTCATTAATGCTTTAAATGAAGAAAAGGAACCTTTTGGAATTGAAAGACTTAAAAGTATCCTTAGAGAAAACTACAGCTTATCATCAGAAGACATGATCCTGAAAATAAAACAGGAAATTTCATTCTTCAGTAAAGGTAAGTTTCAAATCGACGATATGACTCTAGTTGTCCTGAAAGTTAAATAAATCAACTTTTGATAAATTCTGGAAAACATTATTTCAGATTTTATAATTTATTTTTATTCTTAAATCAATGCTTTTTTAAATTTTATTTTAAATTGAAAATTTTTGAGGATTTTTGATAGATTTTTAAACTTGAGGAAATTTCCAAAGGTTAAAAATGGGAAATTTTTAACCATCTATAAAACAAAAATAGTATTACTGTAAGATTGAGGATAAATTTAATCACATGATTTCAAAAATCTTGAGGGATAAAATGCCAAAGGATTTAGAAGCTTTACTCAAAGAAGAAAGGATATTTAAGCCTACAAAAGATATTGTGGAAAAAAGCAACATCAAGCAGTGGATGAATAAATATAAAATAAAAAATTACATGGAATTACTTGAAAAAGCTAATAATAATCCAGACTGGTTCTGGGATGACCTTGCAAAGGAACTTGAATGGTTTGAACCTTATAAAAATGTATTAAAATGGGACCCGCCCCATGCAGAATGGTTTTTAGAGGGCAAATTCAACATAGCCCATAATGCATTAGATAGGCACATTAAAAACGGCAAAGGAGATAAATTAGCTTATATTTGGGAAGGAGAAGACGGAAAGACCAGAAAAATAACTTACCGCCAGCTTTGGCGGGATGTAAATAAATTTGCCAATGCATTAAGGGAATTGGGTATTGGGAAAGGAGATACTGTAAGCATTTACCTGCCGATGATACCTGAACTCCCAGTGGCAATGCTTGCATGTGCCAAAATTGGGGCTGTGCACTCCGTTGTTTTCTCAGGGTTCTGGGCAAAGGCATTTCAAGAGAGGGTAAACGATTCAAAATCAAAAGTGGCCATAACCACAGATGGATTTACAAGAAGGGGAAAATTAATACCTCTTAAAGAAAACGTGGACGATATACTCCAGAATACACCTACAATCAAGAATCTTATTGTAATTAACAATGCAGGCATAGATGTTAAAATGCATGAAGGCAGAGACCTCTGGTGGCATGAAATTACAGAAAATATGAGCGAAGAGTGCGAAACTGAAGTTATGGACTCTGAAGACCCATTATTTATTTTATACACCTCTGGGACCACAGGAAAACCAAAGGGAGTTGTACACGTTCACGGAGGGTACGCAGTCGGAATTTATACCACTTTAAAATTCGTTTTTGACCTTAAAGACGACGATATATGGTGGTGTGCAGCCGACATTGGATGGATAACAGGCCACAGTTATATAGTCTACGCCCCACTTTTACTGGGAGTGACATCCATCATATTTGAAGGTACCCCAGATTATCCAGATCCCGGAAGACTGTGGAAAATGGTAGAAGGTTATAAAGTAAATGTATTCTATACTGCCCCAACAACAATACGGATGTTCATGAAATACGGCCCCAAATGGCCCGAAAAATATGATTTAAGTTCCATAAGGCTTCTTGGATCTGTAGGCGAGCCTATAAACCCTGAGGCATGGGTCTGGTATTATAAATACATCGGCAGGGAGAAATGCCCTATAATGGACACGTGGTGGCAGACAGAAACTGGAATGCACCTTATAACCCCTTTACCAGTATCTCCGCTTAAACCAGGCTCTGCAGTTATGCCTTTCCCAACGGTCCAGGCAGATATTCTAGATGATATGGGAAGGTCTCTGACTGAAAAAGGAGGGCACCTTGTAATCAAAACTCCATGGCCTTCAATGCTTCGAACCATTTACAGGAACCCGCAGAGGTACATCAAAACGTACTGGAGCGCATTTAAAAATATGTACCTGAGCGGGGACGTGGCGAGAAAAGATTCTGACGGTTACTTCTGGATTCAGGGCCGTGAAGATGATGTTTTAAGTGTTGCAGGGCATAGAATCGGGACTGCAGAAGTGGAGTCTGCCCTTGTAAGCTATGAATGCGTGGCAGAAGCTGCAGTGGTGGGAAAGCCTGATGAAATAAAGGGCGAAGAAATTGCAGCATTTGTTATACTCAAGGATAATTTTAAACCCACACAGGAACTAAAAGACACTCTTAAATATCACGTTAGAGTTGAAATAGGTCCTGTTGCAACTCCAAAATACATAAGATTCGTTGATGACCTCCCAAAAACAAGAAGTGGGAAAATAATGAGAAGAATTATAAAAGCCAAGGTTAAAGGCGAAGATGTTGGAGACACAAGCACCCTTGCAAACCCTGAAGCTGTTGATGGTCTTGACAGAGCATTGTAAGATTTAAATAAATATCAATAACCGTAAACATCAGTATTGGAGTCATGCTGGCCAGGTTTTACTAGATATAGCCCTTTAAATCCTTGCTCAACAAAATTTATGCCGTTGACTTTGATAATCTGGTAAATTTCACTATTTTTTAGGGTAGTTTCATCTAAATATTTTTCAAAGTTCTCCACCGCTTTCTTTCCAATGCCTAATGCCATTCCATAAACCAAAAACTGGTTAATATCATCAAGAGAAATATCTGCATTAGTTATATCCCTGCCAGAAACATACGACTTAAAGTTATCCAATTCATCCATAAATTCAGTTGAGTCTCCTCTAAAGAATTTATTATTGGAATATTCATTTTTAAGATGCTTTTCCCAGCTGTTGTATCTGCTTTCGAATTTTTTGGAAGCTTTTAAATTTTTTAAGTCCTCTTCTATAAAGTATAATGAAATTACCCCTTTCTTATCATACCTCTTCAAAAAGTTAACTACATCTAATTCGTAGGCTTTAAGCTTAGTTACACTCTTTTTTTTATTTATTCTAACTAAAGGGCCATAAGAATGATTATTTGTTTTAGCGGAATTAGAATTAACTGGATTTGAGAAAATAATGTAATTTTTATTTATTAAATCAAGCACGGTTGCTTTAAATCCATCTTCATATCCATTTAAATCTGTTTTTTCATTTAAATAGGTATTTAATAATTCTGGAGAGTAATTAAACATGTATTTTGGAGTAAAAATGAAATTTGAATCATTTAATGATGATGATTTTTTTATATACTTCGTATAGACCACATAACTAACCAAAATAACTACCAGCAGTATGAAAAAGACCTCTAAGAGAACATTGAATTCCATTTAACACACCTTTTCATTTCAATTAACAGAATACTGTTATGGCGCACTATCTGTAACGTAAGTAATATAAAATTATCTATTTTTGTTATACACTCAAAAATCAAGGCATTCGAATGCCGTACGAAGCTTGCAAAAATCTTTGATTTTGCAGCAGCAAAGCGGCGCATTCGAAAATTGTAAATTTTCGATGTATTGAAAATCGATGATTTTCAAAAGTTTCGCATGTTCCACGTTCAAGGGTTTCAAAATAAAAAAAAGTTAGGCTATTTAAAAAATATTATTCCGACTCTTGATAACTTCCGTTGTACTCTCCAGAGCCTGAAACTTTAAATACAACTGCCTGGGCAATTCTTTCCCCTTTTTTAATCTGGTAGTCAAATTCTCCGTAGTTGTAGACCATAAACTGGAGTGTCCCGTAAAATCCAGGGTCACCTACTGCTGTATGGACTGAAATAAAGGACCTGTTAAGGGTGGAACGCGGGCGGTAAAGCATTGAGTATCCCTTTGGGATTTTAACTTTGGGCGCCACTGTGACTGAATAAGCTGTTTTTGCTTTTAAAGTGTAGATTGGACCTTCAAGCTTTTCTAATTCTGGAAGATTTTTTTCATTGTCAATTAGAGAGCCCGCACTTTTTTGAACGAACACGTCTTCTAATGGTAAATCGATCCCTGAAGGCTGTATGAGCCCTTCAAAATCTGGAAATAGTTTGATTAATTCTTTTTCGCCTAGAATACTAAAACACCTCATTTATACCCGTTTTTTTCCTACTAAACTCCATAAAATTCATAATAAATAACTATACTAATAGGATAATCCATTACCAACATTTTTAATGTATTTCATTTTTAGTTTTATAAAATTAACCCATATAAATCTTTTTAAAATTTTCAAAAAAAAATAAGTACTTTTCAATGATCTAACTCAAAAATTCTAAAATATGATGTCCATGTACGTAATAAATGTCTTAATATGGCATTATTGGTTCAAGAATTAGAAAATGCTAAGATGTATCAAAATTGTTGATAAAAAAAATGGGAACTATAATAATTGTTTGAAAAGTTCATTATTCCTTTAAGTGATAATAACCTTTTTGAATTAAACGAATTTGTTAAAGTCCTAAGACCAAACGAGAACAACTAAAGAAAGAAATTAATGAACTCACAATAATGTTAGGAAGACAACGTAATTATATAAATCTACTTGAAAAGCCATCGAATAATGAAGCAAAGATTAAAGATAAAAGAGGTATATTTAAAGAATTGATCAAAAATGAAATAATTTAACTAATAATCAAAAAGATCAAAATTAGAGCTCTTAAAATATCTAAGATAGTGTACACAAGAAAATTAAAGCTATTTTTAATTTGACATAACAACAATTATAATCTATTTATAAAGGAAGATACTAATAGAAATTTATGTCTGAAAATAACATAAAATCACAATTAAATATAAATTTCAAAGTTATAGCAGACTTTATTATAATTTGCTTAATTATATCCGATACATTTTTACTTATACTATCCGATTTTTCTAATTTAAGCACAAATCTTACAGAAGATATCATTTATTTTGATTTAATGGTTTGTTTTGTTTTATTTTGTGAATTTATGTTCAGATTAAAAAATGCTGAGAATAAAAAAGAGTTTTTTAAAGATAAATGGGTATGGCTTGACATAATTGCAATGATCCCTCTTAATTTCTTTGCATTTAGATTATTCCGTTTTGCAAGATTAGTCAGAGTGTTAAGGCTTTTAATGTTATTAAGGTTCTTTGCACTATTTAGAAAAAGTTTTACTAAATTTAATAAATTTATTAAAGAAAGCCATCTTGATTGGAGCTTTGGAGTACTTATTTTTTCAATTTTTGCAGGAACTATCATATATTGTATTGTAGAATTTGGAAATAAAGCTAATACATACGATATTTGGGAATCTTTCTCCTATGTAACACAAAATATCATAAATGCAGGAGCTGTAGATGTAACTCCACATACATTAATTGGTAAAGTACTGGGAATTGTTTTAATGGTAACAGGTGCAATATTCTTTGGAATGTTCACTGCTTCATTAGCTACATGGCTTGTAACGAAATCAAAAAATGAGCAAGACGCAAAAGAAGAATCAGAACTTAATGAATTAAAAGAATTAGTTATAGGGATGCAATCTGAAATCAAAGAATTAAAAGATTTAATTAAAAAAAACAAATGAATTAAAGATTCTTATAACTTATCATAAAAGTCTATAGTATCTTTTAATCTTTTAGCGTAGTTATAAATATCTTTAATATTTTCAATAGGTATCTTCTCTTCCTTTTTATTCTCATCAAATAAACCTATATACTTTTGTTTTGTATTAAATCGAAGTCTACAAATAGGTTTTTTGGTGTTATCAAGATTTACAGCACAATAACTTAAAGTATCCTTTATTAGTACCCTGTCAGCATCTATTATTTCATGAAGAATTGCCTTTACAATATAATATCCTTCCCATTCATCTTCTGTTGTTATAATCTTTTTTGTGTCATCATCAATTGTCTTGAGTTCATCTTTGGCTTCAGTATCAGAATTATCTGGATTATTAGAAACCTCTAAGGCAGATTTTAACCTATCATTAACTTGGTCTTTAATAATTTGATTCATTGCTGTTTTTGTAATACCAGTAAATTTTAGACGTACTTTTTCTGTTATTGGTTTTTTGTATACTTTTTTAGCCAGAAATTTAACAAAATCTTCCGATGGGTCGTTTATTTCTTTTTGAATTATTTTTTTCATCTCATTTACATATTTAAGTTCACTTGCTACTTTAAATATTTCACTAGGGTCAAATTCATCTTTTGTGAATTTTTCAAGTTCTTTAACATCTGATTCCTTAATTTCACACATGTCAATTTCAAGAAATGGTTTATTATCCATAATGTTAGGCTTGTCAATATCTGTAAAAAAACGATAATTAATACCATTAGTTAAAATAGCAAATCTAGCAGGAGTATTCGCTGCAAAATATCTAAAAAGTTGAGAAGCATGTTCTTTATCTAAATCACTATCACAATGTTTACATTCAATTAATAAAGCAGGTTTTCCATCTTTTATTATTGCATAATCCACTTTTTCCCCTTTTTTAGTGCCAACATCACATGTAAATTCTGGAACAACTTCTGTTGGATCAAATAAATTATATCCTAAAGCATTTATAAAAGGCATTATAAGTGCAGTTTTAGTGGCTTCTTCAGTTTCTATATGGTCTATCTGTTTTGGTATGGATTCTGAAATGTTTTTTAAGTCGTTGATTAAATCCATTTAGCTCCCTCTTCATACATTATTAAATTATATATTTATTTTACAATTATTTAAACATGTATCTATCTTAGCAACTATTATAATATTTTCAAACTTATACTAAATGTTTATTTTGCAATTTACCATTTAAAAATTGTAGATATCTTTTTTTTTATCAATAAACACATGAAAATCTATTGAAATAAATATAATATTATACCATTGTCCAAAATGTAACCACATAAACTTTTTTAAAAATAATGTAAAATTAACCCTAAAAATCTTTTAAATAATTAAAAAAAAAAAGCATTCAAGAGATTAAATCATTCAAATGACATTAAACCACAAACTTTACATTCATATACACAAAAAGTTATATCTTCATCCATATCTATTTTTGAAACAGATTTTAATTCAAAACTATGACCTAACATCCTACAAAATAACTTTTTAACATTCCATAAATATTCAAAATCTCCAGTAAATTTATTCATTATATTAATCACAAACTCCATATTATCAAACTCCTTTTTAGTTATTACAATATTGTTTATTTAAATAAAATAAACGCTTAATAGACACTTATTACATTGAATAAGATCATATATAAACTTTTATGATTTATAACACATAATAACAGTGCAAATATTATATTAAAGCTTTAAAACGTAACCAAATAAATATTAGATGTTATAAATGGAATAAAAAAGAAATAGTACTCAATCAATTATACTCAAAATATCTAAGATCATGCACCGAACGAACAGGTTTAAATTTTTTAGTGCATTTTTTCGACATTCAATTGGTAATTTCAATGTACACATATGATCATTGATGATAGTAAATAAAACATTTTAAGTATTTTCATACTTTTTTAAAAATCTTATTACAACTGTATTTTTGTATAACGCACAATAACAAGATACATTTCATTAAAAGCATACATTCAATTAATTAAAACACTGTTTAATGATATAAATTAATTATATTTTAAGGAACTACTCGTTTTAATTAGGTTATTTATATTACAATATTCTTTATCAGTGTTTCATGTAGATAAAACCAATAATAAATGATAAACTTTAACAAACATCAAAAATATAAATAGAAATTTAGGATCGTTTCTACTGCGTAATATATGGGTTTAACGAAGTAAAATGAACTAAGATCACAAACACAAAAGACAAATCATAATCTTTAAATCATGAAACAAATGATTAACAGAGCTAATTCAGATCATTAATCAATTCATAAAAAAATATAATTTATAAAAAAAAAGCGAAGTTAAATCATAAAACATAACTAAATAACAGGTAAGACCACGACCACCGAAAAAATCCCAAGTATACCCCCATCAAACTTTACATTCTAAGCTTCTATCATATGATCATATTTTTTTAGTTCAATGTCGAACAATATATGATAAAAAAACACTGTATAATAGTGTTAAATGCCTATTTATCCATATTTACATATATCCTAAACAGTAATTATTCTATTAAACTTCTTTAACAATTTAAAGGAATATTTAAAACAGTATCGCATTTTACTTGATTTATATACTAGAAAAATTATTTGTTAACGAATTTCTTTTTAAAGACGGAATTTAGATCGACCATTATATTGAGGAAGTAAAAAAAAATGGAAAAAACATAAAATTTAATATTTTCTTTTTAAGTCTTTCCTGCATTGAAATAAGGGTTCTATTTGTATAAATGATTCATTTTTTTAGGTTAATAATTCTTGTTATTCTTTAATTAGTGAATTAACATATTTATAAGATTCATAACGTTCCTATTCAATATTAAAGAAAGATTTAATAAAATTGATTGTTTTTTCATGCTTCTTTATCCTCATAAAGTAAAAATCCTTTTAAATTCATTGAAAAAAAGGGTTTTATTTTATTTTTTTTTGAAATTATATAGAGAAATAAAAAAATATAACAAAAAAAGGGGTGATTAACCATGCAAATAAATAAAATAAGTTTTTCTGACATTGTAAACCTATTAAAAGCTGATATAAATCAGAATATTTTTGAGATTTGTTTTAAGCTTGGCTGTAGCGGAGGATTATTATACCGAAGAATGATTCCAGAAGGGTACAGAGGATTAATAGAGCTTAAAAATGCAATAAGAGAAGGAGAATTATAAAAAAAATTCTCCAAAAATACTCTTTTTAAAGGGGTGATACGATGAAACGTAAACCAGTTAAGGATTATAATTATCAGAAGGTTAAAAGAAGTTTAATAGAAAATGGACAGTTGAAACAGGATAAAAATCTATTAGAAGTAAAAGATCCCGATTTGGATGATATAACTATAACTATACCACAAGAAGAGGGTTATAGATATGAAATAGATGGTAAAAGATTGGGTATTGTTAAGAAAATAAGGAATAGAACTACTTTTGAAATAAATTGTGGCATATTTCCAGATCCTGAAGAAATTTTTGATTATGGATTGGCTAAAAAGCAGATGAAACTAAAGTGAGGTGATAAGTATGTTATTAACTGCTGAAGAACGTCAACTGATTTTTGAATCTGATTTAAAAAAGATTAGTACATATTTAATTGAAAGATTCAATTTAGACATTAAAAAGAATCCTGACAGCATGTATTTTAAAAGTACAGCTTTAACTATGGAATATATTATTTTAGCTGATAAAAAAGAGCTAAATAAACTATCAGGAAAAGGAACAATAGATGAACTTAAAACATTTAATGATCAAATGTGGGATAAATTAAAAATGTTCTCTATAAGAGCTTTTACAATACATAACAATAAAATTAGAGTTCAAATAGACTATAAAAGAGATATTGGAATTATAACATATCCCGCTGGACATAATGAAACTACAGAATTAACCTATTACTAATAATAAACAGTAGTTACATTTTTTTATATTTTCAAATAGTAAAAATAAAAGAAAATAAATGAGGGATTACTATCAACTTTAAAAGAATTTTAGATGATATTAACGAAATTACAGAGGATTTAAAAAGAATACATTTAGAAATAGATGAAGAAATTAAAAACTTAAAAAGAGGAGATGATTTAAATGAATATTAATGATAAAATGGAAGCAACTGAGGAAACATTAAAAACATTAGGACTTATAGATGGCAAACCTGTTATATCTGTTAGACCTGATTTAATAAGTGAAGAATGTAAGCGAACAGTAAGTAAAAAATGGGAAGAATCTTGCCAAAGAGTAGATCAATTATGGGATGAACACTTCTCAGATATTAAATCAATATCAGAAACCATAGACTAATATTTTAATTTTCTAATTTTTTTTCGACAATTGTAAATAATATCGTATTTTTTGAACTCAAATTTTTTATAACGATTCTAAAAACTTTTAAAAACGTTGCTATCTTTTTATAAATGCATTATAATGATTGATGAATTTTATTTTATAAAAAATATCTGTGCTTATGCAGATATTTTAAAAATACATTGGAATCGTTGGAAAATGGATAAAGAAGGTGTATAAATGGAAGATAAAGAATTTAAATTTACAGAAGTTTTTAAATATGCTAAAAAGATAGCATTAGCATCTAAAGATCAAGTAATGGCAGGTAGACCTTCCAAAATACCATGTATAAACTGGGATAAACTACCATCAGATTATACAGGATTCAATGATGAAAATTATGGTACTGCAATTATTTGTGATTATATCAAAGAATTAAATCAGTATTTAGTAGTAATTGATTTAGATATACCCAAACCAAACAGCGAACATATACCATTAGAGGTATTAGAAGACTGTATGAAACCAGTAATAAATCAAACATACAGTGTAAGAACTGGATCAGGCGGAATACATGTATATTTACTATCTAACGAAAAGCCAAGAGCAAAACAACCACGCGTTAATATCGATTATCAAACCAATACAGGGAATATGAAAGGAAAATATGTTGTATCTGATTTTATTTATGACAAATACGGTAATAAAATACATTATACCAAATTAGAAGAATCTCCAGATATTATATTTTCAGTTAAGAATACTGATGAAGTACTAAACGAGCTATTAAAAATATTAGAAGAAAAAGGATATAAAATAAGCCCATTAACAGGATATACATCACAAATAGCTGATATAATTAGTAGAAATTTACGTGAAGGACATAGAAATGATCTGGCACTTGCTATTTCAGGTTATCTTCGGAAACAGAAGTTTAAATATGAAACCACAGTTCAAATAATTAGAACAGCTTTTAAAAATGATGAAGAATTAAATGAACGATTAAAAGTAGTAAATAGAGCATATAAAATGAATATTAATGATTTAAGAGGTTGGAATGCTCTAAAAGATCATTTAAATGGTTCAGATTTAAGGGAATTAGAAAGTTTAGTAGTAGGAGATGAATTAGATTTAAAAAGTGTAATTATGAGGAAATTAGCCAAACAACAAGAGCCAAGTAATAAAGAACTATCGGACTTCTTAAATCATGAATTAACATTATACAAAGATCCAAAAGTAATGAAATACTATGAAAGACTAGAAGATGGGACTATAAATGAAATTGACAATATAAGAATTGAGGCATTTATGAATAATGAATTTGGAAGTAATCAAATTTCATCGGCAAAGTGTAAAAATGTACTCAAATACATAACTAATCATATAAAAAGGAATTATAATATAATTATTTTCAATAATGGCTATTTAAACACACTAACAAGAGAATTTAATCCAAATAAAGAGGAATTAGAAGAAATACCCAAATTAACATTACCTTTTGATTGGAATCCAAATGCGAGATCAGGGCGAATAGGTGAACTAATAGATGAAATATTATATGATCCGAAATATCCTAATAATAAAGAATTATGGTTAAGGGCTGTAGGACATGCCTTTATGGGTAGTAATCGGATAGGTAAAATGGTAATGGTGCAAGGTGAATCAGGTACAGGTAAATCCACATTAACAACTATATTAAAAAGGATGTTTACAGGTAATTTTTCAGAAATAAAGACGCAGACAATAGTTAAAAATGAAAGATTTACTTTACATCCTTTAATTGGGAAAGCAATAAATATAGATGATGATATTAGTAATGGGATGTTAAAAGGAATAGGAAATTTAAACAGTATCATTACAGGTAATGGTTTACAGGTTGAAATCAAAGGGGAAAATAACAGCATCCAAGCAGAAGCCGAACAAATACCTAAATTATTCGCAAATGGAAACACACTACCTCCAATGATAGGAACAGGCATAGAAAGAAGACTATTATTAATTCATGCTGATAATGAAATATCTTATGAAGATAAAGATGAATATCTACAATCAGATATACTTTCAGGTAAATACGATAAAGACGGTATAGAATGGCTAATCTACAATAGTATAAATCTTTATTTAGATAAATTAGATGAACCATTAACAACTAAAGAAGATGAGCAGAGAATGAAAAGAGAATATGATTTTAAAGCTTATCCTCTTAAATGTGGAATAGAAGAAATATTTGAAGAATCATATGAAGAAACCGACTATTTAGAGAAAAAAGAAGTACACAGATACATTAAACAATGGTGTAAAGAAGCTTATAAAAATGGATTAATAAGCAGTGAGCACAGAAATCCATCAATTAAAGCAATAAACAAAGCAATGGACAAAGCAGGATTTTATGACAGAAGAAAGACTGTAAATGGAGATAAAATATCCATATATGAATGTATAAGATTAAAAGACCATTGGAAATATGTTTTTAATCCAGAAATAAATCAACAAAGCCAAACAATATTTACAGAAAGTACAAGTTCACTGTATTGATGATGATAATTTGAAAAGTACACCACAGGTTAAATCCATCTTCAATTTTTTTCGACATTAGACTGGACACTAAAGACAGTAATCCACAACTTTTTGAGTTGGTAAAAAATAATTTAAAAAATTTTAAAAAAATTTACTAAATAGAAAAGTACGTTTTTACTGTCCACACTGTCCACTTTTATAGAGTACTTCTAAAAAATAATAAATAAACCCTGCTTTTTTAGAAATATCATTATAATACCGTGGACTTATTTTTTTTTAAATTTTTTCTAAACATTCTTTAAATTCTTATTTTTTAAATTAATCAATTCATTAACGATTTCAAGGAATTATAGAAGATTAAATAATAAATTAAACTACAGGTGATGAATTATGAAAGAATATAATTATAAAGAAGTTTTTAAACACGCTAAGAAAATAGCAATATCCCACAAAGGGCAAGTATTATCAGGTAAATCTAATAAATATCCAAGCATAAATATATACGAACAACCAAAAGATTATAAAGGTTTTAAAGACCTAAAATATCCAACAGCTATATTATGTGATTATATAAAAGAATTGGATAGATATTTAGTAGTAATAGATATAGATAAACTAAATTATTCTAAACTTTTATCATATTCAAACATTTTACCAGAACTTTCAGACATTATACCCGAACTTATACCAATAGAAATATTCAAAGAAGCCATAGAAGACATAATAACTGATACATACTCAGTTAAAACACCTAATGATGGTTACCACATATTTTTATTAAGCGAAAATAAACCAAAACATAAACCGATAGGTTTTGGTATAGATTATATAGATGGTATAGATCATATAAAATATGGTACTTCTTTAAAATACGTTATAACTAATTATGTATGGAATAAAAGACTCAATAAAGAATATTATGATAAATTAGATGGTTCTCCAAATAGTATTTTAAGTGTTTCTAATAGTGATGATGTTTTAAAAGATATTATAAAAGCTTTAGAGCTTAAAGGTTATAAAATTCCTAAGCCTATTAAAGTAAATCCAATAAATAATATACCTATTTTAAAAATGCCTATTTTTATTTAATGATATTTCAAGAGATTATAAAAGATTGTATCAAAAAATTTTTTAAAAAAAATGTTTAAAAAAATAGTTAAAAATTTCTTACATTCCTTCTTGATTCAATTTCATTTGATCTTTAAGAATCATATCTCTATACTCTTCAGGTAGCTTACCACTTTCTAAAACAAACCCTTTTAATGTATCCATCTCTTGTTTAATGTCTTCATAAGGGTTAATTATAATTACATCTTGATTAGTTGTTATTAATTTGTCTACGATTTGACTATATTCTCTCTTTAAACTATTTATATCAGGTTTAAAGTATGCTGACGTAGTAGAATCTATGTTATGTCCCAATAATTGTCTTGTAGTTAAATGTGGTATTTTATTAGCTTCTAAAGTTGAAGCAAAAAATTTTCTTAGGGAATGCACTCTTATTACATTACGGTTATTTTCGGTTTTCCTGAAAGAGTATTGTTTATTTTTATTTGTATACATAGCTAAGAAATCGTTAGCTATTAGTGGATTATTAAATTTTAACCCCCTAAAAAGTTTATCTTTAGGTTGAGGTTTATAATCTTCAAATTTAAACTGCAAATCCTCTAAATAGTTAATTATACGTTCTATTGATTCAGGCGATGAAAAAGTAACGTATTCAAAATTTCTTTTAACCCTTTTAACGTTCCATGTTGGAATAAAATTGCCTTTAGCTTTTAATTGATCTATTAATTGAGTTATTGTTTCAGGATATGGTTTAATTGAAGTTGCTTTATATAGATGCTTAAATGTTAAACTGGTAACTTCACTCGCTCCCATTCCACTACTCAAACAAAGTACTGTCATAGCTTTATATACACTATTTAATTTTTCCATAAATCTTCTTATTTCTTCCATTTTAGGAAGATCATCTATTGTTTCCTGCCTTCGTATTTTTTTAACTGATTTTCTGTTATTTCTTGGTATTTCAATTTCATTTTCTCTATAAAAAGATTTTACCAGTAGAATTGTTAGTTCTATTGTACTTTCAGACAGATCGGATTCTTTAAGACTTACTTTAAAATTCCTTAAATATTTATTAATCTTACGTCTTTTTAATCTTATTCCAGAATCTTCTTCATCCTCTGCTTCTCTAATTAACTCTTTTAATGTCTTATTTGTAAAATTAGAATATTTCTGTAAAGCATTTCGATAATTATCTATAGTACTGGTTCGTATTTCACGATCAAAACAAAAGTCTTTAAATATGTCTTCATCTTCTACTTTATGGGATTTCTTCATTTTACCACCGTTCTTCATTAATATGCATTAATAAATGGATGGTAACGGTTTGTACCTGTCTTAAAAATAACAGTATATTATTTATTATGATGAAGTTACATCAAAAAAGCAGGTAAAATGAAGATTTAAGGCATTCTTTTTCGCCTAGCATGATTATCGCCTTTTAGAAATATTTGAATATCTTATAATTATCTTAAAAACTAATAAATACTTCGTTTCAGTCAGATCTAGAGCGTGCCGGCTGTAATTAATTAAAAATAGATTAAATTTAATAAAATCTTTTCACTTGCAGAAATTTACAATTTCTGAAGGTTAAAAATTTCCAATTTTTAAACTATCTAAAAATAAGTAATTTTCAAATGCTCTAACACTGTTTATTTAATATTGAATTAAAATATTAATCTTTAAGGGGCTGACTATATAAAATTAACATGCATTTAAACCATAGATTACTCCAAAAATGAATATATGCATCTCACGGAAGTAGTTGAAGAAGATTCACCTAAACCTTACTTACTCGTTGAAAGGTGAAACTTCTATGTTATCTAGAAATGTCAGTCTAATTTTTTTAAGTAAAAGATGGAAAAAGTTAATAAGGAGAAATGATAGTATGGATAAGAAAAAATGGTTAAATGAGAGATATACTTTTTATGAAGAAATATTTGAATTTAGAGAATCTTATTGCTTAGAATTCTGCCTAAAAGAAGATTTAAAGGAATTTATAGATTCCTGTTTTAATTTAAACATTCCATTTACATTTTATCCGCAATATAAAATAGCAATACAAAAAGTTCATTTAAAAAAATTAATTGAAATATTGGAAAAGATGAAAAATAATATCATTTATAATAATCCACAATTGTCTTCTGGGCAAGTGTCTCTTTAATTGCAGGATCAGTTGGCTCATCTTTTATATTTTTTTCTTCCTCTATTTTTTTCCTTAAGTTTAATAACCGTTTTTCTGCTTTATCTAAAATTTTATGATATTGCATTGGGATAATTTTAATATTTTTTCGTTTACCCACTTCAACTTCCTCGCATACAACTGTACTTCCTAGAACATATGCTTCAATCATGGTACTTTCAGAAATAGCTCCTTCATTAACAAGTATATTAATATATTTCTCAACTTGAGTACGTTCATCCAAATCAACTTTGAACCCTCCTCTTTTAAGTTCAATAAACAATATTTTGTCTATTTCATTACATGAATGAAAACTTATAGCTGAGTCAGGAAGAACCACAAAATCCGGCCTTAATCTTGATTCTTTAATTTTAATACCTTTCTTTTTCAAAAGTGAAATAACAACGGTTGTTAAACTTTTATTAGATGTAAACTCGATTGATTCATATTCCGGACCAAAAATCCAAAGACCATCTTCAAATAAAGGTTGTAGCTCCTGTAATTCTAAAGTTGTAGGATTATCGCATTTTAATTCTAATTCTTCAATTAAATCTAATCTGGATCGTATTAAACCAAGGACCACTCTCGCTTCTTTGATAGTCCACTTTTCAAGAATTTCGCTTAAAATATCAAAATCTTTTATAGTTAATTTATTGAGTTGATGAAAGAGTTTTTCTCCATTTTTAGATTGCTTAATTTTAATAAATACTTCAGTTGCAGCTTTAAGATCAGTAGGATTAATTGCAGTACGTACTTCTTGTAATTCAGATATGAATTGACCAACTTCATCTTGATCAATACTACCCATAGCTTTTATATGTGACAAATTATCAGTTATAATCTTTTTTTTGATATTATTCCTTTCTTCAGCCATTATTTTTGAAACTGATTTTTTGATACATCCCATAATTTTATTTTGAATTCTTATAGAATTATCTGATTTTGAAAAATCACTCATTGTTTCATTAAGTTCATCTTTAAGGATATCAGAATGAATTACATATGCATATTGTTTTGCTTCCTCAATCCTACCATCTAATATTTTATTCCATTTAGTAGTTTTTATTCTTCTTTTTCCAAGTATCCAAGTTACTCCATGAAAATGAGTGTTTCTACTTTTTTGATTAGATTTTATTTTCAATATTTTAACAGTTTCATTATCAATTTTACATGGAATTTCATCTAAATTATCTTCTAAATCATCGAATTCGATTTTTTTACCATTTATTGTTATACTAAACAAAGGATCTGTTAAAAATCGAGCCCCTATCTCTTTTTTTATTTTTTCTGAATCCCTATAATTTTCATTTAATTTAAAATATATTTTAGTACCACTATCTTCTTTAGGCACCGTTTCTACTAATTCAATTATAAATCCCGATTCTTTATCTCTTTTTATCTTAAATTTGGAACTTTGGCCATTTTTCCAAGTTTCAACAATAAAAGAGTCGGCAAAACAAAATGGTGCAAATCTTCCTTTACCATGTTTTCCATATGCTTCTCTATATCCCTCCCTTTTTCTTCTAAAATAAACTTCTTTCCCTTTAACTTTTAATCTACTATAACTCATTTTAGGATATATTTCTCTAAACTCAGTTTCTGTCATCCCCTCGCCATTATCCTCAAGTATAACTTCTTCTCCACGTTCATCAGGCCATGTTATGATGATTTTTTCTGCTCCAGCATCCCAACTATTAGAAATAAGTTCTATAATTGCATTAAAAGGATCGGAAACAATATGTTTAGTATTTTCTTTAAATGCTTTTTCAGTAACTTCTGGACCAAAAGTATTCCTTGCCATTAAATAGCTCTCCTTCAAATTAATGTTTTAAAGCCATATAACTTTTATAAATTTAATAGTTATATTTTAAACCATCTAATAATTCTAATTTTATCATAATCTATTTTATGTCATTTTCACAGAAATACTCAAATTTTTTACCCGTCCAATTAACATTGCCCTTAAAAAACCTTTCATATCTTGATTGAGTTTCTTTTGATTTGATTTTTCTAGATTCTCCATTAATTACATAAATTTCAGGATTAGAATTTCCATTAAGTTCTGCTTTTTTTAGAAGATATTTAATATGAATATCTGCATCTGGAAAAGAATAACCACAAAAATAAATCCTTTTAGCATTTTTTAGTGCATCTTCCGCTTTATACCATATTTCTTGTAGATACCTATTAGACATAACCTTAAAAAACGTGGGAGGAATTATAATTGGAATCATTCTACTTCCACAATTTTTACATTCTTTTGGCTTATAAAATAACTCCACAACTCCTTTTTGCTCTGGAGTTAATGTTGTAGATATACACGTTGGACAATAAAGCCAGTTCAAGGAACCATGAGGCTTGTAAAGGTGGACAGCTTTTTGGGGACGGGGTCTTCTCCAATAACTCCAACCATAATCTTTTTCAAAATTAGTAAATTCGATTCCATAATCTAAATCTAAATTATATTTGGATTGCATATCTGTCAATGCATTGTCTAAGATAATATCATAATTTAAACTAATAAAATCTGTATGTAAAATATTATCATCATCGACTAATCTTTTGATTAATTTCTCATGACATCTTTTATCTTTATTTGAATCCTTGTATAATTCACTTTTTTTTAATTCTTCACCTATTGTAATAGCAATTAAAAATATTAAATCTTGCCTAATTTGCTGTATTTCTGGAAAGTTATGGTCTAACCCATAATTTTTGAAACTTTCCCTCCGATCCAATGATAATTCAAGAATACCTAATATTTCTTCAAATGTTGGAAAATTAATTTTTTTTAAATTGTCATTTTCAATATCTATTGCAAAAAAATCCTTAAAAAAACTATTTAATCTTTTATTTATCTCATCAAACTTGCCATCTAACTGTAAAGAGAAATACTTTTCAAATAAGTTTCCTTGTACAGGTGCTCCTTCAGGTACAGAAGCCCCTGCACCAAAAAAAATAACATCTTCTGCCACCTTGTTATCCCCCTTAATTTGAATTAATCATTTAGACTATTTGACATCATGAAAACTGATAATATAGCCTTATCTTATTTTTTGAAAGTTTTCTTGTGTATCAATTTTTTCTTTTGCACACTTGAAGTAACTACATTATTTATCATCATCGATATTTCATATATTTCAAGAGATTTAAGTAATAAATATCAAAATTCATATTCTTTTTGTCTTTATCCATTTAATCCCCATCTAATTAAAATACAAATTTTTAAGCTATTTATTATCTAACTAATCCCTAAATCATTAAATAATTCCTTAATTTGATCTCCCCAGTTTATACGATGAACTATTCTAGCTTTATGAAGATCATTATCTAAAATTTCAGCTTTAGTTTTTTGGGATAATTCCTCCCAATTATTATCAAATATGTAAGTAGCATTTCCATATTTAATACTTTCAAATATAAACAAATTTTTCTCCTCAAATCCAAAAACAATATATCCTCCAAAACCCGCTTTCCCAAAAGCACGGAAATCAGGATTAAAATTTTCAATAGTCTCAATTCTATCTAAGATTACTGGGCGATTACTTTTAGGAGCTTTATCAATAATTGGCATGATGATTCTTGAAACTTGCTGCCAAGGTATAGGTCCTTGGGGTAATATTTCCCAATTTAGCCTATTAATAGGTGGTTTAATTATTTCATCTAAATTTTCATGAAATAATTGACATTCTCCAAATAATTCTAGAAAAAGATTAATTATATGGATAAATTCACTATCATTTCCATTATATTCAAAAACTGGAGCAGTAATCAATTTATCTCCATTTGTAGTAGATGCAATTGTAAATTCTATACTTGGTGGTTCCATAAATGTGCGTGGATATCTCTTATAAGAAAACTCCACAAAATCAGTTACAGTTTCCGTCTGTCCTCTACCTGCCCATTGTTCCCTAGTCCATTCTCTAGTTTTGTATATGGTTTCCTTTGGCTGATCTTTATGCTTTAAGTATTTCCCATTTGCATTATATTCACTAGCTGAACCTTGAGGCATAGGTAGTACTGTTTCCCCAATTTCAAGATTTTCGGTAAATCCGATGTGTTCCAGCGTATCTCCATACCTTTCAATGTTTTTTATACCCATTACAAACTTTGTACCCGGTACAACATTTCCAATATTAGATTTTAAGCTTCTTATCCGTCTTTTAGTAATTAACATCTTTAAAACCTTCATTAATTCTATTTTTAATTCGACTACTCATAATTGAACAGAATTATTGCCAAAAAACAACTCTGAAGATATATTAATAAATTACTATTTTTATTATTTTCCATTACAACCTAACCGAAACTAATATCTAATTAAATAATAAATTAATAATTTTACAGAGTTAAATTTCAAATATAAGATTTTAAGTCGTTTTTCAGTTATTTTTCATTCTACAATCTCAAAAACAAGTAACAGATAAACCTACCACGACCAAAAAATCTCAAACACACCCCATTAAAAATAAAAATCCAGAAATAATCCGATTTATATACTATTTTTAACTTAATATCCACATACATCAATTAATTCTAAGTTGCATGTTTAAAATTTCAATAAAATCCAATTCTCCAAAAGATTTACCTTCTTCTCATTAAATTCAAAATCTTAACCAGTACATCAGGAAAAGTATAATATACATAAAAAATCATCAAACTAACTACAATTACAATAAGTAAAGTAATTATTGATGATTGATCCAAGAAATTAAGCACCGTCATAGATAGCAGGGCCTTTACGGCCTGCAGTGTGCTCGTTCTGAATTTTTAAATTTGATTTCAGTACGTAAACTGTTAATCTTTCCCATAATTTCTGAATTTTCTGCATTTCCTATACTTACGCCCCTGCTTGTAAAAAGTTCATTTTGAATATGTTTAATCTCATTTTCTAAATTATCTATTTCTTTTTCTAAATCAGAACATTTAGGCATACCCTGCATAACATCCATCTCCTTATCTATTAATAATACACTGTATATTTTTATTATTAATAATTATTAAATCTAATTGCCAGATAAAACTATTACGTTTCACATACTCTAGCTCAAGGAACTTAAAATAGAATACCCTACTTACAACTGGTGTCTTTAAAGCATGATCGATAAGAGTGGTTTTAAACTTAACAGGGCAATTTCACATGAAACCCGATATATGCACCTTATGGAAGCTATCAGAGAAGCTGAACTCAGATTTCTGCTGGCGAGTTTAAAAGGTGAAACTTTTCATGTTTGCAAAGGGGCAGTCTAAGATTTCAAGTAAAAAGTGGAAAAAACTCTAAAATGTTTAAAGGTTCCTAAATGAACCCAAAAGTTCCTTTACCTCTTCTTCACCCACATCTGACCAGTGCTGGTACGCATCAGCCACAGCAAATGCCCATTCATTCCGGAGATTTGCGCAGTACACCTCTTCAACCTTTGGGAGCACAAATTCTACAGCGTCCAGGTTAGCAGTCGGCACTGCAACAATTATTCTATTTGCACCTGCCTTTCTCAAAGCTTCTACAGCAACTAACATTGTAAAACCCGATGCAATTCCATCATCCACCAGTACAGCAGGTCGGCCGGCTGCTTGAACAGGAGGCTTTCCTCCCCTAAATTCAGCGACTCTTTTATTAACTTTATTACGTGTTTGCTCAATTCCAGCCTCTATAATTTCTTCTTTAAGCCCGATTCGCGATATCATATCTTCGTTTAAACGCACCGTGCCGTCAAAAGCTACTGCCCCATAGCCTGCTTCAGTATTCCATGGGAGCGTAATTTTACTTACAACTGCAATATCCAGCGGAATTTGGAGCTTAGAAGCCACTACTGCTCCAACTGGAACTCCCCCTGCAGGAATCGCAAAAACAATAGCTTCTGTATTTTTATACTGCATTAACATTTCTGAAAGAATTTCTCCTGCATGTTCACGGTTTCGAAAAACCGCAGTCCTATTTCTAAAGTCCGGGACGTCAAAAAAGTTATCCTCCAAATGAATTACCATAAAAACACTCTCCAACCATTTTAATGAAATATTTTACCGTTGAAATGATATTAATTTTTGAAACTGCACCAGTTATATCGTTATTACAATTAATATCAGTGAAATTATGAGTTCCTTAATTAATACTTTATTTAATTTTATTTATTTCTTACTAAAATTGGACTTTGTATTAAAAATATTAAAAGCTGCCCCTTAAAAATTAACCGTAATTACTGCTTCCTAAATCTTTCAAGGGATACTGCAATTCCCGCTGCATTATTGCAAAATACAGATGCCAGTATCCCCACCACATTCCCATTTTGAATTATAGGGGATCCGCTGTCGCCGGGAAGAGGAAGTGTTTGGAATGAAAACGAAAGGTAATGGTAAGTCCTTCCAAGAGTCATGATGTTACATGGATTTTTAAATTCACCTTTAAGTGCATATGCATGTCCTATTTCTGGTTTTTCAATATTTGAAAATTCTAATGCCGATTCATGTGCATAAATTTCTGCCACTGCAATGTCGTAGTTAAATAGTATCTCAATTACCTCAGCTTTAAACCCATTTACCTTTAAAATATCACCCAAACTACAGTTTCCAGCCCTCAAAACATGAAATGCAGTTAAAATACAGTTTTTATTTTCATATTTCAGGACTGCCCCAATAACTCCATCTTTATGGTTGCATACTAAAGCCCCGCCTGCCCTTACTTTTTGAGTTTTCATTTTAACGCTATTTTGTTTTACATATTAATTTAGTATTAATTCTTTAAATAATATGAATATAAAAAAATATGAAAATTAAATTGAATAATCTGCAAATTAGATAAAATAAGTGTTTATACCCAAAAATAACCATTTTAAAGCCGTTATATATCTATAATATAATTACAGGTAATTCAATATCCAAACATAAAATTTAAAATAGTTATTATATAAAACAAAATAGTAATATTTAAATTATTGATAATCAAACATTCATAAAACAGTTTAGTAGTTATACATAATATGAGGCCGTAAAGATGACTGATCCAAAACCTAAGATACATAAACCAAAAATCCCATCCTGGGAAAAGAATCTGTTAAGAGGAATGAGCATATTTCTTTTAATCTCAGGTATTTATATTTTGATATTCGGCGGCGTAAACGGTACTGAAAGAATTTTTGGACTGCTTATCCTTATTGCACTTGTTATAATTTATACTCCATCATTTTTCACCCGCGGAAGGATACGGGCCATACCTGTAGAAATTGAAATTTTAATTCTATTAATGGTTTTATTTGAGCTTGTAGGAGGCGATGCCCTCGGGCTTTATGTAAGCATTCCACATTACGATAACTTCATGCATTTCATGCTGCCACTCTATATCGCTTTAATAGGTATGATGGTTGTTTATACAATGTACTTCTACGGCAGGCTGAAGGCAACCATACCTGCCATGGCTGTGCTTATTGTGCTTGTAACTATAGGATTTGGAGGCGTACTGGAAATGGGAGAGTATACTTACGATAAATATTTATCTCACACAGTTATCGGGCAAATCACTGGAAATACACAAATGCAGGGCTCTCCAACACAGGACCCCCTTGATGATACCATGAATGACCTGTTCACAGATACGGCAGGTGCAGTTGTTGGGGCTTTAATTGGTGTTTGGCTAATTAGAAGGGCTGAAAAACGGGGTTCGCACTGGGAAGTGGCTGACGAAATTGAAGAATTGATAGAGGAATGATTTGAAGATCAATCATTCCTTTTTAATTGAACCAAAATTATAGCCCATAACTTTTTCAGGACATGCATCCACACATTCTCCACACATGATGCATTCTGAATCAAATATAAACTTATTTTTTACTCTTCCTGCTATATTGATGCTCATCGGGCATTTATCATTACATATATTACATTTTATACATTTTTGAGGATCAGTTTTTATATGTAAAGAAGGATATTTAGCCAATTCTTTTATTTTTGTCCCAACTACCATAAATGGAGCTAACCAGCAAATATAAAGGCATCCAGCACGTTTACCAACTGTAAAAGCAAGGACTGTTATTATCCCAACCCCTGCATAATATATGATATACTCCTGCAGCTCAGGAATGTTAAGTTTACTCTGATATAGCAAGTCTATCTGATTTAATCCTCCAGATTTAAATACTGCAACAGCTATCGCTGATACTAATCCAATCCAAAAAATATATTTAAGTTTTTTGAATTTTGTCGACTTTGGAGTCTTATTAACAACGACAGAACAGTACTCCTGAATCCCTCCTGCCGGACACAGCCATCCGCAGAATGCCCTACCTACAAAAAGAGATGATAAAAATAGGGATATGTAAATAACCAGTCCTCCAACTATAACTCCATGAAGCGTTCCCATCATTACAGTCACTGGAGATAGAAATGGTTTAAATAATGGAAAAATAAGGAGAGCTATCAAAAGTATTCCTTTTCTTTTATTCTGGCGATCCATATTTATTTCCCCTTATTTCACATCTGTTAGTTTTAGAGCGATCATATCCACATAAAACTGGATTACTTCATCAAAATACTCTTTTCCAATCTCTCTTTTGTGGGTTGAAAGAAGCAGCAAACCACGTATTACATTCGCCAGGAGTGATGGATCAATTTCAATGATCAGGCCTTCTTTTTGTAGTTTGGATAAGAACGCAATCATAGGCCCTAAAAAATTAGTGTTATCCCCCAAATTTACAGTTGCCATTTTACGCCTTACCAGTTCAAATTCTCCAGGGACTAATAGTTTATTTAAAATAGGGTTTGAGTGAATTTCCCCAACTGCATTAATTAAAAAGCTTTTAATTATTTCTTTAACCGGTTTTTCTCTATCAAGTGTTGTAATATTTTCTTTTGCTAGATTTTTAATTTCTTCAGACATTATCTTGAAATATAATTCTTCTTTAGAACTAAAAAACGTGTAAAAACTCCCCTTAGCAATGCCTACTGATTTTGTAAGGTCTTCAATACTGGTTTTTTTAATTCCATACACTGAAAATAATTCCTTACCTTTCTCCATGAACATTTTGTTTAGATATTCTTTTTCACTTTTATCGAAGGCTTTCATTACATAATCCCCTCTTAAAACTCTATGACTACTTTAAATTTTTAGTCATATAAATATGTCGACATCACCGCTCCCAATAAATAATTTATTTTTCCTCTTTATACAAAATCAAAACACCCATTAACATTAAAATTCCAAACAATATTCTTAAAACAGTTAAAGGCTCACCAAGTGCAAAATAAGCAGTTATAGCTCCAAAAAGCGAACTAAGAGCAAATATAGATCCAGTTCTTGTTGAACCTATAGTCCTGAGTGAATAATAGATCAACACAAGCGAAAAGCTCACAGCAACAATTCCAATAAAAAGTAAGAGAGGTAACCTGAATAAAGGTAAGGTAAAGTTCAGCCCTAAAATTAATGATAAAACTAATAAAATAGAACCCCCAATTCCAGATTTTAAAGCAGTTATAAATATTATATCACGTTTATGGCTTAAAAATTTGCTTAAACTTGTATCAAGGCTCCAGAAAAATGATGCTGAAATTACCAGGAGACTTCCAAATAGGCTCTGATTAAAGGAAAGATCCCTCAGGCCATTTGTGCTCAAAAAAATGGCCCCTATTAACAAAAGGGCAAAGCCCAAAATATCTTTTTTATGAACTTTTTCTTTGAGGAAAAAAATTCCAATAACGATAATAAATAGTATCTCTACATTTGTTAAAAGAGCAGCATTTACCGCAGTTATTCTACTTAGACCGCTCAAATATAACGCTGGAGCTATAACTGAGCCAAAAATTGCAGTTAGAAATAGAATCAAATATTCCTTTTTAGATATGGAGTTTTCCACCCTGCTTTTCTTGTTTATGGTGTTCAATATTCTATTTTTAAGGGGAGAAATATAAACAAAAAACAGGAATACACTTGCTATTAAATATGTAAGTGCTGCAAGGGCGAAAGGGTGAAGATATCCAAGCAGTATCTTGTCCAGTGAAAACCATACCCCAAAAAGAAGGGCCACCATTAATGCGCTTAAATATCCCCATGAACGATTCATATTATCCCTGGAATTTTGAATTTAATTAAATTCACCATTTGTTAGATACTGTTAAACCTTTAATTAAATATCCCAAAACGATTCATACTACACCTGAGAAATTTTAAATTTAATTAAATTCACCATTTGTTAGATACTGTTTAGACCTTTAATATTATAGTGAATGAAGTAACTTTTTAAACTTATACATTTTAGGTATTCGAAAATCTAAGATTTTAGGTACATGCAAAATCGTAAATTTTGATTCTAATCAAAAATATTTGGTCATTCATTATAATTGGAGTTAGTCATTATAATTTTCTTTTTTTAACATGCCCCAATTTCAAAACATTTATATATAATGTAATATATTTCTTACATTAGATGTAACATATTTTTTACATGAGGTGAAAAAATAGCAGTCAAAAGGCATAAAGGATCTAAAAAGACATTTTCCGCCCCAAAAATTAAATAATACAGATTTAAATAGAGAATAATCAATTAAACGTTTAAATTACGTGATTAAAACTCTAAAAGAAACATGAATGAACTAATTAAATTGGAGGAATTAAATGAGCATCTACAAATTATCATTTAAAAATTTTAAAAGAAGAAAGCTCAGAAGCGCTTTGACAATGTTAGGCGTAATAATAGGCGTAATTGCTCTGGTGGTTCTTATGGGTATCAGTACAGGAATGACATCCTACATGAAATCACAGACCGAAACTGTAATGGGAGATGTTACAATAGTAAACAGCTCTGGTGGATCCGGATTTATGGGATCTACAGGCACTAATTCATATTTAAATTCAAAAGCAGTTTCTAAGATAAAAAATATGCCTCAATTATACAATTTTAAAGAACAAACCCAATTTAACAGCCAATTAGGTAATATGCCAATAGTAGTAGTTGGAACAGATCAATGGGATCAAGTAAAAATGAACGGGACTCCAGGTGTTGTTATCAGTAAGTCAATCGTAGATGCTTTAGGTTATAAAATTGGAAGCAACATAACCATTGAAAATAAGAAGCTGACAGTGACAGGAATAAGCAACGAAAGCGGGTATGGAGCAGGAATTGTTGTTTTAAGTATGGATAAAGCCCTCCAAATGAACGATGGCAAGATGTCAATTATTACAGCAAACACCAAAGGCGACCCAGATACTGTAAAAAAAGAAATAGAAAGTACAGTAAATGGTACAAGCGCAATAACCAAATCTGATTACAGCAAACAGATTGATACCATGATGAACGGAATAACCATGTTCGTGGGTGCAATTGCAAGTATCGCTTTACTAGTGGGAGTTATAAGCATTATAAACATTATGCTGGTTAACGTTTCTGAAAGAACAAGAGAAATTGGAGTGTTAAAAGCAATAGGATTTAAAAACAGAGAAATATTAGGCAGCATACTTGCAGAAGCTGGATTTTTAGGATTTACAGCATCTGTAGTTGGAATAATTATAGCGGCAATCTTAATGGAAATTGTAATCGTTGTATTTGCTCCCCAATTCAATATGGACAATATCAGCCTATCACAAATGTTACCATTATGGCTGGTGGCAGGAGTAATTGCAGGTGCTACTGTTTTAAGTATTTTAGCAGGTTTATATCCTGCATGGCACGCTTCAAGATTAAACGTAGTGGAGGCTCTGAGATATGAATAACAAAGTGCTGGAATTTAATGACGTGTGGAAAACATACAAAATGGGAACCGAAAATATACAGGCACTCCGCGGTATAAACCTAACAGTAAATAAAGGTTCATTTATCGCCATAATGGGGCCTTCTGGATCCGGAAAATCAACACTGCTCCACCTGGCAGGAATACTCGATACACCCAGTAAAGGAACTGTTTTACTAAATGGAAAAAATATTAAAGAGTATAAAGGGAATGAACAGGCCGAACTTAGAAGAAAAAATATTGGGTTCATATTTCAGCGTTATAACTTAATGCCACAGCTTACAGCGTTAGAAAATGTTATGCTGCCCATGATCTCACAGGACTCAGGAAAAGCAAAAAAACTCCTTGACAAAGTAGGATTATCAGACAAGTACGACCGTTATCAGACGCAGCTTTCAGGCGGAGAACAGCAGAGGGTGGCAATTGCCAGAGCTTTAGCCAATGATCCATCTATCTTACTTGCCGATGAGCCTACAGGAGAACTCGACACAGTAAATACACGGAAAATAATGGGATTACTAAAAGATCTAAATCAAGAAAAGGGATTAACTATTATAATAGTAACCCACAATCCTCTCGCTGCAGAATTCGTAGAGGAAGTGATTAAAATGCAGGATGGAGACATTCTGGATTTAGGATGGTAATTTTGGGTTTAAAACCCATATTACCAGTTTTAAAAGTAAAAAAAATGGATGGTGATACTGTGATAATTGCAAAACCAGAATGGTTCGAGAGAAGAAAATACACCGGATGGGGTTTAAGCATTAAAACATGGCAAGGGGCAGCATACCTCGTAGTTATATTCTCACTGTTAATTGCACTGCAGCTTATCCCTAACCTATCTACAGAAACTAGATTAGTTCTTACTGGATTTTGGTTAGCTTTTTTACTTGTAGACATGTTAGATGTGATGTGGAATATCAAAAAAGATGAAAGAGATTATATTCATGAAGCTGTGGCTGAGCGCAATGCAGCTTGGGGCATGATAGTGATTATATCAATTGGAATTTTTATTGAATTAGTTTACAATGCGCTCCAGCAGAAAATTTACGTAGATCCCTTTTTAATAGCTGCTTTAGTTTTTGGGGCAGTGATAAAGTCAGTTACAAACTACAAACTAGAAAAAGATGATTAAAATAATGCATATTTACAAATAATGTAACATGGTGAAAAAAATGGTGATTGCAAAATCTGAATGGTATAATCGGAGAAATAAACCTTTTTACAGCTATGGAATGACATGGCATGGATGGATCTACTTTATAGTTACAATTTCAGTGCTTTTTACTGGAATAATGATGCCTCAAGATATGATAATCAGTATAATAATTACGGCTGTGTTTTTATTTTTGTTTATGGACATGATAAGGGCATCTTACAAATCAATGGATGAAAGGGGAAAGGCCCATTATTCCATTGCCATGAGAAATATGGCATGGGCCATTATAATAACGATGATCATAACTGCCATTATTCTTGACTACACCAACATGAAAAATAATATAAGCATCTTAATTGTATCAATTACACTGGTAGGTGCCTTAACAAATATTTTAACCAGACATAAACTGGAAAAGGAGAATTAAAATGAAAAACGCATTATGGTACTTAGGATTTTTGAGCCCGCTGAGTTTGCTGTATTTTGTAACTGGAAATATTGCATTTGCAGGCTTTGCAGCATTTGTGGTCTATTTCACAATTTACGGTGAAAATGATGAAAGGTTGCAGGCAAATGTTGGACTGGCAACCCGAAATACATTTCTTTATGTTATATTTGCAGGTGCGATATCCTTAATTTACATAAGCATGACTAAAGATATGTCTTACTTTCCACAAGCATTCACTCTGCTTTTTTCAGGCAGTATAATAATCTGTGTACTTTCTTATTTCTTTTACAACTTCCAGGAAGAAAGGATTAGAAAATAATTTTTTTATAATGGTGCTTTACATATGTCAGTACAGCATAAATTCGGCAGAAACCTCCAAACATATTATTTTAATCATCTGCGTGTTTTTGTGCCTGTATACAATTTCATGGAAGAACACCTATGAAAACAAGAATTAAAGAATATAGAAAAGAACTTAAAATGACTCAAGAGGAGTTAGCAGAAGCTGTTGAAGTAACACGACAGACAATTATAGCTTTAGAACAGGGTAGGTATAACCCCTCTCTAATTTTAGCCTACAGAATTACTAAAGCTCTTAAAAGGGGATACATTGAGGAAGTATTCGAACTGGAGGACATAGAACTATGATAATTAATTTTGTAATAAGTTATTAAATAAAATGTAATATCTGTATAATTAAATGCATTACTTAAATTTATTGTATGTTTGGAGGTTTCAAATGAGCATTTATAAACTATCTTTTAAAAATTTTAAAAGAAGAAAACTTAGAAGCGCCCTAACTATGCTGGGTGTGATTATAGGCGTTACTGCCCTAGTAGTCCTCATGGGTATTGGTACAGGGATGACATCCTACATGAAAGAGGAAACTGAATCACTTATGGGAGATATTACGATAGTAAACAGCTCCGGTGGATCAGGAATCACAGGATCTACCGGTGACACATTTCTAAACTCTGCTGCAGTTTCCAAAATAGAGAACATGCCTCAACTTTATGATATTAAAAAAGAATCACAATTCTACAGCGAATTAAACAACATGCAGATAGTTGTTGAAGGAATCAGCGACTGGAATCAGATAAAAATTAACGGTACACCAGGCGTTGTTATCAGTAAATCGCTTGCTGATGATTTTAATTATAAAATTGGAAGTAATATAACCATTAAAGATCATAAATTAACAGTAACTGGGACAACCAACGAAGGAGGGTTCGGAATAGGGCTTGTATTCATAAACATAGATAAAGCTCTTGATATGAGCCATAACAATGTATCTACTATTTCTGCAAATACTAAAGGCGATCCAGATACTGTTAAAAAAGAAATAGAAAGTTCTATAAATGGTACGAGTGCATTCACAAAAAATGACTACACACAACAGATAGATAATATAATGCAAACAGTAACTCTCTTTGTAAGTGCCATAGCCAGCGTTGCGTTACTGGTGGGTGTTATAAGCATTGTAAACATCATGTTAGTTAATGTTTCTGAGAGGACAAGAGAAATTGGAGTACTTAAAGCAATAGGCTTTACAAACAGAGAAATACTGGGAAGTATTCTTACAGAAGCGGGTTTATTGGGATTTATGGCTTCAGTAATAGGCATAATTGCAGCTGCCATTTTAATGGAAATGGGAATTATGTTATATGGGCCCCAGTTAGGTCTAGAAAATATGAGCTTTACCCAAATGCTGCCCTTGTGGTTAGTTGCAGGTGTAATCGTAGGTGCTACAATTTTAAGTGTTTTAGCAGGATTATATCCCGCATGGAGGGCATCTAAACTAAACGTTGTGGAGGCACTGCGATATGAATAACGATGTACTGGTATTTAATCATGTCTGGAAAACGTATCAAATGGGAACAGAAGAAGTAATGGCGCTTAAAGGTGTTAATTTAATTATAAATGAAGGAACTTTTACAGCGTTAATGGGGCCTTCTGGATCTGGAAAATCAACACTGCTCCACCTTGCAGGAATACTCGATACACCCACAAAGGGAGCTGTTTTAATGAACGGGAAAAATATCAAAGAGTATTCATTAAAAGAACAGGCAAAAATCCGGAGAGCTAACATAGGATTTGTATTCCAGCGGTTCAATTTAATGCAGCAGCTTACAGCATTAGAAAATGTTATGCTGCCCATGATTTCACCAGATTCCGAAAAAGCAAAAAAACTCCTTGACAAAGTAGGATTATCCGACAAATATGACCGTTATCATACACAGCTTTCAGGTGGGGAACAACAGAGGGTTTCCATTGCACGTGCCCTTGCAAATGATCCATCACTTTTACTTGCCGATGAACCAACAGGAGAACTGGATACTCAAAATACAATGATAATAATGGAATTACTTCAAGAATTAAATCAAAATGACGGGTTAACAATTGTAGAGGTAACACATGATCCACTATGTGCAGAATATGCAGACAGGGTAATCAAAATGCAGGACGGCAACATACTCCGTTAATTAATTTCTTTTTGACTAATAAATTTTCATTTAAATTTTATTTTTAACCAGTTAAAAAACGTATTGAATTTAAGATCAGTATCTTTTACTTAATTAATCGCCCATATGAATTTTTCTAATGTGCATGTTATACTTCATTAACATGTTTGGGTTAATTTAAATTTGAACTTGTTTTAAAAATTCCATTTATTTAATCAAATTACATAATAGTATGCAAAATACTCCCAACATGAGCGATTTTAATTAATTTATAATTATATTAAAAATTATTATTTAAAAAAGTAATTAAAGGAATATAGGCCTATCCCATTGCCAGATATTCCTTTAAAGAAAATGTGTTATGATGAGTGGAAATTTGTATGGGATAGGCCTATTATTATACATTAAAACATGTTATAGCACCAATCCTATATTGAAGTTACTAAATACTTACTGAAGATATGACTGGCCCTAATAAATCCAGCAAACTCATTAACATATTTTTAACCCCGTTAAAAGGACTATAACACGATTACAGTATTAAAATAACAAACACACTAAGGACTGTAATAAACCTCCTAATAAATCTAATAGCTGGTATAAAAAGCCACAGCAGTCTACCATATTTCTCACCTCCTTTAAATTAATTTTATATTACGCTGATGGCACTAAAATAAAATACCTAAAAGGGAACCTAACAAACCTCCTAATAAATCTAATAGCTGGTATAAAAAGCCACAGGTTTCTATCATGCTTTTCACCTCCTTTAAACTAGTTTTAATACTTCACAGTATTAAAATAACTAGCAGTGCCTGTAATAAATCTTTATTAAACATAAAGGGTGTAACAAGTCTGATAAAATGTTTTATCACACTTTCCACCCCATAAAGACTCCATTACGCCTCAAATACTATAATATAAGTCCTAATAAAGGACTTACTAGCCCGCCTACTAATGATATAACAGGGCTTAATAAAGCCAATAAAGCTTCCAACATATTTTTCACCTCCTATAAATCCGTATTTGATTTTATTTAACACATTCCTAATAAACATTGTTTAAGTATTAATATTTGACTATTCAAAATTACAATGAGTCAAATCATGGAATTATTAGGATTTATAAAAGGTTAAATAGAGTTATTAACTCGTTTTTATTTATATAATTTCAAATTCATACCTATGAGAGGGCATACAAATGAATATACGTTCTATTGTTCATTATGACTACACCAGTACTATTTTAAAATTTGCAACTTTTCAATAAGGATCCCTTAAATTATAAAAAATCTAAAAATAAAATATCACGTCAAAAAGGCAAAATTTCCTATTAAAAAATAAAGTTGATTTAAAACATGAAATAGAAAGCTCTATCACATGTTAGCTAAAAGTATATCAGTCCAGTTAGGTAGTAAAACATACTTCATGATATTTAAAGAATGATTTACTATCTTAACTAAACTTCTGCAGTAAAATTAAAAATTTTAGGCTTGACTTACTGCTTGCAGACACTTAAAAATTTTTTCTTCCATTATCTATTCTTAAGAATACCTGCTTGATATTTTCAATTGATCTGCAAATTTCATTCATATCTTTATCATTGTAAAACGAAAAATCTTCTTTCGTTTCTTCAATTTTATTTTTACGCCATTTATCCAGATATTCATCACCTTTACCTGTAAGGGCAATTTTAATTACCCTCCGATCGCTCATATCATGCAATCTCTGGATCAACCCATCTTCAACAAGCTTATTGGTCAAATATGTCATATTTTGTTTTTTCATTCCAATTAAATTTCCAATTTCAGATATGGATAGTTCTCCCCTTTCTTTCAATATTATCAATGTTAAATAATGGGCAAATGACATTTTTATACGCCCACTGCTGGTTTTATACTTCAAAACGTTTTTTTGAAAAAGCTGGTATAACAAAAATAAATTATCCAACATTTCTCCTAATTTTTCCTCATCCATTAATAATGCCTCCTCTATTCATATTATGATGTTCTATATAAATATTAATGTGATAATGTATTACACATCCCATAATGTCCAACGTAAGATGTTAATAGAAACTTCAGCAGTTAAGCACATATTCATATTTTCATTCTTGAAAATCTAAAGCTTAATCAAAGTATTTTTGTATATTATTTATTTATTAAGTCTAGTTAAATACATAAATATGATATTTTTAAATAAAAGCATTATTAAGCTATTTAAATAAAAATTAGACTGAAATTTAGACTATTAATTTTTTAATGAAATGACTAATTGTGTATTAAATGCTAAAAATTCAATTCATACAAAATTAAAAAAATTTAATAGTTAATACGTTAATAGTATTAAAGTAAGATAAAGAGTTGCATCCAAAAAATGCAACATTATTTCAGGCAAGTATCTACATTCGGAGGAATCAAATGAGCATTTATAAACTATCCTTTAAAAATTTTAAAAGAAGAAAACTTAGAAGCGCCCTAACCATGTTAGGAATAGTAATAGGAGTAACTGCCCTAATTAGTCTTATAGGTATTGGTACAGGAATGTCGTCTTATATGAAAGATCAAACAGCTTCCCTTATGGGCGACGTTACCATAACAAATAGCTCTGGAGGGTCAGGAATTACAGGATCTACCGGTGATTCATTTTTAAATTCTGCCGCAGTTTCCCAAATAGAAAATATGTCAGAGCTTTACAACATTAAAAAAGAAACACAGTTCACTACACAAATGAATAACATGCAGATAATGGTCATAGGAATGAGTGACTGGAACCAGTTGAAATTTAACGGGACCCCCGGCGTTGTTATCAGCAAATCACTTGCAAATGAATTAAATTATAAAATTGGAAGTAATATAACCGTTAAAAATCAAAAAATGGCAGTTACAGGGATAACTAATGAGGGAGGAGATAGTGGGGCATACGTGTTCATGAATGTTGATAAAGCCCTTCCTTTAAACAGCAACAAGGTATCAAGTATAACTGCAAATACTAAAGCGGACCCTGATACTGTAAAAAACCAGATTGAACGTGCTGTAAACGGTACAAGTGCTTTAACAAAGTCAGACTACACCAAACAGATCGATAATATAATGCAAACAGTAACCCTCTTTGTAGGTGCTATTGCAGGTGTTGCGTTACTGGTGGGAGTTATAAGCATTGTAAACATCATGTTAGTCAATGTTTCAGAAAGAACAAGAGAAATTGGAGTATTAAAAGCAATCGGGTTTAAAAATAGAGAAATATTAAGCAGCATACTTACAGAGGCCGGCCTTTTAGGTTTATTATCTGCCATAGTGGGAGTAGTTGTAGCTGCGGTCATACTCGAACTTGGAATTATGTTCTTTGCACCGCAATACGGTATTAGCGGCATTAAACTCACACAAATGTTGCCTTTATGGTTAGTAGCTGCAGTAATTGGAGGTGCTACAATTTTAAGTGTTTTAGCAGGATTATATCCCGCATGGAGGGCATCTAAACTAAACGTTGTGGAGGCACTGCGATATGAATAACGATGTACTCGAATTTAATGAAGTCTGGAAAACATACAGAATGGGATCAGAGGACATACAAGCACTTAGAGGGGTTAGTTTAACAGTAAACAGCAGTTCATTTATTGCCATAATGGGGCCTTCCGGATCCGGAAAATCAACACTGCTCCACCTTGCAGGAATACTCGATACACCCACAAAGGGAACTGTCTTGCTGAATGGGAAAAATATCAAAGAGTATAGCCAAGATGAACAGGCAAACCTTCGAAGGGCTAACATAGGATTTGTATTCCAGCGGTTCAATTTAATGCCACAGCTTACAGCATTAGAAAATGTTATGCTGCCTATGATCTCACAGGACTCAGGAAAAGCAAAAAAACTCCTTGACAAAGTAGGATTATCAGACAAGTACAACCGTTATCATACACAGCTTTCAGGTGGGGAACAACAGAGGGTTTCCATTGCACGTGCCCTTGCAAATGATCCATCACTTTTACTTGCCGATGAACCAACAGGAGAACTGGATACAGAAAATGCAATGATAATAATGGAATTACTTCAAGAATTAAACCAAAATGACGGGTTAACAATTGTAGGAGTTACACACAACCCGCTATCTGCAAAATATGCCGATGAAGTAATCACAATGCAGGACGGAAATATAATCAGCTGAAAAATAGGTTTAAACCTATTATTTATTTCTTTTAGTTTTATTATAATCATCATAAACAGAACACAAGTCTCTTTTTCAAGAATTATTTATTAAAAACGTTGTTTTATTAGAGAAAATATACTGTAAAAATACAGTTTATTGATAATTTTCACCCAATGGTAATAATTATCTCATAAAAAATCAATAATAATGCATAATGCAATTAGTCTGCCATTAACCTGTATAATAAAGTAATTCCATTAAATTTAGCAGTTTTAACTGGATATAGCTAAAATTTATTTTTAGTAACTTAAAATCATTATCCTGTTATATACCATCAAAAAAGAGAATATGAAAAAACTAAACAAACTAAATTTAAAAAATAAATTCCTTTTAAATGGAGTATTACCTCTTAAAGCCCCCTTAACTTCTGAAATTATAGCTGGCCTAATATTAGCTGCAGTAGGGATTCCCGAAGTTATGGGATATGCTAAAATAGCAGGCATGCCTGTTATTACAGGGCTTTATACTATTTTACTTCCAATTGCAGTTTTCGCCATTTTCTGTTCTTCACGTCATTTAATAGTCGGAGCCGATTCTGCAACTGCGGCAATTTTATCAGGTACGCTCGTTTCTATAGCAGCTATAGGGAGCCCTAATTATGTCGCACTGGCATCTACAGTTGCACTGCTGTGTGCAGTTTTTCTAATTTTAGCACGTGTATTTCGACTCGGATTTATAGCAGATTTTATGTCTCGAACTGTCTTAATTGGATTTTTATCAGGCGTTGGAATCCAGGTAGCTGTAAGCCAGCTTTCAAACATGCTCGGAATATCTGGAGAAGGCGGATTAAACACAATTCCACAGTTAATCAACGTTTTTACTCATTTATTCCATATTAACATACCCACACTTATATTATCAATAATTGTTGTAGCTATAATTGTAGGAACTCGCCGTATTTCACATAAAATCCCCGGTGCATTAATAGCGGTTGTAGGTACCACCATGGCAAGTTTTTTATTTGATCTTCAAGGAACTGGAATTTCAATTTTGGGACATATACCTAGTGGGCTTCCCACTTTCGGAATACCTCCTGTAGATATAAGTATTTTGCCCAATTTAATGATAGCTGTAGTTACCTGTTTTATAGTTATATTATCCCAAAGTACCGCTACAGCCAGGATATTTACAATTCGTTACTCAGAGAGTACCGATGAAGATAAAGACATATTTGCTCTTGGTCTTGCTAACGGAATTGCAGGACTAACAGGCACATTTGTAGTAAATGGAAGCCCTACTAAGACAGAAATAGTTGATGATGCAGGAAGCCGTACCCAGATGTCTTCACTCGTAACTGCAGCTGCAGTTTTTATAGTTCTTTTATTCCTGACAAAATCCATGTCTTTTTTACCAAGTGCAACTCTTGCCGTTATTGTTTTTATAATAGGTATCAACATGATTGATATAGCTCATCTGAAGGATATCCGCCGTAAAGTAAAGTCAGAATATTTTTTAGCCATTATAACTGCTGCTACGGTAGTTGTTATGGGTGTTTTATGGGGCATACTACTTTCAATTATACTTTCTATCATTCTACACTTAAGTCACAGTTACAGACCCACTAACAGTATTTTTGCAAAGGATAAAAGAGGAGAATGGGCATTTGAACCTGTTAAAGTTGGTAAATCAACTGAAAAAGGATTACTCATATATAGATTTAACCGAGACCTCTATTTTGCTAATTCAGACAGGTTGAAAGAAGAAGTACTTAAACTGGTAGGTGCAGCTGATCCTCCCCTAAAATTATTTGTATTAAACACCGCCGGATTTTCCAGAGTTGATTATACATCTGCAGAAATGTTTAAAGATTTGTACCGGGAATTAAAATCAAGAAATGTTAAATTTGCATTAACCTCCATGTTACCTGATCTTAAAGATCAATTCGATCATTTAGGGCTAACCAATCTTATAGGCGAGGAAAATATTTATGAAAATATACATGAAGCGCTTAGTGCTTATGAGAGTGGAAAATATTAGATTTAAAATATAAAAACAAGAATAAAAGATAATGAATAAATTATTTTAGTTTCATTCTTCAGGAGAGATCCATTTATCCCGGAATGCCTGTTTTTCCTCAGCACTCATCCAGTGTCTTCCATCACAAAATGGCTTATTTTCAGATTTTCCGCACCTGCAAAGTGTAACTCTATTTCTGACTTCATAGGTGCTTCCATCAGCAGATTCAATTGGAATTCCTCCCCTCACCCAAACAGGACCATCACATTTTTTCTGCGGATCATTAACCAGAACTATGGATGGTTCAAATTCAGGTTCAACAGGTTTTCCTGTCTCTTTACCCCACAACACAAGACGCCCTGAGGGGCAGCTTTTAGCTTCTTCAATTGCAAGTTTAATGTCTTCTGGATCTTCAGACTTTAACAGTTCTCTTATACCGCCTCCACGCAGGCAGAAGCGGGAGTGGTCGCATAGGTCCCATACATCGTTCAGTATAAAATCTTTTGTTTCGAGTTTTCGAGCCTTTTCCATGTAATTTTCTTTACTTGCCACTTCCGTTCCATCAAAATTAATTTTTATATGTGATCCATCACAGAAAGGTTTCCTTTTGGATGCACCACAGCGGCAAATGGTATATCTTTCTTTAAGGGGATATTCCTTGCCTTCGCTCCATTCACACACATGTCCCTCTTCATTTGTCACCATTATTTGTTCAAATAAAGGAACATTTCCTGAAACCATATATGGTCCATTTTTAAGTATTTTTATTTTCATTGGATCTTTATCTGCCATATTATATCCTCCACTTTGTCCATATTACACAACTTAAGGCTAAATTTATGAATTTAAATTTACTTTTCCATACAGTCCACTTCAGGTAAAAATGGTTTAATATCAAGTAAAGGAGAGCTGTCAAGGGCATCCAGCCATTTCACTGTAAGAATATTTCCTTCTACTTTTACCAGTTTGACCATACATAAAGCAATCGGATTCGGCCTTACAGGAGCCCTTGTAGAAAATAAACCCTGTTCTTTTGTTTTTCCAGGGGGAATTACCATCAGTTTATAATCTTCAGCTCGATCTAATCCATATAAAATAATCAAATGTTCGCGTTTTTCTATATCCTGCAAACCCTGAGCATATTCATCAAAAACAGTTATTTGGCTTAATTTTTCTGAAAAACGGCCCTGGCGAGGCGAATCTCCTTTTACCTGGTAGGGAGAATTTATGATACCTATTGGTTCAATTTTCATGTACAAATATATGTGCTTAAAAATAGTTAAAAATTGTGGTTTTAAATTAAGGAAGCTAAGAATGGAGATCCCACAGCAAATGCCAGAAATGTTATACCCATACCCATTTTAATCCTTTTTGAAACCTTTGCAGTATTTTGGATAGATTGATCCTTTAATATAGACGCTGCAGATATCAGGAATACCACAATTGCAGCAAAAAGTGGTGCTAAATAAAGTATATTAAATATACCTATAAAATAAAGCACAGGACTTGCAACACTTGCAATTATCATGAAGAATGCTGCAAGGATTGATGACAATTTCATCCCGTAGATTATTGGTAGTGTGGCTGCTCCCTCTTTTCTGTCACCTTCTACATCTTCCATATCTTTAACTATCTCACGGGCCATTGTCATTAAAAAAGCAAAGAACCCCAAATAAATCGAAGTCTCCATAGCACCAACTACTACACCCCCAAAAACAAATGTGAGCCCTGTAAAGAATGAAACCACAATATTCCCAATAAGGGCCATTTTTTTAAGGTTATAAGCATACAGCACCAGCAAAATCGATGTTGAAAGGGCCAGAATTCCAGGTAAAAGCCCTATTATAAAAGCAATGATTGTTCCAGTTACAAAAAGGACTATAGAATAAATCCTGGCTGCCTTTAAAGAAATTCTCCCAGATGGAATTGGACGGTTTGGTTTATTGATAGCATCTATTTTATGGTCAAAATAATCATTTATTGCATTTCCGCCCCCTATCACCATAAAAACCACAATGCAAGCTAAAAATGCGCTTAATGTAAAGTTTCCACTGATAAGCATGACTAAAATTACTGCTATTACTGCCATTGCCGCATTTCCCGGCCTTATTATCTCCAAATATGCATTCATGAAATCACTTTAAAACTAATCCTGTTATCAGGTAATCTAAAACTAATCTGTCAAATCTGGTTATTTAAGTTAATGTAATTCAGTTCTATAAAATTAAATAATCCAAAAAACTTAGTAATAATATAAGGTGATTTAATGTTATTTGCTGCAGTTAGCAAACATGACTCTAAACAATGCCCCCTTAAAACCGGTGAAGGCGTGAAAATGCTTAAGGAAATTTTTTCAGAAAAAAACCTGAAAAAACGTAATGTTGATTTATTAGATGCTTATATCAGCTGCCCCCTAGAAAAACATTCCACACATTCCTGTGTTTTTATATTCCATGCAGACAGCATGTTCAATGTAAAGAGTCTGTTTCGGTCAATGGACGCTGAGGTAAAAGAGGTGGTGCCATTAGATATTAAGAATATCCAGTTATAAACAAATAATTCCATTTTGTAATTTTTCTAAATTATTTAACGCTTCTAATTTGAATATTTTATATTGAAAGATTTGATAAATGCATAAAAGTGAAACTTTCAAGCTTGATGGCACATTACAAACAAAAATAAAAAGTAGCACTGAAAAATTGCTAAAAAAATTGAAATCTTTCGAGATAAAATAGTACCTAAACTCAAAAATAGGGTTGAGAAAGACTAACATAAGTCATGCCTGAATAAGATTATATTTTATCAACTTTCTTTAAATATTCACCAGAATACTGGATAAATGATTCTAATTCTTCTTTTAATTTATTATCTAACCGACATAATTGTTGAAAATGAGGATTATGTATATCAAAGATACCTTCTCGATTAATAAGCCTGTTCCTTTCAGATAATTCTTCATTCAATTTGGATGTTAATGCTCTTATTGATATTAACTCTTCCAGCATCACAGGATCAAAATCTGCAGTGATGATGTTATAAGCAAAAGTATCCCAAACTCCCATTTTAAGAACCTTAAGATTTACAGGAGAATTTTCTTTAATGTCATTTAAAATGCTTTCAGCACTTTTTTTATTGTCTTCTACCGTCAGTTTTAATGCTATAACTATCCTTTTTATTTGTCTTTGTTCTTTCTCCAGCCCTATTTTATGATTTAAATAAAGACCAATAATGGCCACAATTATTGAACCAAGCAGTATATAGATAGAAGCAAAAACACCTGAAATCCACTGCATCCCCAGCAAAGTGGTTAAAATAAGAATGCAAACAAATACAGCCCCAAAAATCGCCTGAGTAATCTTTCCAATGAAATTAGTAATGACTGAACTCCTTAAAATAATTAAAATCATCCATAAAAATAAAAAGAACACTGCAGTCAATAAAAAAATCAATATATAAACTCCAAGCGTTTTTTCACTGCTAAATAAAAAACTCAAAATGAGCAGTAATATAAATACTAACGATGCTCCTCCAATAGACATTATAACTTTGTTTTCCATTTTGGCTCCCTCAACATGAGTTAATAAACATTATCTTTTAATATTGATAAGACTTTTTAAACATTTTATTTGATTCCCAATATCATATCTGGATTTTAAGTCTAAAAAGGAATATTAATCTTCTAATTAATCTAATAATTAATTTTTATTTTACATTATTGTTATACCAGAAAAATATTGTATTTGAACATAAATAAGTTGAACTTAATATAAGTTGCATATTAACTATTAAAATATAGACTTCAATATGCTAAATGCCATTAAAATTTATAAAATAAGAGTTGAGAATATATTCTATATTTTTTAGAAGCTTTTTGTCTGAATATATATTTACAATACCAACGTAAGCAATATAAATAAATATTTGGCTGATTCTTCATTTTATATTATGAAACAGACGATAAAAAAAGTTATTTTTATGAATTCTGGACTTGATTAAAATAGGATTAACATAACTTAAAAAAACTCAATAAAATAATAGAAAAAAAGAAATTTCTACCTAAACCAGCTGGTCAACCATCCATTCGGGTTTAAATTCCATTATATCTTCATATGACTGGCCGACACCTAAAAACAGGATCGGTTTATTAATCACATAACCAATGGAAAGTGCTGCTCCACCTTTTGCGTCTGCATCTGCTTTGGTGAGGACAATTCCATCCACACCAACCGCTTCGTCAAATTTTGAAGCTTGCTCTACCGCATCATTTCCAGTTAAGGAATCACCAACGTAAATAATAAGATCTGGTTTTACAACACGCTTGATTTTCTTCATCTCATCCATGAGATTCACATTTGTCTGCATTCTACCTGCTGTGTCAATTAAAACTATCTCTTTTCCTTTAGCTTTTGCATGTTCAACTGCATCATATGCAACTGCTGCGGGATCTGCACCTTTTTTGTGCTTTATAATCTTTACACCAATATTTTCAGCATGATGGCTTATTTGTTCAATTGCACCTGCCCTGAAAGTATCTGCAGCTGCAATAACTGGAGTGTATCCATCATTTATGAAATAGGTAGCCACTTTAGCTATAGTGGTTGTTTTACCAGTACCATTTATCCCCACAAACATGATTTTGAGGGGTTCGCCAGATTTTCGTGCTTTATCAGCCATTTCTTTGAGGTCTTTAGTTTCAACCCCTAATATTTCAGAAATAGCTTTTTTAAGGGCATCTCTTGTAAATTCTGCAACGTCGCTTCTTCTTCTGATTTTTCTACCCACTAAATCTTCTTTTACAGAATTAATTATTTTTTCAGCGACTTCCATTGCAACATCACTTTCCATGAGTGACATTTCAAGTTCAAAGAGTATATCATCAATATCTTTTTCAGATATTGTTTTTTTGGTAACAAACGAGAACATTCCTGATTTTTCTTCCGCTACTTCTTCGGGCTCATCATGAGTTTCCGCAGGTTTTTCTTCTACCTTTTCTTCCTTCTTTTCTCTAGAAAAAATTCCGGATAATCTTCCTTTAACTCCAGTTTCAGACTCTTTTTCTTCAACTAGAGGCTCTTCAGTCTCAAGCTCTTTTTTTTCAGCTGAAGGTTCTTCAATTTTTTCCAGTTTCTCGAAGGTTTCAGTAGTTTCTTTGGTTTCCCCTGGAACTTCTTCCTGGCGATTTTCTCCTGCTTCCTCCTCACTCGAGAGTTTATCACTTAGTTTTCCTATTGTGCCGCTAAACTTCTTTTTAAGTGATTCAAACAAAATGTTCACGTCCTTTAAATTACCAGTAATTAAAAAAAGAAAAGTTATTGCCTTTGGGCTTCTTCACTTTCAACTTTTTGAAGTAGTGCTTCAGCTTCAGGACTTTTTCTCATAATGAACTCAGTTAACTTCTGTATATCTCCAGACATTTTGTCCACTAACTGTTCCAGCTCTTTCCGCTGGGAAGATATACTTTCTTTGGCTTCATCTATATTTTTCTTTGCAGCAGCGCCTGCTCCAAGTCCCATTATAACCTGATCAGTATTTTTAATTTCTGCAATAAGAAAAGAACCTGCACCTACTGGTACAAATGTTTCTGTACCTTCTTTTCCTTTAACAGCTTCTAAAGTTTCTTCAGCTGATATTAATTCAGCTATAGAAGCATTGACTGATTCAATTTGCTGTTTTAAAACGTCCAGTTGGCTCTGGTACATGTTAATTTCATTTACCATCTGTTCGAGCCTTTGTCTGTCTTCCATGAGATCACCCTAAGGCTTTAATCATTGGATCCTGGACGTCATCTTTTGAGATTTCTTTGATGTCTTCTATGACTATTTTGTTTCTGTTTATTCCGTGTTTGCTTCCAAACTCTGAATAAATTTTTTCGTGTATATCTTCTTCACTTATAGCTTTCAATTCCTTTGTAAAAGGTTGAAAGGCGTTTCCCATCATAAATTTACCTTGAATTCTAAATATTTTTGTTCTCATTCATATCCCTCAAGAAAACCTAATGCTTCTTCAATTCTTGCAAGTTCAGGACCTGTAGTGTTCAATCCTACAATCACACCGTTAGAATTTGCAACTGCACATGCTCCAACAAGCATTACACCCTTATTCACTGTTCCAACATCTGCAGGAACCTTCATTATACCTTCTGCAAAGGCAAGTTCTTCTTCAGTTGCAGAGGGATGTGCCAGTATTCCTTTATTTGTCGCAGTAGCAACAGATCCTGTAATTTTATAGTTAGCTATACTTCCTCGTTCGACTTCAACGTCTAAAACGTCACTAATTATTTTTAATGATTCATCAGAAAGCAGTGGATTAGCAATAGCTCCAAAATCATTTGCAAGTATGATATTACCTACTGCAGTGAACTTATCAGCAATTCGCTCTACTTCCACTCCAGATTCTTTAATGGCTTTTATCTCGCTGTCAAGAGCATATGGTGTTACTATGAATCCATTTGAATTCCCAACAGCCAGTGCTCCGGCAAGGTTACTTCCACCAATTGGAGTTTTAACTACAGGAACTCCTAAAGTATCCTCTACAAGAGTTTCCAGTGCTTCTGATAAATTAGAGGGAACTATTGCAATTTTATCGGTTGTAGAAATCGCAACACCAAGATTGGGGTTCCCATTCAAATTAGCTCTTCTTATCATCACGTTCACCTATTCAACTAAGGTGACTGCAACTGAACCATCTTCTTCCTGTACAGCTTTTACTTTGATTTTAGGAGGTATTTTTTGAATTCCTCTTTCCCATATTTTTTCATTAACAGATGCATCTATTTTGATGTCGTCTGTCTTCATATGTTTTCCTATGAATTCTTTCACGTAACGTACTGCTCTTGGGGACCTGATAGTCCTTGGAACATTTTTTACTTTTCTTAATGGTATAACATAGACTCTTTCCATGTGAAAATCCCCTTAAACTTTTAAGCTACTTCTTCTCCAATGTCTTCTCATTTTTGGATGAGACATTACTTTTCTATTGGTTTTAATCCGTACCCATACTGGGACAGTTCGGCTCTGCTTGTTAGCTTTAGCAAGCCTTAATTTTTTAGCTAATGGCCTATTTCTACTCATTTTTTCACCACATTAATATTGATTTGTGTTAAATTTTATTTTTCCAGCCCACAACTCGAGATTGGATATGACTTGGAAATATCTTGCTAGATGCGTTTTCGCCTTCAATTTCATTTATGAGGTATCTAATTTCAATCTCATAATCGGAATTGTTTTCCATACTGGTCTGTTCCTTTTTGACTTCAAAAAGCACATCTGAGAGATTATTGATGGTCTTGTGACCAAATCCACGGAGGGTTATATATTCAACGTTCTGTCTGCCTTCAAGACTGTTGATCTCGTTTCCTTTAAGTTTAGGGATTCTGTCATCCCTTCTTGTACCATCTGCAACCACGTTATAATCACGTGAAACAAGGTCTAATGCTTCTTTATGAATATAATTTATTCCATTATTTGGAAATCCATCATTAATGATAATATCAGTTGCATTTTCCAGTATCTTTTTATCGGCTTTAAAAACACGGTGTTTAAAACCAAGCGCAGATGCTGATTTTGCTGCAGGTTTAAAGGAATCGAATATTCCAAAATTTATGGTTACAAGTTCAACCTCATATCCCAATTTTGTAAGGATTACAGCAATAAGCGAACTATCTTTTCCTCCGCTGTAGAGAACACACGCTTTCATTTTCTTGTTATGTTAATCTCTCTTTTTTGACCAACAAGATTGGTCAGGAGATGTTTGAGCTGATCATCAGTTATTTTAGATTTGACTCGCCCCATTTGAGCAAGCTGAATAAGTTGAAGTTCTATTTGTTCAACGAGTTCCGGTTTAGTGAGTCTCAAATTCGCAAGTCTGCCCCTGGCTTCAGGAGTTAATATCTGCATCATAGCCTGCTTTTTTTGAGCTTCCATCTCTTGGCGGGCTTGTTCTTGTTGTTGGGATGATGCTTGCTGCGATGCAGCTTGCTGCTGTAACTCTTGCATCCTTTTACGTCGTAGTTCTTCAATATCGCTCAAAATTCGACCTCCAATATTATCTTAAATTTAATGACAACCTTACTTAATATTTAGCAAGTTCAGGAATATCTTTTTTAACGATGTTTGATGCTTTGTCAATGAAGGATTTTCCTTCAGGAGTTATGATTCTTCCTTCTTTTATTTTGGCAATGAATCCAGCATCTTCAAGTTGATGTAAAGCTGTTCTTATTATGGAACCGCTGCCTTTCCTGAATTTTTCTGGTTCGCATCCTCTATCTTTTTTTCCACCATAATAGGATCTTAAACTGTTCAGTCCAACAGGGCCATCAATGTACACCTTTCTTAAGATTGATGCACATCTTGTGTACCACCAGTCTGCATCTTCAGGCCTCCTTTCTTTGTGAACTCCGGTTTTAACAAATTTCGCCCATTCTGGCGCGTTTATACTTTTATTTTCATTTAAATCCTTTGCAATTGCACTTATAAGCAAATCTGCAGGAACATCATAAACTGTAGTCATATTTAGCCTCCTAATTTACCTGTTTTTTTTATAAATTACAGCAACGTTACCTCTTAAATCAACAAGTTTAGACTTTGATTTTTCGGTTATCTCAGTTATATAATTTTGTTTTTCTGAGGATATACTTTTTGAAAATTTCACTTTAATTACTTCGTGAGCTTTAAGCTGTCTTTTTATTTCATCTATAACATTTTCATTTATTCCAGATTTTCCAATATTTAGTGTGAATGTTGAAAGTGATCTATTCATTAATTCCTTCTTTGATAATGTGGGACTCAACTCTTCTCCTCCTCCTTTTATCTTTCTGCTCTCTTATATATGGAAGGGTTACTACATTTCCACATTCAAGGCATTTTATAATAACACATGAATTCTTCAACCGGATTTGACAATTTTCTCCAGGTTTCAGGAATTTATAACATTTTTTACAGAATCTTCTCTTCCAGATTCGTGGCATTCTTATATTATATTTTGTTGCAATGTTTCTTGCCATTTCTACATAGCGATCTGACCGGTGTGGATGAGTACTGTACGATTCTTCTGCAAGTTTAAACAGGATATCTATTCTTTCTTCTGCTATTTTCAGCATCCATCTTGGTCTTCTTCCCCTTCTCAAAGTCTAGCCTCTAATGAGTCATTAGTTAATGTTAGAATATAGAAATGGATCTTAAGTTCTTGTGTAGGGGTTGAATTGCTGAATCAATAATTAACATAGTGATTTACAATTGAATCTGCATTATCCGTAATCCTAATACAACATATAATCTACTTAAGAATAATATTATAATTTATCTGGTATTCTATTTAAAAAGCTTTTCCCTCTACTACAAAACTTTCAAACCTAAATGAAATTTGCAAAAAGGTGAATCAAAATATGGAATATCAAAAATGATTGATTAAAATCATAGGATTGAAATTAACTATTTGATACACCCATCAAATTGAAATTATTTTAAATATTCCAGAAAATCCACATTTCCTACAGGAAAACTTTTATCGCCACTTATAACATCGATTATCAAATCTGCGACCTGGTCAGGACGAATATCACTTGTATCTATTTCATGGACTTTATCGCCGTGAATTTCGAATGCTTCGTAGGAACATATATCGATAGCTTCAGCTTCAATATTTTCACGTATTTTAGCTTCTTTCCATCCTTTAATCTTCATACGGTCACGCAAAACATCAGGATTCGCCCTTAAGACAATTACAATATCGGAGTTTTCAAAAAGATGTGAAAGATGCCCTTCAACAATCACATGCTTGTCATGATCATCTATATTCTTAATTATCTTGGCCATCTCATTAAATAGAGCATCCAGGTCTACTATTTTGTATCCCCTCTCTTCATCAATTCCAGTATAAAGATGTTTTTCATCAACGAGTTCATTGATGTTAACAATGCATGCATCTATTTTTTCTACAAGTATCGATGACACAGTAGTTTTTCCAACACCAGGCGTTCCTGTAATAAGGATTATCATTTTTTTCATTTATTTTAATTTTTCAATTAATATTTCAGCTATTCTTTCTCCTGAAAGGAGCATTCCACCAAATATTGGGCCCATTCTTGGAGATCCGTAGACGGCATTTGCTGCCATTCCTGTGACATACAAACCCGGATATGCCTCTTTGGTGTTATCCATAAGAGCTTTTTCTCCAACTTCTGCCCACATTGGTTTTTCACCCATGATGGTACCTGTTTCAGTGTTGAGTTTTGGTCCTACTTTTTTCTCTACAACTTTTACAACTTCACAGTCGTGTCCAGTTGCATCGATTACTGCTTTAGTTCTTATGGTAAGCGGATCAACGTGTAATCTTCCCATTTCAACTGCACTCCAGTTCAAGACAAGACCCGCAACGTCTTTACTTTCTTTCATCATTACATCTTCAATGCTTATTAAATTAAAGATTTTAAGACCTGCTTGTGTTGCTTTAGAACACAATGTTGACACACATTCCACTGAATCAGCAACATAATAATCATCATCATATTTTTGGGAGCCGATGCCAAATTCATCCAGAATTCTTTTACTTTCTTCCTGGACAACTATCTTATTGAACATCATACCGCCGCCCCACATTCCGCCGCCGATGCTTAGTTTTCTCTCAAATAATGCAACTTTAAAGTCTGCTTTTGCAAGGTAATATCCAGCTACAAGTCCTGATGGGCCTCCACCAACTATTGCAACGTCAATATCTGTGTAATCTATGAAATCTTCCATGAAACTTTCAATTATCGCCCGGGATATTTTTACGTCATCTAATTCCATTTTTTTTCACCACTGTTATCTAATTATTTGAGCTTTATTTCTTTTTAACAATTATCCTTAAAACATCACCATCATTCATCACATGATCCAGTCCAACTTTTTGACCTTCAAATTTTACTGATGATCCCCAGACTTTTGCATGCCTGAAATTCCTGACAAATTCACGGTGAAGTTTACCTGCCACGTCTTTCACTGTAGAACCTTTCCTCACAATAAGTGGTTCTTCATAATCTGCTTTTCTGCCTTGAGGTTTTAAATAAATACGGATAAGAGCTAACTTATTAAAAATTTCTCTTTTAAGTTCTTCAACATTAATTTGCTTGTTTGCAGATATAAATATTGCATCCGGCATCTGCGACTTAACTTCATTAAAATAATCTTCATCAATTAAATCTATCTTATTTACAACTTCTAACATTGGGATATAACGGCAGCTTACATCCATACTATCGATAAACTGGTCTACAGTTACATCATCCCTTATAAGGACATCCGCACTGTGAATTCCATACTCATTCAGCACCGATCTTATGGTTTTTTCATCTATGTGTGTAAGTTTAACAGTAGAAGAAACTGTCAGCCCTCCCATTTTCTTTGGTTTTACAGTGACATCCGATCGGGTTTCATTAGGCCTTATCCCTATATTTCTAAGTTCATCGGATATAACAGCTATATGCTGGGGGTTAAAAACATCGAGTATTATAAGTATCAGATCAGCGTTTCTTGCAACTGAAAGAATTTCCCTTCCACGCCCTTTTCCTTTAGAAGCACCTGTTATTATTCCAGGAATATCAAATATCTGAATTTTAGCGCCTTCATACTCCATAACGCCTGGAACTATTTCTAATGTTGTAAATTCATATGCTCCAATTTTAGATTCAGCATTTGTAATATCGTTTAAAATGGTTGATTTTCCAACCGATGGGAATCCTACCAGTACCACTGTCGCGTCTCCACTTTTTTTCACATGGAAACCTGACCCTTTGGTTCCTTTACTGCTTCTCTTTATAGATTCCTCCTTAAGCTGAGATAATTTAGCTTTAAGCTTACCTATATGATGTGAAGTCGCCTTATTATACGGCGTTTTCTTAATTTCATCCTCAATCTGTTTAATTCTATCTTCAAGAGCCATAATTCTCACATAAAATTAGTTCAAGTTATAAAAATCATTATAAATACATAAAATACTTATTTACATATAATACTGCAAATATGACACATTTCATAAAATGACAGTTCATTAAACGTTAACTATTAAATAGAATTACTATTAATAATTACTGTTAGCGTTTTCATTCTTAAAAATGTTTTTAATCATTTCATTTAAAATTACAGTTCCTTAAACATCATTTAATTAAATATAGTTACTATTAGCTCTTTCATACTTAAAAATGTTTTCAGTTCCAGATCATATTATCACCATAGAAAGTAATAATAATTAGTTGAAACTTAATATCAAGTGTCAGTTTGGGTAAAATATTTTTATATGAGTTAATTAGGTGATATGATGGATGTTAAAGAAATTATGATAGAGGGAGTAGAGACCATAGATGAAGATGAAAATCTAGAAATTGCTTTAAAAAAATCTACAGAGGAAGGCGAAGGTGGAAGCCTTATAGTAGAACATGATGGTGAAGTAGTGGGAATAATTACAACATGGGATGTTTTGGAAGAAATTGGTAATGACCGCAATTTAAAGGATATTAAAGTTCAAGATGCAATGGAAACACACCTCGTAACAATTCATACCGATGATACAATAGAGCATGCTGCCAAAGAAATGGTAGACCATGGTATCTGGAGATTACCAGTAGAAGAAGCTGGTCAAATCGTAGGTATTGTTAGCGCAACTGATATTCTTGTAAATAGAATACGAAAAATCATGTAAATCCTAATTTAACCAATAACTATCTATAAAAGTTCAAATTTCCTAATATAAATTAATAAAAGGAATTAGATCCACATGATCTAATTCACGTTCCAAACTACATATCCCCCTACAGAATGTGCAAATTTGAATCTACTTAAACCTGCGCCATTTTCAAAGTACAACCGTGTAAACATGGAACTTTCAAGTTCCCTGTTCATAGCCACAGCCAGGCAACTGTTATTGTCCATCGCTAAAAGTATACTTATTTGGCTCTGATTAGAAACAATTTGATTCATTACTATTTGATTATTTTTAATTACAATCAGCTTATGAGGTGCCATTATTTGAGTTTGATTATTCTGAGTGTAGGCCAATCCCGCAGTTATCTGAGTTCCATTTATCTGCGCAACAATACCATTTTGCGCATGAATCGCTACAGTACCATCTAATGAACTGACAGATGCCTGCTGTGCAGAATAACCATAACCCTGTCCAGTTCCATTTTGGAAATTCCAATTTCCAAATTCTGACCACACACCTGCCTTAATAATCATATCTGCACTTAATATAAGTTTGTATGGAGCAGGATTGATAGGATGTGTATACTGTAACACATCTTGAGCCTGAACAGGAGTTAAATTGTAACCTTTTGTGAGTATAGTTTGGGCTGCCTGCCTATCAACTGGTAAAATTTTGTTCAATATTTCAACACTTTTACCAGTATCATGCGTATAATTTTCAAGGGTTGAAATACCCTCCTCACCGCTTGAAGTCAGCATCCTAAGTATTCCGGCAGATAGGTTTTCGTTGCTTGTTAACAGAGACCTTCCAACCCAGTAGGCACGAGGTGTATTTTGAGACCCGCCGTCAAATGTGACAGGCCTGTCCCCTACTGCAGTGAAAAAATGGCCAAAATCCCACCATGAAGTTAAAACCGTATTTGGGGGCGTGTTATCTTTAATCCATGTCAATAATTCATACATTGAATCATCTGCACTTGGAACTATTTGATTTGAAAATGTATATGCTGTTGCTGCAGGTGAATATGCCACCACTGCAATTACAAATAAAATGGCCAGTGCAGAGTATCTGGCATCTTTTATGTATTTTTTGAAGTAAGGTACAAGTAAACCTATTAAAATTCCTGCACCTAATACTACTGGGACTGAAAAGTTTTCAATAAATCTTTGACCTTTGGTTAGGAGGTAACCTAATCCCAAAAGCCATATTGTAAATAAAATTACGTATAAAAGGTAATTTTTTTTATCTTCTGTTATATGAGGATCCTCTACAGTATTCCTTTTTTCTTCAGCAACTTTTGCTCTCTTTTTAGACTTTCTTCTAGGTTTACTCTTCCTTTTTGGTGCTTTTAATTCTTTTGTATGAGTATTCTGACTTAGTTTCAATAAAAGGAAAGGAATAAGCATAATGCCCAGCATAAATGGTAATATTCCACCTACCCCATCTACAACATTCCAGAATCCCGGAGTTAACATTTCTCTAACTGATAAATATACATTGGGATACGATGTTCCTTGAACTGAACTCTGTAATTGAGTAGCTTGAGAAATACTGGAAATAATACCTGTAAACTCCGAGAATCCCATGATGATACCTACTAAAAGAAATCCGGTAACCGCAAATACTACAAGTGAAAAGAGTACTGGCTGATCCAGAAACCATTTGAACTTATTAGGATACCCTTTAGATGGTTTAACTGTCTCCATTTTGAGAACATAATTTGAAATTAAAAGATATATAATTCCAGTACTTATCACAAGGTAAAACATATACCACCATTCTTGCCATGCCATTGAGTAAACAAGTACTGAAATAGCAGATAACATTATATAAATCGATCTGGTCCTGATATTCTTTGTAAACGCGCCTACAATAAAAAATCCGACAATCAGAATCGGGAATAGTACGGCAAACATGTCAGTGTCAAAAAATCCTGCAAATGTGTGGGAGAAATACCATGGCGCTAGACCAGCTAAAATTCCTGCAGTTATCCCTCCATAATCATTGGTAAGCCTCTTCACAAATAAATACGCAGGAATAACAGCCAGTGAAGCTACAAACGGAGCCAACCATACGGCAATTCCATTTAAGGGCACATTTGAAAAGGAATTTACCAGCTTATATGCAAACGCAGTGATATAAATAATAAGCGGGGGGTACTCTGCGGATCTACCTGACGGATAATAAGAATGTAAATCCCATGAAGTGCCGTTTATTATTGTATCTCCAAGATAGCCATGGTTAAGATAATCCTGAGTCAATCGGTAGTTGTAGTAAGAATCCATTTCACTGAAGTATGGAAAACCGTTTTGATCTTCAAAATATGATTTATAATCATGAGGTACTCCAGATATAGATACTGTTTCCATTCTAAGTAGAAATACAATTGAAAATAATAGAAGTATAATTAGTAATGGTTTAAGCTTGAATAAAGTTTCTTTTATATTCATATGAATCCTCTAATTACTATGAGTGAATTTTATTATACTCAGTTTAGTTAGAGGTGTTTAAAAAGGTATAGATACTACGGCTTTTGTACTTTCTAAAACTTATTCCTATTTATAAAGGCATCAAAGGATTAAAAGAATAAAATATAACAAAAAAGGTTATTAAAAATAGTTTATAATAAAATAAAGATCTATAAAATCTATTTGAAAAAATCAATGTAAAAAATGGAAAATAAACTAAATAATTTAATTATTTAGCTTCCTGTTCTTCTACAGATTTTGTAAATCTGCATTTTGGGAACCCACTGCAGCCTATAAATTCACCATAACGACCCATTCGCTTAATCAGCTGTTCACCACACTGTGGACAAACACCGACAACTTCATTTGTTGATTCTTTACCATTTCTACCGCATTTTGGGTCCAAACATGCTCTTTGGCGCGGTTTTCCAAATGATATCATTGGAAGCCCGCATTTTTCACATTTGGTTTTAAGTACATTAGTACCTCTAGGTATAGGGTAAGTTACCTTACATTTTGGATAAGCAGAACACCCTACAAATGTACCTTTGGTCCTGTAAGAATATTTCATAACAAGGTTACCGCCGCATTTACATTGACCTACAATTCTGCTTTCCTGGTAAGCCTCATACAGTTTCTCACCAATCTTAGATTTATTTTTATCAATATCGTCGAGAATAGATGAAAGTTCGACTTTGGCTTCGTCTATAACTCTGTCTTTGGTAATTTTATCGGCCATTATCTCTTCAAGTTCTGTTTCGAACTTTCTTGTAAGCTCCTCACTTGTTATATCTTCAGAATACTCTTTCAATGTATCTATAAGGTGTTCACCAAGTTCATTAACCTGTATCTTCTGACCTTCAATGTATTTTCTATCATAGAGAATAGATATTATATTTGCCCTGGTTGATTTAGTACCTAGGCCTCTTTTCTCGAGTTCACGTATTAAAGAAGCTTGATTGTATCTTGCAGGTGGTTTTGTTTCCTTTTCTTCACATAAAATTTCATTAACCTTTAATGTATCCCCTTTCTTAATGTCAGGGAATTTTTCATCTTCAATTTTCCTGAAGGGATAATGTTCAAGCCATCCCATTTTTGCCATTCTTTTCCTGCTGAATGAAAATTCCTGCGAATTAATATTTAATTTCGTTTTCATGGATTCTTGAAGTGCATCTTCTCCAAATACTGATATAAACCGGTAAACTATAAGTTCATAGAGCTTCTGCTCATTTGTATCCAGCCCAGTAGGTAACGTACCTGTTGGGTGAATAGCAGGGTGTGCTTCATCTGTTTTTTTACCTTCATTTGGTTTTAAAGGTTTTTTGAGTGCATCTACATGCTTTTTGAACTCTGCATTTTTACTCAATTGTTTAAGTATCTTGTCGTATCCTATACTTTTTGGGAGTTTCTGTGAAGAAGTACGAGGATAAGAAGTGTAACCTTCGGTATAAAGGTTTTGAGCAATTTGCTGGGTCCTTTTAGGGCTGAATCCGAATACACCATAAGCTTCTGACTGGAGACTTCCCAGATCGAAAGGAACTGGAGGTGTTCTTTTGTTTTCCCTTAAAGTAACATCTGTTACAAGTGCATCTGCATTCCCACAGTCAGCTAAGATGCCGTCTGCTTCTTTCCTTTCAAATATTTTCCCTGCTTTATGATCAGCAATTATATCATCTTCAAGAGCAGCTTTTATAAGCCAGTAAGGAATTGGTTTGAAGTTTTTAATCTCTTTTTCACGTGCAACCAGTATAGAAAGTGTTGGAGTTTGGACTCTACCTGCAGAAAGCTGAACATACCTGGATGTAGCTTCCCTTACAGAATCAGTGAGATATTTGGATATATTAACCCCAAATAAAAAATCAAGTACGTGCCTTGCAATACCACTATCAACCTGATGAAAATCGATAGGGATTGGGTTTTCATAAGCTTTAACTATGTCTTCTTTGGTAAGGGTTGAAAATTTCATCCTTGTAGCTTTATCTATGCTGTCTTCACCACATGCATACTTCAATGCATTATATCCGATTACAGTTCCTTCTATATCGTAATCGCAAGCATGAACAAATTTATCAGCGCCTTTTGCAAGCTTTTTTATGGCATCCACATAATTTTTAACATATTTTTTCTGTTTATCTTTATCATAAAGTGGAACCCAATCTATATCAAAAATTTTGTCCTGTCTTGAATTTGTAGGTGAAAGAGAGTATAAATGTCCTACCGCAGATAATACGGTTGTTTTTTTCCCATTTTCTTCAAATTCATAGTACGGAACCTTCTTATAGCTATTTTTAATTGTATTTCTAGAAAGCGCATTAGCTATTTTCTCAGATGATTTTGGCTTTTCACAAATTATGACTTCATGCATGATATCACTCAAAATAGTACTCAAATAACATTTTATATTATATGTATTATTATATCATATTGATTTAATTATTATTAATACTAAGATAAATATATGTAATAATCATCTTATTTAAGTCTATGATCTATTAATATAGTAACCTTCGTATATTTAAAGACATATACAATTTATTCAATTATGAAATTTTTATATTTCAAGTCATGTAAAATAGTTAAATACTTCTTATTCAAGATTTAAATGATATACATCAAGTAAATTATATTTAAATTCATGAAATAATTAACCCCTGAGTTTCAAGCAGTGTACTCACAATCTTTTTCTACTACATATTGATATTATTAGATACAAAGGAGATTAAAATGTTAATTGGCGTTATATCCGATACTCACATTCCAGAGAGAGCTTCAAAGATACCTGAAAAAGTTTTTGATATATTTAAAGATGTGGATATGATCCTGCATGCAGGAGATATGGTATCTTACGATGTAATGGAAGAACTTGAAAAAATAGCTCCAACTAAATGTTCTCAAGGGAATATGGACCGGGCTTGCGGTATTAAACTTCCAAAAAGTGTTGTTTTTGAGGTTGAAGGCATAAAAATTGGGCTCAACCATGGTCAAGTCTATCCAAGAGGAGATACCCAACAGTTAAAATATATTGCAATGGAACTTGGAGTTGAAATTCTTATTACAGGCCATACTCACTGGTCATTTATAACTGAATTAGAAGATGTGCTTCTTTTAAATCCAGGCAGTCCTACTGTTCCGAGGTTATCAGACCCATCAGTTATGCTTCTAAAAATTGAAAATAAAAAAGTTGATGTAGAAATAATTAAAATTGGAAAACCTGTATGTAAGGCCCTTAATTTCCAGAAACCAGAATAAAATCAGTTTTATTAGATCTAACAATATAAAATAATATTAAAGGAGTTTAAAATGAGTGAAAAATGGAAAATTGAAAGTAAATGTGAACATTACTATAAAATGGCAAAAAAGGAAAAATACCGATCCAGAGCATCATACAAATTAATACAGCTCAATAAAAAATTCAGGATTATTAAACCTCGAGATTACGTGGTAGATTTAGGTGCTGCACCTGGAGGCTGGTCTCAAGTAGCGCTAGATATAGTTGGAGATAACGGAAAAGTTGTTGCTGTGGATCTTCAAAGAATTAGGCCCTTTGAGCATGAAAATTTTATCCAGATTACAGGAGATTTCACAAAAAGTGAAACTGTAGAAAAAATAAAAGATGCGCTTGAATGGAATGCAGATGTGATTTTATCTGATGCTGCACCTAAACTAACTGGAATAAAGGATATTGATCAACTCAAATCTATTGACATCGTGGAAAATGCCTTAAAAATTGCAGATGAAGTCCTTAAAATTGATGGAAGTATGATTATAAAAGTTTTTCAGGGAGAAGGCTTTCAATCACTTCTTAAGGAGGTCAAAAAGAAATTTAAAATAGTTAAAACAACGAAACCTCCGTCTTCAAGGAAGAAAAGTGTTGAAATGTATTTAATAGCCTTGAAAAAATATTAGTTTTTAGATAAGAATTAATTTTTACAGTAAAGGGACATATGATCTAATGAGAAAATACATTCAAACAATAATATGTTTATCGTTACATTACTAACTGATAAAAAATATATTAAAATGTAATTTATTCGATTAAATAACTAAATTTCAAGAATTTAAGGATAATTCAAATAAAATATTGAAATTATACCCAAAGATCATGATCATTGCCCTAAACATATCTTTATTCTTCTTTAAAGATCAAAGAGTGTACTCGTTTTCTACTTGGAATTATATTTTAACCTTTTTATTATTATTACTTTATTGAATTAAATTATTATCATAAATGGATAACAGTAATATTTCTATTTGAAATAAGTATTATCTAAAAGCAGTGCATAAATTATATTAATGAATAAAAATAATATAATAATGTATGAAGCACATAGATGAAGAACTTTTTAAAAACTCATTTTATTTCTTGTTAGAAAGTGAAGAACTACCAAGAGACACGTTAATAGAACGTATCAAAGAATTACCCCGAGATGAGCTGGAAGATATGGCCCATAGAGCCATAAGTTTGGCATTGCGTGAACGAGAAGCACGTCATGCTCTGCAGTGCAAAATTAATCAGCGATTCCATGACACGTTAGAAATGACTTTTTACTAAGTCTTCTTTTATTCCTTTTTTGTGCTTAAACTAAAATAAACGTAAACAAGCCAGACCCGCTCCAGCTGTTCACCTATTTAAAAAATATTTATTTTTAGTAGTTAAGAAACTTCACCAGTTACAGTACTTACACTTTTTTGAGTTTTCTGCATTTGAGCAATTGCTGCATTAAGTCTAGTGTTAACTACATCCTGAGGTTGATTTGTAGATAATGCACTTTCCACATCCGTTATTGCAGTCTGTGCTTTTACAAGCTGAAGTTCAGCATCAATAGTATCATTTCTAATTTTACTACTTGAAGATTTACCCGCTTGAGACTTAACTGTATTAAATGAATTGTTCAACGTAGAATACTCAGATTTTAACGACGCCAAAGTATCATAAGCAGAACCACTACCTACATTAGAGGAAACTTTAGATGATACATCAGCAACGACTATATACGCAACAACACCTATGAAAAGGACTAGCAATATTATTCCTAGAACTGATATTGTCATTGATGTAAATTTGAATAAGTTTAACCTTGATCTTTTCATTATATCACCAGATTAACCGTTTTAGGTTTTATAAATTGATTGAAAATAAACTTCATTAATTAATTAATTTTTATCATTTGTATAGTAAAGGATATTATATTATACATAGATATACTTTAACAATGGACACCATAACCGAAAAATCAAAAACATCAGTAGCAAAATTTGAAGAGTTTTTCAGCACACCTGAATGCAAAGAGATTGTTTCTGAAGCGCTCGCCAAGTATCCTGACGAAAGATCTGTAGTAGTGAACTATTTACAGCTCGAGATGTTTGACCCGGACTTGGCGGATTTGCTGATCGAAAAACCGGAAGAGGTTATACAGGCAGCACAAAAGGCAATAAAAAACATAGATACAGCCAGGAAAAATGCGGATTTACAGGTGAGGTTTGAAAATTTAAGTAATGTAATTCCTTTAAGGGACCTAAAAAGTAAGTATATTGGTAAATTCGTTGCAGTTGACGGAATTATTAGGAAAGCCAACGAAATTCGTCCGCGAATTGTAAATGCAATGTTTGAATGTCGAAGCTGCATGAGGCTTCATGAAGTTCCTCAAAAAAGCAACATGATAAGCGAACCTGCACTATGTCAAGAGTGCGGTGGCAGATCATTTAGATTAATGCAAGATGAATCTGAATTTATTGATACACAAACCACAAAGCTTCAAGAACCTCTTGAAAACTTATCTGGGGGAGAACAGCCCAGACAGATTAATGTAGTTCTGGAAGATGATCTTGTAGACACCATCACTCCTGGAGACATTATAAGAATTACTGGAACCCTGAAAACTGTTCGAGACGAACAGACAAAACTTTTTAAAAATTATATTTACTGTAACTACATTGATGCACTTGAACAGGAATTTGAAGAACTTAAAATAAGTGAAGAAGACGAAGAGAAAATAAAAGAACTTGCAGCCAATCCTGACGTTTATAATAAGATTATCAATTCAACAGCACCTTCTATACAGGGTTATAGAGAAGTAAAAGAAGCTATAGCTCTCCAATTATTTGGAGGCTGTGTAAAGGAGCTTGAAGATAAAACCAGGATCAGGGGAGATATTCACATACTTATTGTCGGTGATCCCGGTATTGGTAAATCTCAAATACTTAAATATGTATCAAAACTGGCACCAAGGGGAATATATACAAGTGGTAAAGGTACAAGTGGTGTAGGGCTTACTGCGGCTGCTGTTAAGGACGATCTCGGAGGATGGTCACTTGAAGCAGGTGCATTGGTCTTAGCAGATAGAGGTAATGCTTGCGTAGACGAACTGGATAAAATGAGGTCCGAAGACAGGTCTGCTATACACGAAGCATTAGAACAGCAGACAATAAGTATTGCAAAAGCAGGTATAATGGCAACATTGAACTCAAGATGTGCCATGCTCGCAGCAGCGAACCCAAAATTTGGAAGATTTGACCGTTATAAATCTGTTGCAGAACAGATAAACCTTCCAGCCCCAATACTTTCAAGGTTTGACCTTATATTTGTTGTGGAAGATAAACCTGACGCTGAAAGAGATAGGAAACTGGCAGGCCACATTTTGAACATACATCAAACCGCAGAAATTCCTTTTGAGATTGATCCAGAACTCTTAAGGAAATATATTGCGTATGCAAGAAAACAAAGCAGCCCAGAACTTACTGATGGGGCTATTGAAGTACTTAAAGAGTTTTATGTTGGAATGAGAGGTAGTGCAGAAGATGAAGATTCTCCAGTTCCAATTACAGCTCGTCAGCTGGAAGCATTAGTCCGATTATCTGAGGCAAATTGTAAAATACGCTTAGGAAAAGAAGTTACCTCTGACGACGCAAAAAGGGCTATTAAACTGCAACAAGACTGTATGAGACAAGTTGGTCTTGATCCAGATACTGGTAAAGTTGACATCGACAAAGTAGAAGGACGTACACCTAAATCCGAACGTGATAAAATTAAATTGATTATGAATATAATTAAAGAACTTGGAGAAGAATATGATGGTAAAGTTCCAAGAGACATAATTATAGAAGAAGCGTCTGCTAAACATAATATAGGTGAAGATAAAGCTGAGCAAATAGTAAATAAACTGCATCAACAAGGAATGATAATAGAGTCAGGTAGAAATCATTATAAAGCAATTTAACATAGATATTTAGATTCAGTCAGTAATTATGTTTAAAGCCGTGTGATTTATCCACACTCAATTTTTTTTATTTTTCAAAATTTTGACTATTTTTCCAGTCCAAAGAAATTTATAATTTCATAGCCATGATCATTACTTTTTTAAGTCATGAAAAGTATAACTATGTTCATTATAATTTAAAATGTTATTTTTAAGATTATAACTAAACCAATTCAACTTTATTGGAGGGTTGATAATATGAGCGATTACGATAAATTATTAGATAGAGCTATAGACCAGTTGCCCCAAAAGGTTTTTGAAACAAAAAGATTTAGCGTCCCTAAAGCATATTCCGTAATTCAGGGAAACAGAACAATTATACAGAATTTTAAAGATATTACAGAAGCATTAAACAGGGACCCCCAGCATGTTCTCAAATTTTTACTTAGAGAATTAGGAACTGCAGGGAATTTAGAAGGAAGCAGAGCTATAATGCAGGGTAAATTTACACATTACCTCATAAATGAGAGAATAGACGACTATGTAAAAAGGTTCATCATGTGCCACGAGTGTAACCGGCCAGATACCAAAATAGTCCGAGAAGACCGTGTATTTTTACTTAAATGCGAAGCATGTGGTGCTAAAGCTCCACTTAAGACATTATAAATGGGTTTTTCCATTTATACATATTATTTTTAAATAAATTTAATTAAATTAACCAATGATTTTTATGTTCTGTCCAAATTGTGGAAAAACTGAAGAGAAACTTTTTGATAACCTCTGCAGGTCCTGTTTTTTAGAAGATGTTGTTTTAGCTGAGATTCCTGATCAGATAGAAATAACAATATGTGCCCACTGCGAATCCCGCCTTGAGAAAGGAAAATGGCATGATTTAGAAATATCAGACGAAGAAGTTATACTAAACACATTAAATGACCATATAACCTTAAACAAATATGCTCAAGACGTTGAAATTGATCTTGAACTGATTTTAGAACGAGGATCTACCCTTGAATTTATTGTACATATCAAAGGATCTGTTTTAGGGGAAATAATCGAGCAAGACTATAAGTTAAATGTTAAAATCAATAGAAATGTCTGCCCAGAATGCAGTAAATACATGTCAGGATACTATGAGGCCGTAATTCAGCTAAGGGTAGATAACAGAAATCCCGACGAAGAAGAGATAAACTCCATTGACAAGCTCATTGCAGACAGCATCACTAAAATTTCAAAAAAGAACAAAATGGCATATATAGCAGAGCGCGTCGTGCTTAAAGAAGGAGTAGATTACTACATTGGTTCTCAAAAGGTTGCCAAAAGATTATCGAATATCTTGAAGGATCACTTTGGTGGAGTTATTAAAGAATCACCTCGACTAATGGGCCGTGACAAATCCGCTGGAAAAGATCTCTACAGGACATGGATTTCTTTTAGAATACCTTATTTTAGAGTTAATGACTTTATCAAATATGGAAACGTTTTAGGTCAGGTTACAAGCATAGAAGGTAAACGAATTTCAGTCCATGATTTAGTTTCGCAAAGCCATACCTCAATCCAGTGGCGTGATTACGATAAAATAGAAACAGCTGCAAAGAAAGAAGACATTAAGGAAACAACTGTAACTGCAAAATCCCCAAATTCAATTCAGATACTTCACCCAGTTTCATATGAACCGTTAGATATAGATATAAATCCTGAAATTGCTGATGTTGAAATTGGGTCTCAGGTACCGGTGATTGAAATAGAAGGGAATGTTTATATTTTAGGGAATTTTATAGTGAATGAGTAACTTTTTAAACTTATAAATTTAGGTAATTAATTAAATTTACATCTTTAATTTGAGGAAAATTTCTAATTTTCCGAAACCCCAAAAAATATTGAAAATATTTTTTAGAGGATTAAAACACATAAAAAATTATTTTATTAAATAATTGGTCAAATATTTGGTCATTCACTATAAAAATATTTAAATGTGCAAAGTGATAATTTAAATATTAATAAATTATCTGATTTTCAATCATAATGATAAAATTCATTTTTAGATAATTTACGGTGATATAATGGACATAGATAATACAATAGACATGATAGAAAGAGGAACACTGGAAATAATATCCCACGATGAACTTAAAGAAAAACTTCAAAAAGATTCTCCTGTAGCTTATATCGGTTATGAACCCTCGGGAAAAGTCCATCTTGGACATGCTATCACCGTTAAAAAGATGATAGACCTGCAGAAAGCAGGGTTCAAAATTAAAATTCTTCTTGCAGACCTTCATGCATATTTAAATGAAAAGGGAAGCCTTGAAGAAATTAAGGAAATTGCAGATTACATGAGGAAATGTTTCCTTGCCTTTGGGTTAAGTGAAGAAACTGAATTCATTTTGGGTTCCAGTTTCCAAACATCAGAAGAATACACCTGTAAAATGTACCAGCTTGCACTTTCAACTACCCTTGCACGTGCAAAACGAAGTATGGCACAGATAACAAGACATGAAACTGATCACCGCGTTGCAGAAGTAATATATCCTCTTATGCAGGTTATAGACATGCTATTTTTAGATGTTGATGTTGCACTTGGTGGAATGGAACAGAGAAAAATACATATGCTTGCAAGGGAAAACCTACCGAAAGTAGGATCTTCTGTACCAGTTATAATCCACACACCACTTCTCCATGGAACTGACGGCTCGGAAAAAATGTCTTCAAGTAAAGAAAATTTCATAGCTATCGATGATTCTCCCGAAACTATAAAAAAGAAGATTAAAAACAGTTTCTGCCCAGCAGGAGAAGTGGAAGGAAATCCAATAATTGAAATAGCAAAACACTTCATATATGACCATAAAGACACCATGTTAATTGAAAGACCTCCTAAATTTGGAGGAAATCTTGAATTAAGTTACAATGAGCTTTTAGAGTCATATAAAGATGGAAAATTACACCCTCTTGACCTCAAAAATACAGTAACAAAGGAATTAATTGAAATTTTAGAACCTGTAAGGAACTATTTTGAATAGGTGATTTTATGGAATATGAAATGAGAATACCTCCAGGAACCCCATCAAAATTGGTGGAAGAAGTTATGGAAAAATACGACAAATTAGAATTTAAACAGACTGAACAAGGACCTGTAATTGTCGGTGAAAAACAGGACCTTGAAGGTGCACAGGACATTATCATCAGGGGTTTAAACCAGAGAATAAAAGAATTAGAGGATAAAAAATAATTATCCTTTAAACTTATTAGTTAAAATTTAATAATTCGGACTACTTACACACTTATAAATGAGTTTAAACCAGCAAATAAAAAAATTAATGGATAAAAAATAATTATCCTTTAAACTTATTAGTTTAAATTTAGAATCTTGAATTATCAAGATACACGCTTATTTTTATTGAATTTTTACAACATCTCGAATATCATCAATTATATCCTCTACGATGTCATCTATACCGTTTTGATCGCTCCATGTGCAGAGTTCAGTTCCTGGAACATCACCAATATCTTCAAAGGTGCTCTCATCACTCCAGGCTCTTTGTAAATCTTCAGAACAAAAACTTAAATCAGTATCATGATTTTCATAAATAATACCCCAAGTTTCAGAGTCTCTAACTTCCCAGTACCAGCTGTAAGTAATAGCACATTTTTCCTCATCCATTCCACTGGTTAAATCTTTAGTTAAGCCCTGACAGACTTTAGACTCCTCCTCATAGCCCACAACTAAAGATCTGCCGTCATCAAGATCAATCTTCTTTTCCCAGATATCTTTAGGGCCTTGAACCTTCTCTAAATCCATATTAACTATCATATCTGTAAGTTCATCTTCATTTACCATGCTTGTTTCTCCGTAAATAGTAAATAAACTCAGAATTTCATTAGAGCTTGATTTTTGTACAAATGATATTTATGATTTAAATAATACTTAATTTTTGTGCATATTACAATTCCAGTAGAATAGATTTATAATTAATATACCACACTATTATGTTTAACTAGATGCATCTACCAATTTTAGGAGAAATTACCTTCTTTATGTCCTCACAGATTTTGTTGATCCCATTATTTGCATTTATAACAAAGAAATCATTCTTCCGAGCAAGTTCAAGATACCTTTCCCTGATTTTCTCAAGAAAAGCCTTATTCTCAAAACTATCTTTACCATCACACCGTTTAAGGGCAGTTTCAACATCCAGATCAAGCAATATTACCATGTCCGGTATTTTGACGAATTTATTTAATTCATAAAGCCATGAAGGGTCATTTTGATAAACAATACTCGAATAAAAACACCTGTCACTTATTACAATTTTGCCTGATTGTTCTGCAGCCTCGATTTCATCCATAAGTACCATGCGGTCGGCAGCAAATAAGAGGGCCAGGGTTTTCTGGAAATTTTCTCCAGTTGCGTCAGGATCCCTGAGCATTTTCCTTATTAATCTCCCAATATCAGAATCAGTGGGTTCAAAAACTCTCATAACTTCAAATCCACATTTATTAAGCCATTCTTCAAGAAGAAGAATCTGTGTTGATTTTCCCGACCCGTCAATGCCTTCTAAACATATATACATACTGGTTAATTATTTCCATAATCCTAAATATAGTTTGAGCTCAAGGATCTGTTTACACATTTGGCATTAAAAGTATAATTATCTAAAACTAGATAAACTACTGTACTACTAAAATTTATTTTTGAAATTATTTCTGATTAATAGTCCAGTTATTTACGTTTACCCGGAGAAATACAATGAAAATAAAAATACCAGAACTACTGGCACCTGCAGGATCTATGGAATCGCTGAAAGCAGCTGTAAATGCAGGGGCAGATGCCGTATACCTTGCAGGGAAACAGTTTGGGGCACGGCATTATGCAGCTAATTTTGATAACACAGATTTAAAAGAAGCTGTTCATTACGCCCATTTAAGGGGCGTAAAAGTTTATGTAACAGTTAATACTCTCATTAAAGACCATGAACTTCCAGATTTAGCTAAATACTTATTATTTTTATATGAAAGTGGAGTAGATGCAATTTTAGTTCAAGATATTGGCGTTGCACATATTGCAAAAGAGCTTGTTCCAGATCTTAACCTCCATGCATCCACGCAAATGACAATTCACAACACTGAAGGAGTTAAATGGGCAGCAGAATTTGGATTCAAACGAGTGGTGCTTGCAAGGGAAATGAAACTGGCAGAAATAGATGAAATCAACAAAAATATTGAACCCAGAGAAATAGAACTTGAAATATTTGCACATGGAGCTCTATGTTACTCCTATTCAGGACAGTGCCTTTTATCTTCATTTATCGGCGGGCGCAGTGGAAACAGGGGTATGTGCGCACAGCCGTGCAGGAAACCATATGATCTAATTCTAGGCAAAAAAGATGAATACGGCAGGCCCATTAATACAACTAAAGTTGAGATAATGCAAAGCATTATCGAACATCAAAAATCAAAGATTTTTGAAGTGAAAACTAAAGAGAAATATTTATTATCGACACGTGATTTAGCTATTTACGAATATCTTGATAAAATATCAAAATCATCTGTAAGTTCACTCAAAATTGAGGGCAGAATGAGGTCTCCAGAATATGTGGCAGTTGTTGTGAGCACCTATAGAAAAGCACTGGATTCTATTAAAAAAGGAAGATGGAAGCCTAGAAAAAGAGATATTGATGACCTTAAATTAGCATTTAACCGTGATTTTACAGGAGGGTACCTTTTAGAAAAAGACGAAAGCTCAGTAATGAGCCGGGACCGTCCGGGAAACAGAGGAGTTTACATCGGGCCTGTCACTGATTACAAGAAGAAAGATAAAGAAGTTGTAATTGAAATTAAAAATCAAATTATCCCTGAAAAAGGAGACGGCATCGTTTTTATAAATAAAGATCAAAATAAAAACGATTATGGTATGGTAATACATGAATCTCCAGCTATTTATAAAAATAAAGCTACGTTCACTGTTCAACGTCCGTTAAAACCTGGAACTTTAGTTTATATAACACGCAGGAAATCACTGCTGGATAAAGCTCAAAAAATAATTAGTGATGATAAACATCAGATAAAAATCAATTTAGATATATTTATAGAAAATAATGGCTCTATATCGCTCCAGAGTAAATTTAATGGTCCAGATAATGCTTTAATTGATCTGAAATTAGTTCCTGATTTTAAAATGGAAGCTGCCGTTAAAAAACCCGTAACTGAAGAAATAATTGAAAAGCAGTTTAGAAAAACTGGAGGCACCCCCTTTGATATAAAAAATATGAATATACATTATCCCGGGGGCTTTTTTGCACCAGTCAGTGAATTAAACAAGCTCCGCAGGGAACTATTTGAAAAAATAGAAGAAAAATTAATTTCCGCATCCTTTCCAAGTAAAAATAAAATGAAAGAAGCACATGATAAATTGAACAAGTTGCTCCCTCAACTGGACACAAAAGCAAATAATATTAAATTAGATAAAAAATCAATTAGTTTAGCTGTATATGCCGACGATCTAGATATCCTAAAAGGTGCCGCCAGTGGGAAATGCGATAGAATTTATTTTGACCCATTTACAGGAAATGCAGTATTGAACTGCAACTCTAATTTAAATACCGCATCAACCTTAAATTTAATCAATGAAGCTGTGTCGATCTGTAAAAATACAAATACCGAATTAATCTTAAAATTGCCTAAAATTACTTCAAGCCGTTATTTAACCTCTTTAAATTCTTTTTTAGCTAAAGCTTTTAATGCAGGGATTAATGGAGTCATGACCGATTCTATTGGAGCTGCAGAAGTTATGTTAAATCTCAATTCTCAGATTAATCTTTTTGCATCTGCAGGACTTAATATATGGAATTATAAATCAGTTGAAGAACTGCAAAACATTTTTAGTAATTTTACTGTATCTCCCGAGCTTTCAAAAGATGAGATTAAAATGCTTGCTTTCAATATTCAAACTAGAGGAATTGATTCAAATTTAGAACTTTTAGTACAGGGAAATCTGGAATCTATAGTTTCTAAAGACTGCATTCCCCATATTGCAGGAGATAAAGTTCTTAAAAATAAAAATGCTGAAAAATCATTTATGGGAATTGAAGATACTAAAAACCATTTATTCCCAATAAGATTAGATAACGAATGCAGGACCCATATTTTAAACTCAGTGGAGTTGTGTTTGGTAGACTATATGCCTCAAATTTCTAAAATTGGCATTGATACAGTTATAATCGATGCAAGAGGCAGAACCCAAAAATATGCCCATGATATGAGCCATATTTATAAAAAAGCCATTGAGATCGGGGCTAAGAAGGACCAAAAATCAAAACGTGAACTTAATGCTTTAAAAAATAAAGTTAAAAAGATCTCTTTAGGTGGAATAACAACTGGAAACTTCCTCAGGGGAGTACATTCATAAACTTTACACCTGTACAAAATAAGCTTGATCTAAGTTTTTTCCGGCTAAAACCCATATATCAATCTTTTAATTAAACACAAGAATACAAAAATTGAATATAAGTAGAATATTGCCAATAAATAGATTGTAATACATAATATAGACTATGTTAAAAATGATAAAAAAGAAGAGATTAAAGTTTTAGGTTCTATATTTAACGTTGTTATATTCATATATTTCATTGACTAAATTGGTGCAGTCTGCTTTAAATGTTTTGGAGTAATAAGATTTGACGTATATTTTGACTGTTTTATATTGACCTGGTTTTAGAGAAGGAATATAAGTTTTCATAGTTTTATGGGAGTATATAGAAGTACCCAGGTAACTGCTTCGGGCCGTCGCATCACCATAATTTTTCACTGTGATATAATAATAATTACCACTTTTTTTAGTTGCAGCTATCCTTAAATCCGATTGTTTAATGAAATTCACTTCTATTCTTTTTAATGGAGACAAACCAAGTTCATCCTGATTAATATCAACAGAAGTAGTGTAACCATAACTATTTTTAGTACTTGTAAAATCTACGTTCCGTGTTAACGTTGCCTTTAAGCCGTAAATATCTGTGATTCTTATTGAAGATATTTGTTTATAGCCATATGTTGAAACATACCCACAGTAAGCGTTAAGATAAACATTAAATGTATTAGCACTATTAGAATAACTTACTTCTGAATCACTACCAAGTAGTGTGAATGTCGCTGCTGATGCAGATCCCATTAAAAGAAATGCTGTTATCAGCGCAATTGCCAGTATTATAATTTTTTGTTTCATTTTAATATCCCCTTAAGTTTGTTATATTTAATAGGTGATATTTAAAGCTTTATTATTCCATTGGCGTTAGTGGTGGTTGATGCATGACACATAGCGGCAATCTTACAATTCTTCTTAATTTGGCTTAGTTATTTAGAGATTTATAATGTAAGTACTTTTTCTATCAAGTTTTTGTCAAATAACTCATTTGGGAGTTTATATAACATATTTAATCAAGTGAATTATCTTCATTTTGGTAGTTTGTAATATTAGAATCTACAACAACCCCTACTAACTCCAAATAATAGGAAGTCACCAGTTTATACCTGGAATAAATTTTATTGAGTAAGTGGGGAATAATTAAACTCCAGATTTCATAACTTACAGAAAAATATTAATAATTTTTTAAACATACTGATTATGCAGGGAGTGATTAGTTGAGCAGAATCAGCAAATATTTATCTATAATACTTATTTTTCTTCTGGTGATTTTTGCATCTGGCTGTGTTAATACACAAAATAATTCTACAGGAAATAATACCAATCAATCTCCAAGTACAAACAACAGCTCTTTTACCCCAAATGTGATTGTAACTGTAGCTTATCAAGGATCATGGAATGGTACTATTTCAGACAATACTGGAAATAGAACGGTGCAGGGAACTTCCAGCAATAATTATAATTTAGGCCCAAATCCAGGTACAGTATCAGTTACTTTTAGAAAAACGGATAACAGCACATTGCCTTTACGGGTACAAATATTTCAAGGAAATAAAGTTATTGAAAGTCAGAGCACTAATGAATCATTTGGAACTGTTTCTATAAGCCATATATTTTAAGTATTCTTTATTTTGATTATTAATCCAGTATAGTAAATGATCCTGTGGCTTAAAATATCTATTTCAATTAATTTAAAACTTAATTTTAATTAAAAAAGATGTTAACTTACAAAATTTGCTAAAATCTTTGATTAATAAATTTAAATCTTGTTTACTGCCACATCACCAATTTAATTTTAAAGTTATCCCCCTAAATTTTATTTTTAAATTTTTAGTTGCACCCAACTAGTATTAAATTTTTTATATTAATTATTACATAAATAAATAATAATTAAAAAAAAATTTCAGTTCTAACAATTTATTTTAACCTTTGTAACGAGGGATATAATGAATAAAGATGAAAAAATTGATAAAAAAAGCAAAATTGAAGATTTAGAAGAATTTAGAGAGTATCCTGAAGGAAAAGGACTTACTACAGACCAGGGCGTGAAGGTAAACCACACTGATGATTCATTAAAAGCAGGGAAAAGAGGACCAACACTGATGGAAGATTTTCACTTCAGGGAAAAAATAACCCATTTTGACCATGAAAGGATCCCTGAAAGGATAGTACATGCCAGGGGTGCCGGTGCACATGGTTATTTTGAATGTTATGAGTCAATGTCTGAATATACAATGGCCAAATTCCTCCAAGAACCTGGAAAGAAAACACCAGTATTTGTGAGATTTTCAACTGTAGCTGGATTTAGAGGATCAGCAGACACTGCGAGAGATGTTAGAGGCTTTGCAACTAAATTTTATACAGAAGATGGTAATTATGACATTGTAGGCAATAATATACCCATATTTTTCATACAGGATGCCATTAAATTCCCTGACTTAATCCATTCAGTTAAACCTGAACCAGACAATGAAATACCACAGGCATCCACTGCCCATGACACATTTTATGACTTTGTGGTAAGTGCACCTGAGACAACCCATATGATCATGTGGGCACTGTCTGACAGGGCAATACCACGAAGCTACAGGATGATGGAAGGCTTCAGCGTCAACACATTCAGATTCGTGAACAGCGAAGGAAAAGGCAGATTTATCAAATTTATATGGAAACCACTACTTGGAGTGCATTCATTAGTCTGGGACGAGTCCATGAAACTTGGAGGAGAAGATCCAGATTATCACAGGCGCGACCTCTATGATGCCATAGATAACGGCGATTATCCAGAATACGAGCTTTATGTTCAGATGATTGAAGAAGAGGACGAACACAACTTTGATTTTGACATTCTTGACCCCACTAAACACTGGCCTGAAGAACTAATACCTCCTAAAAAGATTGGTAAACTTGTTTTAAATAGAAAACCAGACAATTTCTTCGCGGAAGTGGAACAGGTGGCATTTTGCCCAGGAAACGTAGTCCCGGGAATAGATTTCAGTAATGACCCCCTTCTACAGGGCAGGCTCTTTTCATACATTGATACGCAACTTATCAGGTTGGGCGGTCCCAATTTCCACGAAATACCCATAAATAGACCATTAGCACCAGTACACAATAATCAGCGCGATGGATATCACCGCCATACAATTAATACTGGTAAAACCAGTTATTTCCCCAATACATTGGGAGATAACTGTCCTAAACCTGTTCCTAAAGAAGATGGAGGCTATGTCCATTACATGGAGAAAGTGGAAGGTAAAAAAATAAGAGATAGAAGCGATAAATTCAAGGACTTCTACAGTCAAGCTAGATCATTTTATAACAGCATGTCTGAGCCTGAAAAGCAGCATATTATCAGTGCTTTCCACTTTGAGGTTGGAAAAGTGGAGTCAAAAGAAGTCCGGCAGAAAATGGTGGATCAATTTGCAAATGTAGATAAAGGACTTGCTGTAGCAATTGCAAAAGGAGTTGGTGTTTCACCGCCATCAGACGGTGCAGATTCCAGCAATGCAGACAACTTCCCATCATTCAGTATGGAAAATACAGTAAAAAACACTGTAAAAACCAGAAAAGTAGCCATACTTGCAGAAAACGGTTTCAATTATGATGAATTGGTGAATGTAAAGGACGCCCTTAAGGACGCGGGGGCAAATTCAGAAATCATATCCATGTACCTCGGAATGATCAAAGCAGATAACGGGCAGGAAATTGAAGTTGACAGGAATTACATTTCTACAGCATCTACTCAGTTCGATGCAGTCTACGTACCTGGAGGTAAAGAAAGCGTAGACACACTGAAAAAACGCGGCGATGTAATTCATTTTGTAAATGAGGCATTCAAACACTGTAAAGCCATTGCAGCTGTCAGTGAAGGTGTGGATTTACTTACAAAATCAGATATAACAGGGTTTTCAATTTCAAAAGGAGAAATAACTTCTGATAAAGGCGTAGTTACTACCATTGACAATACTCAGATAAAAAATTTTGCTAAAAGTTTTATTGATGCAATTGCCATGCACCGTCACTGGAACCGTGAAACAAAATAAGATATACCTGCCTAAATTAAATTCATTTTTTTTTAATTTAAGAGCAAGTTTTTTTTATTGAAGTCAGTCGTTAAATTTTATAGATTTCATATTTTAGGGGAGTAAAAAATAGGATTATGGTGCAGCCCAATATCCCAAAAAAACAGACGTTTTTAAACACAGCCTAACATGAATTTTCAAGGTGGAGAAACTAATTAGAATTAACGCTCATGCCCAGAATGTTGTGTAAATAATATCACTTCATTTTCATGGGATTATTGGTTAAGTAAATTGTATTTTTTTTAAGATAAATCCCATATAATCAATTAAAACCACAATTTAGCATAAAGTATAACTCACGCACAGGATCATAGACATGAGCGTATATTAAAAAGATTTATAACACCATTATTTTAAACGTGACTTGAGACATATCACAAGAAAAGTATTAAAATTGAACTGCTCAAAAAGGTTGAAATTAGAGAAAATAATAAAATAAAGTTGATTTTTTAATAAAAACGTATTATAATTTGTAAAATTACGTATAAATTATTATTATCTCTTTAAACCATAAAATTTATATACAAAACTACACATTAGTAATTTAGGTCAATACCTGTAAGTATTGACCTCATCCCCTTTTAATCAATATTTTAAGTAAAGTACTTAAATTCAAGGACACTAAACCTTTTCATTTGGTGTCCATGGATACCCCCTAATTTTATAAAATACCAATGTTTATAACATTTGCATGAATTATACTTCATTTTAAATTGTAGATATAAAAATTATCTTAAAAACATGTAATTATGATATACTTGTATAACCTCCAAGGGCTATAAAAAAAATAATTAAAAAATAGATTATGAATGTGAAAACATGGTCTTAATGTTTTTAGACCCATTTAAAAAAAATATCATTATTTAATCTTATTAATTATCCTTAAAAGGGCTTTATTTCTAACAGGTATGGTAAAATAAAATGTCGAACCTTTACCTAACTCTGATTCAACCCAAACACGCCCACCATGACGATCTACTACTCGTTTAACTATAGCTAGACCTATTCCTGCACCTTGATACTCATCAATTGAATGTAACCGCTTGAACACTTCAAAAATGTGGTCACTGTACTGTTCTTCCATTCCAATTCCATTGTCACTAACTGAAAAAACATATTCTTTATCTTTTTTTCGGGCTGAAACATGAATTTCAGGCTTTATCCCGCCCCTACAGAATTTAAGTGCATTTCCAATTAGATTCTGGAATACACGTGCAATTTGATCTTCATCAGCAAAAATTACAGGAAGAATTGGATCACTGGTTATTTCGGCATTATTTTCAGTAATTGACGATTCTAAATTACTTAAAGCATAATCTAAAGCTTCTTGAGTGTTGAATTCTTTAAATTCGTTTCCTTTTGTCCCAACACGTGAGTAATCAAGCAAACCCTGAATCATGCTTTTCATTCTCTTTGCACCATCAACCATAAATTCAATGAATTCATCAGCATCAGCATCGAGCTTACCCTTATAACGTCTTTCGATTAACTGCGCATAACTGGCAATGGTCCGCAGAGGTTCCTGCAGGTCATGGCTTGTAATGTAAGCAAAACTCTGTAATTCTTTATTAGAACGCTGCAGTTCAGTTATAATTTCTTTTAACTGCCTTTCACTCCTTTTCCTTTCAGTGATATCGCGACTTATAGACAGTATCGTTTCAATTTCGCCTTTAGAATTATATTCAGGTACGGCAGTAGTTTCAAAATATTTAAAGCCATCATTAGTTATAGAACTGTATTCAAACTTCTGTAATTCACCGGTATCCAGTAATTTTTGATATTTTGACCTCCACATTTCAGCATATCTCAAAGGGGTGCCTGTTTCCTCAAAGGTTTTGCCCATATAAAAGTCAGGGTAATTACCCTGCAATTCTAAAATTTTAAAATTAATAAAAATGTATTTAAAATCAGTGTCAATCCGTGTTATAAGATCAGGTGAATTTTCTGCAAGTGCCCTGAATGACTCTTCACTATCTTTAAATTTTCTAACTAGTTCTTCTGACTTAATTTTATACTCTGTTAATTGATTTCTGGATTTATAACTCATTAGAGCTTCCATAACTGCGATAGATATTAATTCAACTATTTCTAAATCATCTTGACTAAAATCTTTATCTGTATAAATCAATCCAATTTCACCAAAAACTTCACCAGCATGCATTAAAGGCACCCCCATGAAACTTTTAATTTTAACATGCTCTTCTGGCGGTTCGATCCATTTTGGATGTTTATTAATGTCATTAAAAATTAAAGGCCTTGCTTCATTAATAACACTCCACCTAATTCCTTTAATAGGTAAATCTGTTTCCATAACTAACTGTTTACCATGGGGCGTTTTACGTTCGCGCGCTCCAGAAAAACTTGTTGCAATAGTATTTAATAATTTTTTAGGTGTTACCTCACATATAAAGCCAGAGGAACTGCCTATAATTTCCTCAATAATTTTTAGTGACATTTGAGCTAATTCTTTTTTACTTTTAACTCTTAAACCAGCTTGAAATATTTTAGTTATCCCAGTTAGTATTTTGTTATTCCTTTCAATCTCTTCTGCTGATTCTTTTAACTCTTTTTCAATTTCTGTATATTCAGTAACATCCTGAATTTGAACTAAAAAGCCAAAATCGGCTTCAGAGATAGTCCAATCAATAAAAGCAGTTCCAGAATTTACAGAAGCATAACTTCCTTCATTTTTGACATTTTCATAATTTAAACTAGATTGAAACTTAACTAAACCTGTTTTAATCAATTCATCCTTCCTTAAAGCAATATCAGGACTATCAAATAAATTAATTTTTTTAAAATCATTTAAAGAATTAATACCTGCTATTTTTAAAGCAGTATAGTTAGCATCAATTAAATTACCCTTTTTATTATAACAAAAAATACCAGTGGGAGACTTATCAAATATTTCCTTGAATATGCTATTTTTTGTATTTAATTCAATACCTCCCCTGAAAATATTGATTAATATCTTTTTAAAAATTATAAAGAAATTCTTACTATTACTTTGTTTTTAAAAGGTATAACTTTTTGGTTTAATTATTCAATGAAGTTAACGTTTCCTAATTTTGACTATTTCCACAAAATAAGTACTCCTATTGGTTAATAATATAATTAGATGTATTTTAATGGATATAACTGAATTTAAAATATAAATATCTTGAATCAGTAGAGTTATACCCTTATTATACACTATTAAAATTTTAGATGATTGATTTAATTCAAAAGTGCTTGTTTGCATCTGCTAAAGAAATAGTAAAAACTGTTATTTTAAGATATTTCCCACTAAATCATGATTTAAAAAGTAAAATGTTAGTTTATTAGTTATAATACGTATGTGCGTTGTTTTACGGGTTTGTTATCTCCACTTCTAACGTATTTTAAGACAATTCTTTGCCCTTTATCGCCTTTAAATTTAAAAGTTTCAATGCCAGGGCTACCCATTAACCTTGGATTGTTTGATTTAAATGCGTCGCTTAACAATTTTACATGTTTTTTATTGTACACTGCAACCCAATGATATCCTGTTGACGGGTTAGAAACTACTTTAATATTTTTTTCTACAGATTTACGGTTATAGTTAGATGCAGCAGCAAAAGAAGATGTCACGAGACTAAGACATAAAAAAACCATAAGCAACACTGCCATTTTAGTCCTCATAAAATCACCCCATTTGTGTTAAAAATATAATAATTAATTTATGATACTTAAATTTTAGTTTCATTTAAAAAAAATAAAAAATGAAGGTTTTACCTCATTAAAGCACTTTTTCTGCACCTGTGACTAATTCTAAAATTCTGCAAGGAGCTATAGTACTCCCATGTTTTAAGACATCAATTCAATTAATGTGCTTAAACGGATTATATGCTGTTTTAAAAAGGAATCATAGACCCGCTAAGGGATTCTATAAAAAAATCACTTGTCTTTGCAAAATAAAAAAAGAATTTAATGCATTAAAATAATCTATTTAATGCTCAATCATCCTCAATTTTTATTGCTTCATCTGGACATACATCCATACATACTTCACACAAGCTGCATTCCCCTTTATTCTTGATTACAAGAGTATCTCCCTCAATTACAAGAACTTCCATGGGGCATACATCTGCGCATTCCCCGCATTCTGCACCTTCGCATTTATCGTAATCTACTGTTATTTTAACCATTTAACTCACCTGCTGTCTTTCTATAGCTGATTTAATCTAATTATTCTCAAGATATGATTATTATCAGGTCAAATTTTATCTCTTCTTCTTGGGCGTTTATCTATAGCTGAGGGAATTCCTGAAGATGCTGAACTTATTTCCCCCAGTTTACCTTCCATGAAGTATTTAAGGTTTTTTCCTACACTTCTGGGGCTAATTTTATAAATTTTAATTCCTGCATTTCTTAAAATGCCAAATGCAACATTACCTAATTCTCCTATAATTAGAGCCTCAACACCTTGATCTACCATAAATTGTGCCGCTAAGTTTCCGGCTCCCCTCTCATTTTTTGCAGGATTTTCAATGGGTAAAACATTTTCAATTTCTCCATTTTCCAGATCTGCAATTATAAAATTAGGGCTTCTTCCAAATACATTGCTTATATTTGATTCCAAACTAAGTCCAGTTGATGTAATAGCTACTTTCATTTAATTCACCTCCAGTATGTCCCACTATAATTTGTAACATTTCAACTTGCCATCTAAATACTTCCATATACACTGAAATTACGTCTATTTCCTGCCAGAGTTTAAAATTCTATGAAAAGTTAGCTGAGAAATATCCATTATTTCGCTGTTTTTTCTGGTTAATACATTTACAATCTATTTAACCAACTTATATCTTACCTGATGTATTCTCTGTTGGTTTGATTTTGCATATTTATTCCTTTGAATATGGTTTAAAGTGCTGATCTGGGTTCTCAAGTATGAACCTTACCCCAACATGTTTTGAATATATATTCATAACTTCAATATAAACTATTGCATTTTAAAGCACCAAAATAAGGTAGTAAAGAAAACTAAAAATTTAAATTAACAGGTGCATTTAATAAATACAAATTAAATTCCATATCAAATCATGTATTATAGAAAATTTCTGGTTATAAATGCATATTTACAAAATATATGCTTAGATAACGTTTAAATATCTAAAATTCAACAAAACGATCACAAATATAACTGTAGATCTGTAAGTATCAAAAATATTTATATCCTAGTTTTGAATATATATTCGTTTATCCTTAAAAATACAACACCAATTAGAGTGATGAAAAAAATGTTAGAAACCTTAGAAATATATAAAATTATTATAGCAGCAGCCTTTATCAGTTTTATCATCTATGCAATGCTCAACGATCCAATAAAGAAAAATAGACTGCATTAAGATACATAAAAAAGAAAATTTAAAGAAATAATAAACTCAGAATATGGAATTAACAGTATGGTTTATTCTTATTATAGAACTCTTCAAATATAGGGCGATAATACTCAGCAATTTCATTAATCCCTGGAACATCAGGATCTTCTTCAGAATAATATAAAGCCATTATAATCCTGCATGTTTTATTCAAATTATCAAAGTAAATTACAAAGTCTATATTTTCAGCATCACCATCAAAATCATGTTCATTTAATTTCCCCCACACATCAGGAATATATCCTTCAGTTAGTTCATCATCAGTGTAAGCCAAAATAAAGCTTTTAGGTATAGGAGTCTCTTTATCTCCAATATCTTCAATATTTACATCTTCTGTATCTTCTTTTATTTCCTCAAACTGCAACATTTTATCACATTTGTTATTTTCATAGAATATGTTTTTTAAGTTAAATTATTTTATATTTTTAGCTGAAATCTTAAATTGACTTTAAAACAGGGAAGTTCTATCTTTTAACCTGCAAGTCAAAAACATAATTTCCGACCTTGCTATTTAAATTCAAGTTTTTAGTGTTTTAAATGATTAAAAAACTTGTATTAAAACTTTTTTGAGAATTTTATTTGCTCTTACAATAACTAATTTTAAACTGAATTTTAACTAATTTAAAATTTATAGGGATCCATCCTTAAAGGGTATCATGAAATAAAACGTAGAACCTTCACCATACTCTGATTCAACCCAAATTTTACCATTATGGCGATCTATAATTCTTTTAACAATTGCCAAACCAATTCCTGCCCCATCATATTCTCCAATAGAGTGTAATCTTTTGAACACTTCAAATATTTTATCACAATACTCCTTTTCTAACCCTATTCCATTATCTGCAACAGAAAAAATGTATCCTTTAATTTCTTTGCGTGCAGAAATATGAATTTTAGGTTTAAGCCCAGCACTATGGAATTTAAGCGCATTTCCAATTAAATTCTGGAACACCTGTATCATCTGGTTTTCATCTGCAAAAATTATGGGAAGAGCATCATAAGTAACTTCCGCACTAATCTCATTAATTACAGGCCCTAAATTATTTAAAGCATGATTTAAAGCATTTCCCGCATTAAAATCCCTGAATTTTCCACCCTTTGTTTCAATACGAGAATAATCAAGCAAACCCTGGATCATCTGCTTCATTCTTTTTGCACCATCAACCATGAATTCAATGAATTCATCAGCTTCATTATCAAGCTTACCTTTGTAGCGCCTTTCGATCAGTTGAGCGTAGCTGGCAATGGTCCTTAAAGGTTCCTGGAGATCATGACTGGTAATGAATGCAAACTGCTGTAGTTCATCATTTGAACGTTTTAATTCATTTATTGTATCCTTTAACTGCTCTTCTGCATTCTTACGCCGAGTAATATCTTTAGAAATTGAAGATATTCCAACAATATTACCTTTATCATTTTTAATTGGAGAAAATGTTATAGACAAGTAAAAATGGGATCCGTCCTTTTTCAAACGTTCCAATTCAACATGTTCTATACTCTCCCCATTTTTAGCTCTCTCAATCAATCTCAAATTATTAACCTGTTCCCCAGGTTCCATTAAAATAAATATATGCTTTCCAATTATTTCACCTGGGGAATACCCGTACATTTCTACTGCGCCATGATTCCAGCTGGATATTCGAAAATTTAAATCCATTCCAATAATAGCATCATCCGATGACTCCACAATGTTAGCTAACCTTTTAACTTCTGCCATCCTTTCTTCAATCTGATCTTCAAGGTCATAATTAGCCTGCTCCAACTGTTTTATCAGCTTTTCCCGATCATTTAACACGAAATAAGCAAGAATAGTGGCTAAAATTGTTGTAAAAGTAATAGTAATGACATGTGATTCCCATATATTTATACTTGGGAACAATACTTGTTTTACAATTTCATATAGAGTCATACCCGCTAAAAAAGCTGAAAAAACAATTACAATCTGGCTTTTAACGCTTTTAATGTCTTTTGATATAATAGGACAGTACCCCTCCTTAAATTTTAAATTATATTGTAATATGGTAATTACTAAAATAAATCATTTAACATAAAAAGTAGTCCCTACTTAATACATATATTTTATAATCCAAACTGCTGTACCTCTGAGGCTGTAATTTCAACTATGGACAGTGTTATTAATCAAATAGTTGAAGAAAGATTGTAATTGCAGGCCTTAAATAATCCCCACCATATTCAAACCTACATAAATCAGCAGCGCTATGAATATATAATTCAGTTTATCTGCAGGAAGTTTATGTGCTGCCTTAACTCCCAATTGAGCCATGGGGATACTTGCAACTGCCAGGATAATAAACTGGAGAAGGTTAATATAACCTAAAGAATATTGAGGTAATCCAGGTACGCCCAGCCCATTAAAGATATAAGAGATAATTCCTCCTATAGATGTAAATATTATAACCGCTGTGGAAGTCCCAATTGATTTATGTATGTCATATCCCATGGCAATTACAAGGAATGGGACTATAATAAATCCCCCGCCAACTCCTAGAAGCCCGGACATTATTCCAACAATGAATCCGCCGGCAATAAAATAAATATTATCCGCTTTTGGCTCTTTTTTAACCTCTGGAGATTTATAAAGAAGCATTCTAACAGCGACCACCAAAGCTGTGACCCCAAAAAGGAGTTTAAGAATATCTCCAGGCACATGAGAAGCAATAGTCCCTCCCAAAATACCACCAATACTTCCAGTAACAGCTAAAAGTGCCATCGGTTTGATTAAAACCGCATTTCGACGGTAATGCCCATATGCGCCGCTTATAGCTGTTGGGAGTATAACCGCGAGGCTTGTACCTAAAGACATCCTTATAGCAAGCGTAGGATCAACACCAATAGATATAAAAAGCCAGTATTGAACCGGGACCATTATAAAACCTCCCCCAATTCCAAGAAGGCCTGATGCAAACCCTATCCCTGCTCCTGTGATTGCAAGAATTATAATATAAAAAATAGTGGGATCCATAAATTTATTCCTTCATAATCAAACTATATCCTAACTTTATTTTTAAGAGGATTATACTTTACGTTTTAAAAACTTTAATACCATGTGTACTTAATGTAACAACTAACTATATTAAAATAAATCACATATATAAGTACAATATGAAAATAAATGTATAAATTTTCTAAATTAAGTTTAAAATTAATAGTAGAACCATGAATATTTCTCATTTTTTATTCAAATTTTCTAAACTATTTTTGAAATAGGTACTTATTAATTTAAATTCAATTATCAGTTACCAAATGCTTGAAAACTATTAGTTTTCACATGCTACCCAACTATATTTAAGCTATACGTTTATATATTGAAAATAATTATTAATAATAAAAAAAAATTGAAATTTATCTAAAGTTTCAAACTGAATATTTTAACGTCAAAATTATTTATAAATCAAAATAATCAAATAATTGTGCCCTAATGGTGATAAAAGGTGGAACTTACAAAAATCAAAGGCATCGGTGACAAACTAGCAAAGAAAATTGTTGACAGCTTCGGCAGCGAGGCAGATCTACAGACAGCAATCAGTAACTTCGAAGTTGATAAACTTTCAGAAATCGATGGAGTAAGTCAGGCTAAAGCTATAGAAATAATAAATGAAGCTTTAGGCAATCCAAGGGAAGAGTTTTTAAAGACAGAACAGGTCATCCAGATCTATGATGACATTATTGCCAGAATTCTTAAATACGCGAGTACCAAATATGGAAAAAACAGGGTTCTTTTAATAAGCCCCACAAATGATACAGGAAAGATTCAGGAAAATCTAGATTTTGTAATGAATGCAAAGGAAACTGTATCCAAACTTCCAGTAAATGAAATCAGTAACCTGCTTAAAAAAGTAAATCCATCTGGAAAAAACAAACCAAAATATGATCCATCAAGAGCCATACTTGTAGAGTCCAAAGAAGATTATAACAGGCTTATGGATCTAGATCTGCACAAATATTCAACAATTATCACTGCAGAAGAGTTAGAAACTCTTGATGATTATGAATTTGTAGTGTATATATTCTCAACTGGACAAGTAGACCTTGATGATGCTTATAACATTGCCATGGTGACTGGTGATTCTTTAGACTATGAAATTGTCCCTGAAACTATCCTTTCATATTACCACACAAATTACGAGCTTCTTTGCAATGTTTTGGAAATTAAAAATATCTTAGGGCGAAAATCAGCGATTGGAGAAGTTATAGAAATTCTTGACTCTCTCGAATCAGCTAAAGTTGATGAAAGCATATTTGATGCAAGCGTCGAAGATGCAAAGAAAAAAGCCGATGAAAAGCTCGCTGAAAGTATTAAACAGGTTGATCTTAAAGGAGATGAAGTTTTAGCCCTTATGAATGAAGGAATGCCTGCCAAAATACAGAGCATATTTGATGAAGTGATAAAAGAAGCCAAAGATGAAATTAAGGATAAAACTGGATGTTCATTTGACCCATTTATTCAAAAATACCCCATCGAAATTGATGAACAAGAACTTGAAAGAGTTAAAAAACAGGAAATTGCAAGACAGCACATCAATACATTCGATAAAAAAGTAAAAGCTGCATCACGACTCTCCACCCTTAAAGAAGGGATTGAAGCAGAAATTCAGGAAATTCTGGAATTCGATTATGAGTTTGCACTGGGATGTTTTGCATACTATTACAATTTAAATGCACCGCAGATCGGAGATGAGTTCAACTTTAAAGGTGGAATACACCTCAACTTAGCACTTGAAAATGAAATCAACATTCAAAAGATTGATTACTTCCTGAAAACTCCCGAAAATGTCGCACTTTTAACCGGGGCAAACAGTGGAGGTAAAACAACACTCCTTGAAACCCTTGCCCAGATTTCCATAATGGCACAGATGGGGCTCCCAGTCTGTGCAGAAGAAGCTACAGTTAAACTTGTTGATGAAGTATATTTCTTCTCAAAGAAAAGATCTCTTGATGCAGGGGCATTTGAGTCATTCCTCAACACATTCATGCCCGTTGTAATTACAGATACACATAAACTGGTTTTACTTGACGAACTGGAAGCAATTACAGAACTTGAGGCTGCAGTTAAAATAATTGCAAGCTTTATAGACTTAATAAAAGATTCTAATTCGTATGCAGTCATTGTAACCCATATGGCACATGAAATAATGAAATATATTGAAGTCAGGGTTGACGGAATTGAGGCAAAAGGCCTTGATGATAACTACAATTTAATTGTAGACAGGACTCCTAGAATGAACTATCTTGCAAAAAGTACTCCAGAACTTATCCTTAGAATGATTTACCAGAAGTCTGATGGAAAGATGAAAGATATTTATGGTCAGATACTGGAGAAATTTTAAATTTATGTACATGGATCTCTTTTCCAGGCCATAATTCTCAGATTACAACAGGAACCTTCACTGGCAGAGTAATTGGCACAAGACGATGAATACGTAAAGTTTTGAATGCATAGAAAATTTTATGAAAACTGCCATGCATTATTTGTAAAAGTTCTAATTGATTCTTTTTGCCTACCAGAAAATTACTCCTTTTTGTACTAAACTATTTCTGAATCAGTTTGAGAACCACTTATTATATCTTCATCCATATCTTCATAGCCACTGTGATGAGTTTTTGCCCAGTGCCTTTCTTTTCGCGTGATCATCCCTGCAAAAGCCGCGAAGAATAAAGGTAAAAGGTACAGACAATAAGCCCAGTATTCTATAGATCTATAAATTATAACATGTGGAAGTGCTTTTTCCCGATATAGACCTATGAACAACGATGGGAAAAACGCAAAAGTTGATAAGACACCTATAACAACTGGAGCACCGAAATGGAACTGCATAATATTCCCTATCTGAAGTATAACAACCACATAACCTACCATTACAAATGCAATAAGCAGGAGGAAGAAAAGCTGTTCTATGGCATTTATTTTCTTATAAAAAGGAATAGGTGCATTCATTATTTTTGTAAGATAAACAAACAGCGTTTCAAGATTTCCTGTCGCCCACCTTATTCTCTGTCTAAAGAAAAGATCCCATTTGGGGACGGCTTCCTGATAGACAACAGCTTCTCCACAGTAGCGAATTTTATAACCGTTCATAATGAGTTTAACACTCATATTCAGGTCTTCTGTGACTGCAAATCCATCCCATCCTCCGATCTCTTTTATAGCTTTCTTTGTGGCTATCTGGCCGTTGCCCCCTAAAAATGCATTTTTACCCATTATATCCTTTGCCCGGAGTATCACATTTCCAAATATAGCAAATTCAACCTCCTGCATAGCTGTTAAAAGGTTCTCATTACTATTGTACATCCTAACCCTTGCCTGTACACCTTCAACACCATCCTCGTTCAGGTAAGGTATTATTGTCTTCAAAAAATCAGGTCCAATACGAGCATCTGCATCGAAAACTGCTATTATTTCACCATTGCATAACTCTAAACCATCATTAAGGACATAACCTTTACCTTTTCCAGAGCGGGGTGGTTTTCTAGTTACAATCTTCATAAATTTGAACTCTTTTTTGAGCTCTCTCAGTACATCTGCAGTGTTATCAGTGGAACCATCATTTATAACAATTATTTCGTAGTTCCGCTTATCTTCAAGATAATAATCAAGTTGTGCAAGGCTTTTAACACATCTAGCTATTGTAAATTCCTCGTTATGTGCGGGGATCATTATGCTCACAAAGGGCATCTCGTCAAAAGCTACTGCAGGGCTCTGTTTTTTGAGACTAACCACTGCAAGCAGGACACCATACATTGCAGGTATAAACAGAAGATATTCAAGCCACGTCATACTCCGGGTTAACATGCCGTATGCAGCAAGTGAAATAGTCACCGCAGAGACAAAGAAAACTCCCGTTTTTTCTATTTTAAGCTCATCAGATTTCTCCCTTATTTTATTTTGGAATTTTGTAACGTTTTCCACGTCGCTCCTGTGCTTACTAAGTGCCATTTCAACTGTTGTATAAAGCTCCGCATCTTCAAAAGGTTTTACCAGGTATCCATAGGGAGATGTTTTCCTGGCCCGTTTAACTGTCTCAGCATCTGCATATGCAGTAAGATATATAACCGGAATATCCAGTTCCATTAATGTTTCAGCAGCTTCAATACCATCCATTTCCCCATCAAGCACTATGTCCATAAGTATCAAGTCGGGTTGGACATTACATGCTTTTTGAACAGCTAACTCTCCTGATCTAACAGTTTCAGGTACGCAGTAACCAAGTTTCTCAAGTCTGAACTTTATATCAAGTGCAGTTATCTCTTCATCTTCCACTACCAGTACAACAGGCTTTAGATCATCCCTGACTGCATCAACAGGAGTTTGAACAATTTTATCCCCATCATATATAATTTCACCCTTGAAATTTTCCTGTTGAGGGGATGCAGGATCCAGTAATTCAGGAATTAAAGTACATGCTCTTGGACGTTCCCCATCCATGTATACCCCTACTTTACCGTTTCTGGATCCATGAGTTGGATTTTCAATTTCGTCAATTTCTTCCAGATATTTCCTGTGCCTCTCAAGGGTAACCTCTATGGTGTTGTAAAGTTTTTGGGGTTCAAAAGGCTTTACAAGATACCCTGAAGCAGGATTTTCCGTGGCTCGAGAGAGAGTAACTTTATCTGAGTGAGCAGTTAAGTAAATAACCGGTATTTCTAATGCCAGTATGCTCTTAGCAGCAACAATACCATCAATATCTCCTTTTAAAAAAATATCCATTAAAACAATATCCGGCCTAAGTTCTGCAGCAAGTTTAACAGCATCTTCCCCGTCTGAAACTATACCAAACACCCTGTAGCCATAATCTTCTAATTTTAACTTTATATCCATTGCAATGATATGTTCATCCTCAACTACAAGAATATCAGAACTCACATACCCCGCCCCCATTAAACAAAACGATAAATATCACCAAAAGTTCTCCACAAATGTTTATACATATACACTCATTTTATGAAAATGATAGAAAATTAGACTGTAATTAAACAAGTACTAATACTTATCGTATCCTGCAGGTTTTTAATACAAAATAAGCGATTCTTTATGAATTTAAAGTAATAATTACAGCATTTAAAGTGATATATTACCCTGATTAGAACTATAAAAAGAAACTACAAATGACCTTAAAATTGACCTAACTTGTAAACACGTTAAAAAGTTTAATTTTACATTTTAAAAGAAATTTTTACATCACATCAATAAAATTATTACAATTAAATTTATATTTATTACAAATCATAATTATTAGTACAATGACGGAGGTTGAATAATGGGTATTGATGAAGAATTACATGATAGAATTGTTAATGCATTAAAAGGAGCAGACTTCCCAATAAATAACTATAATAAACTTATGGAATCATTTCCTCACGGTAGAGGAGGAGTGTGCAGAGCTCCGGGATTTGAAATAACAGTAGAAGATGCTATAACTTCGCTTGTAGAAGAAGACTTTCCATTTAACAATGCAGAAGATGTAGCACATGTAGTAATTAAAAGAATAAGGCGCGGCGGAATAATGTAATTAACTTAAAAACTATCCAAAACTTTTTTTTAATTTAAAAATAAAAGTTAAGCAATTTTGCCATCACATTTCTACAATCTAATTAGTTTTTGATAAATTAAATTGATAACCAAATAATATTTTATCTAATAGAAAATATGTAAAACTCCCATTACGTCTCTCCAGTTTCTCAAAGATAATACCAAAATAGAATAATCCTGTGAAAAATAGAGCATATGACTCTCCAACCACTCCACAGATGACCACAACTCCGCAGGTACTCTCATGAAATGGTCATTTTTCCGGCGATTCTTTGCTTTTACCTGATGTGTTTTATTTTTCGTGTTTTTCAGGGTTCTACAGTTTTATTCGTACTTTTTACATCCTTCTTTTATTCCAGACATCATCTTGAACTTAGTACTATCATACCTAGTTATGGCACCGGGACCCACATGTATTATAACATCACCGGGTTTTGAATATTTAATTGAAAGTTCTCCTGCAGTTTTTAGATAATCAACCCCAATTTTCAGTATATTTGGATCTTCAACTCCTTTAAAAGTCTCCTGAATAACATGTCTATCCAATCTGCCCATTGTTTCATTGTATGCGCTGCAAATCATGACATTTGCATATCTGGCAACTACTTCTCCGAGTTTCTGCTTGTCTCGGGAGTTTGCTGTATCAAAATTCTCTACCAATACAATGAGATTCCGGTCTGGAAAAAGACTGAGAGTTTTTATAAACCCTTCAATCACATGGGATGGATCAAGGTAAACCTCTCTTCCTTTATAATCTCCAACATATTCCAAGCGTCCTGGAACTCCATCAAACTTGCTTAGACCATTTTCAATGGATTTTTCATCTAAACCATAACACAGAGCAGCTGTAGCTGCACCTATTGAGTTTTCAAGATAATATCCTAAGGGTTTAAATGATGTTTTAAGTTCACCAGATCCATTGCATGATACCTGGGGAACTCCTTCTAGGTTATAATTCAATCCTAATATGCCATCTTCAAAGTAACCTGAGACATGGCATTTGGAATTTTCATGTTCAGGAGTTTCGGATTTTTTAGAAGTATCACCTGAGTAAGATCCTTTAACATTTTCACTCTCTGAATCGAATTCAGGTTCATTAAAACAGTAGAACACTGTATCCTTTAAGTCCCCAATATACTTCCTGCAGGGTGCACCAGCAACCAGTAAGTCGCTCGAACAGCTTATCATACGCTTTCTAGCTGCATATTTTTCCATGGAGTTCTCAAATTCATCAAGGTGGTCAATGTAAATATTTGTAAGCACAGCCACCTTAAGATGAACCTTAAACATTATACCTAAAGTTCCGTGGGGTATTTCAAGCACTGCAATATCATTTTCCTGGGGAAGACCTTTGATTATTCCGTCAATTATTGTTTCACTTAAAAGATTACCCATTCTGGAGGAACACATCCAAACATTGTACCCTGCATTTTTAAATATCTCAGAAATTGCATGGGTGGTGCTGGTTTTGCCAACGGTCCCTGTTATTCCTATAATGTCTATGTCAATCAGATCATTGATTATATCTGATACATCTTCCTGACTAATTAACTTTAATTCCTTGTTTTCTATTTTACGGGCTATTTCTTCCATAACAGGGGCTTTCTTGGGTATTACAGGTGAAACATATACTGAGTCTACACCACTAAAATCTGGGGTGTTCAGACCAAGCTGTAATTCCACTCCCTCTTTTTCCATTTTTATGAGGGTTTCCTGCACCTTTTCCGGGAATTCTTTCAAATTTTTGCTGTCTGTAATCATTACCTTATTGCCTATGTGGTTTAGAATTCTTGCAACAGGACGTCCTGCGTTACCTGCACCTATAACTATACAATTCATAATAAAAGCCCTCTTTTGATTTTTTTTGTTTCAAAGTTTTTTTTTTCAGATGTAATGTTAATTTACTGCTAAAATTTATCAAGATCAATGTGTAATTGTTAAAAAAAATCGGCATCTTTAAATTGATACTTTAAAAAGTTAGGTATCGACCTTGCGTTATTCGTTTATTGTTGAGAGATTCAAAGATGGTGGGATACTTTTTTATACTCTCTCCATATCCCTGAATATCATTTTAACCTGCTTTTTGTTCCGATTTTTAATAATTAGGTTTATGTGCTTCACGTTTCTGTTGTAGAGCTAAATTTAAGTAGTTATTCCAGATTTACACCCAAAAGTATACCAAATGTTACCAAAATAACCTACAAAAAAAGATGAATTATAGTAAAAAATATTGACAATTTTTTAAAGATTTACTGGTAAAAACATTCTAACATGTATATTTGATAGATTTTTGAAAACTTATAGAAAATTTATAAAATTCAGGGATTAACTCCCCCCAAAATTAATGATCTTTACAAAGCTTAAAAATTAGGTTTTATTGTACTGTATTTTTTATATTAAATGCATCCCTACTTCTATATTCACTAAACCTTAATCCCATCGAATTTATCTAGAAAACTATTAAAAGAAAATTATCACCATTATTCATCGAAACTGAAAATCAAATAAAAGGATTAATCCAAAAACATTTCATGCAATGCGTTAAATCTCTATCATTTGCTAAAAGATTGATAGAAAATTTCTAAAAATTAAAAATAAATGATTTATTCTAAAACAATAACAGAATTATAAATAAATCAATATTAAACTCCCAAAAAAGAATACTGACCCATTATAAATGTAATTTTGCCTGCATACTAACTCACTGGTTCACAGGTAGTTCACCCTTTCCTCCCCGAGCAACCCTCGAAGCAGGCAGTCTGTCCAGTACTGGGTTTCTCCTAATCATAGAAGGCTTAGCCAACCTCATAAGAGGACCGTAGGCACCAGTCAAAATAATGATATGACATTAACTAATTTGTAATTTGTTAAGATAAGCTTTTGGTTGGGACTCACATCCCATACAAAAGTTCATTTTTGTAAAATTATTATTAAATTGAATAAAATTAATTTAAAAAGAACTTAATTATTATTAAAAAATTTTTTAATTAATTACAAAAAAAACGAGTTTATAAATATGAGAGTGGCCGGCAACGTTTCAAGCTTCCCATAAAAGACATTATAGTA